>NZ_JAAIJQ010000033.1 GCF_010820565.1 Thiorhodococcus minor | reverse complement strand
GGGTCGCCTGCGGCCTTCCGGGTGGGGCCCGTCGGGCTGGGTTTTGGTCTCTGGGCTGTGGTCAGTGGTCAGTGGTCAGTGGTCAGTGGTCAGTGGTCAGTGGGATTGTGGTGCGATTCGATGGAATCGAGGAGACGTCTCGTGTCGCGGAGAACGGACGCGGGCGCCCTTTGGAGGCGATGACCCAGGTCGCCTGCTGGCGACCAACGCCGCGACCGCGGCAAGCACCGGCCACCCGCTGTCCATGCGATCAACGGCTCGCCCAGGCGTTGACCTGAGCCGCAATCTTCTCGGCCCCTAGCACCAAGCTGGCGCCATTGCGGGCAATCAGCTCCGCGGGCATCCCGAAGACGATGGCTGATTGCTCGGATTCGGCAATGGTGCGGCCACCACGCTGCTTGATCTCGGCGAAGGCATCGGCGCCGTCGTAGCCCATTCCGGTCAGCATGATGCCAACGACATGCGCGGGATCGCAGTGCTCCAAGACGGAGCGGCCGAGGAGCTCTACCGAGGGATGCCATAGATAGTCCTTGCCCTCTGGCTTGCTGAGCGCGGTCAGGCGTCCGCCACGCCGGCCAACCACCATGTCCGCTCCGCCCTTGCCGATATAGATGGTTCCCGGCTCCACCTGCATGGGCCGGACGACTTCCACCACATCGAGCGCGCATAGCGCATTCATGCGCTCGGCGAAGGGGCGGGTGAAGGAAGCGGGCATGTGCTGGGAGACCAGGACCGGCCATGGAAAATCCGCCGGCCACAGCGGCAGGATATCCTCGAGCGTGCGCGGGCCGCCCGTCGACACGCCGATCACGACC
Source organism: Thiorhodococcus minor (assembly GCF_010820565.1). GTDB lineage: Bacteria > Pseudomonadota > Gammaproteobacteria > Chromatiales > Chromatiaceae > Thiorhodococcus > Thiorhodococcus minor. The sequence goes on along the minus strand of NZ_JAAIJQ010000033.1, from coordinate 62,656 downwards.
AGGCCTTCGCTGGCCTCGGGTCGCCGCGCGGCCGCCGGACGCGGGGCTGGACGAGCGCGCTCTTCCCGCGGACGCGGTGTCGCGCGGCGGGCTCCCTTGCCCTTGAGGCGGGCGCCCGCCGCGGCACGGACCTTGGCCACCAGCTCGGTGCTGATCTCCTCGATCGAGAGTGAAATCGTCCCGCCCGGCTTGGCCAGATAGTCCACGGCCCCTAAATTCAGCGCTTCGAAGGTGGCAAGCGCCCCCTTCTCCGTCAGCGAGGACACCATCACCACGGGCACAGGACGCTCCGCCATCAGCAGCGAGAGCGCTGTGATGCCGTCCATTTCCGGCATGTTGATATCCAGCGTCACCACGTCCGGCTCGAAGGTCCGGTTCTCCTCGACCGCCTCCCGGCCATTGCGTGCCTGACGAATCTCGAAGTCGTCCTCGGCCTGAAATACATTGGCGAGCTGGCGGCGCATCAAGGCCGAATCATCGACGATCAAGAGCTTGATCATGCTCCCTGAATCCTCCCTGCCCTTCGCCTGAGCGCTTTCACGCCGACAGCTCCGCCAAATCCGCCAGCTCAGGCTTCTGGATCAGCTGCGTCGGGTCGATCAACTGCACCAGGCGCTTTTCGCGCCCCAGATTCGCCATGCGCGCCAGCAGCTCGGCCTGCTCCCCGGACAGCCGCGGAGCTGGCTCGATCGCTTCCCTCGGGATCTTGAGCACCTCGGCGACCGAATCCACGATGAAGCCGGTGCGCGCACCCTCGAGCAGAAAGACCATGACGCGCTGACGGTCGGACCGCTCCACGTCGGCGAGTCCCAGGCGTCGGCGCAGGTCGATCACCGGCAGCACGCTGCCGCGCAGATTGATGACGCCTTCGACGAAGGCGGGCGCCTTGGGGACATGGGTCAGCTCATCGGGAACGCGCACGATCTCCTGCACACTCTCGATCGGCACCCCGAACTCCTCCTTGTCCAGGCGAAAGACCACGACCTGCTCGTCGTCGTCGGCGTCGACCTCCTCATGCGCCCCGGCCTGGGATGCGGCCGCTTGCCGCTCCTCGTCGTTCAGAATGTCCACAGTCGTCAGGGCCTCCTCGATGGCGGAATGGCGGAAGAGATGATCGGTCGAGATGATCGAGACGAGGCGCTCACCGCCATCGAGCCTGCAAATGTCCGAAATCTCCGCGAGATCGCTGTCGCGCGCCAAGAGACCAGGCATGGCTTCGACGTCATCCTTGGCGACCCGTAAGACCTCGTTGACGCGGTCCATGACGACACCCACCGAGGTACTCCCTAGAGACACCACGACGATACGACTGTGGTCGTCCGCCTCGCGCGGCGGCAAGGCAAACATCCGCCGCAGACTCACCAGGGGCAAGAGGCGGTTGCGCAAGCTCATGACACCCAGGACGTGCTGCTCGGAGCGCGGCACCTCGACGATACGCTCGGGGACCTGAACGATCTCCTGCACATTCTCGATGGCGATGGCGTACTCCTGGCCAGCCACCTCGAAGCTCACCAGCTGCAGCTCGTCCCCGTCTTCCTCATCTTCCGCCTCCAGCGCGCTGGACAGCTCCCCGACCATGGCCGCCGAGGTCGCCAGACTGGCGATCTCGGCGAACTCCCGGCCGATCAAGCGGGCGAAGTCCAAGACCATGATCATGGTGTGGCCGCCGACATCCTTGATGAGACCGGACAACAGCTCCGTATCCACGGTGCTGCTGATCGCCCCGACCGCCTCGATCTTGGACGGCTCGACGCCGACCACGCTGGCGACCCTGTCCACCACGAAGCCCAGGGGCTGACCGATGTCGATCACCAGGGCACGCGTGGTATCGTCGTTGTCGCGTGCGTCGAGCCCGAAGAGGTGACGCAGCGAGATGATCGGCAGCACCTGGCCGCGCAGATTGGCCAAGCCGTCGAGACTCGGCGGGGCCAGGGGCACGCGAACCACCTCCGGAACCCGAATGATCTCCTGCACCGGGGCCATGTCCACGGCGAAGACCTCCGCCCCCAGGATGAAGGTCACGAACTGCCGCAGCTCGGACTCGAGCTCGTCCTGCGCCTCGTCCCGATCCGGGGGCGAGACCTCTGGTTCTTTGAGGGTTTCTGAGGTCATGGCTCAGGCACTCTGCAGCTCATCGGCGAGCGATGCGATCTCCTCGATGGCGGCCGCCAGCTCCTCGGCCCCCTGCGACTGCTGCTGGGAGGCGGAGGCCGCCTCGCTGGCCGCCTTGTCGGCCTCTTGGGCGGCGGTCGAGATCTGCTCGACCCCGGTCTTGACCTGAGAGATGGCCGCAACGATCTCGTTGGCGGCGTCCAGGATCTCTTGCGTGCCGCTCTCGACGGTCAGGATATCCGTCTCGATGGTGACGAGATTGCTCGTCGTGACCTTGGCCTTCTCCACCTCGCCGATCGCGGAGGCGACGATCTCCTCGAGGTCGCGTCCGACCAAGCCGATCTGATCCTGGACCGCCTTCACCAGATCCTTGATGTTGTCGGCGTTCTCGGCCGAGTCGTGCGCCAGGTTGCGGATGTCGGTGGCCACCACCACGAAGCCCTTGCCGAACTCGCCCGCGCGGGCCGCTTCGATAGAGCCGTTGACCGCCAGCATATTGGTCTGGATGGAGACCGTGGTGATGGCGTCGACGATCTTGTCGATCCGCCGCGACACCAGCTCCAGATCCTTGATCTGCTTGATACTCGACCGAGAGGCGTCCGCCGCGCCGGAGATACCCTGGACGAGGCCGTCGACCGTGGCCTTGTTCTCGGCCAGGAGGGTCTTGATCGCCAGCACCTTCTCCGATCCCGCGGTCGCGCGGGCTTGCGCGAGCTCGAGTCCACGCTCGATCTGAGCGATGGCGGCCGCCGATTCCTCGGTGCCGGCCGACTGCACCTCGGCGCCTTTGCGGATCTGCTCGATGGCGACCATGATTTGGGTGCTGGCGCGATTGATCTCGGACACGGCGGAGGAAAGCTGCTCGGCGGAGGAGGCGACCTCTTCCGCGCTCTTGGCCACATCCGTGGAGGTCTTGAGATCCTCCGCCAGCTCCGAGAGGGCCTGCGCCGCTTGCTCGCACTCGGCCAGGGCCTGTGCCTGCTCGGCCACCGTCTTGGCGGCCTCCTCGGCCGCGGCGGACTGCTCCTCGGCGGCGGCGGCGATGTCCTCTGAGCCCTTGAGCGCCTGCCCGGCGGCCGTGCTGGACTGCTGGGCACCGGCGGCGATTTCCTGCACACCCTTGACGATCTCGGCGGCGTCCGAGCGGATCTGCTCCAATTGCGCGGTAATGGTCTTGCCCTTCTCCGCCTCGGCCTCGACCGTCTCGGCCGAACGGCCGATCCCTTCGGCGATGACCTTCACCTCCGTCTGAATCTGTCCCACGAGATCCTGAATCTGCTTGGCGCTCTTCTCGGAGGTCTCCGCCAGCGTACGCACCTCGTCGGCCACAACCGCGAAGCCCTTGCCGTGCTTGCCTGCGCGGGCCGCCTCGATAGCCGCGTTCAACGCCAATAGGTTGGTCTGATCCGCGATGCGCGCGACCGCCTTGACGATGTTGCCGATGCTGGCCGCCTGCTTCTCCAGCTCGGCCACCTTCTCGACGGAAGCCGCCTGACGCTGGGCCGCGACGCCGACATTGGCGACCAGGCCCGAGATCTCGGTGCTTGCCCTGCCCACCAAGTCCTGAGTGGCCTCGGTCCTGCCCTGGCTGGTCTCCGCGCTCCGCAACTGGCGCGCAATGGAGACCTCGACCTGCTTGAAGGCCGCCAGGGACTCCTGGGCCGCTCCTGAGGCCTCCTCGGCTCCGGTCGCGATCTGATCGGCCGCGCGCTTGAGCTCCTCGGCCGCGGAGGCCGCCTCATTGATACCTGAGGACAGCTCGCCGGTGGCCGCAGCGATCCGCTCGGCTGCTTGCTGCTGCTTTGCCAGGGTGCGCGCCCGCTTGCGCTGCGCCTCGGCCTCGCGGGCCGCAGCCGCCGAGGTCTTGCCTTGGGTCGCAATGCCATCACCGAGGGTGGAGCTGTTCTTCACGAGGGCCATGCGGTATCTCCGTGCTACGAAGGACTAGGTGATCGGGCAGCCTGAGGCTGAGCGGGGGAAGCAGGCAGAACTGGCGCGCGTCGAGGGCATAGGCAGAGCTTAGCGCAGGCTCGGGTGGGCGATGCGGAATGCACCGGGTCTATGGCGGAACACCCGCGTGAACCGCGCGAATCTGTGACACGACTCGCAGATCAGGCATCAGCGGCTCGGGCCGAGGCACGTCAGACAGAAGCAGGTCGGCAAGCATGGCCCTGCATTCAGGTGGCGAGCCTCCCTGGATGCCGCCGCGCTGACGTGCCGGCTTCGCCGCCCCGGCCGCGGCGATCGTCGCCAGTTTGGCTGGCCGTGCGAAATCTGCCGATCGCCGACGCAAACCCCGCTATGATATCGGCAGCCAACGTTAAGAGAAGACAAAGAGCCCCGCCCGATGAAACGGGAGTCTCGCGGCCTTGCCCACACCGAGGCCTCCACGCACCAAACAGCCTCAGCCCGAGTCATTTCGGCCGATGAGTGCGGCCTATTGCTGACCCATGCCGGACGCCTCGCTCAGGTTGGCGGCTGGATGCTCGAGCCGAAAACGACCGGCTTCATACCGACCCCGGAATGGTGCGACATCCACGGGGTCGAGCGGGGGAATCGGACGCTGGACGGCCTGCTGCACATGGTTCACTCGGACGACCGAGCCGGCATGCAGGGCGCCCTCCAAAAGGCCCTGGAAGAAGGGACCTCCTACCTGCACCAGCACAGGATCACCCGCCCGGACGATGGGCGGATTCGCGTGATCCAAGACTACGGCGAGGTGCGCTACGATGCCGCGGGCAAACCGGCGTGGCTCCTCGGCGCCGCGCAAGACGTCACCGAGCGCACCAGGATGCAGGATGCCCTCCGCGATACCGAGGAGCATCTCTACCTGGCCCTGCGCCTTTCCGGAACCGCCGTCTGGGAATGGCACACCGACAACGACCTGGTCGTCTGGTCGGAAGAGATGGTGTCCATCTGGGGGCTTCCGCCCGGGAGCAGCCGAGGCAGGCTCGCTGAGCTCGACGCCCGGGTCCACCCTGAGGATCTACCGCGCTGGCGCGCCAGCTTACGCGCCTGCGTCGAGGATGGCGCGGCACAAAACCTGGAGCTCAGAGTCGTTTGGCCCGACGACTCGACCCACTGGCTCGTCATCTATGGCGACGCGGTTCGCGGCGCCGACGGCCGCGCCATCCGCCTAGCGGGCGTCGCCCGCGACAACACGGAGCTGAGACAGGCCGAGGACGAGCAAGCCAGATTCTTCGGGCTATCCCTGCATCTCTTTCTCATTGCCAGCCTCGACGGGACGATCCGGCGCGTCAATCCAGCCTGGACGGAGATACTCGGCTATCGTCAGGACGAGCTGATCGGGCATCACCTGCTCGACTATCTCTATCCTGGCGATTCTGAAACAACCCGCGCGAAGCTCCAGGCGCTGCTGCAAGGACGCGATAGCGACTATTTCGAGAACCGTTACCTCTGCAAGGACGGCAGTCTGCGCACCCTCGCCTGGTCCGCCACCGCGCCCGCCGACACCGGCTTGATCTATGCCGCGGCGCAGGACATCACCGAACGGCGCGTAGCCGAGCAAGCCTTACGAGACAGCCAGAGTCGCCTAGAGGCGATGGCCTACTACGACCATCTCACCGGACTCCCGAACCGGCGGCTGCTGCTCAATCGGCTACAGCAGGCCATCGCCGTCGCCGACCGCGAAGGCTGTCTCGTTGCCGTTTGCTATCTGGATCTCGACGACTTCAAGCCGATCAACGACCAATGCGGCCATGAAGCCGGAGATGACCTGCTTCGGGCCGTCGCGGATCACCTCACCGCGAGCGTTCGCCCGGGCGACACCGTCGCCCGCTGGGGCGGGGACGAGTTCGCACTCGTACTCACGGACATGGTCGACCTGAGCACCTGCACCCAAGTCCTGGAGCGCGTCTTACGCAGCCTGAGCAAGCATCAGCTCATCCAAGGCCAGCCCCACCCAGTCTCTGCCAGCATCGGAGCAACGCTCTATCCGGACGACCACGGGGACGCCGATACCCTGTTGCGTCACGCCGACCACGCCATGTACTTGGCAAAGCAGTGCGGGCGCAACAACTTTCAATTCTTCGACCCCGAGCAAGACCGCCAGGCGATCGCCAGCCGCGAGCTGCTGCACAGCATCGCGCGGGCGATCGACGCAGGCGAGCTCTGTCTGCGCTATCAGCCGATCGTCAACATGCGCCGTGGCTGCATCGAGGCCGTAGAGGCACTGGTCCGCTGGCAGCACCCACTGCGAGGCCTCTTGGCGCCAATCGAATTCCTGCCCGCCATCGAAGGAACGGATTTGATCCGCGAGCTCGATCACTGGGTACTGAGCGAGGCACTGGCCCAGCAGGCGACCTGGGTCCAGCAGGGACTTTCCTTGCGCCTGCACATCAACGTGTCGGCGCAATCACTGCAAACGCCCGATTTCCTGCACGAAGTTTCATGCATCATCGACCGTCACCCGAGGGTCCAAGCGCAAAGCATCGAGCTAGAGATTTTGGAGACGACCGCGCTTCAGGACCTCGGCCTGGTGAGCGCGGTGATTGGCGAGGGCGCCCGGCTCGGGCTTTCCTTTGCCCTCGACGACTTCGGAACCGGCTACTCTTCGCTGATCTATCTGCGACGGCTGCCCGCGGGAACGCTCAAGATCGATCAGACCTTCGTCCGCAACATGCTCCAGGACAGGGAGGATCGCAACATCGTCGAAGGCGTCATCGGCATGGCCCGCGCCTTCGGCCGTGACATCATTGCCGAAGGCGTGGAGACCCTCGAGCACGGCAGTTTGCTGATGCGCCTAGGCTGTGATCGCGCCCAGGGCTACGGAATCGCGCGGCCAATGACCGCGGCGCAACTGCCGCAATGGATCGCCGCCTATCGGCAGCCGGCGCTCTGGGCCGATCGGGCGGAGCACCTCCTGTCAGAGTAACGCATGGCCCTTTTTCTCCGAGCCCAGGCGTCACTGCTCGGAAGCTCGGAAGCTCGGAAGCTCGGAAGCTCGGAAGCTCGGAAGCTCGCGTTTGATCATGGATCAAGTGACACCCGCGGCAACTGCCCCCACATCGCCGATCAGGCAGATCGTCATAGCGACAGACGGGAGCAGAACCATGCCAAGCCTGCACGAGAGTGCACGCGACGAGCCGGCTGGGCTCACCACACGCACGCTGATCTTCGGACGAGCCCCTGTCGCGGGCGAGGCGAAGACCCGCCTGATTCCCGCCCTCGGCCCCGCTGGCGCGGCAGCGCTGCAAGAACACCTCATGGCCGATCTCCTCGAAAGGCTGAGCGAGGCGCCCCGAGCACGCTTGGAGCTCTGGGCCGCGCCAGACGCCAGTCACCCGACCTTCGGCGATCTCGCACGCCGCCATGCCCTGAGCCTGCATCGGCAGTACGGCGAAAATCTGGGTCAGCGACTCGCGCACGCAGCACGGCAAGGACTGACACGCGCCGACGCTGTTCTTCTCATTGGCACCGACTGCCCCGACCTCACGGCCGACTACCTCGAGATGGCGCGTGAGCGGCTCCGCTGGAGCCATGCCGTTCTCGGCCCCGCATTAGACGGCGGTTATGTGCTTTTGGGATTCAAACGGCTATCGCACCATCTCTTCGACGGAATGCCTTGGGGGGGCGATCGGGTCGCCGACCTCACCCGCCAGCGACTCCGCGACCTACGATGGAGCTGGAGCGAGCTCCCCGCATTGGCCGACATCGACCGTCCCGAGGACCTTGTCCTTTTACCACCAGGACTCCAACCTCCTTGGCCGGTCCTAGCGCATGCCGCAGACTAGCCCGGACCGCCGCCGTCAGGACGCCAGACAAGCACCCCTTAGCCTTCGCGCAAGCGCGCGACCCCGCCAACAGCCGAGCCTGGACACGAACGCCTTCGCGACCCAGACACTTCACTCCCGAAACCAAAATTGTCGACAATAATATTGACAATGCCCGTTTTTGAGGCCATTTTTCACCTATGACTGGATCAGTGTCGACACTTCAAGCCATGGCAATCACCGCTGAAGCTTTACCTGAAGTGACCGCGACCATCGCGGATCGCATCTTCGATCAACTCCGCCAGGCCATCGTCGAGGGCGAGATCCCGCCCGGCAGCAAGATCAGCGAGCCCGTCCTGGCGGCACGCTTCGGCATTAGCCGAGGCCCCTTGCGCGAGGCCATGCGCCGACTGGAGTCGAGCAGCCTGGTCGAGCGCAAGCCCAATGTGGGGGCACGCGTCATCACACTGACCAGCGAGCAGTTGCTCGAGATCTATGTGATCCGCGAAGCGCTGGAAGGCATGGCCGCCCGCCTGGCGGCCGAGCACATGAGCGACGCGGCCATCGCCGACCTCAAGCGACTGCTGGCGCAGCACCGCAACGACGTCGCCCAGGAGGAATGGCAGGCCTACTTCCAAAAGGAAGGGGACCTGGACTTTCATTTCCGCATCGTGCAGGGCAGCGGCAACCGTCGGCTCGCCAACATCCTCTGCAACGATCTCTACCACCTGGCACGCATGTACCGCTGCCAATTCGGCATGAAGAGCGACCGGGCCAGGGATGCCCTCAAGGAGCACGAGCTAGTCGTCGACGCCATCGCCGAGCGCGATGGAGAGCTGGCCGAGTGGCTGATGCGCCGCCACATCCGCGCCTCGCGCAAGGCGACCGAGCGGCGCCTGGCGGCGATGCGCCCCTCAGACACCTGACACCTGACACCTGACACCTGACACCTGACACCTGACAACTATAAACCTAGATTCGGCAATTAGAACCGCAAAGGCGCGAAGGACACTAAGAAAAACAGAGGCTTGCATTGCCGCGTCGCTTCACCCTCTGGGTGAGCATGGCTTCGCAGACAAGATGTTGAAATCCTCTGCGCTCTTTGTGCCCTTTGCGGTTCAACTGCTCTTTTTGGGATAAATCGACCGGAGACCACCATGACAAAGACCCAAGGCGCCAAGCTGCGCCTCGCCGTGCAAGAGGAGTGCCCCCTGCAAGTGGTCGGCGCCATCAACGCCTATCACGCCCGCATGGCCGAGCGCACCGGCTACCGCGCGCTCTACCTCTCCGGCGGCGGCGTCGCGGCCGGCTCCTACGGCATCCCGGATCTGGGCATGACGAGCCTGGACAATGTGCTCGAGGACGTCAGCCGCATCACCTACGCGACCGGCCTGCCCTTGCTGGTCGACGCCGACACCGGCTGGGGCAGCGCCTTCAATATCGCCCGCACCGTCAAGCAGCTGATCCGCAATGGCGCGGCCGGCTGCCACATCGAGGACCAGGTCGCCGCCAAGCGTTGCGGACACAGGCCCGGCAAGGCCATCGTCTCCAAGGACGAGATGGTCGACCGCATCAAGGCCGCCGTAGACGCGCGCACCGACGACTTCGTCATCATGGCCCGCACCGACGCGCTCGCCGTCGAAGGGATGGACTCGGCCATCGAGCGCGCCATCGCCTGTGTCGAGGCCGGCGCCGACATGATCTTCCCAGAGGCCATGACCGAGCTGGCCCAGTACAAGGAATTCACCGCCGCGGTGAAGGTGCCCGTGCTCGCCAACATCACCGAGTTCGGCGCCACGCCCCTGTTCAAGACCGACGAGCTGGCGGACGTTGGCGTCTCGCTCGTGCTCTATCCGCTCTCGGCGTTCCGCGCCATGAATCAGGCCGCGCTCAACGTCTACCAGGCCATCCGCCGCGATGGAACCCAGGCCAAGGTGCTCGACACCATGCAGACCCGCATGGACCTCTACGACTATCTCGACTACCACAGCTTCGAGCAGAAGCTCGACGTGCTGTTCGCCCAGGGAAAGGCAGAAGACTAGCGATCGCCCGGGGCCCCGCCCCGGCCAGCAATCGCGCCCTCACGATTGGGTCCACACCGGCCAATTCAGGGGCCGGACACCACTCCAGACCGAGGAGACATCGATCATGGCTGAAAACCAAGAGAGCCAACTGCCCAAGCCGAAGAAGTCTGTCGCCCTGTCCGGCACCGCCGCCGGCAACACGGGCATCTGCACGGTCGGGCGCACCGGAAACGATCTGCACTACCGTGGCTATGACATCCTCGACTTCGCCGACACGGCCGAGTTCGAGGAGATCGCCCACCTGCTGATCCACGAGCGCCTGCCGACCCGCAGCGAGCTGGCCGCCTACAAGCGCAAGCTCAAGGCCCTGCGCGGCTTGCCCGCCGCCCTCAAGACGGCCCTGGAGCAGCTGCCGCCCTCGGCCCACCCCATGGACGTGATGCGCACCGGCTGCTCGGTGCTCGGCACCCTGGAGCCCGAGAAGGACAGCATGCCGGTTGCCGCAGCGCGCGACATCGGCGATCGGCTCATCGCCAGCTTCGGCTCCATGCTGCTCTATTGGTATCACTTCGCCCACAACGGCCGGCGCATCGAGGTCGAGACCGACGACGACTCCATCGGCGGCCACTTCCTGCACCTGCTGCATGGCGAGACGCCGAGCGAGGAATGGGTGCGCGCCATGCACACCTCGCTCATCCTCTACGCCGAGCACGAGTTCAACGCCTCGACCTTCGCCGCGCGCGTGGTCGCCGGCACCAACTCGGACATGTACTCGGCCATCACGGGCGCCATCGGCGCGCTGCGCGGCCCCAAGCACGGCGGCGCCAACGAGGCCGCCTGCGAGGTCCAGCAGCGCTACGCCACCGCCGACGAGGCCGAGGCCGACATCACCGAGCGCGTCGGCCGCAAGGAGATCATCATCGGCTTCGGCCACCCGGTCTACACCATCTCAGACCCGCGCAACGAAGTGATCAAGTCGGTTGCCAAGCGCCTCTCCGAGGGCAACGGCCACATGCGGATGTTCGAGGTGGCGGATCGCTTGGAGACCCTCATGTGGAGCCTCAAGAAGATGTTCCCCAACCTCGACTGGTTCTCCGCCGTGTCCTACGCCCAGATGGGCGTGCCGACCGCCCTCTTCACGCCGATCTTCGTCATCTCGCGCACCACGGGCTGGGCCGCGCACGTCATCGAGCAGCGCAAGGACGGCAAGATCATCCGCCCCAGCGCCAACTATGTTGGCGTCGAGAACCTCGAGTGGAAACCGATCGAGCAGCGCTGACCAGCCACCAGCTGCCAGCGCAAGCACTCCACCAAAGAGCTGGAGGCCGACCGCTGGGAGCTGGAGGCTCTCTTTAACCACCAAATGAGATCCGAACCATGAGCGCTCACATCGCCGACGCCAACCTGCGTCCCGATCCGGACCAGGAGCTGGTCGCCATTGCGGACTATGTCTGCGACTACAAGATCGACTCGCAAGAGGCCATCACCACCGCCCGGCACTGCCTGATGGACTCGCTGGGCTGCGCCATGCTGGCCCTTCAGTACCCGGAGTGCGCCAAGCACCTCGGCCCCATCGTTCCTGGCACGACCGTCCCGAACGGTGCCCGTGTGCCAGGCACTCAGCACACCATGGACCCGGTCAAGGCCGCCTGGGACATCGGTGCCATGGTGCGCTGGCTCGACTTCAACGACACCTGGCTGGCCGCCGAGTGGGGGCACCCCTCGGACAACCTGGGCGCCATCCTCGGCCTGGGCGACTATCTCTCACGCAAGGCCGTGGCCGACGGCGCCGCGCCCCTGACGGTGGGCGACGTCCTGAGCTACATGGTCAAGGCCCACGAGATCCAAGGGGTGCTGGCGCTGGAGAACAGCTTCAACCGGGTCGGACTCGATCACGTGCTGCTGGTGAAGGTCGCCTCGGCCGGCGTCTCAGCGCTCATGCTGGGCGCCGACAAGGACCAGGTCATCGACACCCTGTCGCAGGCCTGGGTCGACGGGCAGTCGCTGCGGACCTATCGCCACGCGCCCAACACGGGCTCGCGCAAGTCCTGGGCGGCCGGCGACGCCAGCTCGCGCGCGGTGCGGCTCGCCATGATGGTGCAGAAGGGAGAGATGGGGCTGCCCTCGGTCCTGAGCGCGCCGCGCTGGGGCTTCTACGACGTGCTCTTCAAGGGCAACAAGTTTGCGTTCCAGCGCGACTACGGCAGCTATGTGATGGAGAACATCCTATTCAAGATCAGCTTCCCGGCCGAGTTCCACGCCCAGACCGCCGCCGAGTGCGCCATGACCCTGCATGAGCAGGTCAAGGACCGCGTCGACCAGATCGAGCGCATCGAGCTGACCACCCAGGAATCCGCCATCCGCATCATCAGCAAGGACGGCCCGCTCCACAACCCGGCCGACCGCGACCACTGCCTGCAGTACATGGTCGCCGTGCCGCTCATCTTCGGTCGCCTCACGGCCGACGACTACGAGGACGCGGTCGCCAAGGACCCGCGCATCGACGCCCTGCGCGAAAAGATGGTGGTCACCGAGGACCCGCGCTACACCCAGGAGTACCTGGATCCCGAGAAGCGCTCGATCGCCAACGCCGTCCAGGTCTTCTTCACCGACGGCTCCAAGACCGAAAAGGTCGAGGTCGAGTACCCCATCGGCCACCGTCGTCGCCGCGCCGAGGGCATTCCGGTCCTGGAGGCCAAGCTCTTGGACGCGCTCAAGACCCGCTTCCCCAAGGGCCAGGCCCAGCGCATCTACGACCTCTGCCAGGACGAGCAGGCGTTGATGTCAACGCCGCTCAACCAGTTCATGGATCTGTTCATGATCTAAAGGCATCCAGGTGCTCCCCAGCACGAGACGTGGGGAGCACCTGGCGGCTGTGCTCGATCTCCATCCCTGCGAAGCCCGGAAGCGTCCATCCTCGTGGGCCATTGTCGAGATGACGGCATCGCGATGAAAGGGCCTCAGCTCGCGACCCTGCGCCCGATCAAGCCCACAGGCTCAAGCGATCCCCATGCGCCGACAGCCCCTGGGTGGCTGAGCGCCCCCTGCGCTCATTGGCCGGACTTATCCGAGCCCACACGCACCAACTTGACGAACTTCGCCTGCAGGCCTTTTGCCCACGCCGGCTGCTCCCAATTCCAGCCGACCACGATCCCGATAGCCAATCCAATCAGCATCTGCGTCATCTGCATTTCCTCCGGCTCTGGAGCGATTGCCCATTGCGCCACGCCGTTCGGGCGAGGCCGCAGCGCAGGTTAGCGCAAAACTATTGCCGAAAGTAAGGCTTTGGCGCGGAGCGCAGCTGTGAAAACCGATGGACCCGGCGTCGGTGCCTAGCCCCATTCGGCTCGCTCCCGGCGCCTTGTCGCGTCATATCTGGCCGTCGCCCTAAATCTGGTCTTCGAGATGGAAGCCGAGCAGCTCGAGCAGGATTCCCGTCAGCGCGCCGCCAAGCAGACCGCCGGTCAGTCCTGGGGGGATGTCGCGCAGGACATCGCTGATCTCTTGTTTCGCCCCCAGGTCGAGCATGGCGGACGTCGTCCCGCCAACGATCCAAATGCTCGCACCCACCACGGCCGCGATAAGCCCGGCGACCACGGGCGCCGCCAAGCCATCCGGCAGCCAGCTCAGGCTGCGACCGACCAGCCAGCGCTCGGCCATCTGAAAAAAGGTCCCGACCAAGGCCACGACACCCGCCGCAAGGACGAACATCCCGATCTGCGTACCGAGAAGACCCAGCACAAGGGCAAGCACAGTGCCGGCGAGCAAGCCAGCCAAGAGACCGGTCAAGGTCTCCGCCAGCGGCCGACTCCCACTCTTGGCGATCCAGGAGTAGAAGCTGCCGGCGATCACCCCAAACACGGCGGCGGTGCCGACAATCGCCAACAGCTGGACTTCTTGACCGGAGGCAATCAAATAGCCAATGGAGGCCAACACCCCGGCCATGGCACCTACCAGGGCCACCGGCATCGCGCTATAAAATGCCGATGTCGTCATCGCAGCCGCGGCAGCGGCAATCACCAGGGGCTCCCAGCCAGTCAGACCCAGCACGACAAGCACCTGGTATAGTCCGGCAAACAAGGCACCGAACAAGGCCCCGGCGAATCCCCAGACGACGAGCGCCATGACAATCGCGGTAAACTGATCCTTCGTAAGCATGCTCGATCACCTAGCAGCGTTTTGATCACGGCCCATGATTCTAGTCCATCGGCCTGGCCGGTGATCGATCTCAAGAGAGGGTTTCCAGGAGCGAGGCAGGCCCGGGACCTCGTCGGGCTCATCGTGGTCTCTGAATCAAGCCCCATCAACAGCTACGGACATTGATGCGCAGCATGTATCAGTCTCCAGTCAACGGCACAAAACGCGACTTCGACGGCCAGCCGCGCATCTATTACGATGGGTATTGGATCAAGTATTACGATCCGCCGAAAGACAGCTTCGATGTCCGCCGTCAGCTCATCGAGGCGCTGACCCGGCGCCTTTTCAATCACGTCGAGCACGGCATCAACATCCCAGGCACGCGGCTGAGAGAGGCGCGCGAGGCCTACGAGGCCGAGACCGATACCGAGCGCAAGCGTGTCAATGGGGCCATGCTGGCAGGCGCACTCTTCAATCGTGCGGCGGACATCTTTCGCAGTTTGGTCGACCTGCAGACCGCTGGCGTCGAGATCGGTCCAGATCACACCCTAATGCGCGAGTGCGGCCACTGCCTCATCGAGGCGCTCGAGCTGGGCAAGATGGTGCGCCACCGCGGTGGCGACGAGGGCATCGACGAGCTCTGGGGAGAGCCCTTCAAGGCCTTCTCGATGCCCATCGAGGCCTTCTACGCCAGCCGCTATCTGAAGATCGCCATGACCATGCAGGACATCGACCGCATCACCTCGGCCATGAAAGACACCTTCGCCGAGAGCCGGCAGATCCGCAACATCGGACCTCGCCTCGACGCGCTTGCCGAGGCGGCGAAGCGCAAGTGCGAGATCCTGCGGACGGACCCGATCGTCTTCGATGTGTGGCCCGCCTATGTCGTCGCGAGCGAGCGCGTCTGCAACTATGACCCCGCCCTGCCTAGCATCCATGACGCGAAGGACATCCGCGAAGCCGTGGAGGGGACGCGGCTGCTTCGCGAAGGCACTGATCTGGTCAGCTATCTGGTGCGCGCCCGCGTCCCCATGCCCAAGAGCATGCGCGAGTACATCGATCGCTGCCAACAGTTCAAGCGCACCTACATCGATTCCAGGCGCTTCCAATCGAGCCATCCACCAGAGGAAGCCTCGTCGGCCTGACGTGGCGAAGCGACCATGCTCGTCTATCTGCACGGCCTCTACAGCTCCAGCCGCTCCGCCAAGGGCCAGTTGCTGCGCAGCCAGCTAGGTTCTTTCGACGTTCGCGCCCCCGACTACCCCGCGCATCAGCCAGACGCCGCAATCGAGACCCTGATGGATTTCTTCGCCGAGCTCGGCGACGCCAGGCCGGCCGTCGTCGGGAGCTCGATGGGCGGATTCTACGGCCAGTACATGGCGCGACACATCCCCTGTTCGCACCTCTTCATGATCAACCCCGCGCTCACCCCCTGGACGCTGACCAACGTCGGCCTGGATGAGGCGACGATCCAGAAGACACGGATCTATACGATCGACCAGCCCTGCGACGGCACACCGACGACGCTGTTCCTGGAGACGGGGGACAAGGTGATCGACTATCGCATCGCCGAGCGTCTCTACCGCGACTGCGGGCGATGTCTCGTCTGGGAGGGGGGCGACCACGCCTTTCAGCATATGGACGCCGCCCTCGAAGTCATTCGGACGCATCTGCTCGAGCGCGGCTCCTCCGGCGCAAGCGCCTAGGGCTCCGTTCCATCCGATGCTGCAGGAACGGGTGACGCTGGGCGCATTGACCTCCAGGTCAACCGGCTGCGGCCTTAGGCGATTTCCAGGGAAGCTGATACCAGAGAGGCGGTCGAGGCGCCGGCTTCATAGCTCGGCCGAGCGACGTCGGGTCGGGGCAGCCGCTCGATCCGTGGGAGCGGCGCCCCGCCGCGGCTGAGGCGGTCGGAGCTGATCCGTCGCGCCGGGCGGCGCTCCCACGCAATGCCTGCCCGATGGCGCGTGATCGAATCGCCCCTGGTAAGAAGACTCTCGGAAATCGCCTTAAGGCCGACACTCCCAGCACTGATGTCTCCACATCGATGATGGGATCGCAGCTTAGTCCGAGGCGCGATTTGGTCTCGATCGAAAGGTCGCTAGCTCGAGACATGAAACAGGGTTTCGATGATCTTGAAGCCGGCGATATAGGTCCCGAGACCGGCACCGAGACTGCTCAGCAAGAACACCACCAGAACCCGAGACACCCGGTTTCTCCACCACCCGCGCCAGTTGGCGACATCCGCCCTCAGGCGACTGAAGTCTCCCACGCTCGGCTTGCGCAAGTAGAGCTCGACGGCTCCTGTCACCATTCCAGCCCCGATGGTCGGGTTCAAGGTCGTCAGCGGCGCCGCCAGGAAGGCAGACACGATGGTCAGCGGATGCCCAGCCGCCAACAAGGTCCCGACGGCGGAGAGCCCCCCGGTGATGACGACCCAAGACACGACGAGCTCCAGCCCGACCTCCGGCCCCATCGCGAAACCGTAACCGAAGCCCGCCAAAATCAAAAGCAAGAGCCCCCATGCCAAGACGGAAGGCCACTTGCTCGGCGGCGGAATCTCCTCCAGCGCGCGCAGCACCGCCGCGGGATCTCCCTGAGCCCGCGACAATTCCTCCGCGATCCCTCTGAGGTGTCCGACCCCGACCACGACGAGAATGCGCTTGGCATCCATGCGTGACGCCTCGCGGGCCAGCTTGGCGGCCATGTAACTGTCGCGCTCAGCGATCAAGGGAACATAGAGATCACTACGATCCGCGGCGAACTCGGCGAAGGTCGTCTCGAGCACGTCCCCTTCCTTGAGCCGCTCGATCTCGTCCTCGGTGACCTCGTCCGAGGTCACCATGGCCGCCAGCAGCCCGGCGAACAGGCTGTAGCGCTTCCACCAGCCGAGATTGCCCGAAATGCGCTTCAGGGTGACGCCGATCTCGCGGTCGATCAGCATCACAGGCAAGTCGCGCTCCTTGGCAAGTCGGATCGCGGCCCGCTGCTCGGCACCCGGCTCGATACCGAACTGATCGGCAAGTCGCTGCTGGTAGGCGGACAAGGCGAGGTTGGCGACCACCATGTAGACACGGTTCTGGCGGATCACCGAGAAGAGGTCCATCTGCGAGAGGGACTTGGGATCCATCAAGGCATTGAAACGACTGCGGCAGAGCTCGACCGCAATCGCATCATAGGTGCCCGACTGCATCAGCTTGCGGACTTGCTCGGCGCTCGCGCGCGAGACATGGGCCGTCCCGAGGAGGGTCACCTCGACCCCCGCATCCAGAAGCAGCTCGCGTTGTGGCTCTAGTGGCTCGACCATGGGCATTCGTCGCTGAGCAGCTTTGACAAAAGAGCCGCATGATACCCTAGCGGGGCGAGGATTGAATGCCAATCCGAGCCTCGGTTTGGCGCAGCGAGCGCGCCCAGGTCAAACTCCGCGGCAAGACTTGGATCCGCGAGCCCGCCCTGGCATCTTGAGTCGACCGGCCTAGCCCTTTTTGACGCCAGCGCATCCTCCCTTATCATGCGCAAGCGCTTTCCGACCTCCGATAAGGACGACACCATGGCTCTTTCACTCAGCCGCCCGACTCCCTTTGACCGGCCGCTGCTCCTCGGCCTCTCACTGCTGTTGGCCGCCACACTCCCGGCTTGCGGCTCGGTGAAGAAAGACAAGATGGCAGTGACCCTACAGAACGCAACCAACGGTTATCGGAGTGCCCTGCGCTGGGGCTACTATGAGAACGCCTATGGCTTCGTGGACCCCGAAAAGCGAAAAGATCGCGACCTCCCCGCCAATCTGGAGGGCATACGCTTGACGGGATACGACGTGGTACAGGCGCCCATCGCCAAGAAGGACAGTGACACGGCCATGCAGATCGTCAATATCGAGTATCTGCATGAGGACAGGCAGGTCGTCAAGAAGCTGACCGACCGTCAAGTCTGGCGCTACGACGAAGAGGCGAAGAAGTGGTGGCTCGAGTCAGGCCTGCCCACTTTCGAGTGAGCCCTGGACCATAGGCACTGGCGCGCTCAGCGAGCGCCGGCGAAGAGCGCCTCGAGCCGGTCGATCTCCAGCTGCCGGTCGGCGGGCAGCGATGAGCGCGTCTCTTGGAGGGCCCGCAAGGCACGCTGCGCTTCCATGAAGCGATCCGCGAGCAGGAGATCTTTGATGCGCCTGATCTCGAGAGAGCGCGGATCACCCGCGATGGCGTCGGCTCCTCGAGCGGGCGAAGACCCGGCGCGATCTTCCGCCGGCGGAGCTGCGCGGTCGCAAGCCCCCAGTAGCGGGGTGAGAAGCGCAATGAGAATCGCCCCCCAGCGCGATCGAGCCCCACGCATCAGCGGCGACCACGCGGCAACGCAGCGAGACAACCCATGGACAATTTGCTTGCCATCTTCCTCGTGCTGCTCCTCGGCTGGTTCTGGCTCGACAGCCTGCGGTCACGGGAGATCGCGACCGGAGTCTGCCAAACCGCCTGCAAGCAACGGGGGCTTCAATTCCTCGATCAGGCCGTGGCTCTGCGCAAGCTTGGTCTCGCGTGGCGCGCCGAGGGCATCCGCATCCGCCGCGTCTACAGGTTCGACTTCAGCGAGGAGGGGGTCGGCAGGAGAAGCGGCCACATCGTGCTGCGTGGCTTGGCGCTAGAGGACCTGAGCTTCGGCCTGCCCACGGACGTCAGCGATGCCTAGAGGGCGCGGGTCGAGACATTCGGACTACTTGACCACCTTGAGGGTCGGCCCGCCTTTGCCTTTGCCCTTGCCACGCGCAGCAGCTGGCGCGACGGACCCCGGCGACGCCTCCGGAGCGGCATCCAGCGGCCTCAGCTTGGGACCGGCCGACTCGGTACCCACTTCGGGCTCGGCATCCGGGTAGCGTGGCTCGGGGAAGACCATCCCCTGCCCGTTCTCACGCGTGAAGATACCCAGCACCGCCTCGCTCGGCGCCATGACTTCACGCGCTACGCCGCTGAAACGTGCGTTGAACTGAATCCAGTCGTTGCCGATCACCAAGCCCTTGACCGCGCTTGGAGAGATATTGAGGACGATACGCCCCTCCTCGACGAACTCGACCGGCACCTGAGCGCCGGGATACTCGGCTTCGACCACGAGGTGCGGCGTCATCCCGTTATCGAGGATCCACTCGTAGATGGCCCGGATGAGATAGGGCTTGCTAGAGGTCATGTTATCGGCGCTATCGTTCATCAGCCGGCGTCCGCGATCATCTCCTTCTCAGCCTCGGTCAGACTCTGCCGGAACGCATCCCAACCGAAGATTCGCTTCATGTAGACACGGATCGCATCCGCCTGTGGCGGCAGATCGACGCCCAGCACAGGGAGGCGCCATAGAAGCGGAGCGACACAGCAGTCGACGAGGGAGAACTCCTCGCTCATGAAGAAGGGATACACTCCGAAGAGCGGTGCCGTCACGATCAAGCTCTCTCGCAGCTCCTTGCGTGCCTGATCGACCTCGCTGCCTTCGCCTTTGAGGATGCGCCCCATCAGCGTGTACCAGTCTCGGTCGATCCGATACATGAAGAGCCGGGCGTTGGCGCGCGATACTGGGTCCACCGGCAGGAGCGGCGGATGCGGAAAGCGCTCGTCGAGGTACTCCATGATGATCCGCGACTCGTAGAGACGCAGCTCGCGGTCGACGAAGGTCGGAACGGTGCCGTAGGGATTGAAGTCCATCACCTCGTCGGGCAGCGCATTGGCGTCCACGTCGACGACGTCAACCGATATCCCCTTTTCCGCGAGCACCATGCGCACGCGGTGACAGTAGGGGCAATGAGGGTCGGAAAATAGGGTCATCACTGCTCGTCTGCTAGCGGCCTCTGCCATTTCTTGCCTTCTCCAGCGCGCAGGCGGAGCCCGGCAGGGCTCTTGAATCAAGGTTTGCGACTCTTCCGAGCCGAGATCCAGCCATCACCCCCGCACTCGCAGCCAAGCCCTGGCGCGCCCAAAGGCAGCGCAGACCCAGCCCGACGAGCAGGAACGGAGTGAAAGCCACCGAACCGTCAATCCCACAAGTATACCTGGGGGGGTGCGGCTTGGACGGGAAATTTGAGCGACAGTGCTCGAGAGGCGACTGGGGAGGAGGCCTCTTCCGGATCTGCCGACGGCGACTTCCCGGAATCGGCGCAGAGCCGCCCTCCCGAGAAACGGACATGGGCGGCGCTTGGTATTGCCCCCGTAGAGCGAAGCGCTGGGGTGTCACAGACTAGTGAGGGACTGAGCCTGGCCCGCTCTACGCGGACCAAGTCAGGCCTCACTCACGGCCGCCGAGGCGGCCGGCGCCCGGTCAGTGGACGTCTTTCCAGTACTCTTTCTTGAGCAGATAGGCCAGGATGAACAGCACACCCAGGAAGAGCAGCACGTAGACGCCGAGACGCTGACGCTCAAGCTTGAACGGCTCGCCGGCATAGGTCAGGAAGGCAGTGATGTCACGCACCACCGCGTCGTATTCCTTCGGCGACAACGAGCCCTCCTCGACGAGCTTGACGCCCGCAACGATAGGCTCGCCACCTTCCTCATGAGGCGGCTCGACGATGGCCTCCTGCTTGCCCTGGAGATCGCTCAGAACATGTGGCATGCCGACCAGGGGGAAGACGACGTTGTTTACGCCGTAGGGCCGTGTGTCATCCAGGTAGAAGCTCTTGAGATAGGTGTAGACCCAATCCGGAGAGCGCCAGCGGGTGGCCAGCGTGAGATCCGGCACCGCGGTGCCGAACCACTTGAGGGCATCCTCGGCACGCATTGCATTGGTCATGAGGTCGCCCGGCTTGGCATCGCCGAAGAGCAGATTCTCACGCAGCGTCACCTCGTCGATTCCTAGGTCCTTCGCCATACGGTTGTAGCGCATGTACTGCAGGCTGTGGCAGCCCATGCAGTAGTTGACGAAGTACTTGGCGCCGCGCTGCAAAGAGGCTTGGTCATGCAGATCAATGTCAGCATGCTCCAAGTGCAGGGCCTCGGAGGCCGGCAGGGCCGCCGGCACCAACGCGAAAAGGGTGGCAATGATCAGCTTTCTCATGAGGTCACCCTCTCAGGAACGGGCTTGGTCTTGTCCAAAGCGCTGTAGATCGGCATCAGCAGGAAGTAGGCGAAGTACAGCGTCGTGAAGATCTGTGCGAGCAGGGTGTAAAGGTCAGACACCGGCTGCATGCCCAGCCAGGCCAGTACGACGAAGGACACAGCAAAGATTGCCGTAGCCCACTTGAAGATCGGCCCCTTGTAGCGCATCGACTTGACCGGGCTGCGATCGAGCCACGGCAGAACGAACAGGATCAAGATGGCCGCGAACATGACGACCACGCCAGGAAACTGCGAGTCCCACATCGGCGGCACCGCGCGCAGCATGGCGTAGAAGGGGGTGAAGTACCAGACAGGCGCGATGTGCGCCGGCGTTTGCATGGGGTTGGCTGGCTGGAAGTTCGGCGGCTCCAGGAAAAGCCCGCCGAAGGTCGGCATGAAGAACATGACGACACTAAACAGCGCCAGGAAGACCACGACCCCCATCAGATCCTTGACGGTGTAGTAGGGGTGGAAGGGGATGCCGTCCGCAGGCGCCTTGTCGCTCCACTTATTGCCCTTCGGTCCTTGCTTGATCTCGATGCCGTCGGGGTTATTGGAGCCGACGTGGTGGAGGGCCACGATATGCATGAACACCAGCCCGACGAGAAGGAAAGGCAGCAAGAAGTGGAATGCGAAGAAACGGTTCAGTGTCGCGTCGGAAATGACGTAGTCACCACGGACCCAAACCGAGAGGTCTTCACCGATCCCAGGGACAGCGGCGAACAGGTTGACAATAACCTGAGCACCCCAATAGGACATTTGGCCCCACGGCAGGAGGTAGCCGAAGAAGGCGGTCGCCATCATCACGAGGTAGATGACCACGCCGATGATCCACAGTAGCTCGCGCGGCTTACGGTAGGAGCCCCAGAGTAGACCGCGGAACATGTGCATGTAGATGACGATGAAGAAGGCCGACGCACCCGTGGAGTGCATGTAGCGAATGACCCAGCCCCAATCGACATCGCGCATGATGTACTCGACCGAGGCAAAGGCCAGATCGGCGTCGGGCTTGTAGCTCATCGCAAGCCAGATACCCGTGACGATCTGAATCACAAGGGTAAGGATTGCGAGAGAGCCGAAGAAGGACCAGAAGTTCAGATTCTTCGGCGCATAATATTCGGAGAGATGTGCGCGCCAGGTCTCCGTGAGCGGAAATCGCTTGTCGATCCAGCTGAGGTTTTCGGTCTTTTCAGCGCTCATCAGGCCGCTCCTCCATCTTCACCGACCAAGATGGTGGTGTCGTTCAGATAGGTGTGCTTTGGGATCACCAGGTTGGTCGGCGCCGGGACCCCCTTGAACACACGCCCGGCCAGGTCGAACTTCGAGCCGTGGCAGGGGCAGAAGAAACCGCCCTTCCACTGCGGGCCAAGGTCGTCCGGGGCGAATTCTGGCCGGTAGGTCGGCGAGCAGCCCAGATGGGTGCAGATCCCGATGGCAACCCAGTAGTCCGGCTTGATCGAGCGCGCCGGGTTCTTGCAGTACTCGGGCTGTTGCGCAACTTCCGAATTCGGATCGACGAGACGCGGGTCGTTGGTCGGCAGCGCATCGAGCATTTCGGGCGTCCGACGCACGACCCAGATCGGCTTGCCACGCCACTTGACGCGCAGCAGGGCGCCTGGCTCCAGCTTACTGACATCGGCTTCGACCGGCGCACCCGCAGCCCGAGCACGAGCACTCGGATTCATGGATGCGACGAACGGGACCAGGGCGTAACCGGCACCAACGGCACCGACCACGCTCGTCGCGGCAACGAGTACTCGTCGCCTCATTTTGTTCACGCCTTGCGCGCTCATAGGCCAAAATCCCCCGGCTGTTGCAAGCACTGCCCAAAGCGAGCCAGGCCAGCACTCCACGCAGCTTGGATGAAACGTTCAGGTGGAAAAATTTAGAATATGACGATTAACTGCAAAATCGACCGCGCATTCTCTTCGATCCCTGCGCGCTAGGTCAAGGAAAAAGCTGAGAAAAAGTAAGCCTGATCCCTTCCAGCGACTGATTCTCACGCCGGATTCTCGATGTCGACGAAGCGATGGCGCAGCCCGAAGCTCTCGGCTAAATGCTCTCCAAGCGCCTGAGCACCATAGCGTTCTGTCGCGTGATGACCCGCAGCGACAAAGCACACTCCGAGCTCGCGCGCCTGATGCGTCGTCTGCTCGGAGATCTCCCCGCTGAGGAAGGCGTCCACACCAAGCTCCGCAGCCTGCTCGATGTGCCCCTGACCGCCCCCCGTACACCATGCGACACGCGCGATGCGTCTCGGCATTTGACCGACCAGCAGCGGCTCGCGCCCCAGGGAATCCGAAACGAAGGCCGCGAAGACATCGGGAGCCAGTGGCTCCTGAAGGCGAGCGACCCATAAGAGACCATCGCCAAGCGCGGATGGTTCCGCTTCGACGAATCCGAGCCGTCGCCCGAGCAAAACGTTGTTGCCGATCTCGGGATGGGCGTCGAGCGGCAGATGGTAGGCGATCAAGCTCATGCCCGCCCTGAGAATCATCCTTGCACGCCGCCCCTTCATGCCGACGAGGCAGGGGCTCTCGCCCTTCCAGAACCAACCGTGATGGACCAGGATGGCGTCGGCCTCCTCGGCGATGGCGGCCTCGATCAAGGCGGCGCTCGCGGTGACCCCCGAAACGAGTCGCCGGATCGGCCGCTCGCCCTCGACTTGCAAGCCGTTCGGCGCGTAGTCACTGAAGCGCGAGGCCTCGAGGAAGCGGTCACAGTAAGCGACCAGTGCGCGCGGCTCAATCATGCGGAAGCCCTTAT
Source organism: Thiorhodococcus minor (assembly GCF_010820565.1). Classification (GTDB taxonomy): domain Bacteria; phylum Pseudomonadota; class Gammaproteobacteria; order Chromatiales; family Chromatiaceae; genus Thiorhodococcus; species Thiorhodococcus minor. The sequence goes on along the minus strand of NZ_JAAIJQ010000033.1, from coordinate 38,827 downwards.
CGAGTGGAAGCGGATCGCAGGAAGGCCCATCGTCGCCGCGAGCCACCATCCTTGCGGCAGCAGCTGAGCGCCCCTTAACCCCCCGTTAGATAAGCCCTAGCTTAATCCAAGCCTCGCGGACTGGTCCAACCCGCCCGCTCGCTTCGCGGTTCTCGCCAACGCCTTGATGGCTGCACGGCGAATCCCTCCGAACAGCCGGACGACGGCATTCGGCGCCCGGAGCGAGACCATCGAGCCGCTCGCGCAAAGAGCGCTTCGGCGCAGCACCGACGCCCTGCAAACAGGCAAAAAAAAAGCCCGGCGGGGAGCCGGGCTATAAACGTCTCATGATGAGAGAGACGAGGAGGACTCGGTAAAATCTTTCAGGCTCCCCGGAGGACCACTGAGGCCAGCCCGGGAAGTCGCCACAATCAGTGCATGAACAGACCGCCGTTGACCGGGATATTCGCGCCAGTCACGTAGGCCGCTTCGTCGCCGGCCAAGAAGCCAATTGCCGCCGCAATCTCATCAGGCTGAGCCATGCGGCGCATCGGGATTCCGCCGATGATGCTGTTGCGAACGCTGTCATCCATGGCCAAGGTCATGGCCGTCTCGACATAGCCGGGCGAGATGGTGTTGACGGTCACGCCCTTGGAAGCACCCTCTTGCGCAAGCGCCATAGTGAACCCGTGCATACCCGCCTTGGCTGCGGAGTAGTTGGCCTGACCGAACTGACCGCGCTGGCCGTTGACGGAAGAGATGTTGACGATGCGACCGAAGCCACGCTCAAGCATGCCTTCCCACACCGGACGCGTCACGTTGAAGACGCTGTTCAAATTGACATTGATGACCGCCTGCCACTGGGCGGCCTCCATCTTTTTGAACGTCTTGTCGCGGGTGATGCCCGCGCAGTTCACCAGAATATCGACCGGGCCATGCTGCTCGCCGATCTCTTTGATCATGCGCGTCGCGTCTTCAAACGAAGAGACGTCAGCAGCGATGGTGGCAATATCGAAGCCCTCGGACGCGCGCGCTTTCTTCCACTCCTCCGCAGCCGCAGCCTCGGACGGGTGGTGATTCGCCACGACTCTGCAGCCGTCTTTAGCGAGACGCGTACAGATTGCGGTACCAATGCCGCCGATACCGCCGGTGACGAGTGCGATACGTGCCATAAGACTCCTCCAAACGCTCGTTCTGTTTTGACTGTGAACCTTACATCTCAAAGCATGGCCGGTGAAGCCTTGCCCCCATTTGTTGTGACGCCCATCAATCGATCCCTATCGATCACCAAGGTCACGACAAATGGCAGTCCCTCCATGGACCGCCGGGCGGCCGGTCGCGCGATTAGGACGCGCTCGTGCTCTTGCGCAGGTCTGCGCTGATCTCGCTCATGTTCGTCTCGACCCAGCCACGGTAGTCGTCACGGGCTTCGCTGGCGATCTGCATGGTGGACTTGCCCTCGGCAATCATGCGCTCGCCCAGATCCTTGGTCGCGTCGACCTGACCCTTCAAGAACTCGTTGTAGCCCTTGGACTCGGTGGCAATCTTCATGACGCGCATGGCGTGATCCATGTACAGGGTCATGGCGTCCATCTGACGCGCAGCCATCTTCTCGAAGATGCGGACGTTCAGCTCGCCAAGGCTGGTCATGCGCTCGACGCTCTTGTTGGACCACTCGTTCATAGTCTTGATGCTGTCAGTCGTGTTCATGTGTCGTCTCCGAAGGTTTGTTGTGCAGTGCAGCAATGTTGCGTTGCACAATAAGCCGACTGAGCGGCGCGGTCAACACCAGATTTTGCAATTCTTTCTATTGAGCGCCCCGCAAGCCGCCGAGGCCCCATCAATTGCGCGCCAGCCAAACAACAGCTAAGGCTGGCAACATGGATCAGCCCGCACCCTCGTCGTCCTTCTTGCGATCAGGCCCCAGCGGAAAACCGGCCGCGCGCATGAAGTCTTCTTGCAGGTCGGTCCAGATCTCGACATTCTTTTGGGTCATGCGCGTCATCGCCTCGAACGGCGTCTCACTCAAGGCCTTGGCCATCTCCTGCTGTTGCTTGGCGAAGAGGTCCAGCGAGGATTCGAGATAGCGGGCGAACATGCCCTGCAGCGTGCCGCCATAGAACCGGATGATCTGAGCCAGCATGGCGGCGCTGAACAGCGGCTCGCCCCCGGTCTCTTCCTCCAGCATGATCTGGAGCAGGATGGAGCGCGTGATGTCGCTCTCGTTTGCGGTATCGACGACCTTGAAGCTGGCGCTGTTCATGACCAGGTCGCGGACGTCGGCGAGGGTGATGTAGCGGCTGACCTCGGTATCGTAGAGACGGCGGTTCGGGTATTTCTTGATGATTCGCTCGCTGTTCATAGGCGCCTGAGCTGCTTGGGCTTGTCTGTGCTTCGGGCAAGTGTACCCGACTCGCGACAACGCCTCGCCGGGGCGAGCCGGCGAGGCGTTGAATCGTCACGCAATAGGGCTGCGATCAGCCCTCAAGCCGAGGCTCAGGGGCGCTCGACGGCCAAGGCAACACCCTGCCCCCCGCCAATGCAGAGGGTCGCGAGCCCCTTCTTCGCATCGCGCTTCTGCATCTCGTGAAGCAGCGTCACCAGCACGCGGGCACCCGAGGCACCGATCGGGTGCCCAATCGAGATGGCCCCGCCATTGACGTTGACCTTGCTGAGATCCCAGCCCAGCTCCTGATTGACGGACATCGCCTGGGCCGCGAAGGCCTCGTTCGCCTCGACCAGGTCCAGGTCGGCAGGGGTCCAACCTGCCTTCTTCAGGCAGTCGGTCGAGGCCGGGATGGGGCCGGTGCCCATGATCGCCGGATCCACGCCGGCACTCGAGAAAGCGACCAGGCGCGCCATGGGCGCCAGGCCCAGCTCCTTGGCCTTGGATTCCTTCATCACCACGACCATGGCCGCACCGTCATTGATGCCGGAGGCATTGCCGGCGGTGACCGTACCCTCCTTGTCGAAGGCGGGGCGCAGCTTGGCGAGCTTCTCGGCGGTGGTGCCCGGACGCGGGAACTCGTCGGTATCGAATACCAGCGGATCACCCTTACGCTGCGGGATGCTCACCGGGACGATCTCGTCCTTGAAGCGTCCGGACTGGATGGCTGCTTCCGCCTTCTGCTGAGAGGCGGCGGCAAACGCGTCCTGCGCCTCACGGGTGAAGGCATACTTCTTGGCGATATTCTCCGCCGTGACGCCCATGTGGTAATCGTTGAAGGCATCCCAGAGGCCGTCGACGATCATGGTGTCCTTCAGCTTCCAGTCGCCCATGCGCTTGCCATCGCGCGAGCGCGGCAGGACGTGCGACGACTGACTCATACTTTCCTGACCGCCGGCGATGACGATGTCCGCATCACCACAGGCAACCGCCTGCATGGCCAGATGGACCGCCTTGAGTCCGCTGCCGCAGACTTTGTTGATGGTCATCGCCGGCACGCTGTGCGGGAGACCTGCACTTAGGGTGGTCTGGCGTGCCGGATTTTGCCCGCAGCCGGCGGTCAGCACCTGACCGAGAATCACTTCGCCCACCTGCTCCGGCGCAATCCCGGTGCGCTCGATCAAGGCCTTGAGGACAGTCGCCCCGATCTCGGTCGCGGCCAGGGATGAGAGTGCGCCGCCGAAGGTCCCGATCGCGGTACGGCCCGCATCGACGATGACGATGTTCTCGCTCATGGTGTGGATGTCCTCATCTGTGGAAGGTGGAAGTGCCCTCGTTTCAATGGCCGAGGGCTTGTTGATGAGCGGATTCTACGCACCTTTGTTGCAGTGCACAAATCCGCATGCTAAGTTTTGCGCAATCTCATCCCGAGGAGGGCAACTACATGAGCAACGATAGCTTTTTCACTGACAACTGGCTCGACCTTCAGCGCAAGTATTGGGACAGTTGGGCAGACATGAGCCGCAAGGCAATGGGCCTGGAAGAAGACAAGAAGATGACCACGCCCTGGGAGGGGGCCCTGGACCATTGGTGGAAGGCCATGTCGCCGGCCGCGCCCGACTTCTCCCAAGCCTTCATGGAGAAGATGATGGAGCAGGGCAAGAGCTTCTTCCGCATGGCCGAGACCTTCGCCAACAAGCCGGGCGACACGGCTCCGAGCGACGGGCTGTCCTGGTGGACCAAGGCGCTGGAGGACATGCAAAAGCAGTTCACCGGCTCGCTCGACGACAGCGGCAATACCATGCAGCGCATGATGTCTTTCTGGGAGATGCCGCTGGACAACTGGCAGCGCATGATGTCGTCCATGTCCCCCATGCCCGGCGACATGCTCCGCAACATGCCGCACGAGCAGTTCAAGGACCGCATCGACCGCGCCCTCTCCGCCCCTGGCCTTGGATACACGCGCGAAGAGCAGAGCCAGTATCAGGAGCTGATGCGCCGCTCCGTGGATTATCAGGCCGCCTTGCAGGAGTACACGTCCTTCTACAGCCGGCTCGGCATGAAATCCGTTGAGCGCATGGGCGACTTCATCCAGGGCGCGATCGACAGCGGCAAGAGCATCGATTCCGCGCGAGCGCTCTATGACAACTGGGTCAGCTCCTGCGAGGCCGTCTACGCCGAAGAGGTCGCCACGCCCGAGTACGCTGAGATCCACGGGCGCCTCGTCAACGCCCAGATGGCGCTGAAGCGCCGACTGGCGATCATGGTCGACGAGAACCTCGGCGCCATGAACATGCCGACCCGCAGCGAGCTGCGCACCCTGCAGGAGCGCCTGCAGGAGACGCGCCGCGAGAACAAGCAGCTTCGCCAAGCCCTCCACGCACTGGAGAAGCAGGTCGCCGCCATCAGCGGCAAGGCCCCGGCAACTGCACTCAAGGCCTCGGCCCCGGCAACTCGGTCGACAGCCAAGCCGTCCACGCGCGCAACGACGACCCGGCGCAAGACGGCCGCCAAGAAGACCACGGCTTCGGACGACTGAGACCCAAACGATCACGTGCAGCGCCACTGACAGACCACCGCGAGGACACAGATGATGCTTCCCATCGACATTCGGCCGGACAAGCTCTCCGAGGAGATGCTCGACTACACCCGCAAGCTGGGCCAGGGCATGGAAAACCTGCTCAACGCGGACGCCATCGACACCGGAGTCAGCCCCAAGGAGGCGGTCTACGGCGAGGACAAGCTCGTCCTCTACCGCTATGAGACCCCAGAGGGCGTCACGCCGGGACAGCCCCCGCTGCTGATCGTCTACGCCCTGGTGAACCGACCCTACATGACCGACATCCAGGAAGACCGCTCCACCATCAAAGGGCTGCTCGCCACCGGCCAGGATGTCTATCTCATCGACTGGGGCTATCCGGACCAGGCCGACAGCGCCCTGACCCTGGACGACTACATCAACGGCTACATCGACCGCTGCGTCGACCACCTCTGCGAGACCCACGAGGTGGACAAGGTGAACATCCTCGGGATCTGCCAGGGCGGCGCCTTCAGCCTCATGTACACGTCCCTGCACCCCGACAAGGTCAACAACCTTGTCACCATGGTCACGCCGGTCGACTTCAAGACGCCGGACAACCTGCTCTCGGCCTGGGTGCAGAACGTCGACATCGACCTGGCCGTCGACACCATGGGGAACATCCCCGGCGAGCTGCTGAACTGGACCTTCCTCTCGCTCAAGCCATTCAGCCTGACCGGTCAGAAGTACGTCAACATGGTCGACATGCTCGACGACCCGAACAAGGTCAAGAACTTCCTGCGCATGGAGAAGTGGATCTTCGACAGCCCGGATCAGGCCGGCGAGACCTTCCGCCAGTTCACCAAGGACTTCTACCAGAGCAACGGCTTCATCAACGGCGGCGTGAAGGTGGGCGGCCGCGAGATCGACCTCAAGAACATCAGCTGCCCTGTGCTGAACATCTATGCCCTGCAGGACCACCTGGTACCGCCGGACGCCTCCAAAGCCCTCAAGGATCTCGTCGGCAGCAAGGACTACACGGAGCTCGCCTTCCCCGGCGGACACATCGGCATCTACGTCAGCGGCAAGGCGCAGAAAGAGGTCACCCCAGCCATCGGCAAGTGGCTCAACGAGCGGACCTAGGGCCGCGACCAGCTACCAGCTACCAGCTACCAGCTACCAGCTACCAGCGAAGAGCCTAGCTGCGGCTGGCAGCTGGCGGCTGGCGGCTGGCTCGTCAGTCCTGCACGTAGAAATGGCGCCACCCGGTCCCGCTCGCGCGAATCAGCAGATCGAATAGCGCAGGGGTCGGCGTGGCCTCGCTCGGGAAGATCTCCTCGACCAGAATGAAGAGGCGGCCGAAGCCGCCCTGATCCTTCCAGTCCCACAGCCACGGGGGCCGCGTCTCACCGCAGCTCGGGCAGGTCACGCCGGCGTGCGGATGAGAGGCCCAGTGCGCGGCGCGCTCGCGCCAATCCACCAAGCGCGCACGACAGCCGATGCAGCGAGGCGCGCGCGTGTTGCGGCCGACCAGCAGATGGGGGTGCTCCCAGGACGGCGGGATCCGGATATGGCAGAAACCGCCTTGGCCATCAGGATCCGACGCGATGCTGACCGCGCAGCCGGCGAAGGCGAGCAGGCTGAGAAATCCCGGACCGATGCGATAGGCCGGCGCCTCGGACATCTCCAAGCGCTCGCCGACGAATCCCGTCTCAACGAGCGCCTCGACCAGCAGCCCGACCTGCGGACTGGCATGCGGGTCCGCCGGGGTCAGCACCATGCGGCCCGTGTGGCTGGCCAAGGCGGCCTCAGAATCGGCGGGGGAGAAGGTCGTTGCTGTGCTCACCATTGGCCAGGACTCAGGCCTCGCGCGACATGCGATGGAAGTCGAAGCTCAGCTCCTGGCTCGGTGGCTGGAGATAGCTACCCTGGATGAAGTCCGGTCGGCATGTCCAGACGCGCGACACCGTTTCCTGATCATCGATGCCCGGGGCGATCACCGCGATGCCGCGCGCTTGTAAGGCTTGCACGATCTCGGTCAGCCGCGCGCGGTCGGTATTGCGCACGACACTGAACGATAGCTTGGCCAGCTTCACGCCAATTCGCCCGAGCAGGGATACCTCGTCGCGGCTTCCGGAGACGTTGGCCACGCAGATCTGGATCCCGTAGCGGCCCAGACGGTCGATCAGCACCTTGGTCTCGGCACGGTTTTGGCGCACATCCGTCATCTGAAACTCGAGCAGCGGGTACATCCGCGTCAGGTTGAGCGTGAGGATCTGGTCGCGAAGCCAGGGAAACCACTCGGGCGCCGACAATGTCCCGACACTCTGGTGCACCAAGAGCTTGAGGCCAGGGTGCGATTCGCGCTGCGCGCTCATCACCTCGAAGGCCCGACGCAGGACCCAGCGATCGACCCTCGGCATCATCTCGGAGCGCTCGGCGACGGAGAGAAAATCCGCCGGTGGGATCTGCTCTCCATCCAGCGTCTGCATGCGGATCTGCGCCTCGTACAGCTCATCGTCCGACTGACTCAAGGCCAAGACGGGCTGAAACAGCAGCAGAAAACCGTCCTGGGCCAAGGCGGCGCTCACCAGACGCTTGACCACGGACTCCGCCTCTGGACTCGCGCCCGCCGTTGGCTGCGACGACCAGACATGCACCTGACTGCCGCCGACCGAGCGCGCGCCCGCGACGGCCTTCTCCGCGCGCGCCACCATGGTGACGGCGTCTTCGGAGGGCGAATCCAGCAGACCGACGCCGAGACTGGCGGCAATCCTGAAGTCGATCTCCCGATCCTCCGGCTCGAGACCGGCGATCTGCTGGCACAGCGAGGTCGCCAGCGCCTCGAGCGCGCCGACATCCTCACGCGCCGCCAGCAGTGCGTAGCGAAAGTCCGCCATCCGGGTCGCGCTGTCCTCGGTGACCATGAGCCGGCTCAAGACGCCCTCGAGCGCGCGCAGCAGCTTCTCGGTGACGGTCAGGCCGAGCTTGTCCAGGAAACGCTGGGGCTCGTCCAAATCGACCAGGATGAGGGCGATGGCCCCGGATTGGGGAGCGCCGGCCTTGGCGATCTGCTCCAGATGCCGCATAAAGACGTCACGCGGCAGGAATCCGGTGGCGGTCTCACGCCGATTGACCAGGGTGCGCCTGTCCTGCAGCCAGCGTGACATGCGCATGCGGTACTCGACGGCGGCGATCAGCGCGGCGCGCTTGACCGGCTTGTGGATGAAACCATCGCCGCCGGCCTTGAGCGCGGCCAACTGCTTGCCGAGGTCGTCTTCATCGGAGAGGAAGAGGATAGGGATGCCGTAGAAATCGTCGTGATCACGAATGATGGCCGTGAGCTCCGAGCCCGTCACTCCCTCGAGGTACAGGCTCATGAGCACCAGATTCGGTCGAAATGCCTGCATGCGGGCGAGCAGCTTCATCGGCGCGTCCAGCACCAGCGTCTCCATGCCGATGCTGGCGAGCAGCGTCGCAATTTTCTTGGCCTGTTTGGCGTCTTGGTCCAGGATCAGGATGCGATAGCGCGTCGTCTCGACCAGCCCGCACATGCGGAGCACGCGCGCGGCCAAGCGCCTGGGTGAGACCGGCGCCGCCAAATAGCTCGCCGCGCCGGCACGCAGCGCAGCCAGCCGCGCCTCCATGGCATCCTCACGCCGATCGTCGCGCGCGATACAGATGACCTTGGTCTGCCCGCGCGCGCGGCGGAGCTCGGCAACCAGCTTTGCGAGCCCGTCTTCCTCCGGCAGCGCCGCCGTCTCTACGATGGCGACCTCAGGTGCGGCGTCCGCCAGCTCCCGAACCAAGTCGTAAGCGTTCTCGAAGGATGCAATGCGCAGTCCCTTGGGCTGGAGCAGCGGCTCGAGATCGGCCAATAGCCCCCTGTCCGCCCCCAGGTAGAAGACGCGATTCTCTTGCGGTGCGCTGGTCGTCGATGTCATATCCTGATGTGCCCTGATCTCTGGTCTGGCCGCCGGCCGCGCCCCACCTGGGGCCGGCAGCGGGCTTGGCAGATCGATTGCGGCGTCCATCTATTGAAATCGCCGCTCCCTTTCGCTAGGTTCGAGCGAGTAATGCTGCTGGGGGTGTCCGTGACGACCCGCTTAGGCTTGGATTTTCGGTGCTCGGGCCTGTGACGTCCAGCCGAGGTCCGAGCCGGCGAGGCGCAGTCCCGGGCTGAGAGAAGACCCTTTGAACCTGAACCGGATCATGCCGGCGCAGGAAAGCAGAGAAGGTATCAGGCGCGCTCGCCATTTCCGACCTCAGTTCGGACGAGCGGCCATGACCACGACGCTTTCCTCCCGACCTGCCCTGGCGGGGATGGATCGACCATCCCACTGCGCTCTTCAAGGCCCCCAGTCAGCCAGCTTCGAGCACCCAGGTCCAAGGCGCCATCCTGTGCCTTGCATCAGCCTCCAGGAGTTTAGATGAGCGCCATCCCACAAGAATTCGTCCGCAAGACCGCCCAGCTTTCCGAAGACGTCACCCAGCCCTTCCCCAGCTCGCGCAAGGTCTATGTCACCGGCTCCCGTCCCGATCTGCGCGTGCCCATGCGCGAGGTCAGGCTGACGCCCACGGAGACCAACGCCAGGCCGGAAGAAAATCCTCCCGTGCTGATCTACGATACCTCGGGCCCCTACACGGACCCGGATGCGCGGATCGATCTCCTGAGCGGCCTGCCCGCGGTGCGCGAGCAGTGGATCGAGGAGCGCGGCGACACCGAGCTGCTCGATGGCCCGACCTCGGCCTTCGGCCGCCAGCGCCAGCACGACCCGGCCCTAGCCCATTTGCGCTTCGAGCACCTGCGCACGCCCCGCCGCGCCAAGCCCGGCTGCAACCTGACCCAGATGCACTATGCGCGCAAGGGCATCATCACACCCGAAATGGAATATGTCGCCATCCGCGAAAGCATGCGGCTCGAGGAGCTGCGCGCGGACCCGCGCTACGCCAAGCTGTTGCGCCAGCACCCGGGGCAAGACTTCGCCTCCGGCATGCCGGAGACCATCACACCCGAATTCGTCCGCGACGAGGTCGCCCGCGGACGCGCCATCATCCCGGCCAACATCAATCACCCCGAGCTCGAGCCCATGATCATCGGGCGCAACTTCCGGGTGAAGATCAACACCAACATCGGCAACTCGGCGCTCACCTCCTCCATCGAGGAAGAGGTCGAGAAGATGGTCTGGTCCGCGCGCTGGGGCGGCGACACCCTGATGGACCTCTCGACCGGCAAGAACATCCATGAGACGCGCGAGTGGATCCTGCGCAACGCCCCCATGCCCATCGGCACCGTGCCCATCTATCAGGCGCTGGAGAAGGTCGAGGGCAAGCCCGAGGAGCTGACCTGGGAGCTGATGCGCGACACCCTGATCGAGCAGGCCGAGCAAGGCGTCGATTACTTCACCATCCACGCCGGCGTGCTGCTGCGCTATGTGCCCCTGACCGCCGACCGACTCACCGGCATCGTCTCGCGCGGCGGCTCCATCCTCGCCAAGTGGTGTCTCGCCCATCACCAGGAAAATTTCCTCTACACCCACTTCGCGGAGATCTGCGAGATCATGAAGGCCTATGACGTCGCCTTCAGCCTCGGCGACGGTCTGCGCCCCGGCTCGCTGGCCGACGCCAACGACCGCGCCCAGTTCGCCGAGCTGGAAACCCTGGGCGAGCTGACCAAGCTCGCCTGGGAGCACGACGTCCAGGTCATGATCGAAGGCCCCGGGCACGTGCCCATGCAGATGATCCAGGAGAACGTCACCAAGGAGCTGGCGGACTGCCACGAGGCCCCCTTCTATACTCTGGGGCCACTGATCACGGATATCGCACCCGCCTACGACCACATCACCTCAGGGATCGGCGCCGCCAACATCGGCTGGTACGGCACGGCCATGCTCTGCTATGTCACCCCCAAGGAGCACCTGGGCCTACCGGACAAGCAGGATGTGCGCGACGGCATCGTCACCTACAAGATCGCGGCCCATGCCGCCGACCTGGCCAAGGGGCTGCCCGGCGCCCAGATTCGCGACAACGCGCTCTCCAAGGCCCGCTTCGAGTTCCGCTGGGAAGACCAGTTCAACCTCTCGCTGGATCCCGACCGCGCCCGCGAGTACCACGACCAGACCATGCCGCACGCCTCGCACAAGGTCGCCCACTTCTGCTCCATGTGCGGACCTCACTTCTGCTCCATGAAAATCACGCAGGACGTGCGTGACTATGCCGACGCCCACCGCATTGGCGACGTGGACGCGGCCGTCGAGGAAGGCATGAAGGAAAAGGCCCGCGAGTTCCGGGAGAAGGGCGCCGCGATCTACAAGGAGGTCTGATCGACCTGTTCCGCTCCCCTGAGGCCGGGCCAGCCCAGCGGTTGGCTCGGCCACGCAAGGATGCCGACTAACCGCTCCTCGGGGATAGCCCATCAATAGCTTCCCCCTGTATCAGCGGCAGCGTTGCCAAGAGGTCTTCGCACATGGATCACTAGGGCAACTCAGCCGTTTTCGAGCCCGCAGCGCGGAATCGGGAAACAAGCGCTGAACGGCTTCTAACTGCCCGAAACGCCCCAGACACGAGATTCCGGCCGCGTCGGATGACATGGACAACGAAGCCTGCCGTCCCGCCGGGGGCTATCCTTCGTCCTTGAAGAAGCGGTCGGCTCCCGGCCTTCAGCGGCCAACTTCTTCGGAGCAGCCGGTTGGCGCATGCCAATCTCTCCAGCCTCACCCGTGAGGCGAGCACCAGAAATAAGACAAGCCATTGTTTTCCTTGGCGCCCTTCGCACCTTTGCGGTTCAAATCCCGAATCTTGGATGGCCCCTCATGAGCATCAAGACCTCCCGTGTCCTCAAGATCCTGCGTGAGCGTTTCTACGCCTTCCCAGGCATCTCCGAGCGCGCCTTGCTGGAATCCCTGCAGATCTTCCGCCTCTTCGATCTGCGCGAGGGCGAGCAGCTTCGACTCACCGGCAGCGAGCTTCCGGACCGCCTCTATGTCGCCATCGGCCGCATCTCGATCACCGATGCGGCCGGAGCGCGCAGGGAGGTCTCGGCGAGCGCGCTTGGTCATATCGAGCTGCCCTGCCTTCCGGCGGCAGTCACCATAGACGCCCTCGAAGACTCTCAGCTCTGTCACGTCGATACCGCGCTCGCCGACTACCTCCTCACCCTGGAAGAGGTGGCCGAGAGCGTCGTGGCACCTGATGGGCTCCGCGAGGACGACCTTCGGCTGGCGCGAGACACGGCCCCATTCCGCCGCATCCCGCTGGAGAACGCGGAGCGTGCGCTGACGAGCCTACGCGAGCGCAAGGTCAAGGCGGGAGAGGAGATCGCCAAGATGAGTCGGGAGACGGACAGCTTCTTCGTCGTCGCGGCCGGACGCGCCGAGCTGTGGCGGATCGACGACGAGGAAGGCATCCCCATGAAGGCCGGGGAGCTGACGCGCGGGGCCGTCTTCGGCGAAGAGAGTCTCCTCACGGGCAAGAGCAGCGCGGTCACTGTGCGGATGCTGGAAGATGGGATGCTGCTTGAGCTACGACGCGATGTCTTTGAGCAGCTCTTGGCGAAGCCACTGGTGCGCGAGGTGGAGACGCCCGTGGCCAAGGCCATGATCGAGAGTGGCCATGTCGCCCTGGACGTGCGGCTGGAGGAGGAATTCGACGAAGGGCACATCCCAGAGGCCCTGCACGTCCCGCTCTCGCAGCTACGCACGCGGCTGGACGAGATCGACAGGACTGCCCGCCACGTCGCCTATTGCCGGAGCGGACGGCGCAGCTCGGTCGCCGCCTTTCAGCTGAGCGAGCTCGGCTTCGACGTTGTCAGCATGGCTGGAGGCATCCTGGCCTGGAGCGATCCCCTGACCGAGCCCGTCGACTGACGTCCACGGGCGCGCGGGCGAGCCCAGAAGGGCATCGAGACGAGCGTGCGATCCCGATCTCGAAGCCCGACCTTAGCAGCCAATCGCGCCCGTCGCGCGACCTAAGCTTGGGGCAGCACCTTCTCCAGGCCCCAGATGTCGCGGTTGTACTCCTCGATCGTCCGGTCGGACGAGAAATGCCCGCTGTGCGCCGCGTTGAGGATGCTCATCCGCACCCAATGGTCCCGATCTTGGTAGGCGGCTGCGGCGCGCTCCTGGGCCTCGAGGTAGCTGCGGAAGTCCGCGGCGGTCATCCAGGGATCGTGCGGATTGCGGATCGATCCGATGACGGCGTCGAAGAGCCCGCCCTCGAACTGGTTGAAGTGGCCGGACTCGAGCAGATTCATCACATCCATCAGCGCCGGGTCGTTGGCGATGATGCCGTTGGGGTCATAGTGCTGACGACGTGACTCGACCCCGGCGGCGGTGAGACCGAAGAGGAAGAAATTCTCCTCGCCGACTTGATCGCGAATCTCGATGTTGGCCCCGTCGAGCGTCCCGATGGTCACCGCGCCGTTCATCATGAACTTCATGTTGCCCGTGCCCGAGGCCTCCTTGCCGGCCGTCGAGATCTGCTCGGACAGGTCCGTTCCGGGGGCGATGACCTCCATGAGCGAGACCCGATAGTCCGGGATGAAGGCGACACGCAGCAAGCCCTCGGTCGCCGGATCCTTGTTGACGACGGTCGCCACGTGATTGATCAGGCGGATGATCTGCTTGGCCATCACATAGCCGGGCGCGGCCTTGCCGCCGATCAGCACGCAGCGCGGCGTCCAATTCTCCGTGTCGCCGCGCTTGATGCGATTGTAGAGGTGGACGACGTGCAGGATGTTGAGCAGCTGGCGCTTGTATTCGTGGATGCGCTTCACCTGGACGTCGAAGAGCGCCTCGACCGGAAACTCGACCCGGCAGAGCTGACCGACAACATCGGCTAAGCGCTGCTTGCTGTCCTGTTTGATGGCATGCCAGCGCTTGCGGAAGCTCGCATCGTCCGCGTGGGGCGCCAGCTTGGACAGCTTATCCAGATGGTAGACCCAGTCCGTGCCGATGGTCTCGTCCAGGAGGTCGCGTAGTCCTGGGTTGCAGAGCGACAGCCAGCGGCGCGGCGTAACCCCATTGGTCTTGTTGTTGAACTTCTCCGGCCAAAGCTCGTGGAAATCACGGAAGAGTCCCTCCACCAGCAGCTCCGAGTGCAGCGCCGCCACACCGTTGACCGAATAGCTGCCGACGATTGCCAGGTAGGCCATGCGGACCTGAGGCTCGTAGCCCTCCTCGATGAGGGACATGCGCCGCTGACGGTCGTTGTCCCCCGGCCAGCGCAGCGAGACCTCGGCGAGGAAGCGGGCATTGATCTCGAAGATGATTTCGAGGATGCGCGGCAGCAACTGGCGGAACAGCCGCACCGGCCAACGCTCAAGGGCCTCGGGCAGCAGGGTGTGGTTGGTGTAGGCCATGGTGCTGGTCGTGATATCCCAGGCCTCGCCCCACTCCAGACCGTGATCGTCCATGAGCTGGCGCATCAGCTCGGCCACGGAGACCGCCGGATGGGTATCGTTGAGCTGGAAGCAGTTCAGCTCGGCGAAGCGGCTGAAATCCTTTCCATGCAGCCGCACCCAGTCCCGCAGCACGTCCTTGAGGCTGGCGCTGGCTAGGAAGAATTGCTGGCGCAGCCGCAGCTCCTTGCCGTTCTCGCTCGCATCATTGGGGTAGAGCACCATGGTGATGTGCTCGGCCGCGTTCTTCTGGGCGACGGACTCGGGATAGCTGCCCGCGTTGAACTCGTCCAAGTCGAACTCATCCGTGGCCGCCGCCTTCCACAGGCGCAACGTATTGACGGTGTCGTTGCGATAGCCAGGCACCGGAATATCGTAGGGGACAGCGAGAACGTCATGCGTATCGACCCAGCGCACGGCCAAGCGGCCAGCGTGATCCGTATAGCTCTCGGTGCGCCCGCCGAACTGAATCCGCTGCGTGAACTCCGGCCGCTCCAGCTCCCAGGGGTTGCCGTCGCGCAGCCAGTGATCCGGCTCTTCCACCTGCTCGCCCTTTTCGATCAGCTGGCGGAACATGCCGTACTCGTAGCGCAGGCCGTAGCCTCGCACGGGCAGCTGCAGGGTGGCACAGGAGTCCAGGAAGCAGGCCGCGAGCCGCCCCAGGCCGCCATTGCCGAGGCCGGGGTCCGGCTCGTTCGAGGCGATCTCTTCCAGCATCAGGCCGAGGTCGTAGAGCCCTTTCTCCACGGGACCGTCGACGTCCAGGTTGAGCATGGCGTTGGAGAGCGTCCGCCCCATCAGGAACTCGAGGGACAGGTAGTAGGTGCGTTTGCAGCGCTTGTCGTCATAGGCCTGGCGCGTGCGCTTCCAGCGCTCCATCAAGCGGTCGCGCAGGGTGATGGCCAAGGCCTTGTAGGGGTAGTAGGCCGACTGACAATCGCGGTCCCGCCCGAAGGTGTGGGCGTAGTAATGCTTGAAGTCCTGCGACAATCCCTCGGCGTCCATCGCCAGCGGTGGAAGATCGAAGACCTGATCGTTCGGGTGATTCTTGATGGGATTCGTCAGAGAAGACATGCGCCTGGGATTCCTTAAGCAGCTCGGAGTGGACGACAAAATCATACTCGCTTCGGCCCCGAGACAGGACCTTTGCGAAAGGGATCGGGCCGCGGCTCAGCGGCGGTTGGACGTCAGGCTCGGGAGGGGCGAGCGGCCCTGCTTGAAGTCGGCGCGCAGCCGCGCGAGCAAGCGCGCGCGCTCGGCATCGCCAGCCACCATGAGTGCCGCGAAGGCGGCCCGCCACTGGGCCATGTACTCACGGTCCTCCTGCAGGTTGGTATAGCTCATGACGGCGGAGCAATAATCCGTCGCCTTCAAATAGTCCTTGAATGGTGTTTCGCTGGGCGCAAGCAAGGGGGCGACGAGCTGACGCGCCCGGGCCGAGGCCTTGAGCTTGAGGTCGGCCATCTCAGTAATATACCGCGGTGACGCGCCAATGCGCACCGCTCAGCCGCAGCCGTAGCGTGACCGGGGTGCCATCGCCCCGCTCCATGCGGACCACGAAGCCGCCCGGGCTGTCGAAGAAGCCATAGGACAGCGCGGACAGAAATCCCAGCCCCGGGGCCGTGGCGGCGACTAGCTGGTCCTGGACCCAGCCCAGTGTCACCTGGGTCTCGAGCGCGTCCTTGCCATACTGGCGTATCCCCGTCTCGAGCCACTCGATGAAGGCGTCGGATAGTTCGCCGATCACGGTGTCGCGCTCCTTGTTCAGGCGCCGCGCGATCTCGTCGCGAACGGCGTCGACGTCCACCATGGCTGCAAGTGCCGCCCGGTCGTCATGCATCACGGCCAGATGCAGATTCCAGAGGGCGACATAAGGCCAGACGATGAAGGCCAGAAGCATGACGGCCAGAACAGCCGTCATGCTCAGCGTCGGAATCCGTGACCTACGCCAGACACGGCCGGCGAGCGCGCGTCCGCGTCCGGACAGCCCATGGGAAGCGAGCCTCATGGCGCGAACGCCCTCATGCACTGGCCGCCTGCGCTTGCTCGATGGCCTCGCTCACCTCGAGCCAGTCGGACTCCACCGCCTCGAGCTCGGCATTGACCTGCCTCTGCTCCGACAGCAGCGTCAGCAGCCTTTCCTTGGCCTCGGGCTCGTAGAGGCCGGGCGCCGTCAATGCCTGCTCCAGGCTCGCCCGTCGCTCGCTCAGCGCAGCGAGTCGCCGATCCAGCTCCTGCTCGCGCCGCTTCAGCGGCTGCAGCGCCTTGCGCGCCTCGGCCGCCTGTCTGCGCAGCGCCTTGCGATCGACGACCTCGCGCTGGGTCTCAGCGTCCGCCGCAGTTGCCGCGTCTGGGTCGGTGCGCGCGAGCCAAGCGGGATAATCGTCGAGATCCCCGTCGAAAGGCTCCACCGCGCCGTCATGGACCAGCAGCAGGGTATCGCTCGTGACCCTGAGGAGGTGGCGGTCGTGCGAGACCAGCACCAGGGCACCCTCGAAACCTTGGAGCGCCTCACTCAGGGCATGGCGCATCTCCAGGTCGAGGTGGTTGGTCGGCTCGTCGAGCAGGAGCAGACTGGGCTTCTGGCGGATGATGAGTGCGAGCACGAGCCGCGCCTTCTCACCGCCAGAAAGCGGCGCCACCGGCTCCAGGGCGCGATCGCCGACGAAGCCGAAGCCCCCGAGATAGCTGCGCAGCGCCTGCTCGCTCGCATCTGGATCCAGGCGCCGCAGGTGCGCGAGCGGCGTGTCGTCCGGGCGCAGCTGGTCGACCTGATGCTGCGCGAAGTAGCCGACTCTCAGGTCTTGCGCGCGCTCGCAACGGCCGGCCTGCAGATCGAGCTCGCCCGCCAGCACCTTGATGAAGGTCGACTTGCCGGCGCCGTTGCGCCCGAGCAGACCGATGCGATCGCCGGGATTCAGGCTCAGGCCGACCCCCTTGAGAATGGGGACCTCGGCATAGCCCGCGGCGGCCTCATCGAGACGCAGCAGGGGGCGCGGCAGATGCTCGGCCGAGTCGAAGCTGAAGCGGAAGGGCGAGTCGATGTGCGCGGGCGCGATCAGCTCCATGCGCTCCAATGCCTTGAGACGGCTCTGCGCCTGACGCGCCTTGGTCGCCTTGGCGCGAAAGCGCTCGACGAAGCTGTGCATGTGGGCAATCTCGCGCTGCTGGCGCACGTAAGCGGCCTGCTGCTGCGCCAGCCGCTCGGCGCGCTGGCGCTCGAAGGCGGAATAGCTGCCCTGATAGAGCGTCAGGCGCTGGCGCTCCAGATGCAGAATGTGACTGGCCACGGCGTCGAGGAAGTCGCGGTCGTGCGAGATGAGGATGAGCGTCCCGGGATAGGCCTTGAGCCAGCCCTCGAGCCAGATGACCGCATCCAGATCCAGGTGGTTGGTCGGCTCGTCCAGCAGCAGCAGGTCGGACCGGCACATAAGGGTGCGCGCCAAGGCGAGGCGCATACGCCAGCCTCCCGAGTAGCTATTGACCGGCCGCGCCTCGTCGCCCGGTTTGAACCCTAGGCCGTGCAGCAGCTTGGCGGCACGACTCTGAGCGCCATAGCCGTCGATGTTCTCGTAGCGCCCGAGCAGCTCGGCGTGACGCAGTCCGTCGCCAGCGGCATCCGCCTGCGCCAGCTCCGCCTCGATCTGACGCAGCTCGCGGTCGCCATCGAGGACGAAGTCCATCGCCGAGCGCTGCGTGTCCGGCGTATGCTGGGCGACATGGGCCAGCTCCCAGGACTGAGGGATTTGCACCTCGCCCGTATCGGCGTGCAGCTCTCCGAGCAGCACGGCAAGCAGGCTCGACTTTCCACATCCGTTGGCCCCGACCAGACCAACCCTCTGTCCCGGATAGATGGTGAGTGAGGCCCCTTCGAGCAGCAGGTTGGGCCCGCGTCTGAGGCTCAGGTCTTGAAGTTGCAGCATGTCGATTGATCGGAAAAATGGGGCCGGCGGCGTCGGATCCGGCGTTGCGCGCCGACCTAGGGCGTGGGCGAGCCACGATCCAGGCGACGATAGCCGATGGCCTCGCTGAGATGAACCCTTTGGATCGCCTCGGCGCCCTGGAGATCGGCGATGGTCCGTGCGACCTTGAGAATCCGGTGATAGGCGCGGACCGAGAGCCCGAGGCGCGCCAGCGCCTGCTCCATCAGATTCCGCCCGGCCGCGTCCAAGGCACAATCTCGATCGATCTCGCGCGGCGTCAGGGCGCTGTTGACCTTCTCGGCCCGCTCATGCTGGCACGCACGCGCCTGGATGACGCGCGCGCGGACCTGAGCTGAGCTCTCCGCAGCGGCAGCGGCCGGGGTCGCGAAATGCGCGGCCTCGATCCGGGGCACCTCCACATGCATGTCGATGCGATCCAGCAGCGGCCCGGAGATGCGCCCGCGATAGCGCGCGATCTGATCCGCCGTACAGCGGCAGCGTCCGCCGCTATCGCCCAGATAGCCGCACGGACAGGGATTCATGGCCGCGACCAGCTGGAACCGCGCAGGGAAGCGCGCCTGGCGCGCCGCCCGTGAGATGTGGATCTCGCCGGATTCGAGCGGCTCGCGCAGCACCTCGAGCACCTTGCGATCGAACTCCGGAAGCTCGTCGAGAAAGAGCACCCCATTGCTCGCCAAGGAGATCTCCCCCGGCATGGGATTGCTGCCTCCGCCGACCAAGGCGACGCCGGAGGCCGTGTGGTGCGGGGCGCGAAAGGGTCGCGTGCGCCAGCGCGCAGGGTCGAATGCTTCACGCCCGGAAACCGAGCGGATGGCCGCCGTTTCGATCGCCTCGGTCTCGCTCAAGGGCGGCAGGAGGCCGGGCAGTCGATTGGCGAGCATCGACTTGCCCGTCCCCGGAGGCCCCATGAGCAAGAGACTGTGCTGGCCGGCGGCGGCAACCTCCAAGGCGCGCTTCGCCTGCTCTTGACCGCGCACATCGGCCAGATCGGGATAGTCGGACACCGGCTCGGCGGGCCGCTCGGGGGCATGGTCAGGCAATGCGGTGGTCCCGCTCAGGTGCTCGCAGACCTCCATGAGGTGCCCCGCCGCACGCACCACCAAGCCGGAGACCAAGGCGGCCTCGTCGGCATTCTCCTTCGGCAGGATGAGCTCGCGGCCAGCCTCACGGGCCGCGAGGGCGATCGGCAGCACACCCTGGATTGGCCTCAATTGACCCGAGAGCGCGAGCTCTCCGATCAGCTCGCAGCCATCGAGCCTGTTCGCAGGCACCTGACCCGAGGCACCGAGGATGCCCACCGCGATCGGAAGATCGAAACGCCCGCCGTCCTTGGGCAGATCCGCGGGTGCCAGATTGATGGTCACCCGGCCGTCCGGAAAACGGAAGCGTCCGTTCAGCAGGGCACCGCGCACCCGGTCCTTGCTCTCTTTGACCGCCATCTCGGGGAGGCCGACGATCGAGAGCGCCGGCAAACCGCCGGAGAGGTGGACCTCGACAGTTACCGCCGGGGCATGGATGCCGACGCGCGCCCGGCTATGGAGGACACAGAGAGCCACACCTGGGCTGCAGGTCTAGTCCGCCGTCGCGCGCCCCGCATCCAGCGCCCGCTCCAGCTCCCCGACCTGAGCCTCCAAGGCGGCGAGCTTTTCGCGCGTGCGCGCAAGCACCGCGGACTGGACGTCGAATTCTTCCCGCGTCACCAGATCGAGCCGGGACAGCCCGGCCTCCAGCGAGGCCCGGACGTTCTTGTTGATGTCTTCCTGCAACACCTGAATCCCCTTCGGCATGGCCGAGGAAAGTCGCTGCACCAGGTCATCGAAGTGTTTTGGATCGAGCATAGGATACCTCTGCAAAGGGGGCGGACTCATTCTTGGGCCGCGGATTCTGACCGCCGCGGCCTCGGGCGCAATGCCCGCTCCGAGGGCCAAGCCGGAGACCCCGCTTGGGACGCTGTCAGCGGTCCATTATAGGGCGTCGTGACCGAGGCCGTCTGCGCGGCGGGCCGCACCAAAATGGCGCAGCCGTTCGCGACGAACGGTCGCCGCGCATCAAATCAGTGCAAACTTATGTGGCGACTTTCGCACATGAGACCGAAAAACGTCGCGATCCTCGCCTATGCGCTTTACTGGCATGTTACGTGCTGAAAGCGGCGATACGTCACCCCGGGCCGCCGGCTGAATTCCGGGCGCCGGCCTTGGCCCCAAAGAAACTCCCTGACATGTCCGGAACCTAACGAGGAATCGAGCAATGAAAGCACAACGCATCAGCGCCATCCTGGCCGCCGGCGCCTTTTCAATGGGTGCGGGCGCATGGCAGACCGCGGCCGCCGAAGGACCGCACTCGGTCAGTGCCAACATCGGCGTCGTCAGCAACTACATCTGGCGCGGCCAGACTCAGACCGACAACCAGCCCGCTGTTCAGGGTGGCTTGGACTATGCCCACGAGAGCGGCTTCTCGGCCGGCACCTGGCTCTCGAACGTCAACTTCGGCGACGACACCAACTACGAGTGGGACATCTACGCAGGCTTCGGCGGGGCCATCAACGACGACCTCAGCTATGACCTCAGCGTGGTCTACTATGCCTACCCGGACGGCCGCGACACCGACTTCGCGGAGATCGGCGCCAGCGCGAGCTACAGGTGGCTGACCGCCGGCATCGCCTACACCGTCTACGGCCAGGCCAACGACGCTCCCGGCGTGGTCGACGACGAGGCCCTCTTCATCGAAGGCGACTTCTATTACTACGCCTCTCTCGACTTCGCCCTGCCCTACGAGCTCGGCTTGGGCATCCACGGCGGCTATTACGACTTCGACTACAACGACGGCGGCAACGACTACGGCCACGTCGGCGCTTCCATCAGCCGCGAGGCAGGCGAGTTCGGCACCTTCAGCCTGAACTATGACCAGGTCCTGCGCGACACCTACGACGAAGATCCCAAGCTCTGGATCGGTTGGAACAAAGAATTCTGATCGAGCGCCCTTCGCGACTTGAGACCCACCGACCGGGGAGCCAGCGCTTCCCCGGTCAATACAGGAGCTAAACCGCAATGAAATTAGTTGCAGCCGTCATCAAACCTTTCAAGCTCGACGACGTGCGCGAGGCCCTCGGGGACATCGGCGTCTCCGGTATCACGGTCATCGAGGTCAAGGGGTTCGGTCGCCAGAAGGGCCACACCGAGCTCTATCGCGGCGCCGAGTACGTCGTGGACTTCCTGCCCAAGATCAAGGTCGAGATCGCCGTCGATGACGACATGGTCGAAAAGGTCATCGAGGCCATCAGCTCGGCCGCCCGCACCGGCAAGATCGGCGACGGCAAGATCTTCGTCTTCGACCTCAACCAGGTCATTCGCATCCGCACCGGTGAGACCGGCGCCGATGCGCTCTGATTCAGCCCGGGAGAAGTAACGGTGAAATCCATCCGCACTCTAAACCTGTTGAAACCGCTGCTCGCGGTTTCGCTGCTCGGCCTGCCGGTGCTCGCCTCGGCGCAAGAGGACGCGCTCAACTCCGGCGACACGGCCTGGATGCTGACCGCGACTGCCCTGGTGCTCTTCATGACCATCCCCGGCCTGTCGCTCTTCTACGCCGGCCTGGTCCGCTCCAAGAACGTCCTCTCCGTGCTTATGCAGTGCTTTGCCATCACCTGCATGATGAGCATCCTCTGGGCCGTCTACGCCTACAGCTTCGCCTTCACCGACGGCGGCGCCATGAATGACTGGATCGGAGGGGTCGAGAAGCTCTTCCTGTCCGGCGTCACCGTCGATGCCATGTCCGGGACCATCCCGGAGACCGTCTTCATGACCTTCCAGATGACCTTCGCCGTCATCACCCCCGCCCTCATGGTCGGCGCCTTCGCCGAGCGCATGAAGTTCTCCGCCATGCTGATCTTCATGGCGCTGTGGGTCACCCTGGTTTATGCCCCCATCGCCCACTGGGTCTGGGGCGGCGGCTGGATCGGCGAGATGGGCGCGCTGGACTTCGCCGGCGGCACCGTGGTGCACATCAATGCGGGTGTCGCCGCGCTCATGGCGGCCTTGGTCCTCGGCAAGCGTAAGGGCTACCCGACCACCGCCATGCCTCCGCACAACCTTGGCCTGACAGTGATGGGCGCATCCATGCTGTGGGTCGGCTGGTTCGGCTTCAACGCCGGCTCTGAGCTTGCCGCCGACGGCACGGCAGGTATGGCCATGGCCGTCACCCAGCTCGCGACCGCCGCGGCGGCCCTGACCTGGATGTTCGCGGAGTGGATCAACCACGGCAAGCCGTCCGTTCTAGGCATCGCCACGGGCGCGGTCGCCGGCCTGGTCGCCATCACCCCGGCCTCTGGCACGGCAGGCCCCATGGGCGCCATCGCCATCGGCTTCGCTGGCGCGCTCTTCGCCTTCATCGCCTCGACCAAGGTCAAGCATTGGCTCGGCTATGACGACTCCCTGGACGTCTGGGGCGTGCATGGCATTGCCGGCATCGTCGGCGCCATCCTGACCGGCGTGTTCGCCGACGCCAGCCTCGGCGGCGCCGGACTCGCCGAGGGGATGACTATCGCGAGTCAGGTCTGGATCCAGTTCCTGTCCGTGATCGCGACCCTCGTCTACGGCGGTGTCGTCAGCCTCCTCATCCTGCTGATCCTCAAGGCCACCATCGGCCTGCGCGTCACCGAGGAGCAGGAGACCGAAGGTCTGGACATCTCCCAGCACGACGAGCGCGGCTACATCCTCTAAGGCCCGCACGGCGGCCGGCCTCCCCCGGCCGCCATCTTCCTGTCCCCGGGCCGCGGCCGCGGCCCACGAATCCCATACGGAGGCGACATTCGTGGAAGCCACCACGCAGCTCACCTATGCGCTCGACACCTTCTACTTCCTCATGACGGGCGCACTCGTCATGTGGATGGCGGCGGGCTTCGCCATGCTCGAGGCCGGACTGGTCCGGGCCAAGAACACCGCCGAGATCCTCACCAAGAACATCGCGCTCTTCTCCGTGGCCTGCATCATGTACATGATCGTCGGCTACGGCATCATGTACCCGGCCGGCGGCAACGGCTTCGTCCCAGACATCTCCTTCGCCTTCATGTTCGGCGGCGATCACAGCGAGTCCAAAATCGTGGAGGAAGGCCTCAACCACGCCCTGATGTCGGACTTCTTCTTCCAGGTCGTCTTCGTCGCGACGGCCATGTCCATCGTCTCCGGCGCCGTCGCGGAGCGCATGAAGCTCTGGTCCTTCCTGCTCTTCGCCGTCGTCCTGACGGCCTTCATCTATCCGGTGCAGGGCTACTGGAAATGGGGCGGCGGCTGGCTGCAGGAGCTCGGCTTCAATGACTTCGCCGGATCCGGCGTCGTTCACCTCTGCGGCGCCACCGCCGCCTTGGCGGGCGTGCTGCTGCTCGGTCCGCGCAAGGGCAAGTACGGCAAGGACGGCTCCATCAACGCCATTCCGGGCGCCAACCTGCCGCTGGCGACCCTGGGTACCTTCGTCCTCTGGCTCGGCTGGTTCGGCTTCAATGGCGGCTCGCAGCTCGCGCTGACCGGGCTCGAGAACACCAATGCCGTCGCGGCCATCTTCGTCAACACCAACATGGCGGCCGCGGGCGGCACCGTGCTCGGCCTCGTCACCGCACGCATGCTCTTCGGCAAGGCGGATCTGACCATGGCGCTGAACGGCGCACTGGCCGGCCTGGTCGCCATCACGGCCGAGCCCCTGACGCCATCTCCCGCAATGGCGACCCTGATCGGCGCCGTCGGCGGCGTGCTGGTGGTCTTCGCCATCGTGACGCTGGACAAGCTGCGCATCGACGACCCCGTCGGCGCCATCTCGGTACACGGCATCGTCGGCATGTGGGGCCTGATGGCCGTGCCCATCACCAATACGGATGCTGGGTTCGCACCTCAGGCCATCGGGCTCGGGGCCATCCTCGGCTGGGTGTTCGTGACGTCCTTCGTCGTCTGGCTCCTCCTGAGACTGACGGTGGGCATCCGCGTCGGCGAGGAAGAGGAGTACGAAGGCGTCGACATCGGCGAGTGCGGACTCGAGGCCTATCCGGAGTTCGTGGGCTCGCGCGGGGCGATCTAGGCGATCGCGTCGAGAGCTCCGCATGCATCACTGACTGACTGACGCGCCCAAGAGCGCCAACCGGGCGAGCGGTGGCTCAGGCTCACCGCTCCCCGCCCTGATTCATGCTTTGCATCTTGTGAATCGATTGGGGGCCCCATGAGGCCCCCTTTTTTGTGCGCGCAGGAAAAGCGCCGAGGGCCAGCGACGGCCCGCATCGTCAGTCTGGAGACCCTGCGAGCCCGTGTCGAAAGAACTCCGGCTGGGCGAGCGCCGCACGATGGATCTCGACGTTGTAATACTGCGTCTCGAAGGCCTTGCGCTCCGCATCCTCGGCTCGAAAGCGCGCGAGGTCGGTCTCCTTGCCCGCCATGGTGGCGCTCCACCAGCCCGAGGGGTAGATGGCCTGCGGGAAGAACAGCGTGCGCGATGCCGCGAAGCCGGCGGCACGCATCGCGCCATGCATGTCGTTGAGGATCTGCATGTGATAGAGCGGCGATTCGCTCTGTTGGACTAGGATCCCCCCGGCATCCAAGGCGCGCCAGCAATCGGCGTAGAAATCCTTGGTGAAGAGCCCTTCGGCTGGACCGACGGGGTCCGTGCTGTCGACGATGATGAGGTCCAGACTCCCGGCCTCGGCCTGCTGGATCCAGCGAATGCCGTCCTCGAAGCGCAGCTGGGCGCGCGCGTCTGAGTTGGAGCTGGTCAGCTCGGGAAAGTAGCGCTCGGCAAGCCTGGTCACGGCCTCGTCGATATCGATCTGAGTCGCGGACTCGACACTCGCATGCTTGAGCACCTCCTTCAGGGTGCCGCAATCGCCGCCGCCGATGATGCAGACACGCTTGGGCGCCTGATGAGTGAAGAGCGCCGGATGCGACATCATCTCGTGGTAGAGAAAATTGTCGCGGGTCGACAGCATGGTGCAGCCGTCGATCACCATGAGATTCCCGAAGCCCTCGGTCGCATAGACCTCGATCAGCTGATAGGGGGTCTGCTCCTCATGGAGCTTCTCGCGGAGACGCAGCGAGAATGCGCTGCCGGCATCGCCGGCGATCTCGGTGAACCAGTGACGGGGCTCAAGCATGGCGGCTGTCCGTGACGAAGATGGGCCGCCATTATGGGAAAGGCGGCGCACCGCCACAAGTCAGCGGCGGGCGCGATCGAGAGGGGGTTATTGAGGCGGACGATCGTCCAGGTTCGCGGGACAAAGCACCTCGCGCATGATGCCGATCAGATCCAAGAGCTGCCCGTTGCGGATCCGATAGTAGATGCGATTGGCCTCCTTGCGCGCGACCACGATGTTCTTGTTCCGCAGCTGCTCGAGATGCTGCGAGATGTTGCTTTGCGAAGTGCCCGTGCGCTCGACGATCTCGCCGACGGAGAGCTCGGTATCGCCCAGCGAGCAGAGAATCTTCCAGCGCAACGGATGCGCCATCGCCTTGAGGGCGTTGGCGGTCAGCGCCGTATCCTCCGCCCCCAAAGACTCAGGGTTTGCTGGCTCGGCCATCATACATCCTCCTAATTGACCTCACGCGCGGCCCGATGCCTTGTCGGGTCCGCCTCTTTTTCGACTCGGACGTACCCTGTCATGTTCTTGGCGATGCAGATGATGTCGCTGATATGGCCGGCGCTGTCTTTCACCGCCGTTCGCGAGAAGAGGATCGGCACCCGGCGCCCGTCGCTCGCGATGAAGCGCGCCTCGATCTTGCTGAGCGCCCCAGTGCGAATCAAGGCCTCAAGCCAAGTGCCCATGAAGGCTCCAGCCTCCGCATCGCCCTCTTCCTCGAAGACATCTCCGATCGACATGCCCGTCAGCTCCTCGGCGCTGTAGCCAAGCATCTGACGCGCCGCCGGATTGGTCAGCTTGATGGTGCCATCCGGCTCCAGCACCAACAGGGCCTCGCCCATGTAGGTGAGTATGTTCTCGAGATATTGGCGTGCCTCGGCGAGCTCCAGGGTCCGCTCGGCCACCTTCTGCTCCAGGGTGCGATTGAGCTCTCGCTCCTTTTCGATCAGCCTGAAATAGGTGCTGATCTTGTTGATCAGCTGATTGTCCTCGATCGGCTTGAGCAGATAGTCGGCGGCCCCGACCGCGAAGCCCTGCTGCTGGAACTCCTCCGACTTGAAGGCCGCCGTGAGGAAGATGATGGGAATGTCGCGCGTGCGCTTGCGCATCTTGAGCAGCGACGCGGTCTGAAAGCCATCCATCTCCGGCATCTGCACATCGAGGATGATCAGATCCACGTCCGGATGCTGATGGGTGCAATCGATCGCCTCCTGCCCGGAATGTGCCTCGAGCACGGTGACGTCCATGTGCGCCTCGATCAGGGTGCGCAGGGTGAAGAGGTTGTGCGCGTGATCATCGACGATCAGGAGCTTGAACCCGGCATAGCGAGTCATGTCGTCTCCTCCTCTGGGCGATTGGCATCCACCTTGCTTAAGACTCCAGCACCCTCAGGATCCGAGGGCGACGACGGCGATTCCAGATCGACCGGCCGACTCAGGACGCGCGCAAGCAGGGCACTCAGCCTTTCCTGGTCGATCGGCTTGGAAAGATAGGCCAGGGCGCCGACGTCGAGGAAGACGTCGATCTGGCTCTCGCTGGCCGCGGGGCCGATCACGGCAACCGCCGGGTGGGGCTCCCGACTCTTCTCGCTCAAGGCCCGGATCGTATCACAGGTCATTTCGGTGGACACCTGAGCCGCCAGGAGCACCAGCTCGCAGCCCTCGCCCTCCTCGGCCAGGGTCTCCAAAGCCTCATCGAGATCCGCCGCGGTCTGCACCCGCAGCCCGAGCGCGCTCAGATCCGAGGTCAGCGCAACCAGCGTCTTGACGTCACGCTCGATGATCAGGACCCAGGTGGAATCCGCTTCGATGCGCGTCTCGACGGGCGATTCCGTCACGATCCTCTCCGCAGCCTGGTCCGCCCCGACGACGTCGCCCGCGCTCGGCTCCGCCTCGGCCTGCCGCGCCGTCTGCGTGATGTCGGCGGAAAGCGGCAGGAGCAGTGAGAAGCGCGCGCCCGCCCCCGGTGCGCTCTCGACCTCGATGGAGCCGCCCAGCAGACCGGCCAGCTCACGACTGATCGAGAGACCGAGCCCGGTTCCGCCATATCTGCGACGCGTGGACCCGTCCGCCTGCTGAAAGGCCTCGAAGATGATCTCCTGCTTGTCGGCGGGGATGCCGATGCCCGTGTCGGAGACGCTCAGCACGATCGGATAGCGCTTGTCGTCGCGCGCGGCGACGCCGATGTGGACCTGACCGCGCTCGGTGAACTTGATGGCGTTGGCGAGGAAATTCTTGAGGATCTGGCGCAGCTTGTCCCGATCGCTGAAGATCCGGCCCCTGGCCTGAGGGCTGACGCTGAGGCTGAGCTCGACCGGCTTGTCCGTCAGCATGGGCAAGAACAGCTCCATCAGCTCCTCGAGCATGGGCTTGAGCTCGACCCACTCCAGCGACAGGCTGACGTGACCCGCCTCGATCCTCGAGATGTCGAGGATGTTGTCGATCATGGTCCTGAGATCCCGCCCCGCCTCGTGAATCACCTGGGCCTGGCGCCGCTGCGCTGGCGTCAGGCCGCTGCTCTCGCCCCCCAACATCTTCGAGAGCAGCAGGATGGAGTTGAGCGGCGTGCGTAGCTCATGGCTGACGTTGGCGAGGAACTCCGACTTGTAGCGGTTCGATTTCTCCAGCTCGCGCGTATGCGCGCGCGCCGTGCGCAGGTGCTCCGCATGCGTCTCCGCGAGCGCGGTCAGCTGCTCGCCGAGCTCGCGGATCTCGCGCGGACCGCCCCAGCTGAAACGCAGCGGTCGGCCATCGCGCAGGATCTGACCGATCCCGCCGGTCAGCTCCTGACCGAAGTGCTCCAGCCGCGCGGCGATCCAGCGCGCCAGCACCATCACGAAGAGCACCAGCAGAAAAATGATGGAGAGCACCCGGACGATGAGCGCGTCGCGGAAGGCGTCGATAGGCGAGGGATCGACCGGCCGGCCGACCCAGAGCGGCAAGCCGTCCTCGGTGAGAAACATCGGCACCCAGAGCATTTGGCGCCCTTGACTTCCCTTCCAGAGCGCGAGCTTCCCCTCGGCGAAGATCTCCTCGAGGCCGGGAAAGGCCTCGAAGGCCTCGGGCTCGCCGCTCGCCGGCTCCCCTGGCCGGAGATAGCTCCCGTCGTGATTGACCCAGAGGGTATTGCGGTAGAAATCGGCCAGACCGCCCACGTCGATGGTCAGCACCACGACACCCTTGGCATGGCCGTCCTGATCGCCGCCGATCTGACTCGCCAGATCCAAGGTCATGAGCTGACGCGGATCCTCGGCGCCCGCGCCACGGTCGACCCGGATCCGGCTCACCATGACGGTCTTGGGCTGACTCTCGAGGCCGACCGCGAGGAAACGCCGATCAGGAAGCTGCGGGGGCCGAGCCGTGGGGCGCCACTCCTGGCTGACCGGGTCGCGCGCCAGCCAGAAGCGCTCCTGACCGCCCTGATCGACGAAGAGGATCTGAATGACATCGCGCTGGTCGGCGAGGATCTGGTTGATCCATGCGGTATAACGGGCACGGGCCACGTCGATCTGATCCGCGTCGCCACGCTCGCCCAGGATGAGTCCCGGCTCCGGCAGCTTGGAGAGCAGCCGAATCATCTCATGGCGGCTCGCCAGGTGCTGATCCAGGTCGCGGAAATCGGCGCGGAGATTCTGCAGATATGCCCGCTGGTAGAACATCGAGGTGCGATCAAGCACCAAGGGCAGATTGATCACCGCCGCCAGAATCAGCGGCATGAGTCCGAAGACCAGCAGGAAGACGAGGATGTAGGCGCGCAGCTTCAAGCGTGAGAGCGCAGGGGCGAGGTGCGGCTAGAGCGCGCGGACCAGCTGCAGGACCTGCGCGGCATGGCCCTTCGGCTTGACGCCATAGAGGGCGTAACGGATGACCCCCTCCCGATCCACGACGAAGGTCGAGCGCACGATCCCCATCCGCCTCTCGCCATGCGCCTCTTTTTCGCGCCACACATCATAAGCCTCGCACACCTCGCCGTCCGTGTCGGAGAGCAGATGGAAGCTCAGTCCCAGCTTGTCACGGAAGGCGCCGTGGCTGCTGCAGCTGTCGCGGCTGATGCCGATGATCTCGGTATCGGCCGCGTCGAACTCGCCTTGCAGGTCCGTGAAGTCGAGCGCCTCCATGGTACAGCCCGGCGTGTCGTCCTTTGGATAGAAATAGACCACAGTGTTGTGGTGACCGATCAGCTCCGCGAAATCGACCCGCTCCATGTCGGCGTTCGGCAGAGAGAAGACAGGGGCGCGATCGCCAGCTTGCAGCATTGCTGATTGCTCCGGTGGTCTGAATCGGAGACCCGAATTTAGGGACCCCCAGCGCGAGCGTCAACTCTGCGGGGCGCGGCAGTCGCATCCTTGTCCCAGCACTGACTGGGCAGGCGCACGCTCGCGATGGTGCCGCCCCCTCGCCGACGCCCCAGACGGAGCTCGATCTGGTTCGCCAGCGCCAGCTGATGGGCCACCGCCAGACCCAGCCCAGTGCCGCCGGTCGCGCGATTGCGCGAGCCCTCGAGCCGATAGTAAGGCCGGAGCACGGCCTCCAGCTCGCCCTCCGGAATGCCCGAGCCACGGTCGAGCACGAAGATCACCGGCCGACTGGATTGGCAGTCCAGATAGACCTCGACGAGGTCCCGACTATACCTCAGGGAGTTCTCCAAGAGGTTACCGACGATCCGCCTTACGGCGAGGGCATCCACCCGGCAGTGGCATCTCGGACCGCCTTCCGAGATCACACGGGGCTGACCGACGATGAGCTCTTCGACCAGGATGCGAAGATCGACGACCTCGCGCCGTCCGGCGCCGAGGTTCTTGCCAAGCTCCACGGCTTGCGTGATGAGCGCGCCCATTTCGTCGATGTCACGCTCCAGGCGGGCCACCAGATCCGGCGACGTGCCCTGGGGAAGCATGGCGACCGCAAGCCGCAGGCGAGTGAGCGGTGTTCTCAGGTCGTGCGAGATGCCAGCCAGCAGCATGGTGCGGTTCGCCAGCAGCTCGCGAATCTGGCGGCTGGTCTCGTTGAACTGCCGGGCCAGATTCGCCAGCTCGCGCGGCCCGGTCTCCGACAGCTGATTGGGAGAGAAGCCGAGCGCAACCTGCTCCGCCGCCTCGGCGAGACGCCGCAGCGGACGCGACACACGCCCCGCCAAAATGACCGTGGTCACGATGATGAGAAAGACAGCCACCAAGACGACGACCGCGAGGCCCTGCAACGGCCGTGTGCCGATGCGGCTGCGCGGAAAGCCTGTCCAGAGCGTTTCCTCGCCAACCCCAATGGCGGCCCAAAACCAGCGCTCGCCGTTGGCGACGCTGGTGACGATCTCGACCCTGTGCGCCAGACGCTGCGAAAGGGCCTCTTCGACGCGCTTGAGATAAGGGAAGAAATAGCGCCGGGAATCCGCCAGAGGCCGCTCCTCGGCAAGGCGAATCTGGTATTCCGTCGCGAGCCGGTTCCTGTATTCGTCGCGCAGGTCGGGCGGCAGCTGGGTCAAGGTGCGCGCCGAGAGGACCATGATGCTGGCCAGGTCGGACGCGGAGCGATGCGCCACCGGGATCAGGGCATAGAACACGAGGGCCGAGGAGGTGACCAGAGCGAAGGCGCCGAAGGTGACGATCAGCGTCAGGAGCGCACGGCCGAACAGCGTCGCCGGAACGAGACGCCGCAGCAGCCTCATGAATCTCCTGCCGGCGTGAACATGTACCCCTTGCCCCAAATGGTGCGGATGAATCTGGGATGCTTGGTCTCGGGCTCGATCTTGGCGCGAAGCCGGGCGATCTGCACATCCACGCTGCGGTCGAACGGCGAGCGCTCGTAGCCTTTGAGCAGATCGAGCAGTCGGTCGCGGTCGAGAACGCGATCCGGATGCTCGGCGAGGACGCGGAGCAGATCGAGCTCGCCGCTGGTCAAGCCGACCAGCTCGTCGCCGCGCCTCAGCTCGTGCTGTGCGAGATCCAGCTTGTAGGGGCCGAACCGAATGATGTCCTGCTCGCGCTCGTCGTCCTCCCGGGCCGGCTGACGGCGCCGCATCACCGCGCGGATACGCGCCAGTAGCTCGCGCGGATTGAAAGGCTTGGGGAGATAGTCGTCCGCGCCGACCTCCAGGCCGACGATACGGTCCACCTCGTCGCCACGAGCTGAGAGCATGATGATGGGGACGTCCGTCTTGGCGCGCAGCCGGCGCGCAAGCGTCAGCCCGTCGTCGCCGGGCAGCATGAGATCGAGGATGACGAGATCGGTCTCGTTCTCCGCCATCCAGGCGTCCATGGCCTCCCCGTCCTCGGCGCCGGCCACCGCGAATCCCTCGCGCGCGAGATAGTCGCTCAACAGCGCCCGGAGCCCCGGGTCATCGTCCACGACGAGGATTCGCAACACTCGATCAAGCATAAGGACATCGCGCTCGGCCGTGTGGCCGGAATCTTAGAAACAATTTGTTACAACATTAGCAGATGCCGAAATACTCTGTTAACGGCTTGCGTGCAACATAGCCACAGACCCGCAAAGTAGAATGGCGGTTTACGTCGGTACCTCGCTTCACAGGCGTCCGTGCTCGAGGGTCAAGGAGATGCATTTCGACCAACGGAGAACGGAGACCTGCGCATGAGCTTCGATGCCCTCACCCTGCTGGGCCTGTCGTCCAGCGTCCTTTGCGGCGGTTTCCTGATCGCCCTGGTCAATCGCAACGAAAGCAAGAAGCGAACGATCATCCCTGAGTCAGCCCCCGAAGACGACGGCACCCCGAGCTAGGGTCCTCGCCCCTCAGTTTCCGAGCAGCAAGCCAACTGGGTCGCACGGCAGCCACACACCCTGCCGTCGCGGCTCTTTTTTGCGCGACTGGCCCTCCTTGCTCCAGTTTCAGAATAGGACGGCCGCACGCCCAGCTGCTGACGATAGCCGAGTATTCTGGGTAATCAGGTAAAGTTACATTACTTGAATTTATTAGTAACTGAAGTTTTGCCCTATTGGAGGGGGTTCCGCGCCTAGGCGGGGGGAGTTCTCGAGGGTTTTGCCCGTTTTCGCGCAAACCCCACCGGAACCCCAGGACCGCAAGTCGCTGCCGAGCCGGGCGTTCTCAGAACCGAAAAACTTCAGTTTTAGTAACTATTCAGCTTTCTCGGAACGCGCGCCTGAACCCATCGGACAAGGGTTTCAGTACGTAGTTGAGAAAGGTTCTCTCACCGGTAGTGATATAGACTTCGCCCTGCATCCCCGCGCGAAGATTATTCAACTGCTGGATTACATTAGGCGTTTCGACCAAGGTCAACCGGGCCGTAAAATATTCTTCGCCGGTTTTTTCATCTACCTCTGAATCCGCGGCAACATAATCTACTGTAGCGGGTATAGGATCGTTCAACTGGCGATTGAATGCCGTGATCACGACGTTCGCGTCCTGTCCGGTCTGAACGTAGTCGACATCCCGTAGCGCGATTCGTGCTTCGATCTTGTAGCCACCAACCGGTACGATTTCTGCGATCACTTCGCCCGGGCGGATGACACCACCGATGGTATTTACTGCGGACTTTGTCAATATACCGCCGGCTGATGCGCGGATATCGCTTTTTTCAACGGTGTTACCGGCCGCCGAGATCTGGTTTTTGACGCTATCCATCTCGCCGCGAGTTTCGGACAGTTGACGACTGATCTCGCCACGCCGCCCGGCGATGGTCGCGGCCTTTCTGTCAAGTATTTCACTAACGCGAAATTCCAACTCGGTAATCTCGGTGTTCAGACGATCCAGCTCGCCACTCAAGCGTAAAAACAGTCGCTCAAGTTCATCGGCCTCGTTGCGCGCATAGTGACCCTCTTTCAGCAATGGCTGAATGCGCTTTATCTGTTTGGCAAGGTTTTTTCGTTCTTTGATAGTGTTGTTTTTCTGGCTTTTCAGACCCTTGAGCTGACCGCGTGCAGAACTCACTTGCTGGTCGAGCTCAGACAGTTCTTTGATCAATAACTCACGATTGTCATCAAATTCACTTTGCTGATCGGCCATGAGCTGATCGTACCTGATCTTATACAAGGATTCGGCAAGTCTTACCGATGTCATTTCGTCCGAATTATGAAAATGGCCAGGAAAACGAATGGATGCTTCGTCGGCATACTGCGCAACCAGACGTGCTTCGATGGCTTGCAGCAAGGCGTATCGACTTTGCAAGCGACCCAGTTCGGCTTGATCGATAATGGGGTCCAACGTCACGATCGGGGCTCCGGGCTCGACAACTTGGCCATCGACCGCGTGAATTTCAATCACCGTCCCCCCGGTGGGGTGTTGTACAGTTTTACTTTTACCAACCGGAATGACCGACCCCATTGCGATCACGGCCGAAGACAGCGGAAATAAAACAGCCCAAAGCCCGAAAATTGTTATAAAGGCGCCAACTGTCAGCAGTCCCACTCTAGTGATGCTGGCTGTTTCAACCGCGACGGTATCCGCCCAATGATGAACCACTGATGGTTTCGTCATGTTTTAAAACTTCCTGCCACGTACTGGCGCATCGTTTTGCGTAGCCGTACAGAGTCCCCCCTTGACCGCAACCACCCGGCCTGGCCAGGATGAGCCTATCTTCGCCGCCCGATGAGACCGCGCCCCTGACCGATGCATCTGAGCGACCACAGCCTCAGTCAGCTTGATGAAGCCAACGTCCAGGCCTTGGACGATGATGGGTTGCGTGGCCTGTCGCTGCGGCTGTTGGACGGCCTGAAAGAAGCGCGCAAACGGTTGCATCGGAATCCGGCCAAGAGTTCTAGTCCGCCCAGCAGTCGTGCGCCCTGGGAGCGCCCGTGGGCGGGGGAGGCGAAGGCGCCGGACGGGGCGGAGGGCGACACGACCACCCTGGCTCGGGACGACGAAACGACCACGCCCCCGGAAGATCCGCCCGACCCCCCTGAAGACGCACGCGCCAGCGCGCGCGTCGAGCGAGAAACCCAAGCGCAAAGCCGGCAAGCAACCTGGCGCGCCCGGCTTCGGGCGCACCCAGGTCCTGCGGGCCCAGGAGACGCGGCACCATCATCCCAGCGCCTTCGAGGCCTGCGCCGAGGCGCTGCCGGCCGGCGCGCCCCGTGTCGCCTATGCCGGCTTTCAGTCGGTCGATCTGGTGTGGGGCGATCCCGAGCAACCGGGCCTGCACCTGCAGGTCACCGATCATCGTCTCGATGAAACCACCTGCGCCTGCGGTCATCACAGGCGCGCACGCCCCGGCGAAGGGCGGGTCGAAGATCCAACTTTAGCGCCGGCGACCTTAAGCGATGGCGTCTGGTCGGGCCGGGGCTCGCGACCCGCATCGTCGCCCTGCATCTGCGCTTTCGCCTATCGCGACGGCGGATGCGGGAGTTTCTCCACGACTGGCTGGCATTGAGCCTGAGCGTCGGCACCCTGGATCGCACCCTGCGCGAGGCCGCCGCCGCGGCGGCACCGTTGGAGAAAGACCTGATCGAGGCGGTGGTGGACAGAGACCTGCTGCACGCCGATGAGACCTCCTGGCCGCAAGGCGCCGAGTTGCTGTGGCTGTGGGTCTTCACCAGTGCCACCGTCACCCTGTTCGTGGTCGGCAAGCGCGGGCGTGAGGTCCTCGATCGCCTCCTGGCGGGCTTCACCGGCTGGCTGATGAGCGACGGCTGGCAGGTCTATCGCCATCTGCCCCAGCGCCTGCGCTGCTGGGCGCACCTCACGCGCAAGGCGCAGGGGTTGATCGACAGCTACGATCGCGAGGCCCAAGCCTTCGGGCATCAGGTCCAAAACGCCTTCGACACCCTGATTGGCGTCATCCATGCCGCGCGTGACGGCCCGCCGGTCGATTTGCCCTCCCTCCATGCCGCGTTGCTCGACGATCTGCATGCCGCCTGCGTGCGCCTGCTCGGGCACCGCCACGCCAAGACGCGCGCCTTGGCCGTCGAGCTCTGGAACGACTGGGAGGCGATCTTTCGCGTGCTGGACAATCCCCAGTGGCCGATCACCAATAACGAAGCCGAGCGGGCGCTGCGCCATTGGGTGATCGCGCGACGCCTCATGATGGGCACGCGCTGCGAGGCCGGGTCGCGCACCTTCACCGTGTCGGCCAGCGTGATCGAAACCTGTCCTAAACGCGGCCATGTGCCTTGGCCCTATCTGGCCGGTGTGATCGCTGAGCGCCGCGCCGGTCGCGAGGCGGCTCCGCTGCCAGGTCTATGAACGGCTGCCGTTTTGCCTCTATTCGACGACTTGTCGGCATGGTCCGGTTGCGCTTTCTGCAATTGCCTTGGTTTCAAAATTCGACCGCTTGAGTTTTTCCCTCCTGTTGGCTTACTTTCGCCTGGGGACAGCATTTTGTTTGCGGAAGCATAGCGTGGATTCCTGTACTTTTGCGCGGTGATCTTGCCGTTCGCCATCACAATCAAACGGTCGGCGACATGGGTAATAGATTTACGCTGAGAAATAATGAGTATGGCAACGCCTCGTTTTTTGGCGGCTTTCAAGGATGCCATCAGGATTTTATCTCCGGTCGCATCCAAGTGCGCGTTGGGCTCGTCCAAGATCAGAACTTTCGGCTCGGTATAAAAGGCTCGCGCCAAGGCTATGCGTTGTCTTTGACCACCTGATAGCGGGGTTTTGTCCGGACCGAGCATCGTGTTGTAGCCGTCAGGCAAATGACCAATCAGTTCATGAACGCCGGCCAATTTGGCCGCACGTACCAGCGCCTCATCGTCGGGCTGGATTTCCAGTCGGGCGATGTTCTCAGCGATTGTACCCGGGAACAGTAATATATCCTGAGGTACATACCCAATGGCCCGACCCCGCTGCCATTCCGGCCATTGGGCAATATCGAATGCATCGAGCTTTATGTAACCTGAGGTCGGTGCGATAGCACCGACGATCAAGCGTGAAACAGTGGATTTTCCGGCACCCGAAGCCCCCATCAATGCCAGTATCTGGCCTGGCTTGAGCTCGAAAGAGACATCGTCAACCACCGGCTTTCGCCCGGTATCGGCATTGGGATGAAACACCAAATTTTCGACGCTCAAGAATCCCTCGGGTGCCGGTAGCTCAACCAAGGTTGCTTTCTGGGATTTTGCGGTCGCCGTCTTTATGGAATTTCTGGCTTTGCGAAAACTGATCAGCCCGTCCCAGCCGCCAATCAGTTGCTCGATCGGCATCAGCGTCTTACCCAGCAGCATGCTGGCGGCAAACATCATGCCGCCGGACATATCGCCACCCAGAACCAGGCTCGCACCCCAAGCCATTACCAACACTTGCAACGCCTGACGAACAAATCGGCTCATGCCATAAAAAGCGGCGGCGCTCTTTGACGCCCGATCAGCGGCATTCAACGATGTGGCGGTCTTTCCACCCCAGCGTTGCATAATAGAAGGCAGCAACCCCATGGCACGGATGTCATCCGTACGCCGCATCACCGTCAGCGAAAACGAACTGGCCTCGCTGCTCGCGTCACCGGATTCGTCCCGGGCCTTTTTCGTCAGCGCGGAGTTGGACAACGCGATACCGACCATCATTGCGATACCGACCACGGCAACCAGCCCCAAGGTCATATGCAGCAGGAATAGAAACGCCAAAAAGATCGGAAAAAACGGTAGATCATGTATCGTGATGTACTGCCGACCACTCAAGAACGCACGAATGGTGTTGAGATCCTTGAGTACCTTGGTGGCATCGAGTGAGTTCGCACGATCATGCACCAGAAAATCAAAGATAGTGTCAGAATATTTAGCGATAAACCCATGTGCAATGCGGGTCGCCAGACGCGATCGGACAACCTCGCCAATGGCATAGAATAACAAGGCAACTACGGCGATTACGGTGATGTAGATTAAGGTATCGAAGCTTTGCGACACCAGCACGCGATCGTACATTTGCAAGAGATGTATGGCGGGTGCGAGCAACAGCAAATTAACGAAGAGTGAAAACAACAACAGTGGGCGTGACCACAAGGGCACTTGAAACCCCGAGTCGCCAATAGCCGGCATCGAGCTACCGTTGTTACTTGTTGTTGCCATAGTAGAAACCACAAACTGTATTGACAGCAAACCAGCTTAGCCTGCGCTGCAGGCCAACGATCCGGCGTTCTCAGTGCAAACACTCGAAGCATTCACAAACTCCGAGCGCAAAAACCAATAGACCCGCGATATAGACTATCGCGGGCCCACATCTTCTTTACCTCGCCCTACAACGAGGTATGCACCTACTAACCCAGATCATCCATACACGCTTCGGTCATCAGATCAAGATTAGCGGCCGCGACTGCCGGATCTGCAGCTATATCCAAGATATCTTCGGTCGTGGTGGCGAACCAGACATCTTCCGACATAATTTCCTCACCGTCGGTGGTACTGGCGGTCGAGCGCATCAAATCCCGCCCTTTGTCGTCCGACACGATCTCCATCTGCGTAGACACAGAAGCAATACCAGCTTCGGCGGCAGACTGGAGTTCACCGTCTTCCAAAACCGCATCGCCATCGTCGATCCACAGACCAATACCCTCAAGCTCGGCACCCGAAACAAGACCATCACCATTATCATCGTGCTGCGCGAGGTTCTCGTAACCGTTCGCGTACCGACCGGCGTCGTCACCGAATAGCGCAGAGCCGTCTATAGTGCCATCGGCGCCAATTTTGGACATATCGACCAGGAGACCATCCCCGGTGCACTCGATCCACTCGATCGTGTCCAGGTCGCCATCGGCATCGATGTCAAACTGTACCGTACGACCTAGATCGGCTTCGGGGTCCTTTAGGCGAGAGGAGGTTTCACCGGTGACATCGATTTTGCCATCACCATTGAGATCGAGCGCAACAGGAGAGACGCGATTGATCCAAGATTGATCGATGATCTGCACCATCTGGGATTGTTCCGCGATCGTAACGCAGTCGTCTCCCGACACGCTATTGATGTTGATCGAAAAATACTCGTTGTACTCAATGCCTGCGGTAGAGCTGTGGATTAAGTTGTCAGTCGTGATCTTTTCATTCCATGCGGACACCTGGAATGAATCAGACTTTGTTTGCCCAGCCTTGATCGTCAAACTGATGTACTGATCATCCCACATACCATTCATCGATGTCGAATAGTCCCAAGTCGCATAGGCTGGACCGACCATAGGACGATCTCCGTACCGAGCATCCGTGGCATTAGGCACCCTGCCGTAAACATACTGCGTACTCCACCAGGATACTACCGAATAGTACCCACCCCACATGATGTCTTGATTTTGAATACCGGAAGTGTACCCCGACTGGTAGTTCGCGCCCAAGTCGCGTATGTCGAGGAAGAATGTTGTATCCTCGGTTACGGCATTGTCAACTTGCACCTGGAAGGACTTCACTTGCCCCTCATACATTGAGGTGTCACCAACGATAGTTGCCAAACATGGAACCGGTGCTGCCACACCGGCGTCGTTGTTCGGCGTGTCTTGATCGGCAACCACATCAATGTCAGGAATGATCGAGACGCCATTGCCCTGGTCGATGGCATCGGAGTCGGTCTCATCCGGACCCACGTTCGGGTCGATCAACACCTTGCCCGA
>NZ_JAAIJQ010000338.1 GCF_010820565.1 Thiorhodococcus minor | reverse complement strand
TTGACGGAGCCAGCGCTCGGGACGTGGTCCGATGGCGACTGCGGCGACAAGCAAGCGATTGTGAATCCTGTCGAGGTGGAAGCGCCGGTTGAAGCGATAGGCGAACGCTGCCAGGTAGCGCGTGCCGTATTTGGCGAAGTCGAAGGCGTGGTAGGCCCCGCCGAAGCTGGTCTTGAGGTTGCCAAGGACGGTGTTGACCCAACTGAATTCGGGAAGGTCCTTGGGCTTACGGGAACCGACGACGATCGCGGTGTGCTGGCAGCCGGCCTGCGTCACGCCAGCAAAACAGGCCAGGCCATCGGAGGTCACCTGGCATCCGGGCGTCAAATCGCTCGCCGCCCAGCTGGCAATGGCCTGAATGGTGAAGCCAGGCACGGGGGCCATTTTGGTGTAGAGCGGATGCCCCTCAGGCGTGAGGGACACCGCCGCGACGAAGGGGACTTTGTTCTCCGAGCCGCGCCCGGCCTTGCCGCCCGTGAGCTCACCGCCGAGATAGACGTCGTCGACCTGGACGTCGCCACTGAGCGCATAGGT
>NZ_JAAIJQ010000337.1 GCF_010820565.1 Thiorhodococcus minor | reverse complement strand
GGCAAAGCCCAGCGAAAATCCTTCATCTCAGAGGTGATGCGGCTCGTGGCATGAGGGAAACGGCGAAACTTCAGTGGTCTTAGACATCATGTTCAATCCCGTCACCCCGAAGGGGAATTTCTTTCGCGTCGAGATGACGCCAGACCATCTATCGGCAGGCGGGGGACTTTGACCTGATTCGGGGACTGCTCGAAGTCCTCAAGGAAGCGTTCCTAGCCGACTTCAGCTCTGTCAAGCTCACGCGAGTCGATTTCGCGTGTGATTATGTGGGGGTTCGCCTTGCAGACCTCGCCATCTATCGCCCGAAGGTGCAGCACAACATCACGCACCGGGATTGTGCGGGGTCGGTCAGTGAATACAGCTTTCCGTCCATGGTTCACGGGGATTCTGATTCTTCCCGCTACCTCAAGGCTTATGAATACGAGGGGACAGACGGACCCGTGCTCAGGATTGAGCTGGTGACATCCTATACTTCATATAGGCACAAGATCACATTTCTTGAATGCCTGAAAATTCAACGTGAGCAATGAATCGAGTTCTTTC
>NZ_JAAIJQ010000336.1 GCF_010820565.1 Thiorhodococcus minor | reverse complement strand
GCTCCGGATGACGCAGGCCCATTGCCTGCGCCCGCGACGCTACGCCGCCCACCCTGGCGGGTCCGGCCCCGCCTCCTGTTGGAGGTCTTGACCCATACTCGCCCGTGCACGGCACCGGGCCCGGAATCCGAGCGGTGCGGGCAGCTGCCCGAGCCAGGACGCGGCGATCCCGCGCAAGGCCACCAGCACCTCGGCCACCCCGAGGTGGGCGCCAAAGGCCGTCAGCGTCGGCGCCACCGACACGAAGGCCGCACCGAGCAGACCCTTGAGCGTCGTGAGCAGCGCATGCACGCCCTGCACGCGACGGCGTATCCAGCGCAACGCCCCGGGCAGCTCAATGTCCAGGCGCTCGCTGTCGCACAACGCCTCCAGACTCGGCGCCTGCTCGGCCGCGCGCACCAGCGCCTCGACCTCGCTCAAGGTGCCCGAGAGATGCGCGGCCAGACAGTCCGGCAGCAGACTGAAGGTGCAGTGACCTTCCGGACAGTAGAAGCGCGCCACTCGGGTGCCCGGCGGCGAGACGCGCGCATAGGTGCCATGGCGGGCGAAGTGACACCC
>NZ_JAAIJQ010000335.1 GCF_010820565.1 Thiorhodococcus minor | reverse complement strand
CACCGCTTTGCGGTTGAGGTGCTGTTGCGCTGGTATCGTGAGGAGGTCGATGTTGAACGGCATCTGCAACGGAACTGTCGACTTATTTGGGGCATGTGAAGGTGGCCGATACCTTCTGGTACCTTTCGGCCACCCCGGAATTGCTCCAGCTCGCCTTGGACCGCTTGGAACAGGGCCTGCCACTGCAGGTGTGGCCATGAGCGCGCCCCTCACGTTCCCGATCTTGCTGGAGCGCTTCTTCACCGAGCGCCTGATTAAGCACAAGCATGTCAGCCCCCATACCATCGCCAGCTATCGCGACACCTTTTTCCTGCTGCTGCGCGACGCGCAGAGCGGCCTGGATAAAGGCCCCTCGCAGCTCACCCTGCCAGATCTGGATGCCGCACTGATCGCGGTCTTTCTCGACGACCTGCAGGCCAGCCGCGGCACCAGCGCGCGCAGCCGCAACGTCCGATTGGCCGCCATCCATTCCTTCTTTCGCTATGCCGCCCTCGAAGTCCCCGAGCACAGTGGCCTGATCGAACGGGTCTTGGCCATCCCGTCCAAGCGCTATGAGCGCGCGCC
>NZ_JAAIJQ010000334.1 GCF_010820565.1 Thiorhodococcus minor | reverse complement strand
GACTCACGGAGCTGCGCCGGCGTCTGAGCATGGCGGTGCATGAGTCGCTCGCCCAACGCATCGTGGTGCGCCATCACTTGAGCGGACTGACCCGCGAGGAGCTGCCGGAGTATCTGAGCCATCGTCTGCGCCTGGCCGGTTGTGAGCTGCCGCTATTCGAGCCCGCGGCCGTCGAGGCGCTGTTCCAGGCCACTCAGGGGATGCCACGTAAGGTCAATCGCCTGGCCCACTATGCGCTCACCAGTGCCGCCCTGGAGCAGGCCCGCCAGGTCAGCGCCGAGCATGTCCAAACCGCCCGCGAGGAGGTCGCCCCATGACGCACATCCCCGAGCCCTTCACGCTCTCGCTGCCCACCACCTGGTCGCCCGAGCAAGCGTGGTTCGTCCACGCCCTCCTCGAAGATCTGCTCGAGCAGATCGACGCCCACTATGGCACGGCCGTGCAGCACTGGCTCAGTGAGCTCGACGCCGAAGAAGAAGCCTACCGCGAGCGTCAGGGCGACCTCTTCAACGACGATTTCGACGATCCGATCTCCTTCTGAAAGACCTCAACGCGGCGGGCCGA
>NZ_JAAIJQ010000333.1 GCF_010820565.1 Thiorhodococcus minor | reverse complement strand
CCAGCTCATGGCCGAGGTCATAGAGCATCGAGGCGCGCGCGAGCACCGGACCGCTGGGCTGGGCGCCGAAGTAGCCCTCGAGTGCCGAATGGTTGGGAAGGCGCAGCGTGGTGCCATCGACGGCGAGGAGCCGAAAGCCGTGCCACAAGGGTGTCGCCCAGCCGGCGCGGAAGGTCTCGATGGCCTGGCGGTTCAAGGCGGGGAAGATCTCCGCCGAGAGGCGCTGGCGGGCTTTGCACAGACCTGAGACGGTGGGTGTGGCCGAAGCCAGCGGTTGCTCCTCGAGCGTGGCAAAGAAGCCCTTGAGCTCCTGTTCGGTACTGCCTTTGCGCAGATTCAGCAGAAAGCTGACGAGGCGGTGGAAGGGAAGGTCGCGCGTGCGGGTGAAGGCGTTCTCAGACCGGCGAAAGCGTTCGATCCACTCAGGCGAGAAGAGCGCCTGCTTGATCTGGTCGTACACGGAAAGAAATACACGACAGGGATTGCGCTTCTTCGGTGTTGAGACTGATAGCGTTGCAACGCTTCATCGGCATGCTCCTACAAGGTTCCTGTGAAGACGCATTATT
>NZ_JAAIJQ010000332.1 GCF_010820565.1 Thiorhodococcus minor | reverse complement strand
GCGCGAGGGACAAAAACTGGAGGCGATCCCCTTGGATGCACAGCTGCAGTTGCCTGAGGCGTGCACGTCCTATCTGCTGCAGGACTGGAATGCCCAGCTGATGCAGGCGATGCCCTATGCCCAAGCCGCGCAGTTCCTCGAGCGGTTTTTGGGGGTGCGCCAATCGGTGCAGACCCTCGAGCGCGATCAGCTGCATCTGAGCGCCCAGGGGGAGGCGTTTTGGGAGCAGTTGCCCGCGCCGACGCCGTTGCCGCCCGGGGCCATTCTGGTCGATAGCGTCGACGGTAAAGGCGTGTGCATGCGCCCGGGCGAGACCGGTGGCGAGCGGGGCAAGAAGAAGATGGCGATTCTGGGCGCGGTCTATGGGATCGCGCCGTGCGTGCGCACACCTGCGCAGGTGCTTGCGGCGCTGTTTGCTGATGCCGCCGCGCCGGCGAGCGTCGCGCGCCCCAAGCCCTTGGACAAGCATGTGCGCGCCTGCCTCAAGCGGGACGCCGAGGACACCACCGCGGCGCAGAACGCGGAGATCTTTGCCTGGCTCGCGCAGCAGAACGCCTTGCGCGATCC
>NZ_JAAIJQ010000331.1 GCF_010820565.1 Thiorhodococcus minor | reverse complement strand
GGGTGCAGACTATGTGCTCGGCCTCAAGGGCAACCAGGGCACGCTCCACGAGGAGGTCGCGGATTTCTTCACCACCGCGCTCGAGGGTGACTTTGCCGGTGTCGCGCACGACTTCATCAGCGAGACCGACAAGGATCACGGACGTCTGGAAGTGCGCCGTTACTGGATCAGCGAAGACCTCAATACCTTATCCGAAACCGAACGCTGGAAGGGGCTACGCAGCCTCGGGATGGTCGAGCGCGAATGCTGGAGCAATGGCGAGCACAGCCTCGAACGGCGCTACTTCATCAATTCCATCCCGGCGCAGGCCAAACGCTTCGCCGAAGCCGTGCGTGGTCACTGGGGGATCGAGAACAAACTGCACTGGCGCTTGGATGTCCTCTTCCGCGAAGACGCCAACCGCATCACAAAAGGCCATGCCCCCGCGATTCTGACCGGCATCCGTCATCTCTGCATGAATCTGTTCGAGCAAGAACCGTCGAAGCTGCGCATGTCGAAGAAGCGTCGCAAGGCCACTTGGAACGATGATTACCGCGCTAAGGTCCTCTTGGGCTGAGAATTTATACGCGCTCGCCCTG
>NZ_JAAIJQ010000330.1 GCF_010820565.1 Thiorhodococcus minor | reverse complement strand
TGTGGTCGACGCGCTGGGTGTTGAACAGCGAGGCGCGGCGCTTGATGCCGTGGACCTCGTAGCCCTTCTCGAGCAGGCATTCGGCGAGGTAGCTGCCGTCTTGGCCGGTAATGCCGGTGATGAGGGCGGTTTTTGGCATTGCGCGGCGTCTTCCTTGTCTTAAATCCTTCGGAAAGGCTTCATTGTCAAACTGGACAGGATGAGGTTCGCTTGCAATTGTTAGGGCGGGAAGCCCTGATTGCACGCTGATTGGCTGTCATTGTAGCGTAGTTATACGGACGGGGTCTTTACTGCCGTTGGCGGTTTAGCCCTGCGGCTTGACCGCACGCAAGGCTTCGACTTGGGCCAGTGTGAGCCCGGTTGCTTGGGCGATCTGGGCGTCGCTGAGGGCGCGCCTCGGCCCAGTCGCGTTCTTCTTCATCGGCGCTCATCGCGCGCAGTTTGCCGATGGCTTTTTGCACCGGGGGATGGCTCAAGATGCGCGTTTGAGCTGGGTAAGCCAGGTGTCGCCATCGGGGCTGAGCAGGAGTTGATCGGCGAGCTCTTCGAGCTGCTCGGGATCGCTGATGCGGGCCAGCAGCGGCTGGCT
>NZ_JAAIJQ010000329.1 GCF_010820565.1 Thiorhodococcus minor | reverse complement strand
GCGCGGCTGCACGAGAACCTGAGCGACCTGCTCGAACGGTTCAAGAGCGGTCGTTATCAGGCGCCACCGGTGCGACGCGTTCACATCCCCAAGGATGGAACGAAGAAGACCCGGCCCATTGGCATACCGACTCTGGAAGACAAGATCCTCCAACGGGCGGTGCTGATGGTGCTGGAGCCGGTCTACGAGCAGGACTTTCTGGACGGCTCCTATGGCTTCCGTCCAGGACGTAGCGCCCACCAGGCGCTGCAAGCCTTGTGGGACGGGGTCATGGACCTGCGCGGTGCCTGGGTGATCGACCTCGACATCCAAGCCTTCTTCGACAGCATGGAGCGAAGCCATCTGCATGCCTTTCTCGACCAACGGGTACGTGACGGCGTGATCCGTCGCGTGCTGGGCAAATGGATGCACGCCGGCGTCATGGAAGAGGGGGTCATCCACCATCCCGAGCGGGGCAGCCCGCAAGGGGGTGTGATCAGCCCGCTGGTGTCGAATCTCTACCTGCACGAAGTCCTCGACCGCTGGTTCGAGGACACCGTCAAGCCGCGCCTGCGCGGGCGGGCCTTCATGGTCCGCTTCGCTGACGATG
>NZ_JAAIJQ010000032.1 GCF_010820565.1 Thiorhodococcus minor | reverse complement strand
GCACGGTGAAGCACTTCTCTTGGGTCACCGATCTCCCGATCACTGAAAGCAACCTCATGACGCTGATGCGAGGAGCACGCGCACGCTGGAAAGTCGAAAACGAGACCTTCAATACCCTCAAGAACCAGGGCGACCACTTCGAGCACAACTTCGGTCACGGCTACCAGTCTCTCAGCACCGTGCTTATGCACCTGATGATGCTGGCCTTCCTCATCGATCAGATCCAACAGCGCTGCTGCCGGCCGTTTCAAGCCGCCGTCACCGCCGCCAAGACCAAGACGCGGCTGTGGCGCAAACTGCGCAACCGCTTCGATCTGTGCCTCGTCCCCAGCTGGGAGGTGCTCTATCAGTCCATCATCGCCCCACCGCAGATCGCTTTGGGGCACGACACCTCCTAGCCATCCGCCGTGATCGAGCATGCGCGCAGTGTCGTCTTGAGGGGAGAACAAGCCAGCCAAACCAATGCGCTTCGCCGATGCGAGG
Source organism: Thiorhodococcus minor (assembly GCF_010820565.1). Taxonomy (GTDB): domain Bacteria; phylum Pseudomonadota; class Gammaproteobacteria; order Chromatiales; family Chromatiaceae; genus Thiorhodococcus; species Thiorhodococcus minor. The sequence goes on along the minus strand of NZ_JAAIJQ010000032.1, from coordinate 66,843 downwards.
AGCGCTTGCGCCCGGCGATCTTTGCCGCCGGTCCCGATCCCTCATCGCCGCTGCCCTCCGCGGTCAGCGGGAATTCCTGCCGGATTTATACACCTTTTGCCTTGAAGCACATTAGAATCGGATGATTGTTATTTGCCTGCATGAGGCTCCCCTAATGAGATCTCGCTTCGGACTTGGGTTCGTCAACCTCGCCGCGCTGGCGCTGCTCGCACTACTGCTCTCGACCGGCGCGCAGGCCGCCAGGAAGGGTCCGCCCTTTACGCAGGCCGACTGCGCGGACCCGACGCTGACGCTGGTGCTGAATACCCAAGCGGCCGTCGACAGCTTTCCATGCACCACCGTGGCGGGCGATCTCGAGATCTCGATAAAACGCGCTGAGACGATCCTCTATCTGCCGCTGGGTCAGCTGACCCGGGTGGACGGGGAGCTGCTGCTGTCCTTTTCGAACATCGGCGCGCCGACCAGCCTCGACGGCCTCGTCAACGTGGCCCACGTCGGGTCACTGAGTGTCAAGGCGGCCATCCCAGGCCAGCCCGACCGGCTCACCGATATCAGCGGCTTGGCGAGTCTCACCAGCATCGGACCCAGGAATTGCCAGCCGGCTTTAGATCCCGCAGATTGCTACACGACGCTCGCGCTCACATCGGACGAGATCACCCAGCTCCCCGCCTGGAACATCGCCAATGACTCCATCGAGGATCTGAACGTCATCGGGTTTCCACTGACGGATCGGACCCAGTGGGACAGCGTGCCGGTTCCGTCACGAAGGCTCTCGCTGAGTCAGGTTGACCTCGACACTAGTCAGTCGGACCAACTGGATACGCTGAAGCGGCTCGCGTCGCAGGCAACCGAGAGTGTTACCCTGCAAGCCATCTCGAACCTCGTCGCCCTGCCGGCGATGCCGAACGCCTCACGCCTGAGATTGGGAAATGTGGCGCTTCCCGACCTCCTCGCGATCACCCCGGCGGCATTCCCGGTCCTCGACGGGGTCGCGCTGGAGGATCTGGCGGGCATCTCGCCCGCCGAGCTCGCACCGATCCGGGACATCAATATTGTCACCCTGACAGGCATGACCGGACTCAGCGGCGCCAACCCGCTGTCGGGGCTGTCCGGCGGCGGCTTCAGCCAGTTGTTTCTCACGCGCCTGTCCAACGTGACGACGCTCACGGACCTGTCGTCGGTCACCGCCCTCGAGATTCTGCAGATTCTCGACATGGACGGGCTGACCGATCTGGCCGGGCTCGACAACCTGACGTCCATCGCTGACCAGCTCTGGATCAATAAGTGCGACAAGCTGGAGAATGTGGATGCGCTCTCCAGCCTGGCGTCCGTCGGGAGCGAGCTGCTCGTCGAAGAGAACCCGGCCCTGCGGGACCTGAACGGACTCGGTGGCGTGAGCGGGACACTCCGCGAGGTTCAGGTCTTTGCAAACCCGCAGCTCACCGACCTCTCCGGGCTCGCCGGCATCACCGGCGTGAGTGAGACGGTCGCCGTCTTGCGCAACGCAGTCAGTGAGTGCGATGTGCTGGTCAAGAGCCGGCTCAATCCGCAGCCTGCAAGGACCTACCTCGTCAACCCTGCCTGCGTGTACGCTTCCCCGGCCCTCTCGAGCTCCGCCACCGCACTCGACTTCGGCTCCGGCGCCATCGGCACGACCATCGACCGCAGCGTCACCTTCGAGAACGGCACCGGCTCCCTCTCCACCTCGGTGGACATCAGCGCGGTGTCGATCAGCGGCGACACGGCTGGCGAGTACAGCGTGCTCAGCGAGGACTGCACCAGCGGCCCCCTCACCGGCGGCAGCACCCTTAATAGCTGCACCGTCACCGTGCGCTTCACCGTCACCCAGCAGGGCCCCGACAACGTCCAGCTCGACCTGACCTATACCACCTCCGAGAGCAGCACGCCGCAGAGCTTCCCGGTGACGCTGCATGCCGCCGGCACCGGGGTGACGGGCGACCAGCTCATCCCCAAGGACAAACTCGACTTCGGCCAGGTCGAGCTCGGTGCCAGCAAGACCGACACCATCACCATCGACAACACGAGCGGCTCCGGGCCGCTCACCGTCGACCTGCTCAAGCTCAAGGGCGGGGACTTCAAGCTCGGCGACAACAGCTGCGGCAACACCTATCCACAGACGGTGCCGGTCGGCAGCCAGTGCCAGGTCAGCATCCGCTTCACTCCCAGTGCGCTCAACGCCCGCGCCAGCCTGTTCACGATGGAATCCGACGGCGCCACCTCGCCCGACAGCGTCAACCTGCTCGGCAGCGGCGTCGAGCCACCGGCGCCGGTGCCGACCCCGACCAGCCGAGACTTCGGCGACGTACCCGTCGGCACCGCCAGTGCGAGGCAGTTCGTGTTTGTCAAGAACGCGAGCCCGATCCGCAGCCTTCCGCTCGGGCAGCCCAGCGCCAGCGGCGACTTCGCCGTGCAATCCAGCAACTGCTCCGGCACGACCCTCCCGCCATCTTCACAAGCCGGCTCGTCCTGCGTCGTCTACGTCACCTTCAACCCCACCACCACCGGCCCGGCCACCGGCACCCTCACCATCCCCGGCGCCAGCGGCTACCCCTCGGCCAGCGTCGCACTCTCGGGCAACGGCATTGCCGCCGTCAGCCTGAGCGCCTCGCCCACCCACCTGGACTTCGGCGTTCAGAACGGAGTGGCGAACCTCGCCGTTACCATCACCAACACAGGTACGGCGATCCAGGACGCCCAAATCGGTGCCGCCGCGGTCAGCGGCACGGTCACCCCTGTGCAGTTCAGCATCGTCGGCGACGATTGCTCCTCGACGACCCTGGCCGGGCAGGGAACCTGTCAGATTGAGATCAGCTTCGACCCCAGCCAGGTCGGCGCCGACACAGGTACGCTTGAGATCCCCTACGATAACGGGCGCGTGCTCGACGTCGCCTTGTCCGGGCGCGGCGGTGCCCCGGTGGATAACATCACCCCCGCCAGCCTCTCGTTCGGGACGATCGCCGTCGGCAGCACCTCGGCCGCGCAGACCGTGACCGTCACCGACAGCGGCGGCATCCCGCTTGACATCACTTCCGTGACGACCGTTCAGGGACGCGGCTTCGTGGTGCAGAACGACAGCTGCAGCGGCACCACCGTCGCTCCTGGCACCAGCTGCACCTTCGACGTCGACTTCACGCCGCTCAGTGCTGGTGTCGAGGTCGGCATCATCGAGGTCGTCTCCAATAGCACTAGCTCCCCCGACCAGGTTGCGGTCGACGGGACTGGGGCCGGCACCTACAACGTCAGCGCCACGGTCAGCGGCGGCAACGGCAGCGTGAGCTGCACGCCTGCGACGGTTAGCGCAGGTGACAGCAGCACCTGCACGGCTATACCTGACTCCGGTTACCAAGTGGCGAGCTGGACCGGAGCCTGCGCCAGTGCCGGCAGCAACGCCCAGTGCATCCTGACCAACATCCAGAGCGATCAGGGCTCGACAGTCAGCTTCGTGGCCAGCGCGCCCGCGACCTATAGCGTCAGCGCCACGGTCAGCGGCGGCAACGGCAGCGTGAGCTGCACACCCGACACGGTCAGCGCCGCCGGCAAGAGCGCCTGCACCGCGGTGCCCGGCGCCGGTTATCAGGTGCAGAGCTGGAGCGGCGCCTGCGCGGCGACCGGGAGCAATGCCTACTGCCTGCTGAAGAACATCCAGGCCGACCAGACCTCCACGGTCAGCTTCGTGGCCATCCCGCCGAGCACCTACAGTGTCAGCGCAGTGGTCAGCGCAGTGGTCAGCGCGGGTAACGGAACCGTGAGCTGCACCCCGGCCAACGTCAGCGCCGGCGGCAGCAGTCGCTGCACGGCCGTCCCCAGCGCTGGCGATCAGGTTGCGGGCTGGGGCGGTGCCTGCGCCAGCGCCGGGACCAATACCCAGTGCAGCCTGACCAACATCCAGGCCAACCAGAGCTCCACCGTGAGCTTCAGCGCTCTGCCGCCGGCCAGCTACCACGTCAGCGCCAACGTCACTGGCGGCAACGGCAGCGTCAGTTGCAGCCCGACCACGGTCAGCAAGGGCGGCAACAGCACCTGCACCGCCGTGCCCGACGCCGGCTACCAGGTCGCCGCCTGGACCGATGCCTGCGCCTCCTGGGGCAGTCAGGACCAGTGCTACCTCACCAAGATCCGTGCCGACCAGGCCGCCACCGTCAGCTTCGCGCCCATCCCGCCGGCCAGCTACAGCGTCAGCGCCACGGTCAGCGGCGGCAACGGCCATGTCAGCTGCAGCCCCACCAGTGTGACCGCCGGCGATGCCAGCACCTGTAGCGCCGTGCCCGATGCCGGTTATCAGGTCGATGCGTGGAGCGGTGACTGCGCCGCGACTGGCAGCGCCGCCCAGTGCGACCTGACCAACATCCAGGCCGACCAGGTCTCAAGCGTCAGCTTCAGCGCCCTGCCGGTGCCGACCTTCACAATCGGCGCCACGGTCAGCGGCGGTAACGGCACGGTCAGTTGCGCGCCCAGTCCGGTGCCCCAAGGCGACAGCAGTAGCTGCGACGCCGTGCCCGATGCCGGCTATCAGGTGCAGGCTTGGACCGGCGCCTGTGCCGCCACCGGCGCCAACGCCCACTGCGCGCTGAGCAATATCCAAGCGGATCGGACCTCCACCGTCAGCTTCGCGGCCATCCCGCCCAGCAGCTACCATGTCAGCGCCAGCGTCGTACTCGGTCATGGTGCGGTCAGTTGCACCCCGAGCACCGTCAACCCCGGCGGTACCAGTACCTGCACCGCAGTACCGGATACCGGCTACCAGGTGGCCAGTTGGGGCGGGGACTGTAGCGGCTGGGGTACCCAGACCCAGTGTTATCTGACCAAAATCAAGGCCGACAAGACATCCACCGTCAGCTTCGCCCCGCTGCCGCCAGCCAACTACAGCGTCAGCGCCAGCGTCAGCGCCGGTAATGGCCATGTCAGTTGCACCCCGACCACGGTCACGGCTGGTGACAGCAGCAGCTGTACCGCCGTGCCCGACGCCGGCTGGGCCATCGACAGCTGGGGCGGCGACTGCGCCGCTGCCGGCTCGGCCACGCAGTGCGACCTGACCAACATCCAGGCCGACCAGCGCGCCACCGTGGCCTTTGTGTCCCAGGGTCTGCCGACCTATAGCGTTATCGCCAGCGTCGACGGCGCCAACGGCACCGTGAGCTGCGCGCCGAGCACGGTCCCGCAAGGCGACAGCGCCAGTTGCACCGCCGTGCCGGACAGCGGCTATCAGGTCGCGGCCTGGACCGGCGCCTGTGCCGCCACCGGCCACACCGTCCACTGCGCCCTGAGTAACGTCCAGGCCGATCAGGCCTCGACCGTGCGTTTCGAGCCCATCCCCGCGGCCAGCTTTACCGTCAGCGCCACCGTCACCAGCGGTCATGGCGCGGTCAGCTGCGGCGCCGGCACCGTCACCGCCGGCAGCGGGGTGCGATGCACCGCGGTGCCCGATCCCGGCTACCGGGTGCTGGCCTGGGGCGGGGACTGTGCCGGGGCCGGCAGCCAGACGCAATGCGCGCTGGACCAGATCTATTCTGATCAGAACGCCACCGTCAGCTTCGCCCATGTCCTGCCCGGCAGCTACCATGTCAGCGCCACGGTCAGCGCCGGCCGCGGGTCGGTGAGCTGCTCGCCGGTCACCGTCCCCAAGGGCGCGGCCAGCACCTGTACTGCCACCCCCGAACCGGGCTACCAGGTCGACAGCTGGGACGGTGACTGCGCGCGCGCCGGCACCAGCAGCCAGTGCTACCTGCCCAAGATTCAGAAGGATCAGACCGCCAGCGTCCGCTTCGCGGCCAAGACCCTCGCGACCGTCCGCGTCAGCGCCCTGGTCGATGGCGGCAACGGGACCGTCAGCTGCACGCCCAGTGACGTCCCCCTCGGTGGCAGCACCACCTGCACCGCTGTGCCCGATGCCGGCTATCAGGTCGCGCACTGGGACGGCGCCTGCCTGCTTGCGGGTCAAAGCACGCAATGCGCGCTGAGCAACATCCAGAGCGACCAGCGAACAATGGTTCGTTTTGTTCCGCTCCCACCGGTGAGCTATCGAGTCAGCGCCACGGTCAGCGTCGGCAACGGCAGCGTGAGCTGCACACCCGCTACGGTCAGAGCCGGGGATGACAGCGTCTGCACCGCGGCGCCCGCCGCCGGTTATCAGGTCCAGAGCTGGAGCGGCGCCTGCGCGGCGTCTGGCAGTCAAGCCCAGTGCAGCCTCCGCAACATCCAGTCCGACCAGACCTCCACGGTCAGCTTCGCGGCCATCCCGCCGAGCACTTATAGTGTCAGTGCGCTCGTCAGCGCGGGTAACGGAACCGTGAGCTGCACCCCGGCCAACGTCAGCGCCGGCGGCAGCAGTCGCTGTACGGCCGTGCCTGGCCCTGGCGATCAGGTTGCGGGCTGGGGCGGTGCTTGCGCCAGCGCCGGGACCAATACCCAGTGCACCTTGACCAACATCCAGGCCAGCCAGAGCTCCACAGTGAGCTTCAGCGCCCTGCCACCGGCGAGCTACCACGTCAGCGCCAATGTCACCGGCGGCAACGGCAGCGTCAGCTGTACCCCTGCCACGGTCAGCAAGGGTGAGAGCAGCACTTGCAGTGCCGTGCCGGATGCTGGCTTCCAGGTCCAGAGCTGGGGTGACGCTTGCGCCTCCTGGGGCAGTAACAGTCAGTGCTATCTCCCCAAGATCCGCGCCGATCAAAGCGCGACCGTCAGCTTCGAGCCCATCCCCTCGGCCAGCTACAGCGTCAGTGCCACGGTCATTGGCGGTAACGGTCATGTCAGCTGCAGCCCGACCAGTGTCGGCGCAGGCGGTGCGAGCAGCTGCACCGCCGTGCCCGATGCCGGTTATGCGGTTCAGAGCTGGAGCGGCGCCTGCGCCAGCGCCGGCAGCGCGGCCCAATGCGCGCTGACCAATGTGCAGGCCGACCAGAGCGCCGCGGTTAGCTTTGCCGCGCTGCCGGTGCCGACCTACAGCCTCAGCGCCACGGTCACGGGCGGCAACGGCAGCGTCAGCTGCGCACCGAGCACGGTGCCCCAAGGCGACAGCGGCAGCTGCACCGCCGTGCCCGATGCCGGCTACCAGGTCGGCAGCTGGAGCGGCGCCTGCGCGAGCGCCGGCACCAACATCGACTGCGCTCTGACCAACGTGCAGGCGGACCAGACCTCCACGGTCAGCTTCACGCCCATCCCGGTCGACGCCTACCATGTCAGCGCCAGCGTCACGCTTGGCCATGGCACGGTCAGTTGCGCCCCCACCACGGTCGATTCCGGCGGCGCGAGCACCTGCACCGCCGTGCCCGAGACTGGCTACCAGGTCGCCAGCTGGGACGGTGACTGCGCCGGCCGGGGCACGCAGGCGCAGTGCTATCTGACCAAGATCAAGGCCGACAAGAGCGCCAGCGTCAGCTTCGCCCCGCTACCGGCGGCCAGCTACAGCGTCAGCGCAACCGTCAGCGCCGGCAACGGCCATGTCAGCTGCACGCCCAGCACCGTCAGCGCCGGCGATAGCAGCAGCTGCACCGCCGTGCCCGATGCCGGCTGGGAGATCCAGGACTGGGGCGGTGCCTGCACGGGCACTGGCAACGCGGCCCAGTGCGCTCTGACCAACATCCAGTCCGACCAGAGCGCCACTGTCAGCTTCGTGGCCCAAGCGGTGCCCGACTTCAACATCAGCGCCACGGTCGACGGCGCCAACGGCAGCGTCAGCTGCGCGCCGAGCACGGTCCCGCAAGGCGACAGCGCCAGCTGCACCGCCGTGCCGGACACCGGCTATCAGGTCGCGGTCTGGAGCGGCGCCTGTGCCGCGACCGGCCACATCGTTCACTGCGCACTCAGTAACATTCAGGCCGATCAGAACTCGACCGTGCGCTTCGAGCCCATCCCCGCAGCCAGCTATAGCGTCAGCGCCACCGTTGACAGCGGCCATGGCGCGGTCAGCTGCAGCCCTGGAACCGTCTCCGATGGCGGCTCGAGCCTCTGTAGCGCCGTGCCCGATCCCGGCTACCGGGTGCAGGCCTGGGGCGGGGATTGCGCTAGCGCCGGCAGCCAGACGCAGTGCCAGCTCAGCGCGATCCATGCCGATCAGGTTGCGACCGTGAGCTTCCTGCATGCCTTGCCCGGCAGCTATCAGGTCAGCGCCAGCGTCGATGGGGCCAACGGCAGCGTCAGCTGCACCCCGACCACCGTCGCCAAGGGTGAGGCCAGCACCTGTACCGCCACCCCCGACGCCGGCTACCAGGTCGCCGCCTGGGGCGGTGACTGCGCCAGTGCCGGCGCCGCCACCCAGTGCTATCTGCCCAAGATCCAGAAGAACCAGACCGCCACCGTCAGCTTCGCGGCCAGAACGCCCGACACCTTCAGCGTCACCGCCCTGGTCGACGGCGGTAACGGCACCGTCAGCTGCACGCCCAGCAGCGTCTCGGCGGGAGGCTCCAGCACCTGTACCGCCACGCCCGATGCCGGCTATCAGGTCGCGCACTGGGACGGCGCCTGCCTGCTTGCGGGTCAAAGCACGCAATGCGCGCTGACCAACATCCAGAGCGACCAGCGAACAAAGGTTGGCTTCTCAAGAACGGCGCAAGCCCAGGTCACCGTCACACCGCAGGCGAGCGCAGGCGGAACGGTCGAGCCTAGCGATCCTCAGGTCATCGGGCAGGGGGAGACCGTCAGCTTCCAGCTCATTCCGGACTCCCTCTATGAGCTGCTCGAGGTGACGACTAGCGGTTGCGATGGATCGCTCGTCGGCGATCTCTACACCACTGGAGCGGTGATGGCCGACTGTACTGTGTTTGCGAGCTACGGACCGATCAGCATTCCCGATAGGCCGCCGGTCGCGGTCGATGACAACTATGTCGTGCCCTTCGATAGCCTGCTGCAGAGCGCTGCGCCCGGCTTGCTGCGCAACGATCGTGATCCTAGTGGCCTCAGCCTGACCGCGCAGATTGTCAGCCAACCAACCTTGGGTACACTGATCGCAACTGCTGACGGCGGTTTCGAGTATCGTCCAACCCCCCTAGATAGCTGCGACAGTGACCAGCTCGACAGCTTCAGCTATGTGGCCAACAATGGACTCGAGGACTCCAACATTGCCACCGCGACTGTGCACATCACCTGTGATAACTGCTGGGACGAGCGTGGTCCGGTGGATCGTGATACCCGCTGGCGTGTCGTCGAGCTGTATGTGGCCAACTTCGGCGAGGCGCCCGATATCGAAGGCGTCGACTACTGGACTGAGGCCGTTGAGACCCGAGCCGACTGGAATATTACCAGCGTGGCGCGCAGTTTCTTCGACCAGCCGACGGTACAGGAGCGTTTCCCCGCCCTGCTCGACAACGAGGGCCTGCTCGAGGCGCTCTACTGGAATCTGTTCGACCGCGCCCCCGACGCTGAGGGACTGAGCTACTGGCTGGAAGACCTGGCCGCAGGGCGCTTGCAGCGTGAGGAGTTGGTCGTCGCCCTTATCAACGGTGCCTGGGCGAATCCCGAATCCCTCGTCGAGCAGCGCCTGCTGGCCGACCGGGTGCGGGTCTCCCTGGCCTTCATCGCCGAGCAGGAGCGCGTCCAGATCCTGTACACGCAACTGCCTGCCGATCTGCAGGATCAGTTCTTCATCGAGGCGGTGGATATCCTCAAGGATCTCGATGGCAGCTGCACGAGCTATGAGGACGCCATAGCGCGCATCCCCGCAGCCGTGGGGCGCTTTACGCCTTGAGTCTCGTCCGGGCCGGAAACGTCATCACCTGTGATGCGTCCGGCCCGGATGAGGTAGTCGAGCCGATTCACCCGACCGGGCCTGGGTGCCGAGTGGGCTAAGCCCCATGAGGCTGGCTTTGCCGCTCTCAGTTGGCATTCTGCTAAGCCGGGCTACACTCGATGGCTGAGCACGCTGGTTTCATTGATCGGCGTGCGGTTTCTAGGTCGTTGAGGGTCGGTTGATGAGCTCTTCCCGCGCGCCCGAGATTCTCCTCCAGCCCGTCGTTACGCCCGCACTCCGCAAGCTGCTTTGGCTTGTCGGCCTGCTGCTGGGGCTGCTCCTGATCAGCTCGCTCTATTTGGTCGCCGTGACCCTGAGCGAGCTTGCGACCGGCCGTATCCTGCAGAACCGGCTCTATCTCTTGATGTTCCTGGGGCATCTGGCGCTCGGGCTCATCACCCTGCTTCCGGTGCTTGCCTTTGCCGGCCTCCACCTGAGGCGGGCTTGGCGCCGGCCGAACCGCTATGCCGTGCGGGCCGGGCTGGCTCTGCTGCTGAGTCTGGTGGCCGTCTTTGCGTCTGGCATTCTGCTGACCCGTTTCGGCTTTTTCGAGGTCAATGATCCGCTGGTGCGGCGCTGGGCCTATTGGATCCATGTGCTTATGCCGCTGGCTGCCGTCTGGCTCTTCGTCCTGCATCGGCTGGCTGGTCCACGTCTCGATTGGCGACCCGGCGCCGCTTGGGCGGTGGCGGCCTGCGGGATTGCAGGGGGCGCACTCGCCTTGCACCTCACAGCCGGGGCACAGGAGCCGGAGCGCTTGCGCGCTTACTTACCCGCCTTGACCGAGCTTTCGCAGCTGGAGCCGATTCCGCCCGAGCATCTGATGCAGGACGCGGTCTGCGCCGAGTGTCACGGCGCTATCGCGGCCGATCACGCGCAGGGCATGCATGCGATGAGCTCGTTCAACAATCCGGCCTATCGCGCCAGCATCGACGAGCTGCGCGCCTCGCTGATCGAGCGCGACGGGCATACGCAGGCCGCGCGCCTCTGTGCGACCTGCCACGACCAGGTGCCGCTCTTCTCGGGACGCTTCGACCGGGCGGATTTCGCTCCGGACACAGATCCGACGGGCGCCGCCGGGATCACCTGTCTCGGCTGTCATGCCATCACGGCGGTCGATTCCCCGCTGGGCAATGGCGCCTACCGTTTCGAGGACCCGCAACGGTATCCCTTCGCGCTCAGCGACTCGCCCTTGCTCCGGGCCGTCAATCGCCAGCTGATCAAGGCCAAGCCTGCCTTCCACAAGGAGACCATGCTCAAGCCCGTGCATCGGAGCGCGGAGTTTTGCTCGAGCTGCCATAAGGTGCATCTGCCCTTCGCCTTGAATCGCTATCGCTGGCTGCGCGGGCAGAATCACTACGACAGCTTCCTCATGAGCGGTGTCTCCGGGCATCGGGTCGACAGCTTCTACTATCCGGCCCAGGCCGTTCGCGCTTGCAGTGACTGTCATATGCCGCTGCAGCCGTCCTCCGATCCCGCGGCCCGCGACCTTGCTGGCGATGGGAAGCGGGTGGTGCACGGTCATCGCTTCGCCGCAGCCAATACGGCAGTGCCGGAAATGCTGGGCGCGGCGGAGGAGGGCAACCCCGCGCGGGTCGAGATGCTGCGCCGAGCGGCCAGGGTGGACCTCTTCGGCATCAAGGAGGGCGGCAGCATTGAGGGCCGGCTGCACGCGCCTCTGCGTCCCGATCTGCCTGACCTCGAGCCAGGCAAGCGCTATCTCCTGGAAGTGGTCATCCGGACCATCGGAGTGGGTCACCACCTGACCCAAGGTACAGTGGACTCCAACGAGCTGTGGCTGGATGTCAGGGTCAGCAGCGGCGAGCGCGTCATCGGTCGCTCCGGGGCGCTCGGCCACCAAGGCGCCGTGGACGATTGGGCCTATTTCGTGAACGCCTATCTGTTGGACCGGGACGGCAATCGAATCGAGCGCCGCAACGCCCAGGATATCTTCGTTGCCCTCTACGACCATCAGATCCCGCCGGGTGCCGCGGCGGTCGTGCATTACGCCTTAATTGTGCCGCCGGATGCCCAGGGTCCGATCAGCATCGAGGCGGCGCTGCGCTACCGCAAGTTCGACTCCCGCTTCCTGCGCTTCGTCGAAGGCGATGCCTTCGCAGGCAATCGGCTCCCCATCGTGACCATGGCCGAGGACCGACTGACGCTGCCGATCGACGGCTCTCACCAGGTCGCTCGACAGCAAAGCCCCATCCCCGCCTGGGAGCGCTGGAACGACTATGGCATCGGTTTGCTGAGGGAGGGCAAGCGTGGCGAAAGCCGCCAGGCCGCCGAGGCCTTCGCCCAGGTCGAGGCGCTGGGTCGCCCCGACGGAGCGCTGAACCTGGCCCGTGTCCTCTATCAGGAAGGGCGTCTGGAGGAGGCGGGCGCGGCGCTGGGGCGGGCAGCGGCTTTCGAGCCGCCGGCTCCGCCTTGGGTGCTGGCCTGGCTCACCGCACTGATCGACCGCGACCTGGGTCAGCTGGATGCCGCCATCGCAACCTTGGAGGCGCTCGCGGAGACGCGCTTCAACGCGGCTCGGGAGCGTGGCTTCGACTTCGCGCGCGACTACCGCATGCTGACCGAGCTCGGCCGCACCCTCTACGAGCGCGCCCGCCAGGAGCGCGGCCCCCAGCGCCGGCAGACGCGGATGGCATTTCTGCAGCGCGCCCGTCATTGGCTCGAGCGGGCCTTGCGTGAGGACCCGGAGAACGCCGCGACCCACCACAATCTGAGTCTGGTTCTTACGGAGCTGGGTGAGTCCGCGTCGGCGGCTGAGCATCGCCGTTTGCACGATGTCTACCGCATCGACGACAACGCCGTGGAGCGCGCCGTCAGCCTCCATCGGAGCCGCGTGCCTGCCGCCGACCACGCGGCCGAGGCGGTTGCCATCTACGACTTGCAGCGCCAGCAGGAGTCGGCCGTCGCCGCGGACCCCCAGCCCGGCCGCGTGGCAGGCACCAAGAATCGCGATTCGTCCCAGCCGTGGAGGACGCCATGACGCCGAGCTCGAAGTCTTCGATCAGTCGCGGCGAGGCACGCATCCGCCGCGCCTTCATCCTCTCGTCAGCGGTCATTGCTAGCGCCGCCCTCCTTGCCGGTGCGGCCTATCTCCTGCTCAGCCGCGCCCCGGAGAGGGAGCCGGTCGAAGAGGCGCGGATCGAGACGCCGATCCCAGCCCCCGCGCCGAGCGAGCCACCAGATGTGCGCTTCACCGACATCACGGCGGCCGCAGGTATCGACTTCGTGCATGTCAGCGGGGCCTATGGCGAGCGCCTGATGCCTGAGACCATCGGCAGCGGCGCGGCCTTCTTCGACTACGACCGCGACGGCGACCAGGATCTGCTCCTGGTGAATTCGCGCCGCTGGGCTGGCCACTTGGAGGGCAAGCCGCAGCCCACGCAAGCACTTTACGCCAACGATGGCACTGGACACTTCGCGGACGTGACCGAGCAGGCCGGTCTCGCGCTCGTTGCCTACGGGATGGGCGTGGCCATCGGCGACTATGATGACGATGGCTGGGAGGACGTCTATCTGACCACCCTGGAGACCAATCATCTGCTTCGCAACGACCAGGGCCATTTCGAGGACGTGACCGGGCAGGCCGCTGTCGGCGGGGCCGACACCTGGAGTAGCAGCGCCGCCTTCCTGGACTATGACAAGGACGGCGATCTGGATCTCTTCGTCGTCAACTACGTCAAGTGGTCGCGCGAGACCGACCTCGCCATCGACTTCCGCCTCACCGGCCTCGGTCGAGCCTATGGCGCGCCGGTCAACTTCGTCGGCACCGACAACAGGCTCTACCGCAACGAGGGCAACGGACGCTTCACGGATGTCACCGAGACCTCAGGTATCCGGGTGACCGATCCGGTCTCCAGCAACCCCGTGGGCAAGGGCTTGGGCGTGGTGCCCGTGGATTACGATCAGGACGGCTGGCTGGATCTGGTCGTGGTCAACGACACGGTCCGCAATTTCCTCTTTCGCAACCTCGGGAATGGGAGTTTCGAGGAGGTCGGCGTCTTCGAGGGGATCGCCTACGACCGCAACGGCAAGGCGACCTCGGCCATGGGTGTGGACGCCGCCCATTTCCGGGACGACCAGGATGTCGGCATCGCCATCGGCAATTTCGCCAATGAGATGGCCTCGCTCTTCGTGACCGCTGATGGGCGGACTCCGCTCGTAGACGAGGCCGTTCTCGAAGGCATGGGGCCTGCCTCGCGCATCCCGCTGACCTTTGGTGTCGTCTTCCTCGACTACGACCTGGACGGCCGGCTGGACCTTCTCCTGGCCAACGGCCACTTGGAGCATGAGATCAACAAGGTCCAGCAGAGCCAGCACTACGCCCAGCCGCCCTTGCTGTTCTGGAACTGCGGCCATGCCTGTCCCGGGCGCTTCCTGGCCGTGACGGATGCGGGCGACCTCATGGCGCCCATGGTCGGGCGCGGGGTCAGCTACGCCGACATCGATGGCGACGGCGACCTGGATCTGCTCATCACCCAGAATGGCCGGCGGCCCGCCTTGCTCCGCAACGACCAGCGCAGCGGGCACCACTGGCTGCGCGTGAAGCTCGTCGGGCGCGCGCCCAATACGGATGCGCTGGGCGCGCGCCTGGAGCTGACGGTTGACGGCGTGACGCGGATTCGCGATCTGGTCTCCGCGCGCGGCTATCTGTCGGCCGTCGAGCCCGTCGTCACCTTCGGCCTTGGTGCGGCCGACCATGTCGAGCGTCTCAGAATCACCTGGCCGGAGGGTCAGGTGCAGGAGCTGATGTCGCCTCGGGTCGATACCCTAGTGACCGTCGAGCAGCCCCAGGTCGCTATGCCAGACCAATCCGGAGAGGGCTCGTGACCTGGGCCGCGGTCTTGTCGCAGGAGCCTTTCGCCTCAGAAGCCGCCCAGCGATGGTTTCCCGATGTCGGCGGTGCCGGATCGAAAACGGCTGCGTCGCCCCCGAGCGGGCTCCTAAGGCGGCGAGGCTCGTGTAGGAGCCCGCTTGCGGGCGACGCATGCTGCGAAGACACCTCAGAGGCCGTTTGAGAAACCTCAAGGGGCGACTCTAGTCGCCCTTGGCGCTGGCGAGAGGGCGAATGAATTCGCCCCTACAGCACGGGTGATGGCAATCGTCAGAGAGCCTCTCAGCGACCCCGCCCGTGATACAGGGGGAAAGTGATTGATGGGTAATCCCTTAGGTCGAATCGCGCTTTACAGGTCGGTCATCTTCGGTTGCTTGCTGATGCTCGCCTCGGGTCCCGCCCAGGCCGATGCGCTCAGCGCGCTGGCCGCCGTCTGGCAAGATCAGCTCCGGCCCGTGGTGGAGGGTGACATCAGCGGTGCCGAGCCGCTGATGCAGAAGGCCATTCGACAGGCGCGCGATGAGGTTGCCGCACTGCTGGCACAGGGGCCGGAGGGCGCGGACGCCAAGGCGCTGGCGGACGCCTACGGGCGGCTCGGCGTTTTGCTTCTGCTGCTGGAGGTCGAAAACCCAGCCGATGCGGCGCTGCGCAATGCGGCGCAGCTCCAGCCCGAGGCCTTTCACTGGCCCTACTATTCCGGCTACATGGCCATGCTGTCTGGCAACACCGACCTTGCCCTCCAGGATCTGCGACGCGCCCAGGCGCTCGATCCCGACTATCGGCCGTTGGACGTCTATTTGGGCCGCGTGCTCCTGGATCTCAGCGAGCTGGGCGAGGCGCGCGCGCTCCTGGAGCCCGTCGCCGAGATCCCGGGCCTGGCGGCGGCCGCCGACTACTATCTGGGACAGATCGCGCTGCTCGAGCGGCGCTACACGGATGCTGTCGCGCGACTGACCCGCGCCTTGGCGCTGGATCCCAAGGCGCTCGGGACGCACTACCCGCTCGCGCAGGCCTATCGCGCCCTTGGTGAAGACGCCCTGGCACGCAGCCACCTCGCGCAATTCGAAATGATCATCCCGGCGCCCCAGGATCCTCGGATTGCTGAAATGAAGCGCGTCGCGCGCCGCTCGATCCCGGCGTTCGAGCGGGGCCTGGAGGAAGTGCGCCAGGGCGATTATGCAGAGGCGGCCCGGCTCTTCGCCGAGGGACTCAAGGTGGCGCCGAACAACGCCGCCGCGCGGATCAGTTTTGCCCGCGCCCTCTATCTCAGCGGCGAGCCGGAGGCGGCCGAGCCCGAGCTGAAGCTTGCGGTGGAGCTGGACCCGGATGAGCCACTAGGGCATTTGCTGCTGGGTGTCCTCGCGCTGAGCCGAGCAGACAGGGACGCCGCGCGCAGCCTGCTCCGCCAGGCGCTGAAGACTGACCCACGGCAGGCGGGCGCACTCTATTATCTGGCGGGGCTCGATTTCGACGCCGAGCAGTGGGCAAGCGCGGCCGAGCGCTACGAGGCCGCCCTCGCGATCGAGCCTGAGCTGGCCCCAGCGGGCTGGCTGCGGCTGATCGCCAGATTCCGGGCCGCGGGGGCGAGCGCGGAGGCGGTCGCGGCTGCCCTCGACGACTTGAGCGCCCTCTATGGGAGCGCACCCCAGGGTCCCCAGGCCGCCTACGCCTTGGGCTGTCTGCTGGCGGCCGGACCAGATCCGGGTCAACGCGACCCGGACAGGGCTCTGCGGGTCGCGGAGGAGGGCATGCGGACCCGGCCAGGCCCACAGTGGCAGCGTGTGCGCGCCCTGGCGCTGGCCGGCGCCGGGCGTTACGACGAGGCGCTCGCCCAGCTGCGTGAGATGCTGTCCGCGGCGCTCTGGGGAGCGCCGCCAGCCATCATCGACCTGATCGAGGAGGATCTGGCCGCACTCGAGCGCGAGGCGCTGCCGGATCCCTGGCCCTTGGCCGATCCCATGCTCTCGCCGCCGCCGGTCGATCCGACCGCCGTGATTCGTGACTACCCGGCCGTGAATCCCTATTAGGCGATTGCCGGAAGCTCGTATACCAGGTGGCGCCGGATCGAGGTCTGCCTTCAAGGAGCGCCGGCAGGACCATCGCCGAGCGATGCGACTGTTTGCGCGATCCAGAATGCGGGCGTCAAGACAAGCCAGATGGTATGAGAATCGACCGAAATCGCCTGAGTGATCACCCATCGCTCACTTCCCGCCTGGATCACGGGCGACATCTCTGAGGTGCCGTCGCCCATGGCGCGCCCGGTGCCGAGCGCTTTGCCCGCAAGCCGGCTCCTGCGCGAGCGGTCAGCTCTCCTCCGAGGGCTCCTCCCTGCGCTCCTCTGGGGGCTCCGCCGCGATCTTGACCGGGACCCAGAAGGCGACGCTGGTTCCGCGTGCGGAGCGGCTCTCGACATTGATCTCGCCCGACATGAGATCGACCAGGCGCTGGCAGAGCGCAAGTCCCAGACCGAGTCCGGGGCGCTGCCGCGTGATGGACTCGTCGCCAGGCTCGAAGGGCTGGAAGAGCCGCTGCGCGATGGCTGGCTCGATCCCGCTCCCTTGATCGTTCACCTCGAAATGCAGCTTTAGGCGCTGGCCGCTTCGCTCTCCGGTATAGGCCCGCGTCTGGACGACGCCTTGATCGGAGAACTTCAAGGCATTGTCGAGCAGATGCAGGAGGACCTGATGCAGTTGCCCGGAGTCGCCGATCAGGGTGCTCGGGATACTGGAATCGACCGAGATCAATAGCCGCAGCCCCTTTTCCGCCGCGGACTCCTGTCGCTCCATGACGACCTCCGCGAGCAGGGTTCTGACGTCGAAGGTCTGATTCTGGAGCACCAGCTCGCCCGCCTCGAGGCGCGTGTATTCGAGCAGGTTGGTCACCAGGCGGAGGAGGATTTGCGCGGCCTGGCTGATCGTCTCGAGTCGCGTCTGATCGCTGGCCTCGGGAAGCGCCGTGTGCAGCACATGCGTCATGCCCATGATGTGGTGGAGCGGCGTGCGCATCTCATGACTGGCATTGTGCAGGAAGGCCGTCTTGGCGCGATTGGCGCTCTCCGCGGCATCGCTTGCCTGAGCCAGCTCCTGGGTGCGGGCGTGCACCAGCTCTTCGAGGTGATGACGGTATTGGGCCAGCTCATGCTGAACGCGCACGCGCGCGCGGACCACCTCGGGGTTGATCGGCTTGTGGATGAAATCCACCGCGCCGGCCTCGAGCGCGGCGCTCTCGCTCGCGGCATCTGTCTTGGCGGTGATGAAGATGACCGGGGTGTCGGCGGTCAGGGGGGCGGCCTTGAGGGCCTTGCAGACGGCATAGCCATCCATCTCGGGCATCATGACGTCGAGCAGGATGACCTCTGGATAAGGGACCCGGCCTGCCAGCTCCAAGGCCTGCTGGCCATTGGTGGCGACCTTGACCCGATAGTCGGGATCAAGCACTTCGGCGAGCTGCTGGAGGTTGAGCGGCTGGTCATCGACGATCAAGACGACCGCGCGATCGTTCGGCATTGCACTAGGCCTCCGAGTCTTGTTGTCCAGGGCGCCGGAGCGGCTTCAGGAGCTGCTCTGCAGCATGGTAGTCGAAGTGCTGCAAGCGACGCTTGATAGCGAGCGACAAGGGGCGGTTGTCGCTCGGTAGGGCCGCCTCGAGGGCGGCCAGCAGGTCGGCCGGCACGAAGAGGCCATCGGTCAGCCGATCATGGATCTCTTCGGCCAGGGGCGCCACTGCCTGCGGCGATCCCAGCTCTGGCGTGCTCGCGGCGGGCTCGCAAGGCGGCGGCAGTGCGGCGATCCGATCCAGCGCCGCCGCATGCGCCGCGCGGAAGCGCGCCAGGGCCGTTTGCGGATCCAGCTCCTGCTGGAGGGCCGTTTCGAGCGCCGCTGTGGCCGCGAAGAGATGGGTCGCGCCGACGGTCCCGGCGAGCCCTTTGAGCCGATGCAGCATTTGTGCCGCCTTCTCCTTCTCGCCGTCGGCCAAGGCCCCGCCGATGATCTCACTGTCATCGCGGACGGTGTCGGCGAACTGGCGCAGCCGCTCCGTCACCTGGCGTGCGCCGCCGGCGATCTGCGCCAGCGGCGCGAGATCGAAGCCGGCGAGCCTGGAATCGCCCGCCGGCGGCGCCTCGCTGTCAGTCGCTGTCGAAGCGGCTGCCGCAGTCTGGCCCTCGGCAACTGACCTTTCAAGCAGCCAGCGTCCGAGCATGGTCCTGAGGGCCTCCAGGGTCACCGGCTTGGGCAGCAGGTCGTTGAGCCCGGCGGCCGCGATCTGCTCGCGCTCGGCCTCGGTGACCCCGGCGGTCAAGGCGATGACCGGCAGCCCAGTCCAGGTCCTATTCTCGCGCAACTTGCGTGTCGCGGTCAGACCATCCATGCGGGGCATCTGGATGTCCATCAGCACGGCGTCGTAGCCGCCCTCGGCCAGCATCTCCAGGGCTTCCGCGCCATCGCGCGCCAGGCTGTGCTCGGCGCCGATGATGCGCAGCATGTCCCCGATGACTCGCCGGTTGATGGCCTGATCCTCGGCGACCAGGATCCGTGCGCCTCGGTAGCTCTGACCTGGGGCGGGCGGTGCCTTTTCGGCGATGGGGATGTCCGGGCCGCGCTGCAGCCTCAGCTCGAAGGCGAATTCGCTGCCCTGTCCGGGGCGACTCGCGGGCTCCAGTCGTCCTCCCATCAGCCCGATGAGGTCGCGGCTGATGCTCAGCCCCAGGCCGGTGCCGCCGAAGCGGCGTGCAATGGAGTCGTCACCCTGGCTGAAGGGCTGGAAGAGGCGTGCCATGGTTGGTGCGTCGATTCCGATCCCGGTGTCCTGAACGCTCCAGCGCAGCACGACCCAGGAATCTTCGGCGTCGAGCAGGCCGACGTGGAGCTCGACGCTGCCTCGCTCGGTGAACTTGATGGCATTGCTGAGCAGGTTCGAGAGCACCTGCTGCAGGCGCAGGGCGTCACCGTGGAGAATGCGCGGGACCCCTGGCTCGGCGGCGATCCTGAGCGTCAGTCCCTTGGCCGCTGCGCTTTCCTCGAATAGGGCGCGCAGGGTCTCCATCAGGGCCTCGAGATCGAACAGCGTGACTTCCAGGCGCAGCTGGCCTGCGTCGATCTTGGCTTGGTCGAGGATATCGTTGAGGATCCCCAGCAGCGAGTTGGCGGAGTGGCGGATCTGGCTCAGGTCCTCGCGCACCTCGGGAGCCAGCCTTCTGTGCAGCGCGATCTCGGCAAGGCCCAAGATGCCGTTCATCGGTGTGCGAATCTCGTGGCTCATGTGGGCCAGGAAGGTCGTCTTGGCCTTCGCCGCCAGCTCCGCCTGCTCACGCGCCTCCTGTAGCTCGGTGACGTCGTAGAGACTGACCAAATGGAGGTCTTCGAAGGAGTCGCCGAGCTCGGTGGCACTGGTCAGGACTGTCAGCCTGTGGCCGTTCTTGGTGTGGATCTTGACCTCGAGCGGGACGAAGGGCTCGCCGGTGAGCGCGCTTTGCTCGAGACGTCCCAGCCAGGCGGCCATGACCCAGCGGCGATAATTCGGATCCGGATAGGCGAGAGGCCACCATTGCTCTCGGGTGGGGATGTCATCCAGGGTGTAGCCGAAGGTTCGGGTGAAGGCCGGATTCAGGTAGGTGATCCGCTCCGACGCCTCGTTGATGGCGAAGGGGATCGGCGAGGCGTCGATGATAGCGCGGGCGCGGGCCTCGCTCGCAAGCAGGGCGGCTTCGGTCGCCTTGCGCTCGGTGATGTCCTGATGGGTGCCGGACATGAGTCGGGGCTGCCCATCGGCCGTCCAAGTCGTGACGGTGCCACGACCGGCCACCCACACCCAGTGCCCGTCCTTGTGGCGCATGCGCGCCTCGCTCTCGTAGAAGGGGGTCTGCTTGGAGAAGTGCGCCTTGAGCCTCTGGTCGGAAACCACAAGGTCGTCTGGATGGGCGAGCTCGAGCCAGGTCTTGATCGAGATGGGCTCGAGCTCGCCGAGCCGGTAGCCGACGATCTCCGCCCAGCGCGCGTTGAGCGTCAGTGCTCCGGTTTGGACATTCCACTCCCAGGTGCCGACGCGGGTGCCGTCGATCACGTTCTGCAGCCGCTGCCGCTCCCTGTCCAGTGTGCGCTCGATCGCCTTCTGTGCGGCCTCTGCGTCCTTGTGGGCGGTGATGTCCCAATTGACCCCGATGACGCGCTCGGGCCGACCGCCGGCGTCGCGAAGCACCTTGCCGAAGGCCGCGATCCAGCGCACTGTGCCGTCTGGCCAGCGCACCCGAAACTCCGAGCTGAAAGGCGTGTCGTCGGTGAGCGCCTGCTCCAGGTCGGCCTGGGCCTTGGCGGCATCCTCCGGGTGCAGCCCCTGGGTCCAGGCCGAATAGGCACCCTGGAATTCCGTTTCCCTTAGCCCGTAGAGCGCGTACATGCGCTCATCCCAGATCAGTCGATCTGAGCCCGTCTCCCATTCCCAAACGCCGACGCCGCCGGCCTCGGTAGCGAGCTGCAGACGCTCGGTGAGCGCACGCAGCTGAGTCTCGGCCCGCTTGCGCTCGGTGATGTCCACAAAGGCGATGACGACCCCGTACTCGGGGTGCCGGGTCGGCATGGCGCTGACCGAGAGCCAGACGACGCCCTGTGGATGGACGATGCCCATTTCGACATCGCGGACCCGGCGGCCCTGGTGCAGCGCAAGCGCACTGGCATATTCCTCCGCGGGCATGGGGCTCCCGTCCGGGCGCACCAGCTCCCACTCGGGTGGGTCATAGGTCCGCTGGACGTGCTCATCGCGGGTCAGACCGAGCAGGCGCTCCGCCGCTTGATTGCAGTCGACGAGCTGGCCGTTCGGGTCCGTGATGGAAATGCCGATCGGCAGCAGGTCGAAGATGGTGCGCAGCTTGGCCTCGGAGCGACGCAGCTCGGCGGTGCCTGCCGCCACGCGCTCTTCGAGCTGCGCGCGCTCGACCTCGAGGGCGTGCTGGGCTTCCCGGGCCTCGGTGACATCGTGCAGGCTGACCACCAAACCGGCGACTTCGCCATCGAGCCAAAAAGGCTCGTAGTCGACTTCGAAAGAGTGGCGCCGGCCCTCAGGGGCGAGGGTCTCGAAGGAGAAGTGCCGATGCTCTCCGGCCAGCGCGGCCTCCAGCTCCGGCGCGATCCGCGCGAAGAGCTCCTCGCCGACGACATCGCTTAGGTGGCGGCCGCGCAGCTCCTCGGGCGCGCTCTGGCTCAGCGCGGCATAGGCGGGATTGGCGACCTGAAAGCGCAGCCCCCGGTCCAAGAAGGCGAGGTTCTCATTGGAGTTTTCGACGATCTGCTGGTAGCGGCGCAGATGCAGCTCGGCCTCCTTCAGCGCGGTGATGTCTTCGGTGAATAGGCCGATTCCGGCGACGGCACCACTGGCGTCGTGCCACGGGCAGACCTCCCAGCGTATCCATTGGACCCGGCCGTCGGCGCGCGTGAAGGGCTCGCCGTCCGAGCGGATCGTCTCTCCCGCGAGGCCGCGCTGGTGAATCTTCTTCCACGCCTCTGGGATCTCCGGGAGGTCCTCATAGTGAGAGTGCCCGATGAGCTCGGCCTGCGTCAGGCCGTAATCCGTCCGCCAGCGCCGGCTGCAGGCGAGATAGCGCATGTCGCGGTCGAGCATGGCGAGGGCGGCCGGGGCATGCTCGATCAGGAGTCGCAGCCGCTCTTTGCGCTCTTGCAGTGAGGCCTCGGCCTGTTTGCGCGCCGTAATCTCCATGGCCGTGCCTGCCATGCGGACACCCCGGCCTGCCGTGTCCCGGAAGGTCTCGCCACGTCCGAGTATCCAGCGCACGCTGCCGTCGGGCCAGATGACACGAAATTCCTCGGAAAAGCGCAGTCCCTGCGCCTGGGAGCGTGCCAGCGCATCCTTGACCCTTGGCCGGTCGTCTGGGTGGAGGCGGCTTGCGAAGCCAGCGACCGAGCCATCGAACTGGCCCTGCTCGAAGCCCCACAGCCGCTCGTGATGGCCGGACCAGACGACCCGCCCGGTGGTGAGATCCCAGTCCCAGAGCCCGAGCTCGGCGGCATCCGTCGCCAGGCGCATGCGCTCTTCGCTGCTTCGCCGCGTCTGCGCGGCCTGGCGTCGAGCGCGTACGAGCGCGGAGGAGGCGGCCGTGATGAGGAGGCACAGCAGGAGCACGGCGGGTGGGTTGACCACGGTGGCCGGGAAGGCGCGCGCCGATGTGCCTTGGAGCAAGAGCCTGCGACCAGCAAGGTCGAACGCGACCACGTGGGTCGCCTGCGAGGCAGGCGCCGAGGTCGGCGGAGTGGTCGGTTGCTGGACTGCGGGGAGATCGGAGTCCGCCGCGTAGAGGAGCCCGGCGTCGCCTGGGGGCATGGCGTCATAGAGCAGCAGATCGAGACCGCGATCCGGCATCTGGGCGAGCAGGGTCTCGACGACGTCTCCCAGCCGCAGCACAACGACCGCGAAGCCGAGCAGGTGCCGACACCGCTCGGCTGCGGGGATCTCTTGGAGCGCGCGGCTGTAATGCGGCGCAAAGAGCACGACGCCGCGCTGCCTGCCCGTCTCCTGTACCAAGGTCAGTGGGGCGGTCGCTGTCGGCTGACCACTCGCGCAGGCGGCCTGGAGTGCGGCCCGGCGGCTCGGCTCGGACGCGAGATCGAAGCCGATGGCGGGCTCGTTGCCAAGGAGTGGCTCGACGCGGAGGACCGGAAAGTAGGCCTGGCGCGGCCTCGCTGGCTGTAGGCGGCCGTCGCGCTGCTCGCGAATGGCGAAATCGGCCAGGCCTTCGGCGCGCGCCATGGCTTCGAACCTCGCCCGCTCTCGGTCGCTCACGCGTGGCGCCCATTCCATCGCTTGCAGCATGGGATGGCGCGACAGAAAGGGGCGGACGAAGCGGGAAAACGTCTCGGCAGCGATCTCATCCGAGGCCGCGTAGAAGTGGGCCAGCACCGCCGCATCTTCGACCAGATGCTGCAAGCCGGATCTGAGGGTTTCCGCGTACACCTCGACCCGGTCCTGGACCTCCGTCTCCCATGCCCGAAGCTCCCAGCGCCAGGCGAGCCAGGACAGCCCGATGCTCAGGATCAGACCGATGGTCAGCACCATCAGCTCGGGGCGCGCGCTGCGGGGACGCCATCGCAAGCGCCGGTCGGTCGCGTCAGGCCGGAGCGATCGCCCGCGATGTCTCACGTCCGTTTGCTCCCGAGCTGTCTCGTGCGGCACAGGCGCCAGGGACGGCGGCCGCCCCAAGGAGCCCTATCTAAGGCGCAGCCGGCAGAGGGCGATATCCAAGTCTCTATCAGCAACATCGACGCATGCCGGCTGGGTCGGCGGCCTTGGTCCTGACGCGGACACCCTCGGCGATGACAGCCGATGCCAGGGCGTCCAAAGCCTGCTTGCAGCCCGAGTCTCCTGGGCTCCGGAGATGTCGATCCAGGGGGCGTCTCTTCATACTGCTCATGCCGATCGAAGTTGCAGAGGCCAAAGGCGTCATAGGCACGTCCTGCGTGACGGTACGTCATTGACTTCCCTTTGTATCATGGGCGGCGGCGCGGTTTTCGAGCCAGTACCATCGGACTCGGGAAATCATTGCTGGGCGGTTTCCGAAAACCGCAAAGCGTCTTCGGCGCCTGTGGCATCCATACAGACCCGTGGCACCAAGACAGATTAGAACCGATCTCGGGCGATGGCCGGCTGAGTGGGCCCGATATCGGTCTTTTCGTCCGCGAGTACTCTGGCACCCTCAGCCTGGAGCCGACCGCAACCTCCAGATGGCATGAATCCAAGGGCAAGCGGTGCTGCACCGCCGTCGCGCAGCCCGCGGATCGGGCCGGGCGCCGCTGCGAGCGGGCGTCACAATCAGGCTAGGCGGAGCGACTCCCTTGGCTCCAGGTCCCTAAGGTGATTTCCTGAAATGATCCTACCCAGAGCAGCGCCTCCAGTAGGATGGGCAAAGCCCCTGGCAGGCCGGCGCGCATGGGGAAGACGTTTGTGGGGCGTGCCCACCCAGGTCGCTCAGGCGCCTGGACGATGGGCACGCTGCGCTTTGCCCATCCTACGGGGAATCTGTTTCCCGGAAATCACCCAAGGAGTATTTGCCTAGCAGGTTGCCATCATCAAGGCAGCCAATGATAATGCGCGGATTTTGCCGCCTAGGGGCGGGAGCATCCAAGCACGGGGCGAAGCTCAGTATGAAGATCGGAATTCCTTTGGAGACGCGCCCAGGCGAGACGCGCGTCGCTTCGACGCCGGACGTCGTCAAGAAGCTGGCCGGCAAGGGGCTCGAGGTCCTCGTCGAATCCGGGGCCGGCGCCCGCGCCGGCTATCCGGACGGCGACTATGAGCAGGCCGGTGCCCAGCTGACGGATCGCGCCGGCGCCTATGATGTCGACCTGCTGCTGAAGGTCCGCCGGCCGGATTCCGCGGATGTCGAGGCCATGCGTCCAGACGGCATCTACCTGGGCTTGCTCGAGTCCTGCGGGGATGACGATCTGGTGCCGTCCATGCTCGCGAAGGGGATGCGCGTGCTCGCGCTGGAGCGCATGCCGCGGACCTCGCGCGCGCAGTCGATGGATGTGCTGTCCTCCCAGAGCAACATCGGCGGCTATCGGGCGACGCTGGAGGCGGCGGCCCGCTACGGTAGATTCTTTCCCATGATGATGACCTCGGCCGGCTCGGCGAAGCCGGCCCGTGTCGTCGTACTGGGCGCTGGCGTGGCTGGTCTGCAGGCCATTGCCACGGCGCGTCGTCTGGGCGCCGACGTTTACGCCTATGACGTCCGGCCGGAGACGCGCGAGCAGATCCTGTCGCTTGGCGCCAAGCCCATCGATCTCGACCTGGGCGAGAGCGGCGCGGGGGAGGGCGGCTATGCCAAGGAGCTCTCGGAGGAGGCCAAGGCGCGCCAGCAGGCAGCGCTCGGCGATGAGCTTGCCAAGGCGCATGTCATCGTCACCACGGCGCTCATCCCATGCCGGCCGGCACCCGTGCTGGTGACCGAGGCGGTCGTTCAGCGGATGCGGCCGGGCTCCGTGATCGTCGATCTGGCCGCGGCCAGCGGCGGCAACTGCCCGCTCACCGTCGCGGACGAGATCGTCGAGCGCCACGGCGTGACCATCGTCGGGCTGACCAACTATCCGGCGCTGGTCCCGGCGGACGCGAGCGCCTTCTATGCCCGCAATCTGCTCAACCTCATCGAGATCATGATCGCTTCCGGCGAGTCTGGTCCCGAGCTCAAGGATTTGGAGGCGGACGAGATCACCGCGGCCATGCTCATGCGTCCCGCGGGCTGATCGCCTCCTTCGTTACAAGACACAAGCAGCGCCCGCGATCGGCCGTCAAGGCAAGGCACGCGGCGCGCACAAGCTACGCATTCAGGAGCTAAGCACATGCCCGAGGCACTCGATCCCTCGCTCGTCGCCTTATACGTCTTCGTCCTCGCCTGTTTCATCGGCTACTGGGTGATTTGGGGGGTCACGCCTTCGCTGCACACCCCCTTGGTCGCTCTGACCAATGCCATTTCCGGCATCGTGCTGGTCGGCGCCATGCTGGTCGCGGGCGATCCCGAGGCCGGGGTCTTGGTTCAGCTCATCGGCTTCCTGGCCGTGCTGCTGGCCTCCATCAATGTCTTCGGTGGCTTCCTGGTGACGCACCGAATGCTCTCGATGTTCAAGAAAAAGAAGTAAGGACGGCTCGCGATGGATTTCTCAGTCAATCAACAGGCGCTGGCCTATCTGGCCTCCGCCGTCCTCTTCATTCTCGGTCTCAAGGGACTGACCCATCCCGCGACGGCGCGGCGCGGCAACCTCTACGGCATGCTCGGCATGCTGATTGCAGTGGTTGCGACCTTGCTGGGCCGCGAGGTGCAGTCCTACGGCTTCATCATTGCGGGACTCGCCGGCGGCGCTGTGATCGGCAGCATCGTGGCAATGCGGATTCAGATGACCGCCATGCCGCAGCTGGTCGCGGCCTTGCACAGCTTCGTGGGTCTCGCGGCCGTGCTGGTCGGCATCGGTACCTTTTTCCACAAAGCGTCCGCCGGACTGCTCAATCCCGTGCTCATGGGCGAGATCTCGGCCGGCGTGGTCATCGGCGCCATCACCTTCACGGGCTCAGTGATCGCCTTCGGCAAGCTGCAGGGGCTGCTGAGCGGCGCGCCGGTCAAGTTCACCGGCCAGCACCTGCTGAACGCCCTCATTGGCCTGGCGACCATCGCGCTGGCCGTGCATTTCGCCATGACGGGCAGCCTGTGGTCGCTCTTCCTCATGACCATCCTGGCGCTGGTCATCGGCGTGACCCTGATCATCCCGATCGGCGGTGCGGACATGCCCGTCATCATCTCCATGCTCAACAGCTACTCGGGCTGGGCGGCGGCGGCGACGGGGTTCACCCTGCACAACAACCTGCTCATCATCGTGGGTGCGCTGGTCGGCTGCTCGGGCGCCATCCTCTCCTTCATCATGTGCAAGGCGATGAACCGCTCCATCATCAACGTGGTCTTCGGCGGCTTCGGATCGGACGGCGGCTCGGCGGACAGCGCGGGCGCTCAGGCGGCGGAGAAGGGCGTCAAGTCGGCGGCTGTCGAAGATGCCGTCTACTGGATGGAGGACGCCGGCAAGGTCATCATCGTGCCCGGCTACGGCATGGCCGTCGCCCAGGCGCAGCATGCCCTCAAGGAGATGATGGAGCTGCTCAACGCGCGCGGCGTGGAGGTCAAGTTCGCCATCCACCCCGTCGCTGGGCGCATGCCTGGCCACATGAACGTGCTGCTCGCCGAGGCGGATATTCCCTATGATCAGGTGCTGGAGATGGACGAGATCAATTCGGAGTTCCCAGGCACCGACGTGGTCTTGGTCGTCGGCGCGAACGACGTGGTCAATCCAGCCGCGAAGGAAGATCCGACCAGTCCGATCTACGGCATGCCCATCCTAGAAGCGGGCAAGGCCCGCCAGGTCTACTTCCTCAAGCGCTCGATGCGGCCTGGCTACTCTGGCGTGGACAACCTGCTCTTCTACCAAGACAACACCTACCTGGTGTTCGGTGACGCCAAGGACACCATCGAGGGCATGAACACCGCGCTCAAGGGTGGTGGGCACTGATTCGGGGCGTCCATAAGAGGATACGCCCTCGCAGCACCGCTCCTGCGGTGCTGCGGCTTGCCGAGGGCTCGCGCCGGCAAGCCATCCCTCACCCCGAAAAGACCAGTTGAACCACAAAGGGCACAAAGAGCACAAAGAGCGCAAAGGATTTCAACACCTTGTCTGCGAAGCCATGCTCACCCAGAGGGTGAAGCGACGTGGCAATCCAAGCCTCTGTTTTTCTTCGTGTCCTTCGTGTCCTTCGTGTCCTTCGTGCCTTTGCGGTTCTAATCGCCGAATCTAGGTGCACCTGCTGTCCGCTGGCGGCAGCCTCCCCGCTTTGAGATACACTCCCGGTCATCGTGCTGAGTCGGTCGAGGAGTGTGGATCTCTATGTCGAACATGAGCCAAGACACCGTGAACAAGGTCGTCGTCCTGGTGATGACGCTCGGGATCTCGGCGCTCTTTCTCGCCATGATCCAGCAGTTCCTCATGGCGCTCTTTCTTGCCGGACTCTTCAGCGCCTTGGCGCGGCCGCTCTTCGTCCGGCTGCGGCGCGCGCTGGGCTGCAACAAGCATCTGGCCTCACTGCTGACCCTCTTGATCATGGCCTTCGTCGTGCTTCTCCCGACCGCCATGCTCATCGCGGTGCTCATCGGGCAGGCGCTCGATGTCAGCGAGCTGCTCTCTGTTTGGCTCAAGGGGGCGCTGCAGGACCCCGCCAGCCTCATGGCCCATCTGCAGCATCTGCCGTTCTACGACCAGGTGCTCGAGCATCGCGACCTCATCTTGCAGCAGGCGGGAGATGCGGCCAGCTTGCTGAGTAAGGTCATCGTGGACTGGGTCTCGTCGGCGACACTCGGGACCTTCAATTTCATCTTCATGGCGTTCGTGCTGCTCTACAGCATGTACTTCCTGCAGATGGACGGTCCTCAGCTGATCGAGCGCATCCTCTACTACCTGCCGCTGAAGACGAGCGACGAGCGCCTGATGCTCGAGAAGTTCACTTCGGTGACGCGGGCGACCCTCAAGGGCTCGCTGCTCATCGGGCTTCTCCAGGGCACCTTGGCGGGGATCGCCTTCGCGGTCGCCGGGATCGACAACTCGGTGTTCTGGGGCACGGTGATGGCCGTTCTGTCGGTGATCCCCAACGTCGGTGCGGCGCTGGTCTGGATTCCGGCGGTCATCATCCTCATCGCCCAAGGCAATGTCTTTACCGGAGTCGCGCTAGGGGCGTTCTGCGGTCTGGTGGTGGGCAGTCTGGACAATGTCCTGCGCCCGATCCTGGTGGGTAAGGACACTAAGATGCACGAGCTGATGATCTTCTTCAGCACCCTGGGCGGCATCTTCATGTTCGGTCTGGCGGGACTCTTCATCGGTCCGCTGATCGCCTCGCTGCTGATCTCCATCTGGGAGATCTATGGGGTCGAGTTCGCGGATGTGCTGCCCGAGGTGGACTCCATGCTCGAAGACTTTGGCGAGGAGCACCATCTGGCAGACGTCTGCGAGACGGCTGAGGCGTCAGAGAAAGAGGAGCCTGAATCGGCTGACGAGGGCGTGAAACCCTCCGAGGAGGAGGTTGAGAAGGCGGGGCGTTCGCCCGAAGGGCACGCTTGATCCTCGGCGCTAGCAAGCCCAGCCAGCCGCCAGCGGCTTGCACCGCTGGCGGCTGAAAGCCGGAAGCTGGTAGCTCCCTTAGAGCGTCTTCGCCTGCTCGGCCAGATAGAGCCAGGTGTCGATGACGGTGTCGGGGTTTAGCGAGATGCTGCTGATGCCCTGCTTGAGCAGCCAGTCGGCCAGGTCCTTGTGGTCCGAGGGGCCCTGGCCGCAGATGCCGACGTATTTGTCCTGAGCACGGCAGGCCGAGATGGCCATGGAGAGCATCTTCTTGACCGCCGGGTCGCGCTCGTCGAAGTACTCGGCGACCAGGCTGGAGTCGCGGTCCAGGCCGAGCGTGAGCTGGGTCATGTCGTTGGAGCCGATGGAGAAGCCATCGAAGTACTCCAGGAACTCTTCGGCCAGCACGGCGTTGGAGGGCAGCTCGCACATCATGATGAGTCGCAGGCCGTCCTTGCCGCGCTCCAGCCCCTGCTCGGCGAGTGCCTCGCTGACGGCTTTCGCCTGGCCGAGGGTGCGGACGAAGGGAATCATGATCTCGACATTGGTCAGGCCCATGTCGTTGCGCACCCGCTTCAGGGCCTCGCACTCCAGCTCGAAGCAGTCCTTGAAGCTCTCGGCGACATAGCGGCCGGCGCCGCGGAAGCCGATCATGGGGTTCTCTTCCTCGGGCTCGTAGCGCGGACCGCCGACGAGGTTGGCGTACTCGTTGGACTTGAAGTCCGACATGCGCACGATGACCGGATTGGGCGCGAAGGCGGCAGCTAGGGTCGAGATGCCCTCGGCCAGCTTGGCGACGTAGAACTCGCGTGGGCTTTCGTAGGCGGCGATGCGCGGCCTGATCTGATCCTTGAGGTCCTGCGGGAGCTGGTCGAATTCGAGCAGCGCTTTGGGGTGGATGCCGATCATGTTGTTGATGATGAACTCCAGGCGCGCCAGCCCGATGCCGCCGTTCGGCGTGGCCGCGAAGGCGAAGGCGCGGTCTGGGTTGCCGACGTTCATCATGATCTTGACCGGGATCTCGGGCATGGCCGCGAGCTCGACCGTCTTGTGATCGAACGCCAGCTTGCCGTCGTAGATGAAGCCGGTGTCGCCCTCAGCGCAGCTGACGGTGACCTCTTGACCATCCTTGACCACGTCGGTGGCGTTGTTACAGCCAACCACGGCCGGCACGCCCAGCTCGCGGGCGATGATGGCGGCGTGACAGGTGCGTCCGCCACGATTGGTCACGATGGCGGCGGCGCGCTTCATCACCGGCTCCCAGTCGGGGTCCGTCATGTCGGTGATGAGAACGTCCCCCGGCTCGACGCGGTGCATGTCGGCGATGCTCGAGACGATTTTGGCCGTCCCAGCGCCGATGCGGCCGCCGATGCTGCGTCCGGTGGTCAGGATTGGCCCCTTCTCGCGCAGGGCGTAGCGCTCGATGACGCTGCCCGAGCGACTCTGGACGGTCTCCGGGCGCGCCTGCACGACGTAGAGCTTGCCGTCCATGCCGTCTTTGGCCCATTCGATGTCCATGGGGCGGCCATAGTGCTTCTCGATCAGCAATGCCTGCTTGGCGAGCGCCTCGACCTCGTCGTCGGTGATGCTGAAGCGCGGGCGCATCTCCTCGGGGACAGGCTCGGTGCGGACGTGCGCGTCGTGCTCCGGATCGCTGTAGACCATGCGGATGGCCTTGTCGCCGACGGTGCGGCGCAGGACGGCGGGGCGGCCGGCGGCGAGCGTCGGCTTGTGGACGTAGAACTCGTCCGGATTGACCGCGCCCTGGACGACCATCTCGCCGAGGCCGTAGCTCGCGGTGACGAAGACGGCATCGCGGAAGCCGGACTCTGTGTCCAGGGTGAACATGACGCCCGAGGCGGCGAGGTCGGAGCGCACCATGCGCTGAATGCCGGCGGACAGGGCGACGTTGCGGTGCTCGAAGCCCTGATGGACGCGATAGGAGATGGCGCGGTCGTTGAAGAGCGACGCGAAGACTTCCTTGATACGGTGCTTGATGCTGTCGAGCCCGTGGACGTTGAGGAAGGTCTCCTGCTGCCCGGCGAAGGAGGCATCCGGCAGGTCCTCCGCGGTGGCGGAGGAGCGCACCGCCCAGGAGACGTCGTCCGTGCCGGCCTCGTCGGTCAGGCGGGCATAGGCGGTGTCGATCGCCGCTTCGAGCGCGGGCGGGAAGGGCTGCTCCATGACCCAGCCACGAATACGGGGACCCGCCTCTGCCAATGCGGCGACGTCGTCCACATCCAGCTCGTCGAGGACGGTCTGGATGCGCTCGTCCAGCCCGTCGCGGGCCAGGAACTCGCGGTAGGCGTCGGCAGTGGTGGCGAAACCGCCGGGAACGCGGACCCCGAGGTGGGTGAGGTTCTGGATCATCTCGCCCAAGGAGGCGTTCTTGCCGCCAACAACGGGCACGTCGTCCATACCGAGGTCGCTGAGCCAGCGGACGTAGTCGGTCATCGTATGCGTTCTCCAATCTTTAGATATACGAGCTTTGGCGGCACTCGACCGGATGCCGGGAAGAGGATGCTTCGCGGGGGCGATTCGGCAGAGGCTCGGCGCGGGATCTTTCGTTGGGCGGCTTGCGAGTGAGATCTTCAGTTGCGAAAGCCGCAGAACAATCGCGAAAATATAACCTACTCGCAACCTTAGCGTCCCGAGAGGGAATCAATGTTCAGGATTAAGTAGCCCGTGATGGCGTAGGGAGATTTGCTTCAGGTGGCTCGCTGGTGACCAACGTCGTCGCTGATGGGCGGGCTGGTCAGGAGTCAGCTCGGGACATTTCGATGGTGGTGCGTCAACCGCTCCGAGATCACCACCGTCTCGGCGGGTCCCTGGGGCGATCCGCAGCCCTGCGATCTGCCATATCCCCTACGAAACTTGAACCTATGCGCCTTCTCAGGCAGCCTAGATGGGCTTTGCCGACAAAAAAGTTCTTCGAACGACGAGTAGAATTTTCGAACTTAAGAGGATTTACCTAATGAATGAGCTCGTGCCCGGTCTCGCAAGCCTGCGGGCGACGCTGGAGTCCGGCGATTCAAGCAAGCTGATCGTTGGTGGCGTGGGCGCTTTGGTGGTCGCGGGGGCCATCTACATCACCACGCATGAGGCATTGTTCGCCAATCCGAAACCGCTCGCTCCGAGCAAGGTGGCGGCCAATACTGCACCGATCGGCGAGGTCGCCCTTGCGAAGCCGCCTGCGCCTCCGGCCGAGCCGGCGACGGCAAAGACCGAGGCGCCGGCCGCTGACACTGGTGCGGAGGCTGCCACTGCGGAGACTGGCGCGGAAGCCCCAGCGGCCGCGTCCGAGGCGGCTACGGAGGCCGCCGCGAGTGCCGAGGCCAAGCCGGAAGAGACGGCTGCCGCGCCAGCCAAGGCTTCGAGCGCCAAGCCGATGGTCATCAACCAGCCTGGCCTCGAGCACTTCGCGCCCCTGCCCTCGACCGGCCGCTCCGGTACTGCGGAGGCCGAGGCGCCCGCGGAAGCCCCTGCGGCGGACACTGCTGCGGCTGAGCCGGCGGCTCCCGCCGAGGCACCAGCCGAAGCGGCTCCGGCTGAAGAGGTCGCCGCCGAAGCCCCGGCCGAGGAGACGCCTGCTGCCGAAGCCGAGGCCGCAGCAGAGCCAGTCGAGGCGAGCGCGCCTGCCGAGGAGACGGCCTCGGAGGAAGCAGCTCCAGTGGAAGCTGCACCGGCGGAAGCCGCTGAGGCCGCGTCGAGCGAGGAGGCTGCAGCCGAGGTGGCTTCGGAGGAAGCGCCTGCCGCTGAAGCCGAGGCTGCCGCAGAGCCGGCTGCGCAGGCTGAAGAGGCAGCTGCGGAAGAAGCAGTGCCAGCGGAAGAAGCCGCGCCTGTCGAAGCCGAAGCCGCTGCCCCGGCTGAGGAAGCCACCGACACAGCGGAGTCGACGGAAGCCGAGGCCGCTCCTGCTTCCGAGGAGGCGGCTGCAGAGCCTGAGGCGCCAGCGGCCGCGGCTGAAGAGGCAGCAGCTCCGGTGGAGGCCGAGGCTCCGGCTGAAGAGGCAGCAGCTCCGGTGGAGGCCGAGGCTCCGGCTGAAGAGGCAGCAGCTCCGGTGGAGGCCGAGGCTCCGGCTGAAGAGGCAGCAGCTCCGGTGGAGGCCGAGGCTCCGGCTGAAGAGGCAGCAGCTCCGGTGGAGGCCGAGGCTCCGGCTGAAGAGGCAGCAGCTCCGGTGGAGGCCGAGGCTCCGGCCGAAGAGGCAGCAGCTCCGATGGAGGCCGAGGCTCCGGCGGAAGAGGCTCCTGCACCCGTCAAGCCTCCGATGCCGGCGTGGATGCTTCACATGGGGCCGCGCTAAGGGCGTGCCTCGCGGGTGGCGTGGAGCCGATCGACTCGGCTCCGCGCCCAAGCGCTCTCTCCCTCCGGGAAACGCTCCCCCGATGCCCGTCGCAAGGGGGAGCGTGTCCCCGCCGGGGCAAGGATGCCTCGTCACCGCCTTCGATATCCACTGGCGAGTGGCTTCCTCCGCTCGCAGCCGTCGAGCTGCTTAGGAGACTCTCCATGGCTCGCTCAATGCCGATCCGCAGCTGGCTGCTAGGGCTGCTCCTCGTCCTCGGGTGCGAAGCAGCCGCACAGGCCGTTTGCGACGTCGACGACAAGGTCAGGCTGCTTCACTTCAATGACCTGCATGGTCAGCTCGCACCGCTTTCCAGCCCGGGCGAGGATCCTCCGGGTGGTCTCGCCCGGTTGGCGACCCTGGTCTCCGAGGCGCGCTCGGAGGTGCCTGGGCAGCGGACTCTGCTGCTCTTCGCGGGCGATCTCCTGCAGGGCTCGCTGAGCTCGAGCCTCTTCATGGGGCATCCCGACCTCGTTCTACTCGAGCGCATTGGCGTCGATGCCGCCGTGGTCGGCAATCACGAATTCGACTTCGGTCAGGAGAACTTTCGCGCCTTGGCGCAAGCGTCGCGCTTTCCGTTCCTGAGCGCGAATCTTCAGGCCCAGCCGGAGCCTCTGCCGGTTCGGCCGAGTCTCGTCATCCGCGGATCGGGCGGGCCGACGATCGCCATCCTGGGGCTGACGACATCTGAGCTGTTGACGACGACGCACCCTCGAAACACCAAGGGCATCCAGGTCGCGGATCCTATCGAGGTCGCGCGTGCCTTGGTGCCGCAGCTGCGCGCCCGCGCCGATCTGGTCGTCGTCCTCTCTCACCTTGGCCTCGCCGCGGACCGGCGTCTCGCCGGCGCGGTCGAAGGCATCGATGTGATCGTTGGCGGGCATGATCACCATGTGCTCCAACCGCCCGTGATCGAGTCCGGCACCCTGATCGTCCAGGGCGGCTCGCGGGGGCAATGGCTGGGGCGGCTGGAGATCGAGTGCGCCGCCGGGCGCTTGAAGCCGAAGGACTACCGGCTGATCCCTGTGTCCGCCGAGGTTGCAGAGGCCCCGGAGATCGCCGCCGAGGTCGCTCGTGTCGTGGCCGAAGCGGATAGGGGCATGGATGAAGTCATCGGCGACATCGCTGTGGACTTGAGTGCCGATCGCGGGCTGATTCGACGAGGAGAGGCCGTCTTTGGAGATTTCGTTGCCGATCTAGCACTTACCATCACTGACGCGGACGTCGCTCTGGTCAATGCCGGCAGCTTCAGGGCCAGCATTCCCAAGGGAGGGGTGACCCTCAAACAGGTGTACGAGGCCTTGCCATTCGGTAATGAGCTGGTGGTGGCCGAGCTTTCCGGGCAGCAGATTCGAGAGGCGCTCGCACGGAGCGCGGCGCTTGAGCCTCAAGACAACCCAGGCGGCTTCCTCCAGGTCTCTGGCCTGAGCTATGTCATCGCTGGAAATCGGCTGGACGCGGTGACCCTGTCGACCGGGGCATTGGATCCGAGCGAGCGCTACCGTGTCGTCATGCCTGACTTTCTCGCGTCGGGCGGCGACGGATACGCGATGCTGATGTCGCAAGAGGGGCGTGTCTCGACCGGCAGGCGGCTCGCCGATGTGGTCGTCGCGGCAATTCGCGCGGGCTCCGAGATCCCGGATCATCCCGACGGGAGGATTCTGCGCCGTACCGCGGCGTCAGTCGGACGATGAGCTTGGCCTTGCGGATGGCCGATTGCTCTGCCAGTCGCCCAGGATATCCAGGATCACGGGCACCGCGGGCGGCTCCGGATCCGAGGAAAGCAGGCGGGTCAGCATGCCACGGTGCGAGGCGCGAACCAGTGTCGGTGGCGGGGCATCGGGCAGCTCGAGCGAGGCGACCCTGACGACACCATCGCCGAGATCGTCGCCCAGGGTCCCCCACCAATCCGAGACTGTCTCTTCGAGTGCGTCGGAGCCCGTGTACTGAGAGATGGCTGCAAGGCTGGCAGTCATGTCCTGAGTCGGCTCCACGAGCATGCCTCCGATGAGGCGGATCGGGATGTCCTCCGGCCAGGCGCGGGCATTCAAGCGGCGCAGGAAATCGCTCTCCGGCCTGAGGTCGATCTTGGCTGCGCCCGTACCGTCGCGCAAGGCTGCCAGGAGCGAGAAGCGTCGGTCCTCGCTGCGGGCGAGATGCTCGCGCAGCTCCAGCCAGATCCGGAGGCGAGCCCATTCCGATCCGTGATTGGGCGTGCCGACGAGAATGACGCCACCAACCTTCGCGCCAGCGACGCGCGGCGCGGCAGCGACCGGATGTCGCCAGCCGGTGACGAAGTCGCGAATGACCAGGCCGCCCATGCTATGCCCGATGAGAATGATCGGGGAGTCGTCCGGTAGCTGCCCCCATAGCTCCGCGAGGTAGGCGGTGCTGCGATCGATTCCCTGATCGTTGGGATAACGCAGCTCCCAGACATCAGCGTGCTTGGCCCCTAACGCGGGGATGAGCGCATCCCAAATGGTGCCAGGCTCGTCCAGGCCATGAATCAGCAGAATGCGCCATTGCGTCGGTGGCTGGCCGCTCGATGGGTGCTTGAGCCCATACCAGCCATCGCTGGTGGGGGACATCGCGTCTGGCAGCCATGTCTCGAGCTGGTCCTGTACCAGCGTTCTCAAGGCGCGCTCCTCGCGCGGATGGTCCTCGGCCCACCAGGTCCAGCCGGACACGCTGCCGACGACCAGAATCAGCAAGAGGGCGGCGGGCCTCAGCCAGCGCCGCCTTTTCTTTTTTCCGTGATCTGGCGCTGTCGGGCTCATTGGCGCGGTCCTGCGCCGGCTGGCGGCTTTGGGGTCAGGGTGTCATTCGCGCTCGATCCTGGATGCGCGGCAGTGCGGAGCGCACGCGTCTTGTCCGGCTTACTCATATGAAGAGGCGCCTGAGCTCGGCGTCGGGGGTGCCGCGCTCCCACAGCTCGTTGAAGGCGACCCTGAGCTGGCGCGCTTCCAAAGGGTTGCTGAAATCAGCCACTGCCTCCATGGTGTCTGCCAGCCGACGCCTCACATAGCCACGCTCGTCCGCGACGAGGAACGCATCCAGCCGATCTCGATCGTCGTCATCGACGCGGCGGATCGCGATTCGCGAGGTGAGGTGGCGCGCCAGATCGACCAGCCGATGACCGGACTCGGCCGCCTCGCGCGGATCGAAGAGAAGGATGCGCGTCGACAGGGCGGGGCGGGCAAGCGCCAGCCGTCGCACGGCCTCGATGAAGGGCTGCTGATCGTAGAGCCTGGACTCGAGGGTGCGTCCGAAGATCAGGAGCTCTCGTCTCGCCTGGCTCGCCATGAGGGTACTGAAGTCGCGGATCGCGGCAATCCGGTCGAGCGCGATGGGACCCTTGGACACGCCGAGCTGAAGGTCTTCGTCGTCGGGTGGATGCATTGGCTTGGGTGGAGGCGTTAAGTCGAGTGGATGTATCGAGTCGGGTGGATGTACCGAGCCCAGTGGGTGTATCGATCAGCCTCGCCGATTGTGCTCGCGCCGGATCTCTCCTCAGACGCTCTACAGAGTTGGTCGCAGCCTGTCACGGCGGCTCAGGCCGCTTTTTGTGGTTTTTTTGTAACGGCAAAGGCGGGGACGATGCTTGTCATTCGGGGCTAACTAGCCTGTAGCACTGAAAAAAGCCGTGACTTTGTCAATGGCGTTGTAAATATGTTGCGGAGACCGAAAAAAGTTGCACTTTTGCTGTTCTTGTAGGCTAAAATGTCTGTGTCAAACGAGCGGCCCTGGTTACGCCGTCAGTGCTCCGATAATTTCGCCAGTGAGATTCGCGAGGCGGAACCGCGGCGTTAGCAGAAATGATCACGACGTGTTGCTTTTTACCGACGTCTACTTCAGCTTAACCCAAAGTCTCCGATTCGATCATCTCCACCCACCTGAACAGGAAACGAAAAGATGCGCAAACAACTGAAAATGAAAAGCCTCGCTTCGGTGGCGGCCACGTTCGCGGTCGCCACGCTCCTCTCTGCGCCTCTGGCCGCGACTGCGAGCGACTATATGATGGAGCACTTCTGGTCCGCTAAGCCCGAGGGCACCGCCTGGGTCACCAACTATGGCGAGTGCTGGCAGAGCCTGCACGGCCCGAACGACCTCGAGCCCTGCGTTCAGCCGGTCGTTCCTGCGGAGTTCACTGTCCGCCTGAACTTTGAGTTCGACAAGTACCGCATGGAGAACGTCGTCAACGATGGCGAGCTGGCCCGTCTCGACGACTACATCGCCAATGTCAATGCGACCCAGGCACGCGAGCAGATCTCGCTGAGCGGTCACACCGACGCGAAGGGCTCCGAGGCCTACAATTATCAGCTCGGTCTGCGTCGCGCCCAGGCGGTTCAAGACTACATGATCAGCCGCGGTATTCCTGCCGGGGATATCGTCTCCGTCGAGAGCCGTGGAGAGCTCGACATGCTGCCTGGAGTGGATATCTACTCTGTCGAGCAGCGTCGCGTAAAGATCCTCGCGCAATAAGACCACGCTGGCCCGCGGGCCGTGCCTAGCGGGCTGCCTGGAGCGCATCGCAAGCACTCCGAGCGGTCTGCTAGGCCGGGTGTCCCATCCCAAGTCAGGATGTTTGACCCCCACAATTCTCGATAACGAACAAGGGTTTGAGAAAGCCCGATCGGCTTCTTTGCCGGTCGTACCGAGTCCAATGAGCCTCGCCCCCCGACTGGGGCTCATGGTAAGGCCGATCACGCCTACGCGTGACCGGCCTTTTTTAATTGTCTAAAGGGGGCTCCCGGGCTCCGGACCTATGTGCCTAGAAGGTGCGCTCGGCCGCCAGGGACCCGCAGCTGTTCCGCAGGGCTTTTCGATTCCTGACACCTTCACGCGCGGGGGTGAGTCCAGCAGCGCTTCAGGCGATGGTCAACTGACTGATTGCGAAAAGCTGGCTGTTGGAGGCTGCGAGCTGACAGCTTCTTTCAGGATTCGCGCGTTAGGGCGAGGAAGCGCGCCCTGAGCAGGGCTGCTCTCCTCGCCCTATGGCCGGGATCAGACTTGGCGGGCCAGCTCGGCTGCTCGACCGAGGTAGCTCGCGGGTGTCATCGCCTTGAGGTCGGCCTTGGCCGCTTGCGGGATGTCGAGGGTTTCCACGAAGGCCGCGAGTCCTTGGGCATCGATACGGCGACCTCGGGTCAGCTCCTTGAGCTTTTCGTAGGGCTTTTCGACCCCATAGCGGCGCATCACGGTCTGGATCGGCTCCGCCAAGACTTCCCAGTTCGCATCGAGATCGGCGGCCAGTCGATTGGGGTCCGCTTCCAGCTTGCTGATGCCCTTTTGGACCGATTGCAGGGCGATGACGACATGGGCAATGCCGACGCCGAGGTTGCGCAGCACGGTCGAGTCGGTCAGGTCGCGCTGCCAGCGCGAGATCGGCAGCTTGCCTGCCAGATGCTCCAAGATCGCATTCGCGATGCCGAGATTGCCCTCGGCGTTCTCGAAGTCGATGGGGTTGACCTTGTGCGGCATGGTCGAGGAGCCGACCTCGCCGGCGACGGCGCGCTGCTTGAAGTAGCCGACCGAAATATAGGCCCAGACGTCGCGGCAGAAGTCGATCAGGATGTTGTCGAAGCGCGCGACCGCGTCGAAGAGCTCCGCCATGTAGTCATGCGGCTCGATCTGGGTGGTGTAGGGGTTCCAGGTCAGGCCGAGCGAGGCGACGAAGCGCTCCGCGAGTCTGGCCCAATCGACCTCGGGGTAGGCCGACAGGTGGGCGTTGTAGTTGCCGACCGCGCCGTTGATCTTGCCGAGCAGGGCGACCTCGGCGATCCGGGTGCGCTGGGTGCTCAGCCGTCGGACCACGTTTGCCATCTCCTTGCCGAGTGTTGTCGGGGAGGCGGGCTGACCATGGGTTCGGGACAGCATGGGGAGGTCGGCATAGCGATGCGCCAGATCGCGAATGGCGTCGATGACCTGGTCGGCGAGCGGCAAGAGGACATCGTCGCGGCCGGCGCGCAGCATTAGGCCGTGGGACAGATTGTTGATGTCCTCCGAGGTGCAGGCGAAGTGCAGGAACTCGCTGACAGCGCTCAGCTCCGCGCTTTCCGCGATGCGCTCCTTCAGGAAATACTCGACCGCCTTGACGTCGTGGTTGGTCGTTCGCTCGATCTCCTTGACGCGCTCCGCGTCGGCGACGCCAAAGGCCGCGACGATGTCGTCGAGCGCTCGATTGGCTTCAGCGGAGAATGCAGGGACCTCGGTGATCTCCGGTTGGCCTGCTAGCGCTTGCAGCCAGCGGACCTCGACCTCCACACGTCTGCGAATGAGACCGTACTCGCTGAAGATGGCGCGCAGGTCTGCGGTCTTGGCTCCATAGCGGCCGTCCACCGGCGAGACAGCGGTGAGGGTGGAAAGCTCCATCGGCATGATTGGCTCCGGCGTGGAAAGGGTTATTCGAGAATAGGGCGTGCTCGAACGAGCAGCGTTAGGCGACTGCGGGCACTCTCTGGGGCAGGCCATGAAGTCTGCACAAAAATCGGCAGGATTAACAGGATTTTGCGCGTATCGAGGCGAGGGGCGAGCGGAGCCATTGGCTTGACCACTCGGCCAGCACGCTGAATCCATGGCCACTGAGCCAGAATGATCGGCCTGCTTGAGGGGCGAGTCTGTTGAACCTAGATCCGGCGGTTGGGCGGCCTCCACCCGGCGGGTGAGCCAGCAGGAAACCCCGATCTTGAAAGCGATCAAGGCCTTGCATGAAGCGCGAAGCGGTCAACTGCCGGATCTAGGTTGAAGTGTCTGTCGAGCCAAGGCAGGTGCGCAGCATGGCTGCGCACCTGATTCCGTCAGGCCGCGAGCTTCCTCAGCACATAGGCCAGGATGCCGCCGTTGCGGTAGTAGTCGACCTCGTTCGGCGTGTCGATACGGACCTTGGCCTTAAAGGTCTTGACCGAGCCGTCGGCGGCGGTCGCCTTGACGTCGACCTGCTTGGCCTCGCCGTTCTGGAGCCCGATGATGTCGAAGGTCTCGGTCCCCGTCAGGCCCAGTGACTGGGCATTCTCGCCATTCACGAATTCCAGGGGCAGGATGCCCATACCGACCAGATTGGAGCGGTGGATGCGCTCGTAGCTCTCTGCGATGACGGCGCGCACGCCAAGCAGGCGCGGACCCTTGGCTGCCCAGTCGCGCGAGGAGCCTGAGCCGTACTCTTTGCCTGCGATCACGATGGCCGCGGTGCCCTCGGCCTCGTATTTCATGGCCGCATCATAGATCGACATCTGCTCGCCGCTCGGCTGGTGCAGGGTAACGCCGCCTTCGGTCCCCGGCGCCATGAGGTTGCGCAGGCGGATGTTGGCGAAGGTGCCGCGCATCATGACCTCGTGGTTGCCGCGACGCGAGCCCAGGCTGTTGAAGTCCTTGGGATCCACGCCCTTCTCGATCAGATACTTGCCCGCCGGCGAATCCGGCTTGATGGCGCCGGCCGGGGAGATGTGGTCGGTGGTGATGGAGTCGCCGAGCAATGCCAGGCAGCGCGCACCGCTGATGTCGGCGACCGGCGCGACATCCAGTCCCATGCCCTTGAAGTAAGGCGGATTCTGGATGTAGGTCGAGTCGGCCGGCCAGTCGTAGGTCTGGGTCTCGGCGGCTTCCAGGGATTGCCAACGTGCGTCGCCCGTGAAGACGTCCGCGTAGGCGGCGTTGAACTCTTCGGTCGTCACGTTCTCGGCGATCGCCTGATTCACCTCGGCCTGGCTCGGCCAGATGTCCTTCAGATAGACCGGATTGCCCGAGGCGTCCGTGGTCAAGGCATCCTTGTAGGGGTCGATATCGATGCGTCCCGCGATGGCGTAGGCGACGACCAGCGGCGGACTCGCCAGGTAGTTCATCCGCACCTCGGCGTGGACCCGGCCTTCGAAGTTGCGGTTGCCCGACAGGATGGAGACGGCGCAGAGATCGTTATCCGCGATCGCCTTCGACACAGGCTCTGGCAACGGACCCGTGTTGCCGATGCAGACGGTGCAGCCGTAGCCGACATTGTGGAAGCCCAGCGCCTTGAGCGGCTCGGTCAGGCCGGCGCGGTCGAGATAGCGCGTCACGGCCATGGAGCCCGGGCCGAACGCCGTCTTGACCCAGGGTGCCGTCTTGAGGCCGCGCTCGGCGGCCTTCTTGGCGACCAGGCCGGCGGCGAGCATCACGCTGGGGTTCGAGGTGTTGGTGCAGGAGGTGATAGCGGCGACTACGATGGAGCCGTCCGAGATCTCGACCTCTTGGCCGTCGACGGTGGCCTTGGCCGGTCCCTTGTCCGGGATGTTGCGCTCCTTCTTGAGCGCTGCCAGTGCGCTCGGGAAGTGGCTGGCCATGTCGGTCAGGGGCACGCGGTCCTGCGGGCGCTTGGGACCGGCGAGCGAGGGCACGACATCGCCCAGGTCCAGCTCCAGCTTCTCCGAGTAGTCCGCCTCGGGCGCGTCGGCAGTGTGGAAGACGCCCTGCGCCTTGCAGTAAGCCTCGACAAGCGCGACCTGGGCCTCGTCGCGTCCGGTCAGGCGCAGGTAGTCGAGCGTGATCTGGTCGATGGGGAAGAGTCCGCAGGTTGCGCCGTACTCGGGCCCCATGTTGGCGATGGTCGAGCGGTCGCCCATCGGCAGGCTGCTGATGGCCGGCCCGTAGAACTCGACGAACTTGCCGACCACGCCGTGCTTGCGCAGTCGGTCGACGATGGTCAGCACCAAGTCGGTGGCGGTCACGCCTTCCTTCAGCTGGCCGGTGAGCTTGAAGCCCACCACCTTCGGGACGAGCATGGAGATTGGCTGGCCCAGCATGGAGGCCTCGGCCTCGATGCCACCGACGCCCCAGCCGAGCACGCCGATGCCATTGACCATGGTGGTGTGCGAGTCCGTGCCGACGCAGGTGTCGAAGTAGGCCTGGGTCACGCCATCCAGCGGCTTGGGGAAGATGACGCGCGACAGATACTCGACATTGACCTGGTGGACGATGCCGGTGTCCGGCGGTACGACCTTGAAGCCGTCGAGGGCGTTCTGCCCCCATTTCAGGAACTTGTAGCGCTCTTGGTTGCGCCGGAACTCGAGCTCCGCGTTGAGTGCGAAGGCGTCGTCCGAGCCGAAGTGGTCCACCTGCACCGAGTGGTCGATGACCAGCTCGGCCGGCTGCAGCGGGTTGATCTTGCGCGGGTCGCCGCCGAGCGCCTGCATGGCGTCGCGCATGGCGGCCAGGTCGACCACCGCGGGCACGCCGGTGAAGTCCTGCATGAGGACGCGCGCCGGACGGTACTGGATCTCCTTGGACGGATCCGCTTGCGCGTCCCAGTTGCCGAAGTAATCGATATCTTCACGCGAGACCGTCACACCGTCTTCGTTACGGAGCAGATTCTCCAGCAGGATCTTGAGCGAGTAGGGGAGGCGGCCGCTACCAGGAACGGCGTCGAGCTTGTAGATCTCGTAGTCTTGACCTGCAACCTGCAGCGTGGTCTTGGCGTTGAAGCTATTCGGCATTGAGGGCTCCGGCACATGTCTGCGAAATTCGGGACAGCGCGAAATTCTAGCGTTCAGGTCGGCTTTACGCCATATGCTGCGGTGCAATACATGGGTTTGATCGACGCGAGCAGGCCTATTGAGGCGCGAAGGAGGCGCGGGCTTAAGAGGGGAATGCCCATCTTGGCCTCGGGCGATCAATCGGCGTTGGCGTCGATATAGTGCCGCGCGTCTTCCAAGATTTGGCGGTTCTTGAAGAGGAGCTGCAGTCGGGTCCCCCCAACCTGGCGCCACAGCATCGCGGAGCGCACAGCCGCGAGCAGCATGGCGCGCAAGCGGCTTTGGTTGTCCGGATTGCGTAAGTGGAGCTGATCGCCGCGGACGATGATGCGCGGCGAGAG
This sequence comes from Thiorhodococcus minor, assembly GCF_010820565.1. Lineage (GTDB taxonomy): Bacteria > Pseudomonadota > Gammaproteobacteria > Chromatiales > Chromatiaceae > Thiorhodococcus > Thiorhodococcus minor. The sequence goes on along the minus strand of NZ_JAAIJQ010000032.1, from coordinate 23,421 downwards.
CTGACTCAAGGTGTTGCTGTAGAGATCGGCGAAGTGGGCGATCAGGCTCGGATGCAGCAGCGCGAAATGCTCCTGCTTCGTGCCGGCCTCCTCAATGCCCTGGGCGATGCGCGCGAGCACGTCAGGCCGTCGCGCGAGGCTGCGCTCCAGCTTCATCACTTGGACGACGTATCGGGTGAGCTCCAGATTGCGCTCCGGCTGGCCCAAGAGCTGAGCGACGATCTGCCGCGCGCCGTTCACCACGGCGCCTGGCTCACCATAGACGGCCCCGACACTCTCGGCGTCCACCTGAAAGAGGCTGTAGATGCAGGGCTCCATCGCCTCTGTGTCGGCGGTGCCGCGGTGCGCGATTCGGACCACGCAATTGATGGCCTGATAGATGCCGGCGAGCGCGATGATGCGGTCCTGATTGTCGTGTGCCATAAGACGCGAGTCTCCAACGAGCGAAACAACGGCTACCCTGGTTGCCCGGCAGCTTGATCGATCGCGCATTTGACCCCGATCGGCGGCCTCGACGCAAACGCCGCTCGCCGAGGTGGTCAGTCCGAGCGTCCGCGCTCGATCACCGCCCCTCCCAGACACTCCTCCTCCTGGTAGAAGACGATCGACTGGCCCGGCGTGACCGCACGTTGCGGCTCGGCGAAGCGTACTTCACAGCTGTCTTCGGTCGTCGCGACCAGGTCGCAGACCTGCAGCGGCTGCCGGTGGCGCAATCGGCAGCGGCAGCGAAAGGGGAGGGAGGGCGGTGGGGCGCCGCGAATCCAATGCGGCCGCAGACCCTGCAGCCCATTCGACATCAGCAAGGGATGATGCGTGTCTTGGGCAACGACGAGGCGATTGCCGGCAACGTCCTTGGCGACGACATACCAGGGCGCCTCGCGTCCCTCCGCGATGCCGCCGACACCCAGCCCCTGGCGCTGCCCCAGGGTGTAGTAGGCCAGCCCTTGGTGCTCGCCGATTTGCTTGCCCTCCGGCGTCTCGATGGGGCCTGGCTCGCGCGGCAGGTAGCGGGCGAGGAAGTCGCGAAAGCGCCGCTCGCCGATGAAGCAGATCCCCGTACTGTCCTTCTTCGCGGCGTTGGCGAAACCCAGCCGCCTGGCAAGCGCGCGCACCTCCGTCTTGGTCAAGCCATGGAGCGGGAAGAGCGCGCGGGAGAGCTGCGCCTGGTCGAGCAAATGGAGGAAGTAGGTCTGATCCTTGTCCTCGTCCGCGCAACGGAGCAAGCGGCTGCCGCTGTCGTCCCTCAGGATGCGCGCATAGTGACCGGTGGCGATGGCCTCGGCGCCCAGGCCCAGGGCGTGATCCAGGAATGCGGCGAACTTGATCTCCTTGTTGCAGAGCACGTCGGGATTTGGCGTCCGCAAGGCCTGGTACTCGCGCAGGAAGCTGTCGAAGACGTGATCCCAGTACTCGGTCGCGAAGTTGACCCTGTGCAGCCGGATCCCGAGCCGCTCCGCGACCGCCTCGGCGTCCGCCAGATCCTCCGCGGCGGCGCAATAGCCTGCCTCATCGTCTTCCTCCCAGTTCTTCATGAAGAGGGCTTCGACCTCATGGCCCTGCTCCAGCAGGAGATGGGCGGCGACAGCAGAGTCGACGCCGCCGGAGAGTCCGATCATGACCCTCTTGGGATTTTTCGAGAGGCTTTCGTGATTCATGTCGAAGTTCTTGAAGGCCGGCGGCTCTAGGTTTGATTGCAGGCGCCGTTAAAAGAGGTCGATGGTGGCCGTCAGTGCCGGATCGACTGCAGTGGCCCAGGGGGCGAGCGATCGGCGTCGATGCGAGCATGGAGGCTTTGGGGCTCGGGGTCGATGCGCGGGAGCCTGTGTTGGACCTTGACATCAATATAAGAATAATCTAATAGATTAACATGCTTGAAAGCGCAAGCCTTGGTGGCGGGAAGCTCGGGTGGTTGCTCGATGTGTCCAGTCGCGGCGCTCGCCGTTTTGTCGTCAGTCGTTCAGGAGCAGGTCGTCATGAAGTATGTTGCAATTCTCAGGGAGCTGACCTTCAGCGAGATCCTTTCCATCGCATTGGTCTTGACGGTACCGTTTCTCGTGCTCTACGCGCTCGCCGTTTAGCGAGACGGGATGTCGGGTCGCCGCCGCTCTGAGGCTCGGGGCGGCGACCTGTGCGAGATCCTTATCTTTACCCCGACGACCTCCCTCCTTTCATCGTGCGTTGCTTCAGCTTGGAGAAGAGCGTCTGCAGGTCGCTCAGTCCGCCGTTTGCGTGGCGCCGGACACTGCGCTGGATTTGCTCGAAGCGGTAGCGGTCGTCCTCCGTCTCGATGATGCCTTGAAGGCTGTCGAGGAAGGGCTGCGCCGCGTCCATGTCGCCTTTCGCGGCATGAAGCTTGGCCATGGTCCCCAGGAGCCCGAAGTAGTCTTGGATGTGCATGCGCTCTCGGTCCGCGAGACCGGCGAGCAGTCTTTCGGCATCCTCGAGCTCGCCCCGCTCGATCAGCAGGCTCGCGAGGTTGCAGCGGGCGATAAGGTAGTCCGGATGCTTGGCGACGACCTGCTCGAGCAGTGATTGGGCCTCGTCGGCTCTGCCCTGCCGCATGCGCAGCGCAGCCAGATTGCCCATGACAATGCGATGATCGGGCGCTTGCTCGAGGATCTCGTGGAGCAATGCCTCCGCCGCTGCATTGCGGCCGGCGTTGAAGTGCTCGATGGAATCTTCCAAGCGCTCCTGCAGTGGGTCGGGAAGGTCGCTTTCCTCGGGCTCGCGGGTGACTTGGGTCGAGATCATCTTGATCTCTCGAAGCCTTGAGCCATCCCAGAATTGTACCGGCTCGCCCGCCGCAAGGAGTCCTTCTTCGCGCAGGTATCTGAGGATCGCGAAGCGATCCTCTGGCACTCCGATCGCCAGACCGGCAAAGCCCTTGAGTGTGCTGACGGCCTCGTGATCGCCTTGCTTGGCGCGATGTCTGAGGATGAGGCCCGCGAGCTGGCGGAGGCTGTCGTCACCGCTCAGATAGATGGCATTGAGGTAGAGGCTCGCGGCGCCAAGCTCGGCAAGGGCCTGCTCCGGATGCTCCCTCAGTTGGCTGGCGGCGCTTAGCGGCAGTGATGCTCCGATGTCGAAGACCATTGGGAAGGCGAGCGCGCCTGAGTCCCGCTCTAGGGTCCGAAGATTGGCCTCGGCGATGGACAGGTCGGGATGGATCTGGAGCGCCTCCTGCCAAAGCGGTTTCGCATCTCTCGTCCGCCCGAGGCGGCTGGCGGCACAGGCCCCGAAATGCAGCAGCAGGGCGTCACTGTGACCCGAGCCGTCCAGCCAGTCCGCGTCCCGCACGCGGCAGAACGCCTCCCATGCGTCCGCGTCCTGCCGCAGCAAGAGCAGGCCGTTGAGCTGGCTAAGGGCATCGTCGATGCGCCGCGGTTTCTCGGCGCCCACGAGCGGCCGGCAGAGTCCGAGCGCGCCTTCTTCGTCGCCTCGATAGAGGCGCAAGCGCACCGCCCAGCCGAGCGCGAACAGATTGTCTCCGTCCTCTTCCCAATTGCGCAGAAAGGCCCCCAGGGCCGCTTCGGTCTGTCCCGAGTGGTGCAAGGCCAACGCCAGGTTGTTGCGTGCGGGAAGCAGGTCGACGCCTTCGAGCCAGTCTATGGCGGATTCGAAATCGCCACCTTCCAAGAGGAGCTTGCCGAGGTCGAAGCGCGCCATCTGCTCGGCGGTCGTCTCGGTGCCATCCGGGAGCTCGAGCAGCTTCGCGCGCACATCGGCGGGCAGCGGAAAGCCTTTCACCGCGCCCCCGAGCGCGACGATCTGCCGAGCGACGCTGTCGGCTAGCACCAGATGGCCCTGCTTGAGCGCGTAGGAGAAGAGTGTCTCTTGCGCGCCCAGGCTGTTCGGTTGGGCTTCCGCCCAGTGATAGGCGGAGAGCGCCGCTGCCGCTGGACCTCGGAGCCTTTCACTCACCTCGATCCGTCGCTGTTGCAGTCCGCCATGCTTGGGGAACTGCTTCACGAGCGGTTTCAGCTTGGCCTCCGCCTGGGCGAGCTTGGCGCTTTCCATCAGACGGTCGATCGCCCGGAGCTGCGCGGACTCCGGGCCTTTGGTGGTGCTCGTCTTCGGCTTCTTGGTCTTCTTGCTCATTTGGTCCTACTGGTCTGACTGGTCATCCGGTGGCTCCCGTATCGGTCGTGCTCTCCCTAATTTGCCAGCTTGGCAGCGCCGCTGTCATGTCCCCGCTGTTTGCCTCCCTGCCCGGTCGACTTACAACGGACACCTCGGGCGCGTCAAGCCGCTCTCTGTGGCGAGCACGCAAAGTGTGGTTGCCCGGGCGAGCGCATCGACAATGCGTGAAGATTGAGTGCCTCTTGGGGGAGGTGCGATCAGGGGCTCGGGCGGCAGCGCCCGACTCGCCTTCGGGGGTGCGCCGCCTCGTCGGCACCCAGGGCTCGTCTGGGTGCGAGGCTGGCGCGCTCCCGAGGTCGCTACCCCCTCAAGAATACGCTGCCATTCTGCTCGCGCTTTGATTGCCCGCAAAAGGGCGCCTGGTTTCCCATCTGCGGCCTGCCGAATCCCATCCGTTGGAAGCTCGATGGCTGTCGATGATGAGCTGCAAAGGAGAAGACTTGCGAAAGCGCGTGCGATCTCTCTTCGCTGTTCCATTTCCGTCATCGGCTCTCCGTGAAGTATTCCGCCGGAATGACGGATTCTTGCTGCGTCTCGTGCGTCTTCATCAAGAAGAGAATCTTATAAGCTTCTTATTTTTGTATTTGCTTATACGCTTTATTGGTCGAATACTTTTATAGGTATTTCAATGTTTTTACTTCTTCAAGCGATTTAGTTGAAACGCCTGCCCATCGCTCGATTCTTGATCCAGATCAAGTGACATAGATGCCGTTGGCTGTCTAGACTCTGTGTGCACCATATGGCTCTCGCGTAATACGGGATGCGCATTGATTCGTCCTGCGAAGGTAGGTTTCATTAGTTCTTGGTGGAATAGAAAAGTGGCAGTAATTCGGTGATCCATTGCGCGGTGATCCATTCTGACCAGGCCGTCACTAGAAGCTCTGGCGTGGATGCGGCGCGAATCGAATCGAAAGACGAAGGAGGATGTGATGGCTAAGGAACCAACCCTGGGAGCGCTCTTGCGCAGCCAGGGCATCAGTCGGCGCGCCTTTCTGCAGTTCTGCTCGGCGACCGCGTCCATGATGGCGATTCCCGCCGGGATGGCGCCCGCCATGGCCAGGGCGCTGGAGCAGACGAGTCGCCCGTCCGTGATCTGGATGTCCTTTCAAGAGTGTACGGGCTGCACGGAGGCGCTGCTGCGCTCACACGCCCCGTCGATCGAAGCCTTGATCTTCGATTTCATCTCGCTCGACTACCACCACACCTTGCAGGCCGCGTCCGGCCACGCGGCGGAGCGGGCGCGCGAGGAGGCGATGCATGAGCACAGCGGCGAGTATCTACTGCTGGTCGACGGCTCCATCCCCACGGTCAAGGCCTACTCGACCATCGCCGGGATCAGCAACCTGGATCTGCTGCTGGAAACGGCGGCCGGCGCCGCCGCCATCCTGGCTGTCGGCACCTGCGCGGCCTACGGTGGGCTGCCCAAGGCGGAGCCCAACCCCACCCAGGCCGTCTCCGTCGAAGAGCTGATCACGGACAAGCCGATCGTCAACATCCCCGGCTGCCCGCCGCTGCCCTTGGCCATCACCGGCGTGGTTGCGCACTACCTGACGATGGGCGCCTTGCCGGAGCTCGATCACCTCGGTCGGCCTTTGTCGTTCTTTGGCGAGAACATCCACGACCGCTGCTACCGCAGACCCTTCTACGACCGCGGGCTCTTTGCGGAGACCTTCGACGACGAGGGCGCGCGCAAGGGCTGGTGCCTCTACAAGCTGGGGTGCAAGGCCCCGGAGACCTACAACGCCTGTGCCCACGTCAAGTGGAATCAGGGCGTGAGCTTTCCCATTCAGTCCGGCCACGGCTGTATCGGCTGCTCGGAGCCGAATTTCTGGGACAAGGGCGGCATCTATGACTCGGTGCCCATGGGTCAGTTTGGGGCGGGACCCAAGATCGCCGTTGCTGCCAGTGTTGGCGCTGCCGCCGGGGCTGGGGCGGCCGTGCTGTCCCGTAAGAAGAAGCACAAGACAGAGGCGGAGCTCCCGGAGGACTGAGGTTCTCTCTCGGGGGCAACCGTCCGCTCAGCGAGACCAAGCTCGGAGGATCGGAACCAAATGACGCTCTTAGACTTTGCGCGAGGGCCGGCGATTCACTGGTCGCTCATCATCCTGATCGTCGGGACCATCTGGCGTCTGCTCGGGGTGCTCGTCCTGACCCGCGGGGCCGATCTGTCTCGGCCGCGGGACGCCTTCGGTAACTTCAAAGGTTATCGAACCGTGTTCAGCCGCTCCTGGCCGAGCGGGGAGTTCACCACGACGACCCGCTACCAAACGGCCATGGCCTATGTCTTCCACATCGCCACCCTGATCGTGGTGATTGGTATCGTGCCGCACATCGAGTTCATCACCGGCCTGACCGGCGCGTCCTGGCCGGGACTTCCGAACGCCGCTGGTGTTGCCTTGGGCGTCATCGCCCTGGCCTCGCTGCTCGCGCTCATCATGCGCCGCGTCTCCAGACCACAGGTCTATTGCTCGAGCTGGGGAGATTACTTCTCTTGGGTGGTCGTCGCCGCCCCCCTGGTGACCGGGCTCATGGCCTTCGCGCACCTCGGGCCGCGCTACGAGACCATGCTGGCCATCCACATCTTGAGCGCGGCATTGCTCTTCGCGTGGTTCCCCTTCGGCAAGCTCATGCATGCCTTCTGGTTCGTTTTCTCGCGGGCACAGAGTGGTGTCGCCTACGCACACAAGGGAGTTCGGATATGAGCACTGTTGCAGCAGACGTCCCCGTTTTTCCGGCGTTCGAGCAGGTCTTCCAAGGCTTTGCGGGGCAGATCAAGCAGCTTCGGGAGATGGCCCCGGAGCCCAGGCTGTCCGATGAGGTCCGGGTGCAGCGCGCCATCGACACCTTGATCGCCGAGACCAACGCCGACGAGGCCGTGTGGCTGGAGAGCTGCATCCGCTGCGGGCAATGCACCAATGCCTGTCACTACTTCCAGGCCACCGGCGAGACCAAGTACGCGCCCATGCGCAAGATGAGCCTCTATCGCAAGGTCTATCAGCGCGAGCTAGGGCCTTTCCGCTGGTGGTACCGGCTGGTGACTAGCCCAGTGAAGCTCAAGGATCTCGAAGACCTGCAGGAGCTGGTCTACGACTCCTGCTCGGAGTGCGGGCGCTGTGCCATGGTCTGCCCGATGGGGATAGATACCGCGACGCTGGTCCACCATCAACGCAGCGCCTTGGTCGCCGCGGAGCTGGTTCCAGCCGAGCTTGCGGTGATGCGCATGGAGCAGAAGCACCAGGGGACGGTGTTCGGTGCCTCGGCGGACGCGCTGCACAAAATGATCGACACCATCCGCGCCAAGGCTGGGATCGAGATCCCGCTGGACAAGCCGAAGGCCGAGGTCATGGTGCTGAGCTCCGCCGTCGACCTGGTCGGCAACGGCAATGGCCTGCTCGCGACCGCCAAGGTGATGAATCACATGGGCGTCGACTGGACGGTGTGCAGCAGCGCCTTCGAGAGCGCCAACTTCGGGCTCCTGTCCGGCGACATGCGGCTGTGGGCGAAGCTGGTCCATCCCATCGTCCAGACCGCCGAGCGCATCGGCGCCAAGACGCTGGTTATCGCGGAATGCGGCCATGCCTACCCGGCGCTGCGCTGGAATCCCATGCTCAAGGGCGGCGAGCTGCCCTTCGAGATGATGTACATGTCCGAGTACTTGGGCCGCCAGGCGCGGGCAGGCAAGCTGCGCCTGAGACAGCTCAAGGGCCGCATCACCTACCACGATCCCTGCAAGACCGGGCGGCGCGGCGGCGCCTTCGAGGAGCCGCGGGCCTTGCTCAAGGCGATGAGCGCCGATCTGGTCGAGATGCCGGCCAACAAGGAATACAACTGGTGCTGTGGCGGCGGCGCCGGCATCTTCCTGCTGGAGAGTGCGACCCGGCTGCGCGACGAATCCTTCAAGATCAAGATGCAACAGGTCAATGCGACGGGCGCCGACGCCGTGGTGGTGAGCTGCGCGAGCTGCCGGCTGAACTTCGAGTCCGGGCGTTTCAAGAATCACTGGGACAAGCGCGTCGAGAGCCTGGTGGAGCTGGTCGCGGACCATTTGGTCGAGGGTGATCGTGTCGGATCGGTGACGCCGATCCAAGGAGCTGCTGCATGAGCACCCGTGTCGTCGTCGACCCCATCACACGGATCGAGGGGCATCTCAGGATCGAGGCGCAGATGGAGGATGGGGCCATTCAACAGGCCTACTCGTCCGGCACCATGGTCCGGGGCATCGAGAACATCGTGCGCGGGCGCGATCCGCGCGACGCCTGGGCCTTCGTCCAGCGCATCTGCGGCGTCTGCACCCTGGTGCACGGCCTGGCGGGCGTGCGCGCGGTGGAGGACGCGCTGGACTATCCCATCCCGCAGAATGCCGAGCTGATCCGCAACCTCATGGTCGGCGCTCAGTACGTCCATGACCATGTGATGCACTTCTATCATCTGCATGCGCTCGACTGGGTGGACGTGGTCTCCGCCTTGAGCGCGGATCCCAAGGCGACCTCCGAGCTGGCGCAGTCGATCAGCGGCTACGCCAAGTCCTCGCCAGGCTACTTCTCCGACGTGCAGAAAAAGCTCAAGGGGTTCGTGGAGGCCGGACAGCTCGGCATCTTCGCCAACGGCTACTGGGGCCATCCGGCCTACAAGCTGCCGCCGGAGGCGAACCTCATGGCGGTCGCCCATTACTTGGAGGCACTGGCCTGGCAGCGCGACGTCGCGCAGCTCCACGCCATCTTCGGCGGCAAGAACCCGCATCCCAACCTGGTCGTCGGGGGAATGCCCTGTGCCATCAGCATCGACTCCGGCAGTCAGGCGGGGACGGCGGTGGACGTCGCCGGTCTGGAGCGGGTCCGCAACATCCTGGCCCAGATGCATGACTTCGTCGAGCAGGTCTATGTCCCGGATACCCTGGCCATCGCCGGTTTCTACAAGGACTGGTTCAAGCAGGGGGAGGGCGTCGGCAATTTCATGTGCTACGGAGACTTCCCCGCCAAGGGCTTCGGCGACCGCAGCTCCTATCTGGTGCCGGGCGGGGTCATCCTGAATCGGGACCTGTCCCAGATCCAGGAGCTCGACCTGCATGCGGAGGATGAGATTCAAGAGTTCGTGGCAAGCTCCTGGTACGACTATGCGGCGGGCAAGGGCGAGGGGCTGCATCCCTACCAAGGCGAGACGGAGTTTGCCTACACGGGACCAGAGCCGCCTTACGAGCAACTGGACGTGGACAGCCAATATTCCTGGCTCAAGTCGCCACGCTGGCGCGGCAAGCCGGTCGAGGTGGGGCCGCTCGCGCGCGTCTTGATGCTCCATGCCACCGGCGACGCACGCATGCAGGAGCTGACCGACAGCGCGCTCCGGCAGCTCGATCTGCCGATGGAGGCGCTCTACTCGACCATGGGCCGCACGGCCGCGCGCACGCTAGAGACGCAGTACATGGTCGAGGCCCTCGACGGCTGGCTCAATCAGCTCATGACCAACATCCGGGCCGGAGACCTGCGCACCTTCAACGAGGCGCTCTGGGATCCGAAGACCTGGCCCAAGTCCGCGCAGGGCGTGGGCTACATGGAGGCCCCGCGCGGCGCGCTGGGTCATTGGATCGTGATCGAGGACGGCAAGATCGCCAACTACCAGGCCGTGGTGCCCAGCACCTGGAATGCCGGTCCCCGCGACGGTGCGGGTCAGATCGGCCCCTATGAAGCAGCGCTTCAGGGCCATGCGCTGGCCGATCCCGAGCAGCCGATCGAGATCCTGCGCACGGTGCATAGTTTCGATCCCTGCATCGCCTGTGCGGTGCATCTAGTCGACCCGGAGGGCGAGGAGGTGCTGCGAGTCCGAGTGCGGTGAGCCTTTGCGTCGATGCTCGGTTGCTGTCTGCCGAGCCTGCTGGGGGCAGATGGAGCCCGGCCAGCGTTCTCATTGAAACGCAGTCCTGACCCAAACCGTCGGAGGATGAGGGAAATGATCAGCTACGAGCAATTGGCGGAGCGACACATCAAGGAGCATGAGCTGCGGGAGAAGAAGTGCAAGGAGAGAGACCCGGACTACCAGGGCCAGCGTCGGGGGCTTCTGGGCGCTGTCGATGTCAAGGAGGGCGCCTGGCGCCAGGCGACCGTGAATCAGGCGGGGCCGATGGGGCTGATCGACGCCGTCGCACAGGACCTCGAATCCTTCGTCGAGATCTTCGAGCGCGCGCCGCGGTGCGATGTCACGGATCCGCCGACGCGACGGCGCAACGTGCATATCTCTTGACGGCAGCATGAGCCGGCTCCCTCGTGAGCGAGCCGGCTCCGGTGGCACCGCCCGCGCCTGAGCGCGCGGGCCTAGATCCAGCCTGCAATTCGGAGGATTCTGCCATGGGCATGCTCGGCCTGAGCCCCCAAGGTCTCGGCAGCCGCGATCTGCCGAGACTCCAGGATTTCGAAGGGGGAGACATTCATCTCGCCGTCGCCGAGGAGGCGCACGATCTGCTGACCCGGGCCCGTGCCTACCGCGAGGCTGGTCAGATCGCGCGTGCCCAGCAGAAGGCGAGGGCGGCCCTGCAGGTGGTCAGACGCGGACTCCGTCTGCACCCCAAGTCTCCTTTCCTCGGCCGCTTTCTCTGCGGAATCTACTACGAGCTGCGCGATTTCGGCGCCGCCGAGAACTGTCTCGAGCACCTGGTTGAGGCGCTTGCCAAGGAGTCTGACGCCGACCTGACCGAGCCTTATACGCGGCTCGGCATCATCAAGTGGTATCACCGCAAGGACGTGCTGGCGGCGATCGACTTCTTCCATTGCGCCCTGGACGCCGCCCGGCCAGATACGGATCCAGATCTGGCCTCGGAGCCGCATCTGCATCTGGCGCGGATCTACCTAGAGATCAATGTGCCCGAGCGTGCCCGCGACCATGCGGAGCAGCGTCTACTGGCCGTTCGTGGCTGCCGCCAAGCGGCCATCCTCTACGAGCTGGTGCAGACGGAAGAAGCCTTCGATCTCGGTGCGAGCGCGGTGAGCTGATGCCTCCAAGCTCCAGGCGGCGGGTCGTTGCGCCGCTTGCGAGCCGGCGGTCGGTTTACCCCGAGCGCTGAGGGAGGCTACTCTGGGCCTTGAGCCCTGGCCCTCTTGTTTCGACCCAATCTTCTACGAGCGCCGCTTTCGGTGGGATGACCCCTGCCTCCGCTCCTGCGGCTGAGCCAAAGTGCCCCGCCGGTCGCCTTGCCTTGACGTCCTTGTCAGTCCCTCCGCGCTGGTAACAAATCCGTAACATTCCCTGTTGCTATCTCGCACCGGCGCGCTAAGCTCCTTACTCCAAGCCGCTCGGGACCTCTCGAGCCTTTACCCTAGATTCGGCAATTCGAACCGCAAAGGCGCAAAGGACGCTAAGTAAAACAAAGGGTTGCTCAATGCATCCATGTCACCCATTGGGTGAGTAAGCTCCACTCCACTCCGCAAAGCATTGAAATCCTTTGCGCTCTTAGCGCGCTTTGCGGTTCAACAGCTCTTTTCAGGTTTACTCGAGGTACCAGGGATGTGCCGTGTCGCAAGACCGGGAATCGAGCCCTTCGCGACGGGCGCGACGGCGACGGGCGCGCCATGCGACGGGCGCGCCACGGATTGGCGGTGAGCCTCTTTGGCGAGCGAGGCGCGCTCTCGCTCGGCAAAGCCGATGCGTCTCTCTGTCCGCGCGCTCGTACTGACCCAGCGATCTATCTGTCCGGACTATGCTTTGCAAAAACAATCAGGTCTTCCTGAGGAGGATTTTCAATGAAAGCCGCTAATACGCTGACCTCCATGTTCGGTCGCTCGCCGTTCAAGCCGCTTCAGGGGCACATGGGCGTCGTGACCGAGTGCGTCAGAGAGGTGCCGGCGCTCTTCGAGGCCTTGATCGGCGGTGACTGCGCCGAGCTGGAGCGCGTGTCGGGTGTCATCTTCGAGCGCGAGCAGGCCGCGGACGATATCAAGAACGAGATGCGGATCCGCCTCCCTCAGAGCCTCTTCATGCCGGTCGACCGGCGTGATGTCCTCGAGCTGCTCGACGTGCAGGACTCCATCGCGGATACGGCGCAGGACATTGCCGGTCTGCTCATGGAGCGCAAGATGGTCGTCCCCGACGACATGGTCGATAACCTCCGGGCGCTGGTGCAGCGCTGTGTCGACAGCTGCGCTAAGGCGAACGAGGTCATCAATGGTCTGGACGAGCTGCTCGAGACCGGCTTTCGCGGGCGCGATGCCGACCGCGTCGAGCAAATGGTCAACGAGCTCAATCGAATCGAGGACGAGACCGACAAACTAGGTATGTCGCTGGCGCAAGCGTTGTTCGCGCAGGAAGACAAGCTTAGCCCGGTGTCGGTGGTGTTTTGGTACCAGCTGATCCAGTGGATCGGCGACCTCGCGGATCACTCCGAGAAGGTTGGCAATCTGCTCAGGCTGCTGATTGCGCGCTGAGCCTTGTCGACTCATTTCCCGCACGAGCTTCAGCAAGCCGTTCCGGCCGGCGTCCGGGTGCCTTGCCTGCATCCGGCCGACGATCTCGCGCGCGTCCTAAACCCGTAAGAATAAGTACAGAGTTGGAGGATCACGATGGAGATCATCTCCGAATGGGGCACTGTCTTCCTGGTCTTGGCGATCATCTTCGGCGTCTACATGAGCTTCGGCATCGGCGCCAACGACGTGGCCAATGCCATGGGGACCTCGGTCGGCTCCGGTGCCGTGACGGTCAAGCAGGCCATCATCATCGCGGCGATCTTCGAGTTCGCCGGGGCCTTCATCGCCGGCGGCAATGTCACCAGCACCATCCGTAAGGGCATCATCGACGCCGACAGCGTGGCCGGCAGCCCGGAGCTTCTGGTCTTCGGCATGCTGGCGGCCTTGCTGGCCAGCGGCATCTGGCTGATGATCGCCTCCAGCCGGGGCTGGCCGGTATCGACCACGCATTCCATCGTCGGTGCCATCATCGGCTTCGCGGTCGCCGGGATCGGGATCGAGGCCGTGCATTGGGAGAAGGTGGGCACCATCGTCGCGAGCTGGTTCGTCTCGCCCATCATCGGTGGAGCCATTGCGCTGCTGCTGATGCTCAGCATCCGCAAGCTCATCCTCAACACGGACCAGCCCTTCGCCCGCGCCAAGGCGTGGGGGCCGGTCTATGTCTTTTTGGTCGGCTGGATCGTCAGCCTGGTGACGCTGTTCAAGGGATTGAAGCACCTGAAGCTGGATCTCAGCATGGGCCAGAGCCTGATTGCGGCGACCGTGATCGGGCTGGTGGTTGCCGCCATCGGCAAGATCCTCATCGACCGCGTCAAGATCGACGAGAAGGCCGACCGCAGCTTTCACTATGCGAGCGTCGAGAAGGTCTTCGTGCCCATGATGATCTTCACCGCCTGCGCCATGGCCTTCGCCCATGGCTCCAATGATGTGGCCAATGCCGTCGGCCCGCTTGCGGCCGTCGTATCCGCCGTGCAAAGCGCGGGCGAGGTCGGTCAGAAGGCCGGCCTGCCGCTGTGGATTCTGGCGCTGGGCGGCCTGGGTATCGTCGTCGGTCTGGCGACCATGGGCTACCGTGTGATGCAGACCATCGGAACCAAGATCACGGAGCTGACGCCCACGCGCGGCTACTGCGCCACCCTGGCCGCCGCGACAACCGTCGTTCTGGCGTCCAAGACCGGGCTGCCGGTCTCGACGACCCAGATCGCCGTCGGGGCCGTCATGGGGGTCGGCCTGGCGCGCGGTATCGGGGCGCTGGACATGCGGGTGATCCTCAACATCATGGTCTCCTGGGTGATCACGCTCCCGGCTGGCGCCATCCTGGCGGCGCTCTTCTTCTTCTTGTTCAAGGGCATGTTCACCTGATTTCAGGCCATCTCGGCGCCCGATGGTCTCGGGCGCCTTGCGAGCACTCTGAAGAGGCCTGGGGGATGGATGGAGATTTCGTCCTACTAAGGTGGCCTGGCCGCGCGTGGGCGATGTTCTTGCCGGCGTTGCGTCTAGGCGCCTGGGGTGGGGCTAGCGGGGGCGGTGAGGCCGGTCTCTCAGCGCGCCCGGCGAGGATCCGGCTTGAAGCAAACGCTGCCTGCCCGGAATCCTGCGCGGGGATGCGGCTATGAGCCAGGTCTTCGGTGCGCTGTCCCTGCCGCTCGAGCCGATCCGCGATCTGCAGACCTATCGTGGGGTCCGCTTTCCCGCCTGGGTCAAGCTCGGGCGCCTGCTGGTCACCGGGCCGCCTGGCTCGGGAAAGACGACGCTCATCAATCGCCTGCACGGCTGGCCGGAGGAAGGCTACATCGATGTGACGCTCAGGGGCTGGTGGAAGGCACAGTCACTGACCCTGCGTCCGCGCGAGATCCATCTCGGTCTGCCGTTCGTTGGCCATCGCGATGGGCTGACGCTCTTCGAGCCGGCGTGGTGCGACGATTGGCGGCATCAGCGTCTCGACCTGGACCGCGTTCGCTATCCGCCGTACAAACGGTATTTTTGGTCCGTGGATTGGCGCTCACGCTATAGCTTCGAGTTTCTCTTGCCGACGGCCGAGCGGATCTTCGAGTGGCGGCGCGCGCGCGCGCGCCGTGGGACGCATCCGGTCGACACAGAGCTCGACGAAGACCAGATCCGTCAACAGCTCAGCCTGTTCGCGCTCACGGCCCAGCACTTCCATCAGAACGGTCTGCGCGTCTATATCCGACGCGAGACCCAGGATTGGATACCCTGGGGGTTCGTGGGGCACTGAGCTCAGGCGATTTCTGTCAATTCCCATACCATCTGGCTTGTCTTGACGCCCGACTTCTGTGTCGCCCCGCCAGTCATATAGCCCAGCTATGCTCCTGTCGGCGCTCTTTGAAGGCGGACCTCAATCCGGCGCCACCTGGTATAAGAATTTCCGGCAATCGCCTTAAGCCCGCTGGCTTCCGCATCGATTCCGCGTCCCGCGGCGGCCTATACTTTGACGCGCGATCCGGACCGATGGACTGGCGCACCCCTGCGCCCAGGGCTGCGCAGCAGAACCGAGCCTCATCTCCTTCGTCGAGAGAGGCCGCTCGAGACTGTGAGAGTATTCCGAGCGCACCATGAAGATGGTGCCCTGCCGTAGGTCGGGCCGACTTAGGAGGCCCAACAACCGGGGCCTTAGGTCAGCCGCTGTATTGGGCTTCGTACTTCGGCCCAACCTGCGGGGAGTTGCTTCACGGTCTCCTCGCACATCCTGGGTCCAGTGCCCCAGCAGAACCGAGCCCTTCCCATGGCAAAGATCTTCGTGACCGATGCGGCCGGCGAGAATCCGGTTCCTTTCCTGCGCGGAATTCTCACACGCTCCTTGACCGAGGCCGGCCTTGGCTTCGATGAGGCCTACCAGCTCGCCTCCGAGATCCGCCAGCAGGTCGATGACAGCGGCAGTGTCACCAATGATGCGCTCTTCGTCTTGGTGCGCGACAGCCTGCGGCGCAGCAAGTCCGCGGAGATCGCCGAGCACTACGCATCCAGGCGCGCGCCCGACACCGGCCTGCTGGTGCGTCACTCCAACGGCGACCTCTTGCCTTTCTCACGGACCGAGCATGTGCGCTGCCTGGCGGCTTGCGGTCTGACCGAGGAGGAGGCGGCACACGCGAGCGGCATGATCCTGAGCGACATCAGCTCACGCCAGCAGCGCGAGATCGCCTCCGATGAGCTGCGTGCGCGCTCGCAGCACTGCCTGGATATCCATTTCGGGCGCCGCGCTGCCGAGCGCTACCGGATTTGGATGGATTTCATCCAGAGCGGGCGGCCGCTCATTCTGCTGATCGGTGGGGCCGGAGGCAGCGGCAAGAGCACCATCGCGACCGAGCTGGCCCACCGTCTGGGAATCGTGCGGACGCAGTCGACGGACATGCTGCGCGAGGTCATGCGCATGCTGATCCCCGAGCGCCTGCTGCCGATCCTGCATCGCTCTTCGTTCGATGCCGGCGACCTGGTCGAGCCGCCGCGCGACGGGGAGCGGGACCCGCTCGCCGCCGTCGTTGCCGGCTATCAGCGTCAGCTCGAGCTGCTGGCAGTGCCCTGCGAAGCGGTGATCACCCGCGCCATCCGCGAGCGTGTCTCGCTGATTCTGGAGGGCGTGCATGTGCATCCTGGGCTGGCTGAGCGGATCGCCGCGCGTGGCGACGCGGTCCTGGTCTCCATCATGCTCGGCGTCCTCAAGCCGGAGCAGCTGCGGGCGCGCTTGCGCGGTCGCCAGCGCATCGCTCCTGAGCGCGACACACGCACGGATCCCGACAACTTCCGACGCATCTGGCATCTGCAAGGCCATCTCCTCGATGAGGCCGACCGGCTCGGGGCACCCATCCTGCTCAACGATGATCAGGACAAGACGGCGACCCTGGTGCTGCGGACAGTGATCGACGTGCTCGACTCCACCGAAGCCGCCGCATGACCCTGATCGCGGCTAGTCGGCTGCGGCTGGGCCGGCCGGTCGTGCCTGGCTGAAGACCGCAGCTTGTGGCTCAGGCCGCTCGGGTCTAGCATCCACGCAGCAGCAGGCACCGGCAGCACCGGACGGCGCCCGGGCGGAGCCCCAGGCACTCCGGCCGCTGCCCTGAGCGAGTGCCCAGCCAATTCGGACAAGCGCCGTGTCCCCCTCAGTTTGAGCAGAGAGATTCGCAACCATGCCGGAGATGGAGAGCTGGAGCCTCGAGCTGATCCTGCGCGGGATTCTGCAGGTGATCCTCTTGGGATCTTCCGCGGTCTTTTCCGGCTCCGAGACGGCGCTCTTCTCCTTGAGCCGCATCGATCTCCAGCAGATGCGCTATCGCCGCGACCCGCACTCCGAGGGTATCCACGCCATGCTCGATGAGCCGCGCCGGCTCATCATCTCCATCCTGTGCGGCAATGAGCTGGTCAACATTGCCTCCAGCGCCAACATGACCGCCATCTTGCTCATCCTCTTCGGCCAGGATGCCGGCTGGCTCAATATCCTGGTCATGGTGCCCTTGCTGCTGCTGGTGGGCGAGGTCACGCCCAAGACGATTGCGGTCAATCATCCGCTCGGGTTCGCTCGGCATGTGAGCGCGCGCATCCTGCCGCGCTGGATCGTTCTGGTGAGTCCCTTGCGCGAGGCGGTCCGCCAGGTCGCGGACCGGGTGACGACGCTATTGGTCGGCGAAGCGGTCGCGCGCGAGAACCTGCTGCGTGCCGACGAGCTCAAGAGTCTGCTCGAGGAGGGCGAGGAGACCGGCATCATCGATGCGACCGAGCGTGTCCTGATCGACAACCTGCTCGAGGCCGCCGAGACCGACATCCTGCACATCATGACGCCCGGCCCGCGGCTGTGCCTGCTCGACGCCGACCAGCCGCTGCCGGACTTGATCCGTCGCTTCCGCGCCTATCAGCACCCGCGCGTCCCTGTCTATTCCGGCCATTGGGACAACGTCGTGGGCTTCGTGCACTCCGAGGACGTGCTGCGCCTGGTGCGCGGCGGCGCTGACCTGGAGGAGCTGTCGCTGCAGGCCATTCTCAGGCCCGCACACTTCCTGCCGCCGACGGTCAAGGTCGACGAGCTCTTCCACTTCTTTCAGGAGCACAAGACCCGCGCTTGCATCGTGCTCGGCGAGTTCGGCGAGGTGCTGGGTATCGTGACCATGAAGGACGTGCTCTCATTCATCTTCGGGGAGCTGACGACCAATGTCCGCGGTCGCGACGAGTGCGAGCGGGACGGCGATGCCCACATCGTGCCCGGCTGGATGCGCCTGCTGGACTTCTACACCGTGACCAACATCGATCTCGACGACCCGGTGATGACAACGCTTGGTGGGCTGGTCTTCCGCCTGTTCGGGCGGCTGCCGGAGGTTGGGGAATCGGTCGATTTCGAGGGGTACAGTTTCCAGGTGCTGGGCATCGACGGTCTGCGCATCAGTCGCGTGCGGGTGAGCCGCTCCGACAACAAAGAGACGGACAGCGAGGTCGAGCCGGGCCTGGACGCTAAGGTGGAAGCGGTCGCGGAGGCCGCGAGCGACGCGGCCGCGATCGAGACACCTGAGCCGGGGCCCGAGCCGAGCCCCACCGCCGAGCCCTCAACAGAACGGGAGAACGCCTGATGGAATGGCCGGTCGCCTTGCTTGTCATGCTGCTCTTCCTGCTGCTGAAGGGCTTCTTCTCCGGCTCCGAGATCGCCATCGTCAACTCGGACAAGCTCAAGCTGCGCCACCATGCCAAGCAAGGCGATCGGCGCGCGGCGCTGCTGCTCAAGATGTTCCGCAAGCCGGACGTGGTCCTCGGCACCACCCTGGTGGGAACCAACCTCGCGACCGTCATCATCTCGACCCTGGGCGCCTTGATCTGCATTCAGGTGTTTGGTGAGTCGGGCGATCTCATCTCGGTGCTCATTCTCACGCCCTTCCTACTGATCTTCGGCGAGGTGGTGCCCAAGAGCGTCTTCCAGCAGAAGGCGGATACCATCGCGCCCAAGGTCAGCGGTCTGCTGCGCTTCTTCTCCTATGCCTTCTATCCGGTGATCTTCATCTTCAGCCGGGTCGCGCGTTTCGCGACGCGGCTGGTCGGTGGCGCCTCGACCCGCCAAACCCTCTTCATCACACGCGAGGAGCTGCGCGCGCTCTTGGATGACGGCGAGCCCACCGGCAGCATCGGCACCGTCGACCGACAAAGCATCCGGCGCATCATCCGCTTCGCCGACACCACTGTCGGCCAGGCGATGATTCCCTTGCCTGAGGTGGTTGGCATCAATGAGATGCGCAGTACGGCGGATGCGGTCATGCTGGTCATGAAGCATGGCTACAATCGGCTTCCGGTGTACCGCGGCAACATCACCAATCTCAAGGGCGTGCTGACCCTCAGCACCTGGGACCTTCTCGACGAGGGCATCGATGAGCGACCCATCACGGACTTCATCCATCCGCCGCTCTATCTCAGCCCCAATCAGACCATCGATCAGATCCTGCCGCTGCTGCAAGAGCGTGAGGATCACATGGCGATCGTGGTCGACGAGTTCGGCTCGGGCGTCGGCATCATCACCATGGAAGACGTCTTCGAGGAGGTCGTCGGCGACATCGATGTCGGCTACGATTTCGATGAGTATCGTCCCAAGCGGCACTATTTCATCGAGAGCACCGGGGCGACCGCCTTCCGCACGGCAGGTCGCACGCCGCTCTCCGAGATCAACGACGTCCTCCACATCAAGCTGCCCTTGACCGAGGCGCATACCATCGGGGGCTTCGTGACGGCGCGCCTGCGGCGGCTCGCCAAAGATGGGGACGAGATCGAGGAGGAGGGCTACAGATTCATCGTCGAGCGGGCGAGCGACAAGACGGTGCTGCGGGTCCGGGCGGAGCAGACTTGAGACGCCGCTGAATCCAGGCCCAGCGTGCGCATGCTGCGCGTGCTGGGAAGGTCGGCCTCCAGGCCGACATCTGTTGGCATGGAGGCCAACGGCCCGTTCGGCTTGGTAACGACGCTCTTGGAGATCGCTCGAGCGCGCGAGTCGAGCATGCGGTCTCTGCAGACTTTTCACTGAGGACGCGCGGCCACAACCGCGGGGGAGGGGGCTTGAGCAAGCTGGCAACGCGACTGACCATCGGCGAGAAGATCGGCTTGGGCTTCGGCTTGGTCGGCCTGATCCTGCTAGGCGTTATTTGGCACTACGACCTCACTCTCAGCCGGGTTCTGAAGGACTACGGCCAGCTCCACAGCGTCTATGGGGCGCGTCAGCTCCATGCGTTCGAGATCGAGCGGCGCCTGCTGGGGGCTCGAAGCGCGGAGGAGCGCTTTTTGATGAGCCGGGATCTGGAGCTGGCCGATCAGGTCCGCGAAGAGGTGGGGCAGCTCGACGCGGAGATCGATCGGCTCGCGGCGCTGGACGCGGATGTGCGCGGCACCGCGGACGCACTGCGCGCGCAAGCCCAGAGCTTCCTCGGTCGCTTCGACGCCATCGTCGAGGCCTGGCGCATCCGGGGACTGGACGAGGACTCCGGACTTCAAGGCGCCTTCCGCGATGCCGTGCACGAGCTCGAGGACCTAGCGGGCCACTATGATGTCGATCGGCCCTATCTGCTCCTGCTGCAGATCAGACGTCGTGAGAAGGACCTGGGGCTGCGCCGTGACCCCGCCTATCAGGATCAGGTCCACCAGCTGATCGAAGCGCTGCGGTCCGCCGTTGCGGCCTCCGAGCTGACGCGCCCGGTCAAGCACCAGCTCGATGCCGAGATCGCGACCTACCGCAAGGAGCTGGATGCCTACGCTAGCGTGGTGCTCGACAACCGCGACATCGACGGTGGCAAGGGGCCCTTTCGCGATGCGGCGCACCGCATCGAGGCGATCCTGGAGGCCCACTATATCCCGGACATGAAGGTGCAGATCCTGCAGCTGCGCAGGCGCGAGAAAGACTACCTGCTGCGTCGGGATGCCGAGTACATCGGGATGGTGGACAGCATCGCGGCGGGAATCCGCGATCAGGTGCGTGCCTCGCGGATTGCGGATGACGAGAAGGCGCGTCTCGATGCGCTGCTTGCCGGCTATGAGCGCGATTTTCACGCCCTCGTGGATCAGGATGCCCGCATCGCGCAGCTCATGCAGCAGATCGACGAGGCCGTCGCAAGCATCACGCGCTTGGCGCAGGAGAACCTGCGTCAGGCCAGGACACAGATGCAGGAGATGAGCGCCCAGATCGACGCCACCTCGGTGGAGAAGGCGCGTCTCAGTCTCAGCGTGGCGGCCGGCGCGCTGGTCCTCGGCGCCTTGCTGGCGTTTCTCATCACCAGACGGATCGTTCGGCCGGTGCGGGAAATGGCCGGGCTCCTGGATCGGCTGACGCATGAGAATCCGACCGAGCGCATCGAGACGGACCCCAAGGGGCGCGACGAGATCAACGCCATGGCCATCTCCCTCAACACCATGGCCGACCACAAGGCGACCTTTTTCCATTGGTGGCGCAGCTCGATGCAAGAGGCCATCGCGCTGCGCGACCTGAGCGCGAGCAGTGCGCAGGACGAGCGCGACGAGGCGACCGAGGAGCTGCGTCTCGCGGCCATGTCCAAGCTTCAGCAGCTCAATGGCATCAAGGGAAAGATCCAGCGGGATGCCGAGCGCGTGCGCGAGATCGGCGAGCGCATCCAGGCGGACCCGTCGCGGGCATGCGCGGAAGACGGTGTCACCTTGGCAGCCGCCGGCACGGACATTGGGACCCTGCTCGAGGTGATCGAGGACCAGTGATTCCAGGTGCGAAGGGGTTGAGGCGGGTCCCTCAGGACCGCTCTTCGCAGGCCTTCTTGATCTCGTCCAACAGAGCGCGATAGGCGCGCAGCAGTTTGTGCGGCTTGTCTTTGTGCCTCTGAGTGAGGTCTTCGAAGCGTTGCTCGAAGGCCTTGGCAGCCTTCTTCTCGCCATCCGCGCACTTCGCCAGCTTGCCGAGCCGCTTCTTGTGCAGTGCCTCGATCAGCTCGACGTCGCGCTTGGCGAAATAGATGTCTTCCTCCGCCATCTCGCGCAGACGGAGCTTCTCCGGAAACTGAGTCATGATCTCCACTCCTGGGTCATTGTGCGGAATTCGGTGGACTTCGCTCTCGAGACTGTGAAGAAATTCTGCGTAGGTTGGGCTGAGGTACGAAGCCCAACATGGCGGCTAGTGCAACAGAGTGGAAGTCCTGAGACCGTTTGTTGATTCATGCTGCGAGCGGTTTGCCCTGATAGGTCCAGCGAAAAGGCTTGGCGAGGGTGCGATTGAAGAGGTCGATGAAGTCGCTGATGCGCTTCTCGAGATTGGCCACGGAGGTGAAGTTGCCGCGCCGCAGGACTTTGCGCGCCAGGATCGAGAACCACATCTCGATCTGGTTGAGCCAAGAGGCGTGCTTGGGCGTGAAATGAAAGACGATGCGATGGCCCGGATCACTCAGGAAGGCGGTGCGCGTGGCCATGGACTTGAGGATGCCTGCGTGCCCCTTCACGCCGAGATCGCCCTCGAAGCCGATGGCGTCGGCGATGAGGCGGACGACCGCCTCGGAGCAATGGATGTTGAGGTTGTCCATGACCAGGTGCCACTGCAGAACTCCTGACATACGCCCATTAACTCGCTGAAATGGTGCTATAATCCTGGCTTGAATCGATAAATAAATACGAGACTGTCAAACCGCCATGCCAGGCACCGTCGAGCTTCCCCTGCTGCCCGAAGAGGCGATCACCTTGGGTCCGCGGCTGGCGGTCGTAGAGACGCCCGAAGCGCTCATCTTCATGAATGCCTCCGGCCCGCTGATGAGCTGCGCGCACGGCGATGCGGCGGCCAAGCGCTTCATCGGCGCGGTCGTGATGGCGCAGGGTCTCGCCAAGGGCGAGGATCTGGCGGACGTGTTGGGCGTTCACCGCTCGACCCTGTTTCGCAATCAAAAGCTTTATCGGGAAGGCGGTCTGGAAGCCATCCGCGACGGGCGCGGTCACGGTGCACCGCGGCGGGCGCATAAGCTCACCGACGACGTGCTTGCGCTCGCGCAGGCGTGTCTGGATCAAGGCGGCTCGCAATCGGCAGCGGCGCGTGCGGTGGGCGTGAGCGAAACGGCGATTCGCCATGCGCTCAAGACCGGTCGTCTGCGCCGCAGCCCGCCGCCGCGCCAACGCCGCGCAGCGCTCTCGCCCGGGGAGCGGGCCGAACGCGACGCTGCACAGGCGCGCGGCGCCGGTAGCGCGCTCAAGCGCCTCGACGAGCGCCTGCTCGCCTGCCGGGGCGAGCTGAGCGAGGCGGCACCGCACTTCGAGCCCGTCGAAGGGGTGGCGAACGCGGGTGTCCTGTTGGCCTTGCCGGCGCTCATCGGCGAGGGCCTGCTGAGCAGCGCCGAGCGCGTCTACCAACCGCTGAAGGCCGGCTTCTATGGCCTGCACGCGATCTTGCTGTGCCTGGTCATGATGGCCTTGTTGCGGATCAAGACCATCGAGGGCTTGAGCGCGCATCAGCCCGGCGAGCTGGGCATCCTGTTGGGACTGGATCGCGTGCCGGAGGTGAAAACGTTGCGCCGCAAGCTCGCCGAGCTCGGGGAGCAGCAACAGGCGGCGAAGCTGGCCGCGGCGTTAACCGAGCGTTGGGCGCAGGGCGAGCCCGACGAGCTGGGCCTGCTCTACATCGACGGTCATGTGAGCACCTATACCGGGCGCAAGCACCGCCTGCCGAAGACGTTCGTGCAAAAACGCCGACAGTGTCAGCCTGCCGCGACCGACACCTGGGTCCACAACGGCGCGGCCGAGCCCTTGTTCTTCGTCACCAGCCCGATCAACCAGCATCTCCTGTCGCTGATCGATCAGGACGTCATCCCCGAAGCACGCCGGCAGATCGGTCCGCAACGCAGGCTGACCCTGGTCTTCGACC
>NZ_JAAIJQ010000328.1 GCF_010820565.1 Thiorhodococcus minor | reverse complement strand
CTCAACAGTCCCATCAGGGCATTGAACCGCTTGCGCGGCTCTTCGCGCGCCATCCGTGTGAAACGCTCAAGTTTGGTTGTCACGGTCAGAGTCCTCTCGGCGTAGGGCCGTGTCTCGCTCTCGCGTTGTCTCAAACCGCCATCCCTTTGCTCGTCCCGCATTACCGGGCGTCATCGCTCCTATGGATGGCTCCGACTTCCAAGCATCGCCGCCCGTGTCCTCGCTGCTTACACTTGTTCACGGGTGCCCGCCTCCGGCGAACCGATGCTTGGATCTCCCTGGTTGCCACGTGTTCTCAATGTCAGACTCGATACGGCCTCGGACCCCGGGGAGTACCCATGCCGCTCGCCAGAATGCAGCACGGATTGTTGCCTGCCGGAGGGACAAGCCCGTCGGCACTCCCAACGCGAAAATTTTCGGGGCTCAACACCTTCAAGGTCGGCATCACCCGTTACCCTTGCACCTCGCCTGCTTTCGTGCCTACGCATCGACGCGGCTGTTACCAGCCACGCCGCAAGGCTCGATACTGGGCTCGCGGCGCACGATTACCCAGGCGGGAGTCACACCCGCTAGAACACGCGGCCTTGCCAGGCCGCAC
>NZ_JAAIJQ010000327.1 GCF_010820565.1 Thiorhodococcus minor | reverse complement strand
GTCCTCGACCAGCCCGGCGATGGGGCCGATGGCTGCGCCCGCGGCGCTCAGGCCGTCGGGCGTGAAGCCGGTGGTGCCGGTCCCCGCAAGCGTCTGGAGGCGCCCGTGGGGATCGATGCGGCGCAGCCGGGCGTTGGTGGTGGTGTCGTCGAGATAGAGCTGACCGTCGCTGGTGGCGAGCAGCGCGTCGATGGCGCCGAGGGGGGCTTCGGTCGCCGTGTCACCGTCGGCGGCGTCGCCCAGGGTTCCGGTGCCGGCGAGGGTCTCGATCCAGTTGTCGATGCCGAGGCGGCGCACCAGGCCGTGGCCGGTGCCGATGAAGAGGTTGCCGCGCGGGTCTACCGTGAGGCTCAGCGGCTGGCCCAAGGCGGGACGGAAGAGGCCGCCGGCGGGGCCGGCAGCGGTCTCGACCCGGTCGCTGCCGTCGCCGGCGACCACATAGACGTCATCGCTGCCGGCGCGCAGCCAGTAGACGACGTGACAGGCGGCGTCGGCGAGGTAGAGGTCGCCGTCGCGGTTGATGGCGATGGCGCTCGGATCGGTCAAGCGCAGGGCCGCCGCGCTAGCGGTGAGGTCCGAGTCCGGGTCCCAGAACGGCAG
>NZ_JAAIJQ010000326.1 GCF_010820565.1 Thiorhodococcus minor | reverse complement strand
GATGTGATCGGCAGTACCGATACCTTCGACCTGGCGCAGGGCGAAGACAAGACCGACGTGGACGCAGGCGTCGAAGACCCCGCTCCGCAGGTGGGTTCGCTGTCGGGTCGTTACTTCGTCGACGAGAACGACAACAACCAGGACGACGGCGAGCCGGGTGTCGCCGGCGTGTCGGTGGCACTGCTGGATGCGGCGGGTAACCCGACCGGGCGGACCACCACGACGGATGCCAATGGCAGCTATCGCTTCGGCGATCTGGCCCCGGGAACTTACGGCGTGCGGTTCACCGACACGGTTTCGGGCAAGGTGTTGATCGACCCGAACGTGGGTCCGGATGAGACCGACTCCGATGCCATCGACCAGGGCAATGGCGTCTCGATCATTCCTGACATTGATGTGGTTGCCGGTCAAGACACGCCCAACAACGACGCCGGTGTGGAAGAGCCGCCGCCGCAGGTGGGTTCGCTGTCGGGTCGTTACTTCGTCGACGAGAACGACAACAACCAGGACGACGGCGAGCCGGGTGTCGCGAACGTGTCGGTGGCACTGCTGGATGCGGCGGGTAACCCGACCGGGCGGACCACCACGACGGATGCCAATGGCAGCTATC
>NZ_JAAIJQ010000325.1 GCF_010820565.1 Thiorhodococcus minor | reverse complement strand
TTGTGCAGCCGAGTCTCGTGCTGGAGGCCCTTTAGAATTCTCATCGTTTTGTCAAAGATTTTGTCGATAAGGGACTACAGAAGACGACTGGCCCGAAGGATGATCAACGCCGGGGAAAGCTGACCGTCCCTTCAAGGATCACGGCCGGCTCCCATCGGCCAACAGCGCCTCCTTGTCGGGTCCGACGTACTCGGAGATGCGCACATAGTCGACCAGCATTCGCTGGGGCCAGGCGCTCCTGTCGATGCCCTCGCGCCCGCCCCAGCTCCCGCCGACCGCGAGGTTGAGAATCACATAGAAGGCGTGATCGAACGGCCAGGATTCCCAACCAGCCCCATCGTTTTCCACCCGGTGATAGCGCACGCCGTCGGCGAAGAAGGTCAGGTGATCGGGAAACCACTCCACCGCATAGGTATGGAAGCCGCCGGAGAAGTCCGCGATCTCGGTTGCTTCCGACCGTTCGCCGCCGTTCTTGAAGTAGGCGTCCTTGCTGTGAAGGGCGGCATGCGCGACGCCAAGCTGGTGCCCGAGATGCTCCACGATGTCGATCTCGCCGCAGTTGGGCCAGTACCAGCCCTCCTTCTTGTTAAGGCCGTAGACAGAGGGATCTTCCGG
>NZ_JAAIJQ010000324.1 GCF_010820565.1 Thiorhodococcus minor | reverse complement strand
CGCGCGCGGCGTAGTACCAGCGCTCCAGAGTCGAGACGCCGAAGCGCACATCCAGACCGCTGACCGGATGACGCCAGGTCTTCTCGGCGAGCACGGCCAAGGCCGTCTGCAATTGACCGCTCGGCGGCGGGGCGGCGAGCAAGGGGCCGATGATCGCAAAGCGCAAGCGGGCCCAACGCTCGCGCGGCGGAATGTCGATGGGGGCGGACATGAGCGGGTCTCCTCGGACGGTGCCAGGGATTGCGGCACCTTCGAGACCAGCCTAGCGGGGCGCCCGCACGCCTTCCAGACGCCTCTTCTGCGTGCGCTCAACCGCCCTCATACAGCCTGTCGGAACGGCTCGTCAGGGGGCTGAGGAAACGCAGCAATGCCGCCAGGGCGTCGAGGGCATCGCCACTGAAGCGCTCCAGCAAACTGCCCGGCGCCTGCGCCCAATCCACCGGTGGCATGAAGCACCCCTGTGCGGCACGCCACAGCGGCGTCTGCGGCAACTGCTCGCGCCACCAGCGCTGCCAGCGCCGCAGCGTGCGCATCGGCACCGCCAGCGTCGCGGCCAAGGCCGCCGCCTTGGGGTGATGTCCGCTCGGACGCACGCAGGCCACCACGACGATGAGGC
>NZ_JAAIJQ010000323.1 GCF_010820565.1 Thiorhodococcus minor | reverse complement strand
GCTCACGACCACCTCTCTTAAAGGCAGCCGCAGTGGGCGGTTTGAAGCCTCCGCCTGCACGGCGGCTTCGGGGGGCCGACCCCCATCTCTTGTGCAGCATGGCTGCACGCAGGGCTTGCGCCCTGCAATGCGCCTTCGTGGCACACAGTCATCGGCATAGCGGATCAGATTGACCTTGTGATGTCCTCGGAAGCGCGCCTTGAGACGTGCCTCCAGTCCATCGAGGGCCATATTGGCCGCCGTCGGGGACAGGATGCCCCCTTGCGGTGTTCCCGCCGTCGTCGGATGAAACACCCCGCGCTCCATGAATCCGGCGTTGAGCCATCCCCGCAGTTTTCCTTGATCGGCCGGGATCTGCTCCAGTAGCCACGGATGTGATAGCTCGTCGAAGCAGGCCCGAATATCCCCCTCCAGAATCCATTCCGCGCTGTGGCGACGACACAGGGCCAGAAAGCACCCGGCGATGGCATCCTGCGCTCCACGCTCCTTGCGGAACCCATAGGAGCAGGCATCCGCCAGGGTCTCCGACACCGGATCGAGTGCCAGCAGCTCCAACGCCTGCTCAGCTCTGTCGGCTTGCACCGGGATGCCGAGCGGGCGGCGTTTTCCGTTCTTTTT
>NZ_JAAIJQ010000322.1 GCF_010820565.1 Thiorhodococcus minor | reverse complement strand
TTGTCGCCCTGCGCGAGTCCCGTCGGCGAGGGATCGACCCGACGGGTATCACGAGCGCAGACGCGACACTCCGGTCACAGAGGAGGATGTCCGTGAGCAGTCGGGAGCGAACGGGATGCAAACCATCCAGCAAAAGCCCCTGCTCCAGGGAGCGGATCAGGTATTCACGCTCCAATCGCTCGACGAGGAAGCCGAGATCCGCATCTGGGAAGCGCTTCCGCAAGGCGACCACCTCAAGTCGTCCTCCGAGTGCCGAGGCGAAAGCAACGCGTGCCAGTAGGCGAAGCTCCACGCGAGAGCTGTCTCCGCGATGAATATCCGTCCGGATTCGCTTGACCTGAGCCGATAGCTTGTCGCGGAGGGACTCGGATCGATTGACCAGATAGACGAATTCCAACAGAGGTCCTTCGCCATCATTACCACCGAGGAATCGCCCCCAGGCTTCATCGAAGGAGAGAAACTGCCCTGGGCCTCGATCATCGCTTGGTCCAAACGCTTGCTGGGTGGGAGCGGCGCCCCGCCGCGACGGTCGCGTGATAGCGGCGGGGCGCCGCTCCCACGTCGCTTCGCCTGAAGGATGCGCGGCGTCTACTCAACCGACTGGGCGGTCCGATGATAA
>NZ_JAAIJQ010000321.1 GCF_010820565.1 Thiorhodococcus minor | reverse complement strand
CCTGGCCGTAGTACTCACGGTAGGCCAGCTCCACCTCCGTGTCGGCGCCGTTCGCGGATGACGCCTCGGGCGGTTGGGGCTGACGGCGCCGGCGATGGACATTGGCCAAGGCATCCAGCGGCGTGACCGCGCCCAAGGCGTTGCCGTCGGCGTCTTCCACCGCCAGAGCCTGACCGCTATGGGGATCGACGACCAGGCGCACGGAGCGCCCGGACAGCGCATAGGGCACTTCGAAGAAGTGCCCCTGGTAGGACAGCGTGCCATCCTTGCGCACCTTGCGGGTGAGGCGGTGATAGAAGAGCGCATCGAGGCGGGCCGCCCGTTCACCGAGGGTGCGAATGCGCGCGAGATCCTGCTGATAGCGCGCCAACGGCGTTTGCCTCGCCAGGCCCCCATGAGGCGTGCGGTGATAGACGGTTTCGATCCAGCTCCACAGACGGGCGTTGAGATCCTCGAGGTCACCGATGCGCGCCACGTCGAGCTCGCTGAGGAACTGATCGCGCAAGGTACGGTGCCAACGCTCCAGCTTCCCCTTGCCTTCGGGATGATAGGGGCGGCAGTCGACCAAGTGGATGCCCAGTCGGGCGCAGATCCCCTGCAGCGTCTTGGCGCGATAGGCCGGGCCGTTGTCGATCAC
>NZ_JAAIJQ010000320.1 GCF_010820565.1 Thiorhodococcus minor | reverse complement strand
ACTGGGCAGAACGCGAGCGTTTGGAAGGCCGTCAGGAAGGAGAGCGGATCGGGATACAGAAAGGCCGCCAGGAAGGCGAGCAGATCGGGATGCAAAAAGGACGCCTAGAAACCGCTCAAGCCACGGCCCGCAACCTCATCGCCCTCGGCATGCTCAACGACGGGCAGATTGCCCAGGCCACCGGCCTGAGCATTGTGCAAGTCGAGGCATTACGCGCGGACAAGTGATGCTGTCTGGTGACCAGGCGCGCTCCCTGTTGCTGGACTGTAATGGTCAAAAAATCCGTTGATCATCGAATCGTGAATTTTGGCGTTCTTGTGAAACGTATTTTTAGGCCATTGAGGTGGGGGAGCGGCGGCATGGAGCCAATCACTGCGTGCATGGGAGCTTGATCGAACGTCGTTGACCAAGGTCGGCGCTTCCCAGCCCAGCAAGGTAGCAAGGTAGGATGGGTAGAGTGACCAAGCTATGACGCTGCCGCTTGGCGCGGACGCCGATTGGTCACGAAACCCATCGAGCCACTGACCCGGATGTCAGACGGAAACGCCCTCGGGAAACCGGGGGCGTTTTTGTTTGGGTGCGGGCCTGGCAAATTGGAGCGGGGAATGATGGGTTTCGCTGCGCTCTACCCATCCTACGT
>NZ_JAAIJQ010000319.1 GCF_010820565.1 Thiorhodococcus minor | reverse complement strand
TGCGCATGGACGCCCTGCGGTTCTTTCACGTCATGCCGAAACGGCTCCAGAAATACGGACTCGAAACGGCCCCTGACAAGACCCGCATCCTGCGCTTCAGCCGCTTTCACCCCGGCCTGCGACGCCGCTTTGCCTTCCTTGGCTTTGAGCTGTATTGGCAACGCGACCGCCGTGGAGAGCTGCGGGTGATGAAACGGACAGCCCGCAAGAAACTGCAAGGAGCGAAACGGCGAATGAAAGCCTGGATCAGGGCCAACCGCCACCTTCCGGGGCGGAGCTTCATCAAGGCCCTGAACCGCAAACTGGTCGGGCACTACAACTACTACGGCGTGCGCAGCAACGAACGCTCCCTGGGCAGCTTCTTTGATTTCACGGTGAAATGTGCCTACAAATGGCTCAACCGTCGAGGCGGGAAACGGCGCAGTTTCAATTGGAGCCAATTCAAAGTCGCGCTGCAGAAGTTGAACATCGCCTGGCCGAAGGTGACCGAGAAAAGCGGGAAACATACGGTCTTTGCATAGCGGAGGCTACGGCGCTTCGCGCGTCGCGAAAGCGAGTGCAACCGAGGAACCGGATGCGGGAAAACTGCACGTCCGGGTCTGTGGCGGGGGAACCGGGTAACCGGTTTCCCTACGCCGGAG
>NZ_JAAIJQ010000031.1 GCF_010820565.1 Thiorhodococcus minor | reverse complement strand
CTGAGCCGGGGGTGTCTGCCGGGACGACGCACGATCGGGCGATGGTGGCGGCGCTGGCAGGCGCAGTTCGCGGTGCATGCCGAGGTGCTGCGTCAACAGGAGCCGCGCTGGGGTGTGGGGCAGGGCCTGGTGGCCTTCTGGAGCGGGGTGCTGGCCGACATCCCGCTGTCGGCGGCGATGTGGTGGGTGCATCGCGGCGGGGTCGTCATCCCATGAGTCGGCGGGAGGCGCGCGGGCGGGATGCGGCTAAGCGCTTGTTTTCGCGGGCACACAGGCATTGCCCCTTGGGCGGGCGGCGTCGATCGGCTGTGCTGGCGCCTCATCCATTCGCCCCCGGAGGCCCGCATGACCCCGATTCATCCCCTCGCCCTCTTTCGCCTGAGCGTGCTCGGACCCTTGGCGGTGTGCCAGTCGCTCAGCCGCGGTGAGCTCAAGGCCCAACTGCGTGCGCTGGCGGCGCGTGAGTATGTCGACCCCGAGGGTCGCCCCGTGCGCCTGGCCGAGAAGACCATCGAGCGCTGGTATTACGCCTGGCGCCACGGCGAGATCGAGGCCCTGGCCCCGCAGCCGCGCACCGACCGCGGCGCCTCGAAGATCGACCCCGTGGTGCAGGAGGCGCTGCTCGCGGCCAAGCGGGCCAACCCCAAGCGCTCGCTCAATGCCCTCATCGCGCTGCTCGAGCAGCAAGGCGTGGTGGGGCGCGGGTGCTTGAGCCGCTCGAGCGTGCATCGCCTGCTGCAGGCCCATCAGCTCTCACGGCCCACGGGAGCGAGCAGTCAGCCCCAGGAGCGGCGCCGCTTCGAGGCGGACCATGCCGGGGATCTCTGGCAGGGCGATGTGATGCATGGCCCCAAGGTCAGCGTCGACGGGCGCCTGCGTAAGGTCTACCTGGTCTCGCTCATGGACGATGCCTCGCGCCTGATCACCCACAGTGCCTTCTGCACCGATGAGGGGGCCTTGGCGATCGAGGGGGTGCTCAAGCAGGCACTGCTCAAGCGCGGGCTGCCGGCGCGGCTGCTGTTGGACAATGGGCCGGCCTATCGCAGCAGCAGCCTGCAAGGCATCTGTGCGCGTCTGAAGATCGCCCTGGTCTATTGCACGCCCTATCAGCCCGAAGGCAAGGGCAAGATCGAGCGTTGGCACCGCACGGTGCGCGAGCAGTTCCTCGCCGAGCTCGACCTCGGGCGCGTCCTCCATCTCGATGACCTCAACGCGCGGCTGTGGGCCTGGCTCGATCAGCGCTACCACGCCACCCCCCATGGCGCGCTCAACGGGCTGACACCGCTGCAGCGCTATCAGCAGGATCTGGTGCACATTCGCCCCTTGGGCGCCGTCGCCAGCACGCTCGATGCGCTCTTCTATCACCGCCACACCCGCACGGTGCGCAAGGACGCCAGTGTCTCCCTGAAGGGGCAGTGGTATGAGGTGGATTACACCCTGGTCGGGCAGCGCGTCGTCTTGGTCGAGGACCCACACCGCCACCGCGTCGTCGCGGTGCTCGATGCCAACGGCGACGCCCGTGGTGCGGCGGTGGCGCTCGATGCGCGCGCCAATCTCCGTCGCCGCCGTCAGCGCCCACCCCAGGTGGCGCCAACGCCCGCCGCGGCGGCGGGACCCAATGCCGTGGAGCTGGCCCTGGCCGAGCAGCGCGCCGCCCTGGCGCTGGACGCTCGGGGGGAGGACTGAGCATGTACCGTCAGCACTTTGGCCTGACCCATGAGCCGCTCGGCAAGCAGACCCCCGTGCTCTATGACGGCGGACAGCTCCAGCGCCTCAAGCAGCACTTCCAGTGGCTGCTCGAGCACCCCGGCATCGGGCTGCTCACCGGCCCGCCGGGCGTGGGCAAGACCGCCGCACTGCGCCTGCTCGCTCAGGCGCTCAATCCGCATCGCTACCAGGTGATCTATCTGGCCGAGACCGATTTCGGACGCCTCGACCTCTACCGTGCGCTGGCCTTGGCGCTGGGGCTGCAGCCGGCGCATCGGCGCGCCGCGCTCTGGCGCGAGATCAAGGCGCGGCTGCTCGAGCTGGCCGATCATCAGCAGGTGCTGCCGATCTGGATCATCGATGAGGCGCAGAATCTGCCGCCGGAGTTCTTCCGCGACCTGCCGGCCTTCCTCAACTTCGCCTTCGACGCCCGCGATCTGATGAGCATTTGGCTGGTCGGCCATCCGCTGCTCGCCACCACGCTGCAGCGTGCGCCCTATGAGGCGCTGGCCAGCCGCCTACACGGCCATGTCCAGCTCGGCGCCTTCGATGAGCCGGCGGCCTTCACCGCCTTGATCGAGCATGCGCTCACGCACGCCGGGGTAACGACGCGTCTGCTCTCTGACTCAGGCATGCAGTTGCTACTGATGGCCAGCCGGGGACGCCCACGCACCGCCGGGCAGATCCTGCGCACCGCCATGCAGCTGGCCGTGCCCAAAGCGCTCAATCATCTCCCCGACGATCTGATCGAGGAGGCCATCGAGGTGCTGCGATGACACCCCTGAAGACATCACCGACCCGACCCCCGCCACTCGACGAGGCAACCGTGCTGGCCCTGCATCAGGGGCTGCGCGACCTGCTCGCGCTGTTCGAGCAGGCCTTCTATCAACCGCTCACACGCGCTCACCTGGGCGGCGACTACGGCGACCAGGACCCGCGTCAGACCCGCTTGGATCTGGAGGAGGAACCGCCCTTCTAGGCCCGCTGCCGTCCCAGGCTGCGCGCGGGAGGCTCACGCGCCGCGCTCAACCCGGGACGGCCTGCGGTGTCCCACCTCACAGAGGCCGGGACGGATTTCCGCAAACACGTCGGGACGTAACACCGATGCAGATCGCCTTCATCCGGCCGTGATCGGTCGCCATATCGGCCTTGCAGAATTGCGCGTTGCGATGGCGGGCGATGCTCTTGCCGCCGCTGATCATGAGCGGCGGCGACAGAGGGATCACCGCTCCTCGGAGCTGGACGGAGGAAGCCCTCCCCGGAGTTGTCTAGCAAGAGCGATACCTGCTTGAGGGCCGCGGTCAGGGTCTCGGCGCGCTCGGCGACGAGGCGCATCCAGATGCACCGTATGGACACGCATGGCGGCGGTCATGCGGTTGAAGACCGTCGCCAGGTCGGCAACCTCGTCCTTCCCGCCCGCCACCTCTCTGGCTCCATTGGAAAGGACCATGAGCCGTTTGAGCACCAAGCGGTCGATGAGTCCGGCCGCCAGCAACTACACGGCGAGCGGCGAGGCGACGAGTAGCAGGATCAGAGGCAGGAAATCCCGGGCTCCAACAGCTGATCCAGATCGAAGAGCACGAGCAGGTTCCAACCGAGGCCGCGCAAGGGGGGCAGGGCGGCAAGAAAGCGCTTGCCCTCAACGCCCAAGTAGGGGTCTCGACCAGGCTGTTGCGCGGGACATGGTGCGGGCTCGGGTGGGCCTTGATCAGGCCGTCGGCATCGAATAGGAGATTGAGGACCCCGGCCTCCGACTCCAGGAGCATGTCGTCGACGAAGGCGCCGAGATCCAGCCCCGTGCCACGGAGCGAGCCGTGGGGGACGATGATTCGGAAGGGGGCCGTGCATGGCGCCGCGACCAGGGCCGCGAGTGCCCCTGTGCCGAAGGCCCCGGCCAGGCCGCCGCCGCTGCGACCGCCGCCCAGGCCCATCCAGCGCTCGCCGAGCGTAACGGCCCCCGCCATGCCGAGCCCGATGACTAGGAAGAGATCGGCCATGAGCGCGACGAAGGGCGGCTACTGGAGCTGAAAGCCCCAGCCGACAGCGGCCCCGCTTGCGCGCAAGGTCGGCAGCAGTGCGCCCAGCAGCCCGAAGAAGGCGAGCACTCCGCCGGTATAGGCGAGACCCTGCAGGGTGCGCTGCCCTACCCCGCTGCCTTGCCCCTCCGTGAGGCTCAGTGCCTTGATGGCGAGCACCGGAAAGGCGCAGGGCATCAGGTTCAGGATGAGGCCGCCCAGCAGGGCCAAGACGAGGGCGATTGGCCAAGTTAGGTCCTCGGTCGTGACGGGATCGACTGACGGCCCGGGGGCAGACCTCGCTCGGCGGACAGCTCGAAGGCCGTGGTCGTGCCGTCGCCGCCCGTGATCACCAGCACGCCTTCCGGCTCGACCATCGCGGCCTGGGCACCGCGCGTCGGATCGATCTCCAGCCGGTCTGTGCCGAGACGCCAGGGTTGCTCGGCCGCGTGCTCGATGAGCCCCCAGCGCCCGGCGAAGAACCACAGAGATGCCGAAGGATCGAGCCCAAGCGCCGGATTCTCGGCCAGCGGGATCGAAAGCCGCAGGCCGGTCCCGTGCTCGCCGAGCCTGGCCCTGCGCAGAGGGCCTCGGGGAAGCTCCTTCTCGGCCTCGGCGATGACGGCCGCGGAGGTCGCATCCTCGGGGCCGGCCGTCTCGGCGGTCGTCAGCCTCAACTCCAGGGCGCCCGACTCGGGGACACAGTGCTCGGCGCAGACGAGCCAGTGGGCCTGCGCTCGCACCGGTATCGGCGTCCCGGCGGGCCAGCCCGGCGGCACCGAGAGCGAGACCAGGTGGAGCGCGCGGCCGGAATAGCCGTGGTTCGCGAGCGGACCGACCCTGATCAGCTCCGGGTGAGGCCAGCGGATCTGGCTCACGGCCACGCCCGGCGGGAGCGCCCACAGGATACGCGGCGCCTCGCCGGAGTCGCCTGGATTGCGCCAGCAGGTGTGCCAGCCCGGCTGGATGTCCAGCGCGAGCGCCAGTGTGACGCTCGTGCCGGGCGCGACCCGTTCCCGCTCGCTGATCAGCTCGGCCCGGACATGCTCCGTGGTCACTGGGCTCGCCCAGCCGATCAGGGGCAGCAGCATCGCGATCAGGGCCAGCCAGGCCCAGCCGCGCGACGACGGCGCTGCGCGGCGGCGGGCGGATCGCCCAGAGCGAGCGCAAGCGTCGCGCCCCTGTCCTAGGCGCGCCCGCCGCTCACGCCCTGGATCGCTCGGATCTTCTTCTCGCATGGCGACCCGATGTGGGCGCCGAGGACTTGGGACAAGTCCGCGTGGGTGGCGTGGGCCCGGTCGGATCGAGCGCCGCGTCACCGTGGGATCCAGGAGCGCGGCCGTGAAGTCCGTGACGACCGAGGGCCTTCCGACTGGACAGCGCGCGGATCAACCGCTTATGCCTTTCACGGGGAAAGGAACGGGAGATTGACCTATTATCGAAGGCAGCCGTTGAGCTTCGACCCTGGACGGATAAGGGTTCGTCCATGGATCCGGAGCCCTTGCACGCAAGGGCTGGATATCGGTCTGGCGCATGCCCTGAGATCTGGGCTCGAAGTCCATGTAAGACCAGAGCCCCGCAGCTTGCAGCCGCTCGGGAAGAAGTCATTATGCATCAAGGCCGCCCGCGTGGCTGATCAGCAGCACGCCTACCTCACCGCCGAGCAGGTGCGTGCGCTCTATGTGCAAGCGCCGATCTCGAATCTCACGGTCGTCGTCGTGTCGACGCTCTACTTCCTCGTCTTGCGATCGCATCTGGACACGTTCCCGCTGCTCGGCTGGACGCTGCTGATGTGGCTGGCGGCCGGGTATCGGCTCGTCCTCTGGAGCCTCCATCGCAAGGATGGGGGCAAGACCCCGCCCGCGCTATGGCTGAGGCGCTACCGTGATGCCTGCTTCGCCGTGGGCTGCGCCTGGAGTCTCGCGACGCTCTTCCTCGCCGACATGGGCGATCACGTGGTGGTCGCCGCCCTCTTCATGCTGGTGTTCGGCGTCACAAGCTCGGCGGTCGCCATACTCTCCATGCATTTGCCGAGCTTCGTGCTCTATGTGCTTCCTCAGCTCCTCATACTTGGGCTCGTGCTGCTGAGCCGGGGCGTGCCGGAGCTCTACTGGCTGGTTGGCGCGGTCTGCGTTTATGCCTTGATGCTGACCCTCTTCGCTCGCAACGCCGGTCAGCTGTTTCGCGGGCATGTCCAACTGGCGACTCAGAACCAGGCGTTGGTCGGTCAGCTCAATGCGGAGAATGCCCGGCGCGAAGATGTGATTCGCGAGCGCACGGAGACGCTGCGCGCCACGAACCAGGCACTGGAGGCAGAGATCGTCGAGCGCAAGAAGGCGGAGGCGGCGCTGCACGAGCAACAGCGCTCGCTGCGGCGCATTGCCAATCACGATCCCCTGACCGACCTGCCCAACCGCCTGCTGATGATCGACCGGCTGGGCCACGCCATTCGGCGCTCCCACCGCAGCGAGACGGGGCTCGCGGTGCTCTTCATCGATCTGGACCACTTCAAGGAGGTCAACGACAGCCTCGGGCACACGGCGGGGGACCAATTGCTGAAGGCCGCGGCAGGGCGACTCGTAGCCTGTCTGCGGGAGGGCGATACCGTTGCCCGCTTGGGCGGCGACGAATTCGTCGTCATCGCCGAGGATGCCTGCACGGCCTCGGACGCCAGCGTCATCGCATCCCTCATCCAGAGCGCTTTCAACGAGCCCTTGGATCCCAGCTTGGGCGACTTCTGCATCACGCCGAGCATTGGAATCAGCCTCTATCCGCAAGACGGCACGGATACGGAGACCCTGTTGCGCAATGCCGATGCCGCCATGTACCGGGCAAAATCCGACGGTCGCAAGGCCTTCAGGTTCTACTCGGCCGATATGACCGAGCAGGCCCGTGAGCGTCTCGCCATCGAGACCGCCCTGCGTCATGCCCTGACCAGAGGCGAGCTCTGGCTTGCCTTTCAACCCCGGCATGACCTGGTCAGCGGCCGCCTGGTCGGCGCCGAGGTCCTGGTGCGATGGGAGCATCCGACCCAGGGCCTGCTCCTGCCCGGTCGGTTCATCGCGGTTGCGGAATCCACCGGGCAGATCGAGCAGATCGGAGCCTGGGTCCTGGACGAGGCCTGTCGTCAGCTCAAGCGCTGGGAGCAAGCGGGCATTCCGGAGATCGGACTCGCCGTGAACGTCTCCGGGCGCCAGGTCCTGCAGGGCAATCTGATCGAGACGGTTCAGGCCGCGCTCGAGCGCACCGGCTGCCGGCCGGACCGCCTCGAGCTGGAGATCACGGAGGGCTTTCTCATCCGCGGCCCCGAGGCCTCGCGCGTCATCCTCGAGCGCATCCGCGACATGGGTGTGCGGATCGCGATCGACGACTTCGGCACGGGTTATTCCTCGCTCAGCTATCTCAAGCAGTTCCCCATCGGGACGATCAAGATCGATCGCTCCTTCGTGCGGGACATCACCCTGGACCCCAACGATCAGGCGATCGTGACGGCCATCGTCGCGCTCGGACGCAGCCTCGGCCTGCGCGTCGTCGCCGAGGGTGTGGAGACTCCGGAGCAGATGGCCTTCCTCGGCGAATGCGGCTGTCACGAGGCACAGGGCTTCCTCTACAGCAAGCCACTGAACGTCAGGGAATTTCTCGGCTACTGTAAGCGGCCGGGTGACCGCGGGTGATCACTCACCCGCGGTTCCCACAGATCCGGACGTGCCCAATTCGGGCGTCCGGCTCCTCGGCCTAAACATGCGCTACGTGGCATAAAGGCTATGCACCACAGGCGCGGGCAGGAGGGTACCGTTTGAGCAGACGATTGAACGTCGGCCAGTCGAGGCGCGTCGCGTGCGAGCGGCGATTGAGCCACTTCTGCCAGCGTCGCTGGACCTCGAAGCGGAATCGGGACAGCGCTCGCGAATTGCCCGTGATGCCGCAGTAGGCATTGTGGCCCTTGAGCTCGCGGCTCAGCGCCTGCTGTTGCTCCGCCACCGGTCGGTGCCGGTTGACCCGGCACCACTGTTCGATCTGCGGTATCGCACGGCTGAAACGGGACTTGGCCGTCTTGCGTTGCACCACCCAACGCCCTTTGCTTGAGCGCCCCCAGTGATGGGTGAAGCCGAGTCGGTCGAAGCTGCGCTCGCGTTGTGAGCCACGCTTCTCCGGGGCCTACCCTCATCACATGTGCAGCATGGCTGCACGCGGGACGATGTCCCAGCGTGTGCCTTCGTGGCACACAGTCATCGGCATAGCGGATCAGGAAGACTTTGCCCGCACAGTGCTTCGCAAAACGCTGCTCGAACCAGAGGTCGAGGACGTCGTGCAGGTAGATATTGCTGAGCACGGGCGAGACCAATCCGCCTTGTGGCGTCCCCTCCACGCTGGCTGTGAATACGCGGTCCTCCATGATGCCGGTCTTCAGAAACTGCCGGATGATCCGCAACAGCATGGGATCGCCAATACGATGCTCCAGAAAGCGCAGCAAGTGGGCATGGGAAACGTGATCGAAGAAGCCTTTGATGTCGGCCTCGACGACCCATTGCGCCCGCTCATTGGTGATGACCTCCGCCACACGGCGCAGCGCATCGTGCGCGCTACGACCGGGGCGAAAGCCATACGAGCAGTCGCAAAACTCCGGCTCCCAGATGGCCTGCAGAATCGCGCTGAGGCGATCCTGCACCAGCCGGTCTTCGAAGGCGGGCACACCCAGCGACCGGTAGCGGCCGTCCCCTTTCGGGATGTAGGTGCGCCGCACCGGCTGTGGTCGGTAGCCCAGTCGGCGCAACCGTGCCGACAGGTCTTCCAGGCGCGTGTCCAAGGCGACGCCATAATCGTCTTTCCTCACCCCATCGACTCCGGGCGCCTTGCGTCCATCCTGGCGCTCGAAGCTTTCGTGCAGCCCCTCGGGCTCACTCAACAGTCCATCAGGGCGTTGTACCGCAGCTGCGGCTCTTCGCGTGTCATCCGTGTGAAACGCTCAAGTCTGGTTGTCACGGTCAGCGTCCTCTCGGCGAAGGGCCGTGTCAAACCGCCACCCCTTTGCTCGACCCGCGTTACCGGGCATCATCGCTCCTATGGATGGCTCCGACTTCCCCGCATCGCCGCCCGTGTCCTCGCTTTCTACACTCGTTCACGGGTGCCCGCCTCCAGCGGACCGATGCGTGGATCTCCCTGGTTACGCAGCAAGGCTCGATACTGGGCTCGCGGCGCACGATGACCCAGGCGGGAGTCACACCCGCTAGAACGCGCGGCCTTGCCAGGCTGCACTGTCCCCCGGAATCCCATCCGGACGTTCCGACCTCCCGAGCTTGTCTCGCGGCGGTCGGCTGGTCTAGAGTTAGCTCCGACGCTGGAGCCCCGCAAACCGAGAACTGCATCGATCATGTTGTATTTCCTGCTGCTCTTCGCTGCACTCTTCGGCTTCTGGCTGCTGCTGTCCGGGTATTGGGCCAATCCGCTCCTGCTGCTGCTCGGGCTGGCTTCGTCGGCGCTGGCGGCCTGGATCGGCACCCGCCTGGAGCAGTCCGACACCCGCGGGTACAGCTTGCGCATGCTGCTGCGGCTCCCAGGCTATTGGGTCTGGCTGGTCGGCGAGATCGTCAAGGCCAACCTCGATGTGGTGCGGCGGGTTTGGCGACCGCACACCTATCCCATCAGCCCGGTGATCGGGCACCTGCCGCTGAGCCAGAAGACGCGGCTCGGCAAGACGATCTATGCAAACTCCATCACGCTGACACCGGGCACCGTGGCAATCGAGGTCAGCGACGACGCCGTGATGGTGCACGCGCTGAGCGAATCGGCCTACGCCGACCTCGCCGCCGGCGACATGGACCGTCGGGTCACCTGGGCCGAAGGGAGAAGCGGCTGATGCTCGCCGCGGCGGCTGTCGGGATCCTTGTCGTGATGGCGCTCGCGCTGGTACGGGCTTTCCGCGGGCCGTCCATCTGCGACCGCATCCTCGCCGTGAACATGATTGGCACAAAGACCGTGCTGCTGATCGCGGTCTACGGCTTTCTGAGTGGCCGGCCGGACTTCCTTGACATCGCCATCACCTATGCGCTGATCAACTTTGTCGGCGTGATCGCGGCGCTCAAGTTTATCGAGCGTATTGCCGCCAGCCCCCCGCCGACGCGCCCGGAGGAGCTATGACCGAAGCGCTGCTCGAGCCCGCGCTGGACCTCGCGAGCCTGCTGCTGTTGAGCGGCGGTGTCTTTCTCGGCATCACGGGGGCGGTCGGCGTGCTGCGCTTCCCAGATTTCTTCACCCGGCTGCACGCCGCCGGCGTCACAGATACCCTGAGCGCCGGGATGATCCTGGCCGCGCTGATGCTGCAGGCCGGCCTGTCGCTGATCAGCGTCAAGCTCGCCTTCATCCTGCTGTTCCTCTTGTACACGAGCCCTGTGGCCAGTCATGCACTGGCGCGCGCCGCCGTCCATGCGGGCGTCAAGCCGGTCGATGCCAAGCCGGGAGAGTCGTCATCGCCCAGCTGATCGACATCGTCCTGTTGACCTTCCTGGTCGCGACCGCGATCGCTATCGTGCGGATGCGCTGCCTGTTCGCGGTGGTCATGCTGTCGGGGATCTACAGCCTGACCACGGCCGGGGTCTTCATCATCCTCGATGCCGTGGATGTCGCCTTCACCGAGGCCGCTGTCGCCGCTGGCGTCTCGACGATGCTGATGCTCGGCAGCCTGACGCTGACCGGGCACCGCCAGGCACCTGCGCGGATCGCCCCGATACTGCCGCTGACGGTGGTGATCCTGACCGGCGTCGTGCTGCTCTGGGGCACCAGCGACATGCCACGCTTCGGCGACCCCGAGGCGCCGGTCCACCGCCACGTCGCACCTCGGTACATCCAGGACTCACCGGGCGAGATCGGGGTGCCGAACATGGTCACCTCGGTGCTCGCCAGCTATCGTGGTTTCGACACCCTAGGCGAGACGGTCGTCGTCTTCACCGCCGGCATCGGCGTGCTGGCGCTGCTCGGCATCGGCGGCCGCCGCGGCCGCTCCGCGAAAGACGATCCGGACGACGTCGCCAAGCGACCCACAGACGACCATGAATGACGACATCGTCCTGACGGTGATCGGCAAGCTGCTGATTCCCTTCATCCTGCTGTTCGCACTCTATGTGCAGTTCCACGGTGATTTCGGACCCGGCGGCGGCTTTCAGGCCGGCGTGCTCTTCGCCGCGGGCATCATCCTCTATGCCTTGACCAACGGCACCGCCGCGGCGATGCGCCTGATACCGCCCGGACTCCTGGCCCCGCTCGCGGCGCTGGGCGTGCTGCTCTACGGCGGCGTCGGCGTCGCCACCATGCTGCTCGGCCGTCATTTCTTGAACTACAGCGTGCTCGCCCAGGACGCCGTGCACGGCCAGCACTACGGCATCCTGCTCATCGAGCTCGGCGTCGGCATCACCGTCGCGGCCGTCATGCTGCTGATCTTCTTCGCCTTCACGAGCCGGGAGGACTGAGGTGGATTGGATCGGGCAGTACAACTACTACGTCGTCTTCTTCCTGATGATGACCGGGTTCTATGTGGTCGTCGCCCAAGGCAACCTGGTCAAGAAGATCGTCGGGCTGAACATCTTCCAGTCCTCCGTCTTCCTGCTCTACATCTCGATGGGCAAGGTGCAGGACGGCACGGCGCCGATCCTGCTCGACGGCGAGGCGGTCTACTCCAACCCGCTGCCCCATGTGCTGATCCTGACCGCGATCGTCGTCGGCGTCGCGACCACGGCGCTCGGCCTGGCGCTTGTGGTGCGCATCAAGGAGGCCTATGGGACGGTCGAGGAAGATGAGATCCGGGAGCGGGATGACGACGCGTGATCGCTGAGAACCTGCCCGCACTGCTGGTGGTCATGCCCCTGCTCGGGGCACCCCTCTGCATCCTGCTCGCGCGTGGCCGCTGGGCCTGGCTGCTGGCAACCCTGATCAGCTGGGCCGTGCTCGCGACCAGCATCGCCCTGCTGTGGCAGGTGCGCGAGGGCGCTGAGCTGCACTATGCCTTCGGCGATTGGGAGCCGCCCTGGGGCATCGACTACGTCGTCGACCGTCTCGCGGCCTATGTGCTGCTGATCGTGTCGCTGATCGGCGCCGTCGTGGTGCCCTATGCCGGGCGCAGTGTGAGCACCGAGCTGCCGTCACGCCTGCAGGCGCTGTTCTACGCCTTGCTGCTGCTGTGTCTGGCGGGGCTGCTCGGCATCGTTATCACCGGCGATGCCTTCAACCTCTTCGTGCTGCTCGAGATCTCGTCGCTGGCCACCTATTCGCTGATCGCCCTGGGCCGCGATCGCCGCGCGCTGACCGCCGCCTACCAGTACCTGATCATGGGCACCATCGGCGCCACCTTCTATCTCATCGGCATCGGTCTGCTGTACATGCTGACCGGCACGCTGAACATGGCGGATCTCAGTGAGCGCGTGCCCGCGCTGACTGGCTCCA
This sequence comes from Thiorhodococcus minor, assembly GCF_010820565.1. Classification (GTDB taxonomy): domain Bacteria; phylum Pseudomonadota; class Gammaproteobacteria; order Chromatiales; family Chromatiaceae; genus Thiorhodococcus; species Thiorhodococcus minor. The sequence goes on along the minus strand of NZ_JAAIJQ010000031.1, from coordinate 55,464 downwards.
GCACCCTGCACACTGCCTTCGCCTTCATCACCGTTGGCCTCGCGCTGAAGCTCGCGATGTTCCCGCTGCACCTCTGGCTGCCGAACGCCTATGCCTTCGCGCCCTCGGTGGTCAGTGCCTTCCTCGCGGCAACGGCGACCAAAGTCGCGCTGTACGCGATGATCCGCTTCATCTACTCGGTGTTCGGCGTCGAGTTCACCTTCACCGAGATGCACATCCAGGCGCTGCTGCTGCCGCTGGGGATCGCCGGCGTGCTGATCGGCTCGGTCGTCGCCGTGTTTCAGCACGGCGTCAAGCGCATCCATGCCTATTCGTCGGTGGCCCAGATCGGCTACATGCTGATCGGCATCGGCCTCATGAGCGTGACCGGCCTGACCGCCACGCTGCTGCACCTGTTCAACCATGCCTTGATGAAGGCCGCGCTCTTCCTGGCGATCGGCATCCTGTCCTTCCGTTTGGGCGACACCTGCTTAAGGTCCCTGTCCGGCATCGCCAGGGAGATGCCCTGGACCATGGCGGCCTTCGTCGTCAGCGGCCTGAGCCTGATCGGTGTGCCAGGCACGGTCGGCTTCGTGTCCAAGTGGTACCTGATCCTGGGCGCGCTCGAGCAGGGCTGGTGGCCGCTGGTCGCGCTCGTGATCCTTGCCTCGCTGATCGCCGTGCTCTACATGGGGCGCGTCATCGAGGTCGCCTATTTCGGCCAGCGCCCGGACGATGCCCCGCCGGTGCGCGAGGCGCCGCTGGCGCTGCTAGTCCCGACCTGGATCATGGTCGCGGCCAACCTCTATTTCGGCATCGAGACCAGCGTCACCGTCGGCCTCGCCTCCGAGATCGCCACTGGGCTCATGGGCACGGCCGCGGGGACCCCATGAGCACGCTCGGCGACGAGACATTGCGCCTGGCACTGGCCCTGCTGCTGCCGCTGATCGGCGCGCTCGGCATCTGGCTCGCCGGGCGCCGGCCCGATGTGCGCGAGACGGTGACGCTGTCGATCGCGTCCCTATTGTTCTTGGTGGTGGCGAGCCTGGTGCCGGCCGTGCTCGGCGGCGCCCGTCCCGAGCTGATCGTCGCCGAGCCCTTTCCGGGTATCCAGCTGGCGTTTCGGCTCGAGCCGCTCGGGATGCTGTTCGCGGCGGTCGCCGCGCTGCTGTGGCCGATCAACTCCATCTATTCCATCGGCTACATGCGCGGCAATGCCGAGCAGCACCAGACCCGCTTCTACGTCTTCTTCGCGGTCGCGCTTTTCGCCACCATGGGGATCGCCTTCGCGGCCAACCTGGTCACGCTGTTCCTCTTCTACGAGATCCTGACCCTGTCGACCTATCCGCTGGTCACCCACAAGGGCAGCGACGCGGCGCGGGACGGCGGGCGTGTCTATCTCGGCATCCTGATCGGCACCTCGATCGGCCTGCTGCTGCCGGCGATCATCTGGACCTGGTCGCTGGCCGGCAGCACCGAGTTCGTCCCCGGCGGTCTGCTGGCGAGCCTGCCCGAGCCGCTGTCGCCCACGCTTCTTGGGGTGCTGCTGCTGATGTTCATGTACGGCATCGGCAAGGCGGCGCTGATGCCGGTCCACCGCTGGCTGCCGGCGGCGATGGTCGCGCCGACACCGGTCAGCGCGCTGCTGCACGCCGTGGCCGTCGTCAAGGCCGGCGTCTTCACCGTGGTCAAGGTGATCGTCTACACCTTCGGCGTCGAGACGCTGCAAGGGGTGCCGGCGGCGCAGTGGCTGCTCTACATCGCGGGCTTCACCGTCGTCGTCGCCTCGCTGATCGCGCTGCGCCAGGACAACCTCAAGCGGCGCCTCGCCTATTCGACGATCAGTCAGCTCTCCTACGTCGTGCTCGGCGCCGCGCTGTTGGCACCCCTGTCGCTGGTCGGGGCCGCGCTGCACATCGCCGCCCACGCCTGCGGCAAGATCACGCTCTTCTTCGCCGCCGGCGCCATCTATACCGCGGCGCACAAGACCGAGGTCTCGCAGCTGCGCGGCATCGGCTGGCGGATGCCCTGGACCATGGGCGCCTTCACCGTCGGCGCGGTGTCGATGATCGGCCTGCCGCCGGCGGCCGGTTTCATCTCCAAGTGGTATCTGCTGGGCGGTGCACTGGAGACGGGGCAGCTCGTCGCCATCGGCGTCATCGTGCTGTCGACGCTGCTGAACGCGGCCTATTTCGCGCCCATCGTCTTCAACGCCTTCGCCCGCCCCGCCGCCGAGGATGCGGCCGATCACGGCGAGGCGCCCCGGCCGATCGTCATCGCGCTGACCGCCACCGCCGCGCTGACCCTGGCCCTGTTCCTGTTCCATCAGGTGCCGCTCGCGCTGGCCGGGCAGATGCTGGCCGGGCCCGCCCAGAACGGCTGAGGAGGTTCGCGATGACCGAGCGCACGCACTGGCTGTATCGCCCTGAAAACCGGCCCAAGCTCTGGGCACTGCTGATGGTCATCCTGGCCCTGGTGCTGCTGCCGGAGCTCTTTGTTCATCACCATGCCCACTTCCCGCAGCTCGGCTTCGAGCTCGACACCCAGGTCGGCTTCCATGCCTGGTACGGCTTCATCGCCTGTGCAGCGATGGTCGTCGCGGCCAAGGTGCTCGGCATCTTCCTGAAGCGCCCGGACGACTACTACGATGATTGAGCCCGTGCTGCCGCCCGCGCTGGTCATGGTGCTGGGTGCCTCGCTGATCCCGGCCGTCCGCGGCAAGTGGCGAACCGCGCTGGTGCTCGGGCTGCCGCTGCTGACGCTGTTGCTGGTGTGGCTGGTGCCCGAGCAGGCCGGGCTGATGCTGCCGTTCCTGGGACTGGAGCTGATTCCGAGCGCGGCCAGCGCGGAAGGGCGGCTGTTCGCGACCGTCTTCGCGCTGATGGCCGCCGTCGGGGGGCTCTACGCCCTGGGCTCGAAGGCACGCCCGCTCGAGCTGGCCGCAGCCTATATCTACGCCGGATCGGCGATCGGCGTCACCTTCGCCGGCGACTTGGTGACGCTGTTCATCTTCTGGGAGCTGATGGCGATCGGCTCCACGGCGGTGATCCTGCTCGCCGACACCCAGAAAGCACGCAAGGCGGCGTTCCGCTATCTGCTCGTGCATCTGCTCGGCGGAGTGCTGCTGATGGGCGGCATCATCGCCCACTGGCTCGACACCGGCAGCATCGCCGTCGCGGTCATGGCGCCGGAATCCCTCGGCACCATGCTGATCCTGGGCGGCATCCTGGTGAACGCGGGTGCACCGCCCCTGTCGGCCTGGATCGCCGACGCCTACCCCGAGGCCTCGCCCAGCGGCACCGTGTTCCTGTCCGCGTTCACGACCAAGACCGCCGTGTTCGCGCTGCTGGTGCTGTTCCCGGGCACCGAGCTGCTGATCTGGGTCGGGCTGTACATGGTGTTCTACGGCATCATCTACGCGCTGCTCGAGAACGACATGCGGCGCATCCTGGCCTACAGCATCGTCAACCAAGTCGGCTTCATGGTCTGCGCCATCGGCATCGGCACCGAGCTGGCGCTGAACGGCGCCGCGGCCCACGCCTTCGCGCACATCATCTACAAGGCGCTGCTGCTGATGTCCGCCGGCAGCGTGCTGATGATGACCGCGAGGCGCAAGTGCACGGATCTCGGCGGGCTCTTCCAGAGCATGCCGCAGACGGCCCTATACGGGATCATCGGCGCGCTGGCGATCTCGGCGTTTCCCTTCACCTCCGGGTTCGTGACCAAGTCGCTGGAGACCGCGGCGGCCGCCGAGCAGGGTCTGCTGGTGGTCTGGATGCTGCTGCTCGCCGCCTCCGCCGGCGTCTTCCTGCACGCCGGCATCAAGTTCCCCTGGTTCGTGTTCTTCCAGAAGGACTCCGGGCTGCGCCCGCCGGAGCCGCCGGCGGCGATGCGCTGGGCCATGGCCATCTTCGCGGTCGCCTGCATCGCGCTCGGTGTGTTCCCGCAGCCCCTGTACGCCATCCTGCCCTACCAGGTCGACTATCAGCCCTACACGGTCGGACATCTGGTCAGCCAGCTCCAGCTGCTGCTGTTCTCCGGATTCGCCTTCTTCGTGCTCTTGGGGCAGATGCGGCGCACCCTGACCATCAGCCTGGATTTCGACTGGTTCTATCGCAGGTTTATGAACGCGCTCGCGGAGGAGTTCGCGCTGCGCGCGGCGCATGCGTTCGAGCGTCTCGAGGCGCGCGCCGCCGGGCGCCTGCGCGCCCTGATCGACGACCTCTATGTCCACCACGGCCCCCAGGGCATCCTGGCGCGCAGCTCACCCACCGGAAGCATGGTGCTGTGGGTCGCGCTCATGCTCGGCTGCACTCTGCTGCTCTATATCTTCTGACCGCACCCTCCGCGCAATGCCGACGCAAGGCTGCTCGTCGACGCGCCCCGCGTTCTCCCGGGGCGGCGCCATCCGCCCCAGGTGAATGCGAGCTCCAGGGCGGCCAGCGGGCCGAGCAAGAAGGACTGGGTCATCTTGCAGGTTTCGACGAGCTCTGATCTCGGGCGCGAAGGGAGGTGCCGGTGGCACCAGGCCGAACCTTGTCAGAGATGCAGTTGTCCGCCAGCGCGAGGAGCGACACAGCCACTCGAATTCAAGGATCACGGTGATCGCCGCGGGCCGTGCGTCGTCCGGATCGTCGCTAAAGAAGCGCCAAAGAACTTGCGTGTCGAGGGCCTTCTCGAACTGGCCAGGGACGTTGTGTTGAGCCCGGCGCGGGCCAGGACGATTCAGGAAGGCAGGGGACCGACAGCGGAGCACTGATCGGGCGATAGCCGGTCGACCTAATCGGAGCATTCAGCTTGCAGCTCTTTCTAAGGTCAACGGCCTGCCCCCGTGGGACTGGACGATCTGGATGCCACTACCCGAAACTGGCCTGGCGTTCTCGGCGGACGCGTGTCTAATCATACCCCGCCGCGCCGTCGGACTCTGCGATGCTCCCGGGAGTTGGCAGCCACAAGCTAGCAAGATCAAGCGTGATAGCATCGAACGGCGAAATCGCGGCCCTGTCGGTATCGGAGACACGGCCAATCTGGTGCCAGCTGCCGGATCGAAGTTGAACGGCCTCCAACGTCCGTTGGCTCGGATCGACGAGCCACCCGAGCGCGACCCCGTAATGCGCGCAGAGCGGCATCTTGATCCGACGATCCCGACTCTCGGTGGAGGGCGATAGGATCTCGCACACCCAGTCGGGCACGACGTCGAAGCGCTGATCCTCCGGCGGCATCGGCATCCGCTCGCGCTTCCAGCCGGCAAGATCGGGGACCGCAACCTCAGTGTCGCGGACGAAGTGCACCTCGGGCTCAACGAAGATCCACCATCCTCCAGGACCGTCGGTGCTATCGTCATAGCTGCGTTCGATGGTGCGGTCAAACCGCGACGCGACGCGACGCGGGCATGCGGGCCCGTGGGTCGTGGCTGGGTGTGCAGCTGGGCGTTGAGAATCTCACCGATCAGCGCCGGAGGCAGGGCCTCGGGCTGTTCGTACGGGGTCGGTTGCAGGACCGGTTGCATCGATGACGGCGCTCGTTCTCAGAAGCCGGCGATCATGGACAGCCTGCCAAGAGCAGCCGACGGCGTGAGTCGGCTCGCTTGGCCCCGGGGCCGCCGTGCGGCCGACAACGCATATCCGGATCAACGACAACAGATGAAGCCTCGGGCACAACGATGCGCCATGCGAGCTGGAAAGCTGGATCTTTCGTTGAGGTATTGCAGCGTTATATGGGAGACCTGATAAGCATCTAGCCGCCCCCTCCGCTGGGTTGTACGTTTATCGGGCGGCGACGCCGAGCCCGCCGTGGGGTTGGCTGACAACCATCAGAACTGATTCGGCCGGCGTCGTCTCCCATCAACCGACGTCAAGAGCAGGTTGAGACGGATGCGCCTCTGTCATGAGCCACGAAGGGGTTGGACTTCCACCGCGCAAGGAGTCAGCGATCTGTTAGGTGGGGCGGCGCCAGTGAAGAGGGCTTGCCCCGAGACACTTGGACATGGCAGGGAACCGACGCATTTCTGGGGCTCAAGCGAGCTAGGGGCCGGCTGTCGACCTCCCGCGAGGCGAGGCCAGTGCCTTGATCCAGAAGGGTGACTGGTGCGGATCCACGAGAGTCCGTCACCGACGAAATGAACGCCGAAGGCGCGCACAACGTCGCCGACTGAGCGTGACGCCTACTCAGGAACATGGAGTCAGCCATGAACGAAGAAGTGCGTTTTGTTGATCGGGGGCAGCTAAATGGTGACCCTGGGGAGGTATGCATCTGGCGTATGCATCTGGCGCAAGTGGCTGAACCGTCGCTCCTATCGGCCTTCGCTCGACTGGGAGGCTTTTGCGCGCCTGATCCAACGCTATCCTCTGCCGCCCGCACGTTTTATTCATAGCAACGCTGTCGCGTAGCGACTGCTCAACCGAGGAGCCGTGTACGGTAGTCCCGCACGTCCGGATCTGTGGAAGCCGCGGGTGCTTGAGCACCCGCGGCCACCCGGTGCCAGTCGTCTCCGGGAGCCACCAACGCCGGCGCGGGATTCGGTGGACTTCGCTCTCGCTCGTCGACCCTGCCGGCCAAGCTGATGACCAAGGCCCGTCCCCTCGTCGCTGACGGGTCTCCCGACAGGGGCCGCTCGGCGCCGAGCGGCTCAGCCGTCTTTCGAGCCGACACCGCCGAAATCTGGAGGCAATTGCTGGACGGCTCTTGGCCAGGCATGCCGATGGCACGCTCTCCTGCGAGCACTGGAAACCTGGATACAAACTCGGTTTTCGTCCCTACTTTTTCCTTTATCGTCGACTGAAAGTTCGGGATCTTGCCGCCAACTTCCAGCGGCAAAGGGTTAAGGAACCGGCGGACCATGATGGGGAGGCGAGCCCGTGAAGCTCTACCGCGCAGTGATGCGTGACGGATGGACGACCTCACCGACTCTTTGGCGTCACGATTGGGATCTGCGGCATGTCGCCCCCTCGATCGAGCGGATCTATGTCGCGAATCGGCCACGTGAATGGTATCAGTGGAATGGAGCACACTGGGAGCCTGGTCCGACTGCAGTGCGGCCGAGCCCGCGCCGGCGACGTAACGACCCGAAAGTGCCCTTGCCGAGCGCCTAGCATCGATCTTTCTCCCGCTCGGCTGCCTGTGTAGAGCGCATCACCATTTGACGAAAGTGGTGAATTGCGGCTTGACGGACCTGAGCCCCTCTCCTAGCTTCATATCACCCATAGGTCATATTCAGTGCCTCGAGAGGGAGTGGTGGTATCTGGTCCGAGTGATCTCTACGCCCCAGCCGCACGGGCGGCCGATGCCGGCCCCGATGCCGCAAAGACGTCGCCCAGACGCTATGTGCCGAGCAGCGACATCCCCGCGCTCTTGGACAGCGCCGAGCGGCGTCTCGCAGGGATCAGGGTTGAGATTTCGCGTCTGCAGCAGATCGCAACGCAGAGCCTTGCCACGAACAGGCAAGTGGCTCTTGCGCTGCGGGAGTCTCGCGAAAGCCATCGCCAGCCAGGCGAAAGCTCAGGCCCTCGGCCAGCTGTTTTGAGGCCTCTCGGGTGGAGCTATCCTCGGGATCGACACTGACTCAGCGCCTATCTCGACCCGACGCCATCAATGCGCATCGCCCCAGATGCGCATTGCCCCAGATGAGCCACCCCCAGATGCACCGCTTCAGAGCTGCCCTGCCGCCCGACACGTCCCGTCGACTTGAAGACGTTTCCCAGGAATGGGAGGAGGCGCGAAGAGCCGCACTGCGCATCCTCGAGCTGGACTCCAATGCGCTCAGGAAGAGTATCGAGAACATCGAGACGGCCGAGGCCATGCTCTGGCTCTATGAGCAGATCAACGACATCGTCGCTTGGCACCAGGCGGAGTCCAAGCTCCTGAAGACGGCCGCAGAGCGTCTGCTATGCGTCCTGAACGACTCCATCGACGAGATGCGGGACGACGGGCCGCCGGACTGAAGCACGTCCTCGCCGGAGAGCTCCTATGACGAAAGGCTGGATCTGCGCCTTGGCGCTGCTCTTGCCCGCGGTTCTGCTGCCACCACAGGCAATGGCGGAGACCACGGCGCTCGACGACTATGTCGCCAAGGCGGACCCGAGCTACGGCTACGGCCACAGCGCGACGCGACATGGCTGGGGCTACAGCGTGCATGTCGTCGACATGACCTCTCAGCAATGGCGCTCGTCCGCGGAAGTCGATCGGGTGGCCTGGACGCACGAAGTCTTGATCGCCGTTCCCTGGGCCTTTCATTCGGGCAATCAGAATACCGCCATCCTCATCGTGAACGGCGGCCACAACGGGGGTGCCGCCGGGACGGAGAACGACGAGCTCATGGGCGTACTGGCGAGTGCGACCGGCTCTGTGGTCGCCATGATCAGTCAGGTTCCCAACCAGCCGCTCCAATTCGCCGATGAAGCCGCCCCTCGCGAGGAGGACGCCATTCTCGCCTACGGCATGGACAAGTACCTGCTGACCGGCGACCCGGAATGGCTCGCTCAGCTCCCCATGACCAAGGCCGTGATCCGCGCCCTGGACACGGTGCAGACATTCTCCGCGACCTATCCAGAGATCCTGCCGAGACTGCCGCGTATCGACGACGCCGTCGTGCTTGGCGGCTCCAAACGCGGCTGGACGACCTGGCTGACAGCGGCGGTCGAGTCGCGCAAAGGGCCGGGCTCCAGGGTCAGGGCCATCATTCCGCCCTCCATCGACCTGCTGAACATCGCCGAGCAGTTCACCCACCATTGGGAGGCCTACGGCTTCTACTCGGACGCGGTTCAGGACTACGTCGCCTTCGACCTGCCGTGCCGAGCCAGAACCCCCGAGGCGCGGGCGATGCTGGAGATCATCGATCCCTACGCCTACCGCGACCGCTACACCATGCCGAAGCTGGTGCTCAATTCGGCCGGAGATCAGTTCTTCCTGCCGGATTCTTCCCGGTTCTACTGGCGGGGGCTGCCCGGACCCAAGCACCTGCGCTACTCGCTCAACACGGATCACGCGCAAGACCAGGATTTGACGGGCATCATCCTGCCGACACTCTCCTGGCTGAGCGATGTGCTGGACGACAAGGCCAGCCCGCAGATCGACTGGAGCTTCGCGCCCGACGGCTCCATTCATGTCTGGACGGATAGGCCGCCCCAAGGCGTCAGGCTCTGGCAAGCGACGAATCCCAGGGCGCGCGATTTTCGCTTGGAGACCATCGGGGCCGCCTGGACCAGCAGCCAGCTCGAGCCAGGTCCGGACGGCACCTATGTCGGCTATGTCCCACCGCCCCCTGAGGGCTGGACGGCCTTCACGGTCGAGGTGACCTTCCCCGGCTCCACCCTCATCCCAACCCCCTTGGAGAGCGACCAGGTCTTCGCCACCGGCATCCGTGTGACCCCTGATCTCCTGCCGTACGAAGGCACCTCCTGCCCAGACGATGCCGACGTGCCGATATGGCCCTCGGACGGCCCGGCGGCCGTCGATCACCGCTGGTCCTTCATCGAAGCAGCCTCCGGATTTCCCGAAGCAGTGGTCATCGCCGGGCCGCCGAGCTACCGCGGCAGCCATCCGGGTGTCGCGCGCCTGCAGCATGTCGGGCCGAGCGGATTCGAGCTGAGGTTTCAGGAATGGGACTACCTGGCACGGGATTTCGGTGACCGCGATCACGCGCTCGAAGAGATCCCCTTCCTCGTCCTCCAGTCCGGCCGCCATATGCTGAGCGACGGCTCCCTCTGGGAGGCCGGCACCTTCAGGCTCGGCGGAGCCCAGGCCTGGAGCGCCGTCCCCTTCACTGGGCCCTTCGCGGACCCGCCGGCCCTCTTCCTGACTGTCCAGACCACCAACGGCGGTCAAGCCGTGTCCGCGCGTGCGCGCAATGTGACAGCGACCGGCTTCGAGGCGGCGCTCTTCGAGGAGGAGGCCCTGAACGACGGTCACAACGACGAAATCGTCGGCTATCTGGCCATCCATAGCCCGTCCGGCTCGGGCCTGCTCGAGCTCCACGACCAGCGGGTGCCCTACCTCTTGCAGCGGCTTGTGGGCGACGAGCGCTGGACGCCGGTTCTGAGTCAACGTCTCAAGGTCGAGGAAGAGACCTCGCGCGATAGCGAGGTCGATCACGCCGACGAGAGGCTGCATGTCCTAGCACTCGGCACCGAGCTCTTCGCCCAGCAGGTCAGCAGCGAAGGCGCCGACACCACGGCCATCCGCCGGCTCGAGCCGACCGCCGACGCACCGCTGGAGTGGGGGCTGCTCAGAGACGTCGATCGGAGCTGGCAGGTGCTCCCCTTCGCCAAGCGCTACACGGATCCTGTCGTGGTGGCCCAGCCGGTGTCGCGCGCCAGTGCCGAGCCAGGTGTCATTCGCCTCACGAATATCGGCGCCGACGCCGCGTGGCTGCGCTTCCAGACCTGGGATGATCGCGACAGCCCGACCGCACCCGAAGGTGTCTTCTACATGGTCGCCGAGGCCACGCGGCCAACCGTCGGTGCCCACCGCTTGGGCGGGCTCACCGTGGAAGCGCATCAGCTCAGCACAGATGCCCTCGCGCCCTCGAGCCAATGGGAAGGCGTCACCTTCTCCGCCAATCTCGCACCAGACGGACTCACCGCGCCCGCGCTGCTCACCAGCGTCATGGCCTATAACGACAGCGCCCCGGTCACCACGCGCGTCGACAACCTGTCCCCCTGGGGCTTCGACCTGGCCATGAGCGAGAAGACGACCGACAGCGTCGCCCACCTGCCCGAACGGCTCGGCTGGATTGCGCTACAGACGGGGCGGGGTCTCACCCGCGAAGGGCGGCAAATCGATGTGCTCTTCCGCACGCTGGACCAGACACCGACCTCAGTCGTCTATCCACGGCCCACGAGCCATCGTCACCCCTCGATCCTGGGAGCTGTCGACAGCAGCGTCGATCTGGACCCCGTCTTCCTGCGCTACGCGAATCCATCAGACACGCAAATCGAGCTCGAGCTGTCGGTCGAGGGCGCTGGCGGCGGAGATGGCTTCCACGCGCCGGAAGACGTCGGGATCTTCGTCGGAGAATAGGGGCTGCCTGTCGCCGGCAACCTCACCGATGGCGATCGCGCCGGCGCCAACCCCATCACAGACCGGCCTCCGAGCCTTCGCTAGGATCCTCCGCACCTTGTCAGCGATTCCATCGACGCCTGGAGCCGATCTCTATGACGCCGGACCCGAGCCCACCAAGCAGGACGCGGTCTCCCTTGCCCCCTAGGCCTACCGCATGAGCCCCGACGACGCTCGGACCGTCGAGCGGGACCAAGGCGTCCCCGGAAAGTGGCTGATCCTGCTCATGGCGCAGATCGGCGTCTTCATGTGCACCTTCGACAGCGGCGTGGTCAACCTGGCGCTGCCCGTCATCAGCGAGCAATTCGGCACCTCCCTCGCCACCATCAAGTGGGTCGCCGTCATCTACACCGGCACCGCCGCCCTGGCGCTGCCGACGGCCGCCTATCTCGGCAGGCGCTTCGGGGTCTGTCGCGTCTACATGATCGGACAAGTGCTCTTCACCGTCGGCTCCGTCTCCTGCGGCCTCGCCCAGGACCTCGACGTCCTGGTTGCGCTGCGCTTCGTCGCCGCGCTCGGGGCCTCGATCATCCTGGCGCTGAATCAGGTCATCATGCTCTCGGCCTTCCCAAAGCATCAGCATGGGCGCGCACTCGGCTTCAGCGGAACCACCTTCGCGCTCGGCATCCTGGTCGGCCTGGCCGCGGGCGGCATCCTCATCCATCTGTGGGGCTGGCGCTCCATCTTCCTCATCAACCTGCCCTTCGGCATCGTCATGATCGGTCTCGGGCTGCGCGTGCTGAAGGCCCAGGAGCTTGGGCTGGACAAAACGGAATCGCTCGATTTCGACTGGAAGGGCATGGCCCTGGCCGGCGCTGCCCTGGGCTCACTGGTCCTGCTGGTCTCCCAGCTCCTCGGCCACGGACACGCCTCCCCATGGGTGGACGCCGGCATGGTCGGTTTCTCAGCCCTGGCCCTCTATGCCTGGCTCAAGCACGAGCTGCGCGATTCGGAATCCTTCCTGAACCTGCAGTTGCTCAAGACTTCACCGCTCGCCTTCAACTTCACCAATGCCTTCACCGTGCGGGTGATCATGGGGTCCGTCACCTTCATCATCCCCTTCTATCTTCAGTACACCCTGGACCTGACGCCCTTCCACGCCGGTCTCACGCTCAGCGCGGGCGCGGTCGCCATGGGGATCTTCGGCCCCTTCGCGGGGGCCTGGGCGGACAGGTACGGGATGCAGCATCTGGCGCGCATCGGTGTCACGACCATGGCGGTCGCGCTCTGTGCCCTCGCCTTCCTGCCGCCCTCGGTGACGACCAGTACCCTGGTGCCGGTGCTGGCCCTGGTCATCGTCGCCCAGTTCATCAACGGGACCGGCAGCGTCTCCTTCAGCGCCGCCAACACCAGCGCCTGCCTGCACTCTGTCATCCCACGCTACTGGGGGGCGATCTCCAGCCTGCAGTCCGTCACCCTGATGGCGGGCACCGCGCTGGGCTCCACCATCGCCGCGGACCTCGTCAGCTTCTGGGGCGCGCAGGATCAAGGCGCCGTACGGGCGGCCGATGCCGTCGGCAAGGCCTTCCCGCCCAACGCGCTGGCGCTCCTGTTCGGCGGCGGCGCCCTCGCCCTGGCCGTGCTCGCGACGGCGGGCTGGATGCGCAAGACAACCGCACCTCGAGCCGAGGCCGAAACGACATGACCGCACCCGAAGAGGTCTCCCAGCCGCCCCCAGGCGAGCGGCTCTCGCGCCGCAAGCGCCTCTACTATTACCTGATGACCGCGCTCCCCCTCTATGTGGGGGTCGCGGCGCTCTACGTACTGCTGTTCACGGACGTGCCCGAGGACCCCTCCTCGGCGCCCATGCACCTGCTCAAGGTCCTGGGCTTCCTGGTCGCGCTTGGCGTCACTATCCGGCTGGGGCTCCTGACCTATGGGCTGGCCAAGATCAACAACCCTCAGGGTGGATTCGGCTCGATTCGCGACACCAACACCATCCCGGACTGCCAGCCGCTGAGCTACTCGGCACATCAGAAGAAGCCGCACGTCGTCGTTCTGCTCCACGGCTTTACCTCCTCGCCCATGATCTTCGACCACCTGGCGAAGGAGCTGCGCGAGAACGGCATCGACTTCCACGCCCCGCTCATCGAGGGCTTCGGCCTGATCCGACACGACCTGCTCTTCACCCTGCGCGAGGAAGACTGGGTCCGCCAGGTCACCGAGCTCTATGACCTGCTGAGCAGCCAGTACGAGGAGATCAGCGTCATCGGGCACTCGCTCGGCGGGCTGCTGGCCGTCTATCTGTCCCAGCTGCGGCCGGTCAAGCACCTGGTGGTCGCGGCACCGGCCATCTTCCCCGACCCCACCCAGCGCCTCTATCGGCGCCTGGCGCACTCGCAGGTTGGCGCGCGCATCATCGCCTGGACCATCCCCTTCCTGCCCAAGCTCAAGCGCAAGGGCCGCTCGACACCCAACGACGTACTCTCGGACGAGGCCGCGGCCAAGTATTTCCAGTACCCGGTCGCCCCCGTGCGCGGCGTCTTCAACATCCTCAAGCTGCAGGCGCGGGTGGACTTCACCCAGGCCAGGTTCGAGACGCTCGACATGCTCCTGGGCAGTCAGGACCTGACCGTCGACGGCAACAAGATCCTCGAGCACGTGCGCGGCCTCGGCATCCCGCACCGCGTGCACAAGTTCGACGACACCGCTCACAACCCCTTCGTCGATAACGAGTCCGAGCTCGCGGGCTGGATCGTCATCTACATCCTCAACGGAGACCTCGAATGGCCACCCAAGTCCTACGTGAAGCCCAGCCAGACACAGATGCCCCCAAAGACACAGGCGGCCTAGACAGGTCCGAAGGAAAAACCACCGGAGAGGTCATCGCCCTGGCGCGCAAGTTCGTCGAGGACAATTACCTTGGCGTCGACGGCTTTCGCGGGGCGCATCTGGTCGGGTCCATCAACCACACCGAGCACAGCCGGCCCTTCCCGACCTATCGCGACGTCGATATCGCCATCGTCCTGGACCGCGTCGACTATCAGGAGATCGAAGAGGTCTTCCACGAGGGCTATGTGCTCGAGTGCATCCTCTCCGGCGCCAAGCGCTACGCGAGCGCCGAGGAGATCCTCGCCCTGCCCGGGATGGCCTGTAATCTGGAAATCGACTCCGTCTTGGTGGATCCCGAGGGCCATCTGACGCAGATCCAGCGCCGAGTCTCGGCGGACTTTGCGAAACGCCTTTGGGTGCGCAAGCGCGTCGACGCCGGTCTCGAATCGGCGCGCGGCGCGCTCGTCGCCGTCCAGCAGGCCGGCAGTCCGATCGAGGCGGTTCACGCGCTCGGCGAGCTGATCATGCATTGCTCCGAGATCCTCACCGTCGCGCACCTGAATCCGCCTACCCATCGGCGCAGCCTGGCCGATCTCAGGCCCCTGATGGAGACCGAGGAAGAGCTGCAGCTCTACGAGGAGCTGCTCGCCGCCTTCGGCTCGTCCCAGATCACCGAGCCCGAGGCGCGCCGCTTCCTCGACCAGTGCCTGGAGGCCTTCGACCGCGCACTGGAGGTGAAGCGCCGGCCGGTCCCCTTCGAGTGGAAGCTCGATCCCTGCATCCGCGACTATCTGGAAAAGGGCACGCTGGAGATGATCGAGGAAGGCAACCACCGCGAGTCGCTGTTCTGGATTACCCTCTTCTTCGTCATCTCGACCGCCGCCATCCAGCAGGACGGAACGGCCGCGGACAAGCAGGCCTTCGGCACGCGCATGGTCGAATTCCTCGACGCGCTCGGGGTCGGCTCCGAGGCCGCAATCGCGCAGCGCATCCAAGACTGCGGCGGCCTGATCGGGCGGATCCAGGACTATTCCGACCGCTTCATCGCTACCTCGCCGAAGTTGCGGGACTAGAAGGGCGCGAGACGCACGGAGCGCCCTGGGACAGGCTCGGACGGCCAAGGACACGACAACGACATTCCGCCAACCAACGCGGCCCGAGGCTGCGAAGGAGCCCGACCATGGATCTACGCATCCAACAAGAAGACAAGGCACTGGTCCTGGCCGTCGCCGGCAAGCTGGACACACTCACGGCCCCGGAGTACGAATCCTCCGCCCTGGGCCTCATCAACGAGGGCGCGACCAAGATCGTGCTGGACATGGCTGAGCTGTCCTACATCAGCAGCGCCGGCCTGCGCTCGCTCGTCGTGACCGCGAAGGCATTGAAGTCGAAGGAAGGGGCACTGCTGCTGGCCAATGTCGCCGGCAGCGTCCGCGACGTCTTCGAGATGGCGGGCTTCGGCGCCATCTTTGCGACCTATGACTCGGTGCCGGCCGCGCTCGAGGCCTGCTGAGGCCAGCGTGCCGAGCCGCCAGCTCAGACGTGATGCGGAGGTCTCCGCGCTGCCGGAGGTCCAAGCCTTCATCGAGCAAGAGAGCGAGCGCGCCGGCCTGGACCCGGCCGCGGCCGGACGGCTAGCGCTTGCCACCGAAGAGATCTTCGTCAACATCTGCAGATACGCCTATCCGGACGCTGGCCCCGGATGGGTCGAGCTCGTCGCCTGGACGGAAGACGGCGACTTTCATCTGGAGATCAGCGACGCCGGCATCCCCTTCGACGGTCCCGCACGCGCCGAGCCGGATCTCTCCGCCCCCTTGGAAGACCGCCAGATCGGCGGGCTCGGCTGGATGCTGGTGCGCAAGATGGTGGATGCGCTGAGCTACCGCCGCGACGCCGGCCGCAATCAGGTGCGGCTGACCATGCATCTCCCCGAAGACCCTGACGCACAGCGAGACAGGGTTTGACCGAGTTGCGCGCAAGCCTGAGCGTCGCCGCCCGGCTCAGCCTGGTCGTCTCGCTATTCACCTCGTCGATCCTGCTGGCAGTGCTGGGACTCGACTACCTCCGCTCGGTCGCGACCCTCGACGCCGAGATCGACCGCAGCGCCCGCAGCATGACGCGGGCCTCGGCGAACTATCTCGAGACCGTGCTCATGACCGTCACCAGATCGGCCGAGGCGCTGGCGATCGCCTTGGAGACCGGGCGCTTCGACGACGCGGAAACGCGCGCGCTGGTGCGTCGCGCCATCGGCAGGAGCCGCAACGTCTTCGGCGGCGGGATCTACTTCCACGCCAAGGCCGACCAGGTCACGAACGGCCCCAGATCCGATCACTATTGCCACTGGAGCGGGAATCGGGTCCAGTGCATGGGCGCCGCGAAGGGCGTCGATCTCTGGTCGCGGGACTGGCTCCGCCTACCCGCGGAGAAAGGCCGCGCGGTCTGGTGCGAGCCCTATTTCGACAGCGACTTCGGCCGCATCCTCATGGTCACGCTTTCCGTGCCCTTTTATCGGCACGAGGGCGAAGCGCGTCGCCTGGAAGGCGTGGTCACGGCGGATCTCGCCCTGGACTGGCTCACCCAGGAGGTCTCTAGCCTGCATATCCTTGAGACCGGCTATGGGATGCTGCTATCCCCCAACGGGACCTTCATCGCGCACCCCAAGGAGGAGCTGCTCTTCCACGAAGACCTGCATTCCATCCCCGAGGCCCTCGGCGTCGACGAGCGCTCGGAGATCGCGGCCGAGCTCATGAGCGGAGCTCCGGGCGTCATCGAGGGCGCCAGCGTCTTCGGCTCCGCCGCGCGTCTCTACCATGCCCAGGTGAAGCCCGCCGGCTGGACCCTGGTGCTGGTCGTGCCCGAGGACGAGATCGACGACCAGGTCAGCAGTCTCACCCTAACCACCGCCAGCGTCGGCATCGCGGGCTTGATCCTGATGCTGTTGGCGATCGTCATGACCGCGCGCGCCATCACGCGGCCGCTGTGCACGCTGGTGGCCGCGACCCGCGAGGTCGCCATTGGCCACTTCGACACCCAGATCCCGGACCAGAGCCGAGGTGACGAGGTCGGCCTCCTGGCATCCGCCTTCGCCACCATGACGCAAGAGCTGCGCGACTACATCGCTCGGCTCACGACCACCACCGCCGCCAAGGAGCGCATCGAAAGCGAGCTTCGCATCGCCCACGACATTCAGATGTCTATCCTGCCGAAGCTCTTTCCGCCCCTGCCCGACCGCCACGAGATCGACCTCTACGCCCTCATCGAGCCCGCCAAGGAGGTCGGCGGCGATTTCTACGACTTCTACGCCATCGACGACGACCATTTCTGCCTGGTCATCGCAGATGTCGCCGGCAAGGGCGTGCCCGCCTCGCTCTTCATGGCCGTCACCAAGACCCTGATCAAGTCGACCGCCAAGCCGGGACGCTCCCCCGGCGAGATCCTCTCGCTGGTGAACGCCGACCTGGCGCGGGACAACGATCAGAGCATGTTCATCACCGTCTTCTGCGCCATCCTCGACCTGAGATCCGGCGAGCTGATCTATGCCAACGCCGGCCACAATCCACCGATTCGCCTCTGTGCCGAGGGCGAGGCCGAGCGCCTGCCAAGCAGCAACCAGCTCGTCCTCGGGCTCATGGAAGACGTCCGTTATCGGGATACGGAATTCCAGCTCCGCCCGGGCGACCGCCTGCTGCTCTACACCGACGGCGTCACGGAGGCCATGAATCTCCGCGACGAGCCCTTCGGCGATCAACGCCTCGAGAGCGAGCTGATCCAGCTCGCCTCCGAAAACGCGCGCCAGATCAGCGAAGGAATCGTGGACTCCGTCAAGGCATTCGCGGGCTCGGCGCCCCAGTCGGACGACATCACCATCATGCTCTTGGAATACCAGGGAGCCGAGGGCCAAGCCGAGCGGGACTCGCCCCCGGCTTGAGAGACCATCGAGTCGTTTCGCCCGGTTTGGCTGAGGTACGGAGCCCAAGCAAGCTGACGAGGCGAGGCACCCAGCCGCGACCGAGACCCACTTCGCCCAGCCTGCTCCGGGCATCGAGAATCCTGCCGCCAGGGACGTGCGACACCTCCCCGCGTACATCGAGCGCCCCCTGCTCTTGCCGGGCGAATGGCGCGAGAAAGCATTGAAATTATAGGTTTAGGGGTGTTCTCTGGAAGCGTGCGCGGTATGCTAGCCAGCCACGGGGCAATTGGCTTCGCGGCAAGACCGGCAATGCCGGCCGGGTGGCAAGACGCCACCATGCGGGATTTGCTCGAGACGCACGCATGATGTCCAGGATGTCCGAATGCGCGATCCAGGCATTCGGAATCCGCGCCGCGGCCCAAGATCATCGACTAAGAGACAAGGCGTAAGAACGCACCAAAGTGCCCGCATCGCTCGGGAATGACATCTATGACGAATACAAATGACGCTCTCTCGCTCCCCATGGGCCCGCTGAAGGTCGCACTCGGCTCCCTCATCGCCATCAGTCTGCTCGGCTGCGACGGCTTGGCGCGCTTCACGGCGAAGCCCGACAAGAAGGCGGAAGAGACCGTCGCAGCCGAGGCTCCCGCCGAGCCGGCCCCCATTCCCGCGTCCAAGGAGAAGAAGCCGGTCGAAAAGCCGAAGAAGACGGCCCTCTATGAATGGAAAGGGGATGGCCGACCGGTTACGCGCATCGTCATCGACACCAACGACCAGAAGGCACGCTTCTACGCGGGCGAGGACGAGGTCGGCTGGACCACCGTGGCGACGGGCGTCTCCAGGCATCCCACGCCGACAGGTCAGTTCGAGGTCATGGAGAAGGTCGCGAACAAGCGCTCCAATCTCTACGGCAAGGCGGTCAAGAACGGCAAGGTCGTCAAGCGCGGCGTCAAGGTCGGTCGTGACAGCATCCCCGCGGGCGCACGCTTCCAAGGGGCCAAGATGCCCTACTTCATGCGTCTCACCTATGACGGTGTCGGGCTCCACGCAGGCCCGATCCCACGCCCAGGCAGTCCGGCGTCACATGGCTGCATCCGCATGCCCAGCAAGTTCGCGCCGCTCGCCTTCAAGCACGTCTCGCATGGAACCCCTGTCGAGATCGTCGGCAAGGGGCCGAGCTATGGGGACTATGTCGCGAAGCAGCGCGCCATCGCGGCACGCCGCGCCGCCGAGCGGAAACGCCTAGCCGCCCGGAAGCCCGCCGAGAAGCCCGCCGCGACCAGTGCCGCGAAGGCCGCTCCCAAGCCTCCGGCTGCGCCCGCCGCGGCGGCGGCAGCGGTGGCCGCGACCGATGCAGTGACAGAAAGGGCCCAGGCGAGGGACAGCTCGGGCGTCACCCAGACGCTAGAGACCTCGCCGCCGCGCGAGACTCACATGCGCGCACCGGCCGAGGAAGGTGTCGAAGCCCCGGCCACCGTCCAAACCAGCGAAGCAAGCGAGCCCGAGGTGTCCTCGGCCTCCAGTCCTGAGCCCTCCAGCGCGACCGCGCAGGCTCCAGCCGAGCAGGCTTCGGCAGCGCCCGAGGGCGCCGCACCCTCGACCGCAGTCGAGACCGATCCTCCGGCGGTCGCCGCCGAGTCCGCCCCCGTGAGCACGACAGAGCCAGTGGCCCCTCAGGTCGTCGCGCCCAAGCCGGCCGAGCCCGTGAGCACGCCGGAGGTCAGCACACCGGCCGCCGCGCCGGCACCAGCGGCTCCCCCCGTCGTCGAGAAGCCCACGGCCGCACCCAGGCCCGAGGCCGCGGCTCCAGCTCCGGCTGCCCCGGCGCCGGCCGCATCCGCTCCCGAGCCGGCAGCCGCCGACAGCAACGCCGGATGACCGAGGAGTTTCCACTCGCCCCGGACCTCTGCCATCTCAACCACGCCGCCGTCGGTCCCTGGCCGCGGCGCACGGCAGAGGCCGTGGCGCGCTTCGCCGAGGAGAATGCCTCTCAGGGCTCCGTCGGCTATCCCCAGTGGCTGGGCGTGGAGCAGCGGCTGCGCGAGCGTCTGGCACGCCTGATCGCAGCGGAGTCAGCCGACGACATCGCCCTCGCCAAGAACACCTCCGAGGCGCTCTCGATCATCGCGCACGGGCTGAGCTGGTCGCCTGGCGACAACATCGTCGGTATCCGCCAGGAGTTCCCCTCCAACCGCATCGTCTGGGAGTCCCTGGCCGATCGCGGCGTGGAATGGCGCGCCTTGGACCTCGCGGCCTCGAGCGATCCGGAACCCGACCTCCTGGCCCTCTGCGACGCGAGCACACGCATGATCGCCGTGAGCTGGGTCCAGTACGCCAGCGGGCTCCGTCTCGATCTGGAAGGGATCGGCGCCTTCTGCCGCGCAAACGACATCCTCTTCTGCGTCGATGCCATCCAGGGTCTCGGCGCCCTGCCCTTCGATCTCGCCAGCACGCGGGCCGATTTCGTCGTCGCCGACGGCCACAAATGGATGCTTGGGCCTGAGGGCGTTGCCCTCCTCTATGTGCGGCCCGAGCTGCGAGACACGCTCAGCCTGCACCAGTTCGGCTGGCACATGGTCGAGCATTGCGGCGATTTCGACCGCACCCATTGGACCCCGGCCGCCAGCGCGCGGCGCTTCGAGTGCGGCAGCCCCAACCTGCTCGGCGTGCACGCCCTGGAGGCCAGCCTCTCCTTGCTCGAAGAGGTCGGCATGAACAAGGTCTGGGAGGGGATTCAAGCGCGGGCCGACCACCTGATCGCCCTGATCGACCGGCGCGGCTTCGATCTGGTCACACCCCGCGAGTCGGAGCGGCGCGCGGGCATCCTGACCTTTCGCGTCCCTGGTGTCGCCTCGGATCACCTCTACCCCGCGCTCATGGGCCGCCGCGTGCTCTGCGCGCACAGGGGCGGCGGCATCCGTTTCTCGCCACACTTCTACACCCCGCTCGAGGTGATCGACCGCGCCATGGAGACCCTGGACCAGATCGTCCGGGGCTGAAGAATCCCGTCATCCCCCCTTCACGGGGCCGTCACGGCAGCTTGCTAGCCTTGCTCATCCGAGAAGATTCGCGCCCGGCGGGACTCGCGTCCTGCTCCCAGCAACCATCCGGAGTGTGCTATGTCAGCCCCCAGACTCGCCTCAATGATCACCGCGCTCTCACTCGCCATCCTGCTCGCGCAGAGTCTGCCAGCGCTCGCGCGCTCGGACGGCGCGAAGCCGGTCCAGTTCCTGGGCGCAGCGGCCCAGCTCGGTCCGCGCCCCTTCTTCCTGGTGAACGACATGGCCGAGGGCGATCTCAAGTCGCAGCTGCAGCGTTGCGCTGCCGACAGGGGCCTCTACGAGCGGACCTCCTTCTCCATCGGCCACCGCGGCGCCTGCATGCAGTTCCCCGAGCATACACGCGAGTCTTACGAAGCCGCCGCTAGACAGGGCGCAGGCATCGTCGAGTGCGACGTGACCTTCACCAAGGATCTTGCGCTGGTCTGCCGCCACTCGCAATGCGACCTCCACACCACGACCAACATCGTGGACACGGAGCTCAACGCCAAGTGCACTCAGCCCTTCACGCCCGCAGAATTCGACGCCGACGGGAATCTGTTGACGGCCGCGTCCGCTACCTGCTGCACCAGCGACGTCACGCTCGCGGAATTCAGGACGCTCAAAGGCAAGATGGACGCCTCCAATCCGGCCGCGACAACCCCGGCCGAGTACCTGACCGGCACTGCCGACTGGCGCACCGACCTCTATTCCGGGCCAACGAGCGGCACCCTGATGACCCACGCCGAAAGCATCGTCCTCTTCAAGGCGCTGCAGGTGCAGATGACGCCCGAGCTCAAGGCGCCCAGTGTCGCGATGCCGTTCGACAGCGACGGGGATGGCGTCGGCGACTACAGCCAGGAGGCCTACGCCCAGCAGATGATCGACGAGTACAAGGCCGCGGGAGTCAGCCCCGTGCACGTCTACCCGCAGTCCTTTCAGATCGAGGACATTCGCTACTGGATCGCCAATGAGCCAGCCTTCGGCTCCCAGGCGGTCTACCTCTACGACGCCGACGCGGTGGCGGAGCTGCCTGGCGCGGCCGAGCTGATGAGCTACAAGGCGGAGGGCATCAACTATGTCGCGCCGCCGCTCTGGGCGCTGGTAAGCGCCAACGGCGAAGAGATCGTCCCTTCCCAATACGCCCTGGACGCCAAGGCGGCCGATTTGGAGATCATCACCTGGACGCTCGAGCGCTCCGGCATCCTGGCCGACGGGGACAACGGCTGGTACTACCAGACCTTCGACGGCGCCATCAGCCGCGAGGGCGATACGCTCAGGCTGCTCGATGTCCTCGCCCGCGACGTCGGGATCAAGGGCATCTTCAGCGACTGGCCGGCGACCGTAACCTTCTACGCCAACTGCATGCGCTCGGCGCGATAGCTGAGAGGCGGATCCGCGCCCGGCATCCCGAATGCCGGGGCAGGGCCGCTCCCAGCGGCAGTCGCAGCGACACAGGTTGGAGCAGTCAGCTACCAGCCGCCAGCCGCCAGCCGCCAGCTTTTTGGGAGCAGTCGGTTGGTCGTCTCCTGGTGCCCGCCCGGGCTCACCCAATGGTTGAAGGCGTCCATAGGCGAGAACCTCGGCCAGCCAACAGTTGGAGGCTGATCGCTGGCGGCTGACTGCTCTTTCCAGGGCTACAGGGCTGAGCGCGGCGCCTCAGGTGATTTCCGGGAAACAGATTCCCAGAGGATGGGCAAAGCGCAGCCTGCCCATCGTCCAGGCGCCTGAGCGATCTGGGTGGGCACGCCCCACAAACCTCTTCCCCATGCGCGCCGGCGTGCCAGGGGCTTTGCCCATCCTACTGGAGGCGCTGTTCTGGGTAGGATCATTTCAGGAACTCGCCTCAAACTTCCACAACCCGCGGCTCGCACGCTAGCGGCGGCACCGGCCGCGGGCGCCCCTCCTCATCCACGGCGACATAGGTGAAGCTGGCTGCGGCGACCTGGTGCCGACTGTGTGGGTCCGGCTCGCGCTGCGCCCAGATCTGGATCTCGATCGTCATCGAGGTATTGCCGGCACGAATCAGACGGGCGAACACCTCGACCAGGTCTCCGACCAGCACGGGCGCGAGAAACTGGAAATCCTTGACCGCGACTGTCGCGACGCGCCCTTGGGCGGCCTGGATGGCGATGGTCCCGCCCGCCAAGTCGGCTTGCGACAGCAGCCAGCCGCCGAAAATGTCTCCGAATGCGTTGGTATCCGCTGGCATGGCGACCACGCGTGCCGCGAGCTGCCAGGTCGTCGGATCGGTCACCGGTGAGGTGGCTGGGTCCATCCTATCCATCTGCTGATCGCTTGCCTCTCTCGGGTGGAATGGCTATGGGCAAATGCCTGAGCAAGTCCCATTCTAAGCGAATTGTCCGCAGGCCCAGGAGATCTGGCCACCAAGCGTCCTCTCGGGAGCCCGCCGCGAGCGGTTGGGCCAGGGCTAAAAGCTGACAGCTGGAAGCTGAGCGCTCGATTCCAGATCAGCCGCTATTGGGGTAAACCTCTATCGTTTCGACCACTTGGGTCGCGGCGAGCGTCCGAGCTTATGGCACCGACCGACAATCAGAAAACACCGCAAGGCTCAGACGCGACCTCTCGCCACAGGGTCGCGTCCGGTCTTCAGCTCAAGCTCTGGCTGGGGGTCGGGCTGGCCGTAAGCACCGCATTCGCCGCCCTACTCGTCTACCAATACCGCTCGGCGCGGGAGAGCGCCCTGCAGCATTTGCTGCAAGAGGTCCGCGTCGTTCAGGAAGTGCTGTCGATCAGCGGGCAGCTCACCCATCAGGTCATGCTCGATGCCGGTCTGCCGGTCACGGACCAGACGCTGGACCTTCTGCCCGTTCACGCCTTCGCGCGCATCGCCAAGGCACTGGATGCACGCCGGCCCGGAGCACTTCGGATCACTCTCGTCCTCACCAAGCATCAAGACCCGAGCGAGCGCCAGGACCCCATGGATGCGGAGGCGATCAACTTCTTCGTCGCCAATCCCGTGGCAAGGGAGCGGATCGCGCAGAGCATCGACGCCGAAGGCCATGGGGTCTTGGCCTATACCCAGCCGGTGTGGACCCAGGGCTATTGTCTCGGCTGTCACGGCGAAGGGGCTCGCCTGCCCAAAACCCTGCGGGAGCGTCGCCCGCCCGCCTTCGGCTATCGCGCCGGCGAGCTATTCGGCATTCTGAGCTTCCGGCTACCGATCGAGCAGCTCAGACAAGAGACCTTGGCGCTCTTCTGGCATTCTCTGGGCGCCCCGCTCTCGGTCTTCGCCACGCTCTTCCTCGTCGGCGGGGCATTGCTGCAGCGGGTCGTGATCGGGCGAATTCGCAATATCCAGGGCGCAACCCAATCGCTCGCCGCCGGCGACTATCAGGCTCGGCTCGAGGTTGGCGGACAGGACGAGCTCTCAGACCTTGCGCAGGCCTTCAATCAGATGGCCGACAAGATCGCCGCGCGCGACCAGCGGCTCTCCGAGAGCGAAGAGCGGCTGAGGCTATTCGTCGATCATGCCCCCGTCGCGCTGGCCATGCTGGATCGCGACATGCGCTATCTCGCCTGCAGCAAGCGCTGGCTCTCCGATTACGGCATCGCCGAGCCAAGCCTAGTCGGGCGCTCGCACGATGAGGTCTTCCCCAAGGTGCCACAGCGTTGGCGGCAGGCCTATCGCCGGGGCTTGGCCGGCGAGGTCGTCAAGTCCATGCAAGATGCGGTCTCTCAGTTGGACGGCAGCCTCCGTTGGGTCCGCTGGGAGGTGCGGCCCTGGCACACCGCGGATTGCGCGGTCGGCGGGATCGTCGTCTTCACAGAAGACATCACCGAGCGGAAGCGCGCCGAGGAGGCCCTCAAACAAGCCAATGGGCACAACCGGGCGCTGTTGGAGGCGAGTCTGGACCCCTTGGTCGTGATCGATGGGGAGGGGCACATAAGCGACGTCAACGGCGCCACCGAGCAGGCCACGGGGATGCCGCGCGAAGATCTGATCGGCGCCGATTTCGCCGACTATTTCTCCGACCCCGAGCAGGCGCGCGCCGGCTGCCGAGCCGCCTTCGAGGAAGGCGAGGTCCGTGACTACGCGCTCGAGCTCAAGCACCGTGACGGCACCACCACCCCGGTGCTCTACAACGCCAGGGTCTATCGCGATCCCGGCGGCGCCGTCGAGCAGGTGTTCGCGGCCGCCCGCGACGTCACCGCGATCAAGCGGCTGACAGGGATGCTCGAGGCCAGACTCCGACTCCTGAACAACGCCGAGCAATGGTCGCTCGAGGAGATCCTGCGCGCCACCCTGGATGAAGCGGCCGAGCTCACCAACAGTGCCATCGGTTTCTACCATTTTCTGGAGCGGGATCAGGAGACCCTCGCGCTGCAGACATGGTCGACCCGCACCTTGACGGAATTTTGCCGGGCCGAGGGCTCCGGGCTGCACTATGCGCTCTCCGAGGCCGGGGTCTGGGCCGATTGCGTGCGCGAGCGCCGGCCCATCGTCCACAACGACTACCCCAGGCTTCCGCACCGGAGCGGCTTGCCGGAGGGTCACGCCGACGTCAAGCGCGAGCTGGTGGTGCCCGTCACGCGCGACGACCGCATCGTCGCCATCCTGGGCGTCGGCAACAAGCCGCGGGACTATGGCGATCGGGACTTGGAGATCGTCGCGACCTTCGCCGATCTCGCCTGGGACATCGTGGAGCGCAAGCGCACGGAATCCGCGCTGCGCGCCAGCGAGGCAAGCTATCGGCGCATCGTCGAGACGGCCACCGAGGGGATCTGGAGCGTCGATGCGGAAAACCGCACCACCTTCGTCAACGCCCGCATGGCCGAGATGCTCGGCCTCAGCGCAGACGCCATGATCGGCCGCCCCCTGGAGGATTTCCTCTTCGAGGAAGACAAGGCCGCGCACCGCGCCCGCAACCAGGCAGCGCAAACCGGCGATGGCCGCCAATACGAAGTGCGGCTGCGCCATCGCGATGGCTCCGAGCTTTGGGTCCTCGTCGCCAGCGCGCGCATCGCCAGCTCGGAGCAGGCTGGCGGTGGCTCGTTCGCGATGCTGACGGACATCAGCCTGCTCAAGGAGCAACAGAAGCGGCTCGAGCGCATGGCCCATTTCGACACCCTCACGGGACTGCCGAATCGCGCCATGCTCGCGGACCGCCTCCATATCGGCATGGCCCAGGCGCGGCGCAATGGCACCTTGCTGGCGGTCTGCTATCTGGACCTCGACGACTTCAAGCCGGTCAATGATACCTATGGCCATGCCGTCGGCGACCGTCTTCTCATCGCCGTCGCCGAGCGGCTGAGCGGCTCGCTGCGCGAGGTCGATACCGCCGCGCGCCTAGGCGGGGACGAGCTGGTGGTGCTGCTGGGGGATATGGCCAGACACGAGCAATGTCTGCAGAGCGTCCAGCGCATGAGCGACACCCTGGCCGCACCTTACGAGATCGCGGAGGCCGGTGCGCTGCAGGTCTCCGTCAGCATCGGCGTCACCCTCTATCCGCTGGACGCGAGCGACGCCGACACCCTGCTCCGCCACGCCGACCGGGCCATGTATCAGGCCAAGCAAGCCGGGCGCAACTGCATGCGGCTGTTCGAAGCCGAGGCGAGGCGCGAGCCGAGCCCGCCCGCCGACTCAGCCTGAGCAGCAGTGGGCTCGGCGGCAGGAGGCTCGATCGCGATCACGCCCCAGGCCTTTCCGTGCAGACGGATGCCTGAATCTCCTCAGCGTCATGACTCGGCGCCGAAATCCCCAAGCTCGAGCGTCGCCCGTTCACCCAGCGTGGCGCGAATCTCAGCCAAGGTGGGTGGGCGCGTCGAGGCGGGCTCGTCGTGACGCCCCAGGCAGGTCAGACGCATCAGGTTCGGGTCTTGGCCGTCGTTCAGCCAGAAATGGTAGCCGAATCGCACCATCTGCCCGCCGCCACTGTCGCCGTAGCTGGCCAGCTGAAAGCCTAAGGTCGCACCTGGTGCTTCCTCCACCCTGGAGACCAACGCCAGATAGTTCTGTATACGGGTGATCCGATAGGTGCCGGCGGCGACTAACTGCACGCCTTCGTGATCGATGCGTCGGACTTCGAGCGCGCAGCTCGTCCCACCGGCCAAGGCCGTTGCGGTCGACACGAAGGCACGCGCCCGACCGGGCGGGATCTCGACGGGCCGATTCAGCCGGATGGCGCTTCCCGGCGGGATCTCCACCCAATCGCCGGGCACGGATTCACGAACTAGCATTTTGCACCCCGACAGGGATGCCCCCAGACAGACCACGCCGAGCACAAGCAGAAATGTCGACCGCATCGTCCCGTACCTCGCTCTTCTTGCCGTTCTTATCGTCCGCACTGCTCACAGCCAACCCTAGCACGGCTGATCCTGAGCAGCGCATCCGCGCGCGTCAGGCCGCAAGCCGGCCCGACTCGTAATCCGCGATCGCCTGGCGAATCTCTTCCCGAGTCGTCATGACGAAGGGGCCATAGTGCGCGATCGGCTCGCCCAGCGGCCGCGCCGCCAGCACCAAGGCTCCGGCCGGCTCGCGCTCCGCTCCCACATCCGTTTCGAGCCGGACGCTATCGCCATCCGTCAAGATCGCCATCTGACGCGCGGCCACCGGCTCCCCAGCGACGGCCAGCTGTCCGTGATGGACATAGACCAAGGTCCGATGCCCAGGCTCGACCTGTACCTCGAGGCTCGCGCCCAAAGGGATTCGCACGTCCAGATAGAGCGGACTCGTGCTGATGCCCTGGGCCGCGCCCTGGAGCCGGCGCTGGCCATCCGAGAAGCTGCCCGCGACCACCTTCACGGACACGCCGTTTGGCAGCGTCGCGACAGGGATCTCCTCGGCCGGCAGATGCCGGTAGGCCGGGTCCTTCATCTTCTCGGCGGCCGGCAGATTGACCCAGAGCTGCATGCCGCGCATCCGACCCGCCTCTTGCTGCGGCATCTCGGAATGGATGACGCCGCGGCCCGCGGTCATCCACTGCACGCCGCCGGATTCGAGCAGGCCGCGATGGCCTAGGTGATCCTCATGCAGCATCCGGCCCTCCAGCATGTAGGTCACCGTCTCGAAGCCGCGATGCGGATGCGGCGGGAAGCCGGCGATGTAGTCGTCGGCCTGATCCGAGCCGAAATCATCGAGCATGAGGAAGGGATCCAGCCCGCGCATGCCGTCCGGCGCCACGATGCGGTAGAGCTTGACACCGCCCCCGTCGGAGGCGGGCGCCGCGGTCAGAATGCGCTCGATCGTGCGTGCTTTCATCTCATCCCCCCTAGGCGGCCGCCAGCCGCTGCAATGCTTCGGTCGCCTTGCGGATACTGGCCGCGCGCTGCTCCTCGCCGAGATTCAGGCCCTCCGCGTAGATGACCTCGATCTCCGTCAGGCCCAAGAGCCCGAGCGTCGTCCTGATGTGGTCGATCTGCGTATCCGTCTCCTGTCCGCGATGGAAGCCGCCGCGACTGGTGACGATGACCACCCGCTTACCCTCCAAGAGACCGACCGGGCCATCGGCCGTATAGCGGAAGGTCACACCGGCGCGGGCCACGTGATCGATCCAGGCCTTGAGCTGGCTGGGCACCGCGAAGTTGTACATGGGCACTCCCAAGACGAGCAGATCCGCCTCCTGCAGCTCCGCGATGAGCTGGTCGGCCTCCGCCGCGATCGCCCGCTGCTCCGGCGTGCGCTCCGCCTCCGGCGTGCCGATGGCCTGCAGCCGCTTGAGATCCAGATGAGGAATCGGATCGGCCGCGAGATCGCGATGCAGGACCTCGATCGTCGGATCCTGCTCGCGCAGCCGCGCGACGTAACGACCCGCCAGGAGCGAGGACACGCCCTCGCCCGAGAACAGGCTGCTATCGATGTGTAAGACCTTGGTCATGACTGGGCTCCTATTCGACTGAATGTCAGGTACAGCTCGAGAATAGGCCCGCTAGAGCGATCTTTTTAACCTAGTATTCGCTCTTACCCATCGATTATCTTGATGAATCATGAGTGAGCAACCACCCCGCACGACCCTCGAGCAATGGGCCACGCTCGCCGCAGTGCTGGATGAAGGCGGCTTCGAGCCAGCCGCGGACCGCCTCAAGCGCAGCCAATCCTCCGTCAGCTACAGCCTCAAGCGTTTGCAGGAGCAGCTGCCCCTGCCGATCACCACCGCCCAAGGCAGGCGCACGGTTCTCACGCCCCAAGGCGAGCTCATCCTGCAGCGCGCGCGCTCCATCCTGCAGGAAGCGGCCAGACTCGAGCGCTTCGCCGAGACCCTGGCGCAAGGCTGGGAGCCCGAAGTCCGGCTCGCCGTCGAGATCATCCTGCCCCCGGAGCTGCTGCTCGGGGTCCTCGCCAGCTTCGCCGAGCAGGCACCCCAAATCCGTGTCCAGCTCATCGAATCCGTCCTCTCCGGCACCAGCGAGGCCCTGGTCCAACGCCAGGCGGATCTCGCGGTCACCGGGATGGTGCCGCCCGGCTTCCTCGGCGACCCGCTCATTCAGGTCGAGTTCGTCGCCGTCGCCCACCGCGACCATCCCCTGCTCGCGCTCAATCGCAGCCTCACCCAAGAAGACCTGCGTCACCACCGCCAAGTCGTCATCCGCGACACCGGCCGCTATCGCCAGATCGACAGCGGCTGGCTCGGCGCCGACGAGCGCTGGACCGTCTCGCACCTGACCACCGCCATCGCCATCATCCGCCGCGGACTCGCCTTCGCCTGGGTGCCGCGCCACTTCATCGCGCAAGACCTCGCCGCCGGCGCGCTCAGCACCCTCCCCCTCGCCCAAGGCGGGGCTCGCACGGAAACCCTCTATCTCGTGTATGCAGACCCTGCTAACGCCGGACAGGCGACGCGGCAGCTTGGGGAGATGCTGATGATGGAGGCTTCTGTCATCGGGCAGCGATAGAAACGCAATGATGAGCGCCTCCGAAAAGCCGTGTCTCCGCAAGACTTCCGGACCGCGAGCCAGAGCATTGGGACGAGATGCTCGCCGCGCATGCAAGGGCAGTCTTACACGAAAGGGATGCAGACAGCGGCCAGGCTGAGGTGCTTGTGGCAAAGAAGGCCGCACTTGCAGCGGTTGAGTTGGGCTTGAGGGGCTTCGGCCCCCGCTCAGGTTTCAGCTTTTTCTTATGGGCGTGTTAGACGAGCTGAAAGGTGGCCAGGTCACAGCAATCGAGCAGACAGCCGACACCCGCCCGAGTCACCTATACTACCTCTTGGACCCCTCGTGACATGAACGCCTCGCGTCCGCTCTCCCACTCCCGATCAGCTCCAAGCACGGGTCCACGCGAGCGACGGCAGATCGCCAGGTCGTCGCGATCCGAAGGAAACCACTGAAGATGCGCGACGAATCAACCTCGAGGGGGCGTTCCATCGACATGTTTACAGAGCAAAGCAGCGCCGACGATGCAAAGGCGAAGATCTATTTCCACTGCCTGGTCTGGCGCGGATGACCATGCCTAAGAAGACGGCTCAATCCAGCCCTAAGCTGGTCGGCGAGAACGCCCGGCGCAGCGATGTCGACCAGCCCTGGGAACAGGACAACCAGGCTTGGTGGGATTGGTACATGACGCTGGCCGACAACAGCGGCGAGCCTGCTCCCGCTCCCGAGCGTCTGGCGTCGCAGCCGGCGGCGTCCGTTGCCGACGGCCTCGACGCAGCGGCGGACATCGATGTCGCGTCGATCCGCGGCGAGCTTTCCACGCCCTACGCACTGACGCCGGATCAGATCGACAGCTTCCGTGCCAACGGCTACATCAAGCTGCCGCGCGTGCTCTCCCCGGGCGCGACGCGGCTGCTCCGAGGCGAGATGGTGCGGCTGCTTGGCGATGCGTTCGACACGCGGCTCGATGGCGGCACCAAGGGGCGTTTTCTTAGCCTGGAGCTTGCTTGGCTCGAGCATCGGCTGATGCGCGCCTTCGTGCTCAGCGCGCGCATCGCCAAGCTCGCTGCCGACCTGCTCGGCGTCCCCCGCGTCAGGCTCTATCACGACAACCTGATGTCGAAGGAGCCCGGCTGCGGACGCACGCCCTGGCACTACGACGCCCACCATTTCCCGCTCGCCACCAACGACGTGGTGACGGCCTGGATTCCGGCCCAGCCGATCCCGCGCGACATGGGCCCGCTGTGCTTTGCGTGGCCGATCGATGTCCACAAGCTGGTCGAAGGCCTCGCTTTCAGCAAGTTCGATACCAGCTACGATCGGCGCATCCTTGAGGTCTTCCGCGAGCGCGAGGTCGCGGTGGACGACGGCCCGTTCGAGGCCGGCATGGTCAGTTTTCACCACAACCTGTGCTTTCACTCCGCCGGTGCCAATGGCTCCGGCCAGAGTCGCGTGGTGTTGGCCAACACCTTCTACGCGGACGGCGCCCGGGTGTTGGAGCGACCGACCATGGTCTCCGGCGATTGGCAGAAATTCATCCCCGGTGCTGCGCCGGGCGCGGTCGCCGCGAGCGAGCTGAACCCGGTCTGCTGGCCGCCTGAGGCTTAGGTGCCGCTTGGAGTCCGGCGGACCGCGCGGCGTATATCTCCCGGCGCCAAACACTTCATGGGCATGCCTCAGGGTCGGCCCCGACTTCGACAATTCCGACCGAGCGGGCAACGCCATGACAGATACCTTCGAGCGCAGCTGCGAGCATTGGAGCGAGGCCGGGCGCCGGGAGATGGAAGACTTTTACGCCCTGGCGTCGGTGGATTACCGCCATCTGGCCGAGGCGCTGGACTGGGTCGACTGGCTGCGGACTCGGCAGGCGAGGGCCGGGCAGCGACCGCTGCGTGTGCTCGATGTCGCTTGCGGCTCGGGCAAGTTTCCATCCGCGCTTGGGCGCTATGCCGGCGTCTCGCCGGGCAGCGTCGGCCCCATCGACTACGCCCTTCTCGATCCGTCGGCCTTCTCGATCGCGGAGACCCGGCGCGTCTTGTCCGCCCCCTTCGTCGCCGGTGAGGAGTACGAGACGACCTTGCAGGCGCTGGAGTGTCCGCGCGACCACTTCGACGTCGCCTGGGCCATCCATGCGCTCTATGCCCTGCCGGCCGACGCGCTGGAGGCGGGGCTTGAGCGTCTGGTGCATGCCGCAGCCGAGACGGGGCTCATCGCCCATGCCTGCCGCGACGCCCACTACCTACGCTTCTATCGCGCCTACCTGGAGGCCTTCCGCGGCGGCGGCACCCCCTACCTCGCCGCCGAGGAGATCGTCGCGGCGCTCGAGCGCCTTGGGCTGAGCCCGCAGGTGCACGAGATTCGCTACGAGAACCGCGCCCCCGTGGAACAGCAGGCACAGGTTCAGGGCTATTTGCAGCGCTGCCTCTTCGATGACTCGCTGGACTTGGCTCAGATGCTTGCCGACCCAATCATCGGCGCCTACTTGGAGACCTGTCGGCACGAGCGCGAGTGGCGCTTCGCCCAGCGCGTGCTGATGATCTTCTTCGAGACCTAACAACGCCGGCGCCCCGGCCCGAGCCGGAGGCGTGCGGGTGAGCGCCGACGCCATCACTGCAACAATGCTTCGGAGGCCTCGTGCGGCTGCGACAAGCGGGCCCGACCCTGGCGCTCGGCTTGCTGCTGACGCTCAGCTCCAGCATCGGTCAAACCTATTTCATCGGGCTGTTCGCCGGCGCCATCCGCGGCGATCTGGTCTTGAGCCATGCCGGCTTCGGCGGCATCTACACCCTGGCCACGACCGCGAGCGCCGCGTGTCTGCTGTGGCTCGGCAAGGTCGCGGACCGCGTCGAGCCTGCCCGATTGGCGGCCTGGGTGATGCTCCTGCTGGCCGTCGCGGCCTTGGCCATGGCCATGACCGATGCCCTTTGGCTGCTCGCCGTCGCCCTGTTCGGGCTGCGCTTCTTCGGCCAAGGCATGCTGGGTCACATCGCCGTGACCTTGTTGGCACGGCGTTTCGCCGCCGGTCGTGGCCGCGCCCTCGGCATCGCGATGCTCGGCTACCCGATCGGCGAAGCCCTGCTGCCGTTGCTCGTCGCCCTGGCGCTCGCGGCCTTCGATTGGCGTGCGATCTGGCTGGCAACGGCGTTGGCGATGGTCTTGATGATCCCCGCCGTGCTGGCGCTTGGCCGGGCTATGTGCCGACGCCTGCCCAGCCCGGCGCCGACGCCTGGAGCGGATGGCGGTCTCGACGACGATGGCTGGACCCGCGCCGAGGTCTTGCGCGATCGCCGCTTCCACGCCCTGCTGCCCGCGCTTGCGGCGGCGCCCTTCTTGGTCACCGGCGTGCTCTTCCATCAGGTGCACCTGGCGCAGGCGAAGGGCTGGACGCTGGCGCAGCTCGCCGCCTGCTATCCGGTCTACGCGATCGCCTCGACCGCCGCGGCACTGGGCAGCGGTTGGCTGATCGACCGCATCGGGGCCGTGCGGCTGCTGCCGCTGTTCCTGCTACCGATGGCGCTGGGCTTGGCGCTTGTCGGCGGCGACATCGGCCAGGGCGCCGAAGGGACTGCACTGATCATTGCCGCCTGCTTCATGGGCCTGCTCGGCATCACCCCAGGCAGCGCGACGGTCCTGTTCGGCGCCCTCTGGGCGGAGGTCTACGGCACCCGCCACCTTGGCGCCATCCGCGCCCTTGCGATGGCCTGCATGGTGTTCGCAACCGCGCTGGCACCTGGGGTCTTGGGCTGGCTGCTGGACCGCGGCGTCGAGCCGCAGCCGCTGCTGCTCTGGCTTGCCGGCGGCGCCCTGCTCTGCGCGCTCAGCACGCTGCCACTGCTGCCCAGTCTCCGGCAACCCCGTAATAAGCCCCGCCACCGGCGGCCACTCCCTGCAATCCAGCGAGGCCCTACCGATGACCATGCATGAGCCCAGCCACATCGACAGCCGCTGGGCGCAACGCCTGCGCCGCGGCGAGCAGCCGGACGCGGAAGACGTGCGTGAGCACTTGTTGGCCGTGCATCAGCGACATGCCGGCTTCACCGAGGCCATCGCTCGAGGCTGCCGCGACGCCGCCGGGCGAAACAGCTATGAGTGGCTGGCGGAGGCGATCGACCAGGCGCGCCATCGGACCGTCCTGGATCTTGCCTGCGGCAGCGGCGTGCTTGCCGAGATCTGTCTGCAACGGCACGGGGATCGCGTCACGCTGACCGGCGTCGATATGAGCGCGGACGAGCTCGCGTTGGCGCGTCGCCGCATCCCGGACCCGGCGGTCAGGCTGCACCAGGCCCTCGCCCAGCGTATGGACTGCGTTCCGGATGCAAGCATGGATGTGGTGCTTTGCCACTGGGCGCTGACGCTGATGGACCCGATCGAGCCGGTACTCGCCGAGATCCGGCGCGTCCTGCGCCCGAACGGCACCTTGGCGGCGATCATTGACGGCGAGATCCTGAGCTCCCCCGTCTACGCGGCGGTCCATCATGTGATCTACTCCGCCGCATGCAACGAGTACCCCTGCTACGGCGAGGCGGATCTCGGTGACTCCAGGGTCCGCACCCCGGAGCCTCTCGCGGCACTGATACGGCAAACCTTTCGTGACGCCGAGGTGCAGGTCGAGCCCGGACTGGTCAGCCTCACCGGCACGCCGCGCGGCCTGGCGCAAGAGGCCACACGCTTCTTCTACGCCTCCTTCGTGTTGCCCATGGAGGCGCGAGCGCGGGTGTTGGCTGACGTCCAAGAGGTGCTCTCGGCGCATCACGGCACCGACGGCCAGTGCCGCTTCGACATGCCGATCCATCGGCTTGTTGCGCAGCTATGAGGCGGGTCCACGGCAGCGAAGCTGGCCTCTACCAGCTGCACGCCCTTCGCAAGTTCCCGGACGCTGGCTCGGCCGAGACTCGGGGCGACAGCCGACGCCACGGCGCAGGCGAAGGGCATCGGCTTCCGGGTGTCGAGCGATCACTGGTCGTACCCAATACGCCGCGCTACCTTGGGGCGGCTTAGCGGTGGTGGAGCCCATCAACTGTCAGGATCGAGCGGACGCCGAGGGAGAAAGGCCTTGCGACAGCGACTGGGGTGGTCTAGCAGTTCGCTCGGAGAGCTCGGGAGACCAGACACGACCCCACGACGGCCAGTTCTGGAGTCTGTATCCGGATGACTTCCGGGTGGCGGGCTTGAATTGGAATGGGCACTGGTTGCATCTGCTGCCCGATTCCGCGACGAAAGCGGTCGTCTTCAGGGTGACTCCGCCCAGTTCCATGACGGTGCTGTCCAATGTCGCGTCGTTGGTGATCAATCTCTTGAATCTGCGACTCGGTTTCATGACTGAGCCCGCGTTGCCGAAAGCTCCTGGAACAACCGACATAACGCCAGTGTGCCCAATCTCGTGATCTCGTGGTCGATGGGGCCTCGGCGGCCACCGAGAGCTTGGCGGAGCAGGCTCGCTCAGCGAGAACGTCTCGGCCGTCAAGCTGAGTACGGATCTGGTGCCGGTGCCGCAACAGCAGCTCGTTTCAGGCGGCTGAGACAACCGCCCCGCCCTAAAGCAGCCGCCCCTGGGCGAGCGCCTCGGTCGGTGTGTTCTTGCCCGCGCTGTCTTCGCACATGGGATCGTCCGGCGCGGAGGCTGTCGCCCGCAAGCGGGCTCCTACAGGGACGCCGCCGTAGGAGCCCGCTTGGGGGCGATTCGGCCGTCTCAAGAGCTCGCCGTCGGCAGGGATTCGATGATCCTAAAAAGAGCAGTTGAACCGCAAAGGGCACAAAGAGCGCGAAGGATTTCAACGCCTTGTCTGCGAAGCGATGCTCACTCAAAGGGTGAAGCGACGCAGCGATGCAAGCCAATGTTTTCTTCGTGTCCTTCGCGCCTGTGCGGTTCCAATTGCCGAATCTAGGATGATGCTTCGGCTGGGCGGGCATCGCGTCGGCGACGCCCCCAGCCGGTGAGCCAAGAGAAGCTCTCCTCGCTGGAAGCTGACAGCTTGTTCGAGCATCAAGGACTGCGCAGCAGGATCTGCACCCCCTCCGGGACCTCGACGGACTCGACATAGCCGATGGCGCCCTCGGTCTTGGAGACGAACTCGACCACCTCGGCGCTGCTGGGCAGCTCCGGCGGCGGCGTCCCCTTGCCCACATAGCGGCGCACGGTCCAATAGCCGGTGTACTTGTTCTCGTCCTGGGATAAGTAGTGCCGCAGGAAGGCCTCCCGCAGCTCGTTTCCCTGCGGCAGGTTGACGGGCGTCACGCGGACACCGCCGATCTCGACGATACGGCCCGTGTAGATCCGCTCGAGCGTCTTTCTGTCGAGCGGCTGCAATCCGGCGTGACCGATGACGACCGGCTGCGCAAGTGCCGGACCCAAGGTCGAGAGCAGCAGAATGGTGGGTAGGATCCGCATCTTCGGCTCCCTAGAACGTAAGGTTGTAGGAGAGCGAGAAGACGTTGACCGCCCGGTCGCCGCTGTCCTCGTCGGTGGGCGCATCCATGAAGCTCGACGCGACCCCGGAGCGCGTGTGCGCCCATTCGGCCTTGAGCGTGCTGCTCGGCGTGACCTGATAGGAGGTCCCCAGAGCGACGGTAGTTTGGTCGTATGGCAGCAGCTGATCCGCGCCGAGGCGCTGCGAGGCGTTGATCAGCGATGCAAAGGGCACAGAATCGGGGACTCGCGTGCCATTCATCGACTCGTAGAGGTCGAGCAGGTCGTCGTCCGAGCGGATGCCGGCGACATAGACGTAGGGCGTCCATTTATCGATCGTTCTAAGCAGCCCCAGGTAGGCGGCATGCGTCTCGATCCCGATGGTGGCGTTTTCCATGCGCCTGTGGGCATATTCGCCGATCAGCTTGAGATCCTTGGGCAGCGCGATCTGCAGGCTGAGGGTCAAGACATCGACCTTCAGAATATCCACCGTTGGGATCCCCGGCCCCGGCAGGTTGGGCAAGGTCTGATAGTAGCCGACCCCGGGTGCGATCGAGACATAGGGATAGTCGGATGGGAAAGGCCCGGAATTGGCACTCGCTTCCACCAGATGCAGCCCCACAGCGAAGGCGTTCTCGCGCCGCCGCAGCGTCAGCACCAGCCCGGCCATGTCGGCATCCACGCCAACATAGAGCGGGCCGGCCGAGCTCAGCGGCGGGATCCCATCGCGCAGGTAGAAGCGCCAGTCCGTATGGGTGTGACCGCCGTAGCCCTCGAGCGTCCAATCGCTCTCGCCGCTGAGCCAGCTCCAACTGAAGGCCGCTCCGACGACATCGGTTACGGGGAAGACCGAGTAGACCTCGACGGGGAGACGGGCGAAGGGATAGGTGATGCCGACATCGCTGTTGGCGGAATAGAACATCAGCGGGACCCGCAGCTTCCCGACACGGAGCAGCAGGTCATTGGTCGGTCGCCAGGAGACAAAGGCCCAGGTGAGCTTGGGATCCCAGCCGTTCTCGCGATGATCGGACGGCGCGGCCTTGGCCTGGATGGTCAGGCTCCAGGCCGGTGTGAAGCGGCCGTCGAGCTGAAAGCCAATGACGGAGTCCTGATTCAGGGTCCCGTCCTGGCTGATGTTGCCCAAATAGTCGAGGTCCTGATCCGAAACGGCCCCGCCCAGGGTGCCAAATCCGGCGATCTCGAGCTCCGCACTCGCGATGGCGGGAGCCATGAGGGCGATTGCGATCAGCCAAGTGCGTCCGCGTCGTCTGAAATCGTTCATGAATCTGGAGTCCGTCATGCATTGGCGCCTTGTGCAAGGCCGGTCGGAAGGCCTACCAGAGTAAGGATACCCGCACCGCAGGCTCTAGACCGCAGGTTCTAAAGGCGTTGCTCCGAGGCTCGGGAGACTGTGACGCAGGTCGCTGTTTCAGAGCCCCCGGGAGGAATAGGCACACCTCAAGCAAGGGATTTGCGAGCGCCCATCTCTGCGCTTGGCCTTCGCAAGGTATCCAGACCTAGGGGCCATCACGGACCAGACAAATCTGCTGGCACTCAATGCCGCGATCGAGGCCGCCCGCGTCGGCGAGCACGGGTGTCGCGGTGAGCGCCTTTGGTGAGATCGATGCGGCAATGACGCGCATCGACCAGCTCAACACCGACATCGCGCGCGGCGCCGACCAGCAGCGGCTCGTGGTCGAGGCGCTGCAGACGAGCATTCGGCAGATCTCCATGGCGGCGGAGCACAACCGCTCCGGCGCCGAGGAAGGCACCAAGCGGTCGCAGGACCTGAGGGCAGTCGCCGGCCAGCTCGAGGAATTGCTCGGGGGACTCAAGGTGGAAGCGTCCCCTGCTCTGGTGGCCAGCTTGCACTGAGAAATCGGGCATCCCGAAGTCGTCGATGCCGGCGTGATCTCATCCAGGCCAAGCCGGCGTCGCGCCTACCCGCTGCCGAAGTCGGCTTCGCCGCAGTCGCCTCCGGCAACGGCGAGGCCGCCGCGTAGGCTGCTCATCCCCAAGCTGCCCGCCCCAAAGTGGTCGATTCCTAACCGGACTCGAATTTTGGTCGCTACATCAGTCGACTAATGCAGTGCGGCACAGGTTATCCACAGATACGGCCACAGCGCATGGGGAAAACTCCACCCTGAGCTTGGAATGGCCGTGCGGGGATCTGTATCGTTGGACAGCTGCAAGGGCCCGGCCGGCTGCGATCCGAGGTCAGGGCGCTGGGCTCACTGGTCTTGTCAACGCGAGCGAGGTGGAGAGCATGAGCTGGAAGACATCCCATCGATCCTTCTATTACGAGAACGCGCCCGAGCCGGACGTGCCGACGCTGCTCCCGCACGAGACGGCGATGCTCTGCATCGACGTGCAGAATTACGGCATGGTGCAGCATGAGGATCCGGCCGAGCGGGCGCGCTGGGAGCCCTTCCATACGCGCATGCGCGGCACCGTCATCCCGCAGATGAAGGCGATGCAGGAGCGCTTCCGCCGCAATGGCATCGACGTGATCCACGCCCGCATCGCCTGCCTGCTCGATGATGGCCGCGACCGCTCGCTGAGCCAGAAGCTGCCGGGCTGGAACAACCTGCTGATGCCGCGAACCACAGAGGCCTCTCAGATCATCCCGGAGCTGGCCCCGGCGCCCGGCGAGATCGTCGTGACCAAGACGACCGACAGCGCGCTCACGGGCACGAATCTGCGCCTGATCCTCAGCAACATGGGCATCCGTAACCTCATCGTGACGGGGATCTACACGGACCAGTGCGTCTCCTCGACCGTCCGCAGCCTCGCCGACGAGAGCTTCTTCGTGGTGCTGCTCGAAGACTGCTGCGCCGCCGGCACGGACGAGCTGCACCAGCGCGAGCTGGAGATCATCAACATGATCTACTGCCATGTGATGAGCAGCGATGAGCTGGTGGGCCTCATGGGGCTGAGCTGACCAGGCGAATCAGGCCACCCTCGGCTTGCTGCCGTCGCGGCTGAGGGATTCGGCCTCGATGAAGATGCGTCGGATCTCCGGATAACGCGCGCGAATCGCCTGCTCGATCCTATCCACGGCGGACATGAGGCTCGCATTCGACAAGCCTTGCTTGAAACGGATGTCGAGGTTGAGCAGCACCTCCTTGGGGCCGAGGTGCATGGTGAGCGGATGACCGGCGACGGCGACGTCCTGATCGGCGCTCGCGATCTCGCGGATTCCGGCGACGACCTCGGGATCGGCGGTCTCGCCAATCAGGAGGCTACGACTCTCGTAGGCGAGGAAGGCAGCGACGGTCGCGAGCGTCAGACCGATCAGCATGGAGGCGATGCCGTCGAAAACGGGGCTGCCCGTGAGCTGGGTAAGCAGGACGCCGAAGAAAGCGAAGATCAGACCGGCGAGTGCGGCCGAGTCCTCCAGGAGCACGGTAGCGACCGTCGGGTCCTTGGTATCGCGCAGCGCACTCAGCAGATCGCGTCGCTTCAGATCGGGCCGAAACTCGTGCAGCGCGATGACCCAGGAGGTCCCCTCGGCGACCAGGGCGATCCCGATCACCGCATAGTTCCAGAGCGGGCTGCCGCGCCCCTCGCTGGCGTGGCCGGTGAGATGGGTCAGCCCTTCGTAGAAAGAGATGCCGCCGCCGATGCCGAAGAGCACGATGGCGACGATGAGGCTCCAGAAATAGAGCTCCTTGCCATAACCGAAGGGATGATGGGCGTCCGGCGGACGCCGGCCCCGATGCATGCCGAGGAGCAAGAGCCCTTCGTTGGCGGTGTCCACCACCGAGTGGATGCATTCGGACAGCATGGCCGAGCTGCCGGTGAATGCCGCGGCGACCCCTTTGGCCACCGCGATGGTGGCATTGGCGGCCATGGCGCCGTAAACGGCAATCGGCTTCTCTTGTCCCTTCTTGATACGGTCGCGTGCACCCATGGCCGCTCCTCTCTGTCGATTGAATCCGGCCAGGCCCCTTGCCCAGCCGACGAAGCTCAGCGCCTCAGCTGAACGATGGTTTCGATCGGCTCCGGCTGGAGGGTCACATGCCTGACCGCAAAGCGATGCTCGAGCAGATGGCGCAGCCGGCCCAGCACTGGCTCCCAATCGTCGATGCGCTGGAGCACGACGTGCGCCGACAGCGCGGTGCGCTCACCGGACAGCGACCAGATGTGCAAGTCATGAACCTCGATGACGCCCTCGGTCTCCGCCATGGCCTGTCCCACCTCAGCGAGATCCAGGTGCGCGGGGACCCCTTCCAGCAGGGTGCGCAGGACCTCACGCAGCACCTGCAGGCTGGACAGCAGGATCAAGAGCACGATGAAGAGGGCCAGGATGGGGTCGATAAGCGTCCAACCTGTGTAGAGGATGACTACGCCGGACACCAGGGCCGCGACCGAGCCGAGCAGATCGCCCATGACATGCAGCAAGGCCGCGCGCACATTGATGTTGCCACGCCCGCCCATGAGCAGCCAGGCCGCGCCGATGTTGATGCAGAGTCCTACCAGGGCGACCCAGGTGACGACCCCAGCCTGCACGGGCCGAGGCTCCAGCAGCCGCCCGACGGCGGCCGCGCTGATGGCGGCGACCAGGCCGATCATGAGCACGGCGTTGAAGAGCGCGGCCAGGGTCTCGACGCGACCGAGACCATAGGAGTGGCGCCGCGACGGCGGCCGCTTGGCCAGCCAAGCGGCAACCGCCGCGAGTCCCAGCGCGGCGCTGTCTGTGACCATATGGCCCGCGTCGCCGAGCAGGGCGAGCGATCCCGACAGCAGCCCGCCGATGGCCTCGATCGCGGCGAAACCGAGCGTGAGCCCAAGTGCCAGGGTCAGCGCCCGTCGGGAATCCGTCCCATGGTGCGCCTGAGCATGGTCGTGTCCGTGGTGTTGCTGCATTGGATACGGCTAGGCCAACTGAAGACCGAATCGCGTCGGGCGTTGAGACAAGGCTCTGACCAGCGACCGCATGATGAGCTGTGCTGCAGCCGGTCGCCTCGATGACCCCGAGGGGTGTCTTACGCGCGCCGCCGACCCCATCTGGTGAAGACGGCGCCAGCTGGGACGTTTCCGAGGAGTGGATCGGCACTGCGTCCTCATGTCAGACTGCGGCCGCTTTCGCTCGATCCAAGCGCCTCGCCATGGGCCTGTCAGCTGCCGTT
The DNA here is from genome assembly GCF_010820565.1 of Thiorhodococcus minor. GTDB lineage: Bacteria > Pseudomonadota > Gammaproteobacteria > Chromatiales > Chromatiaceae > Thiorhodococcus > Thiorhodococcus minor. Next base: position 14,340 of record NZ_JAAIJQ010000031.1, on the reverse strand, counting down.
CTTGCCAGACCAAGTAGGAGCACCCGATGGATGAGATCCTTCCAGAGAGCCCCTGCCCCATCCAGAGCTGGGTCAACCAGGCATCTGCCTTCGTCGCCCACTATGCCCAGGGACTCCTGCGCATCGACGCCGTCGCACCCGACATCTTGAGGGTACGCTTCGCGCCCTCTGGGCGACTCGCGCCCCCTCGATCCTGGAGCCCGGTGCTCGACCTGCCACCGGCCGGCCTCTCCGTCACAGAAGACAACCTGGTGGTGCGCATGTCGACCGACAGCATCGGCGCCACCCTCGATCTGCAGTGCGGCCTGCTGCAATTTCTCACACCCGACGGCCAGAGCTTCGCCGCGGATCTCGGGCCACCGCTCTGGCGCGAGGTCGCGCTGGAAGAGATCAACATGGAGCACATGCCGGAGCCCGAGCTGCCGGAGGGCGACGCCCGCATTGGCGTCTTTCTCCAAAAGCTCATGGCGCCCGACGAGGGCTACTTCGGCTTCGGTCAACGCACCGGGCAGCTGGACCGGCGTCACCGGCGCCTGACCAACTGGACTATCGACCGCTCCTCCCCCGGGCACAGTCGCGGCGACGACAACATGTACCAGGCCCACCCCGTCTTCATGGCGGTGCGCCCCGGCCTGACCTGGGGGCTCTTCCTCAACTCGACCTGGTATAGCTCCTTCGACGTCGGCGCACAGGATGACGACGTCCTCAACATCTTCACGCTCGGCGGCGAGCTGGATTACTTCGTCTTCGCCGGCCCCACGCCGGCCGCCGTCGTCGAGCAGCTGACGCGGCTCACCGGACGCCCCATGCTGCCCCCCCTCTGGACCATGGGCTATCACCAGTCGCGCTGGAGCTACGGGACGGATTCGGACGTGCGCGAGATTGCCCGCACCTTCCGCGACCACTGGATCCCGCTCGACGCCATCCATCTCGACATCGACTACATGGACGGTTACCGCGTCTTCACCTGGGACGAGGACCGCTTCCCCGCACCGAGCGAGACCATCGCCGCGCTCCATGCCGACAATGTCCGCGTCGTCACCATCATCGACCCGGGCGTCAAGAAGGATCTCGAGACGGGCTACCAGGTCGCCGAATCCGGACTCGGTGCCGGGCACTTCATCGCGCATGCGGATGGCGAGCCCTTCAGCGGCTGGGTCTGGCCGGATGAGTCCTTGTTTCCGGATTTCTGCCGCGACGCGACCCGGCTCTGGTGGGGCGATCAGCACAGCGGTCTGGTCGAGGTGGGCATCGACGGCTTCTGGTGCGACATGAACGAGCCCTCGATCGTGGACCGCCCCTTCCGCGAGCCCGGCGTCTGCGAGCAGCCGGTGCCGCTCTCGATCGCACAGGGGGACGACGGCGAGGCCCTCCATGCGGAGACCCACAATCTCTACGGCCAGCTCATGGCCCAGGCGACCTGGGAGGGACTGAAGCGGCTGCGCCCCGGGCAGCGCCCCTGGGTGCTGACCCGCTCGGGATTCGTCGGTGTACAGCGCTGGGCGGCGAGCTGGATGGGCGACAACAATGCCTGGTGGGAGCACTTGGAGATGAGCCTGCCCCAGCTGGCCAGCATGGGGCTGTGCGGCTCGCCGCATGTCGGCGTCGACATCGGCGGCTTCTATCAGAACACCCATGCCGAGCTCTATGCCCGCTGGATGGAGCTCGGGACCTTCTACCCCTTCATGCGCAGCCATGCCCACTGCGACAGCCGCGCCCAGGAGCCCTGGTCCTTTGGACCCGAGATCGAAGCCACCGCCCGCTCGGCCATCGAGCTGCGCTACCGCCTGCTGCCCTATCTCTATACCCTCGCGCACCTGGCCCATCGCAGTGGCGAGCCCTTGTTGCGGCCTCTGCTCTACGACTTCCCGGATGCGGCTCACCTGCATCAGATTCACGACCAGGTGATGGTCGGGCCACAGCTCATGGTCGCGGCGATCTATTCGCCAGGGGTCCGACGGCGCCTGGTCGAGCTGCCGCCCGGGCACACCTGGTATGACTTCAGGACCGGGCTGCCGGTCGATTCCGATCATCTGGTCGCCGACGCGCCTCTCGGCGGGATTCCCATCCTGGTGCGGGGCGGCTCGATCCTGACACTGGGCAATGTGCGGCCCTGCACCGCGGAGCCGCTCTCCGAGCTGACGCTGGAGATCTACCCGGACCACAACAACCCGGGCGCCTGGACCTTGATCGAGGACGACGGCGAGAGCTTCGCCTATCAGGATGGCATGCTGTGCGAGCGAGCGATGTGGATCTCTCCGGGCTCGCAAGGCGCCGAGCTCAGTATCGCGGCTCAGAGCGGAGACTTCGCGCCAGCGCTACGCCGGCTAGCGATTCGCTTGCACCTGGCCCAGCCGCCCGCGTCCGTCCTATTGGACGACAACGCGGTGGAGGACTGGACATGGGACGAGGCGCGCCATGCCGTCGTGCTCGGCCTGGACGACGACGGCCAGGAGCATCGCATCGTCCCGAGATTTTGACCCGCGCCCCGTCAGCCGGAACGCTCTCCCGGCACCCCAGGCCAGAGCGTCAGGATAAGGATGACGGCGGCCGCCCCGAGTCCGAGCGCATGGAGTCGATCCCCGCCGATCAAGACATAGACCAGGCCGAGGACGGCGGGAAGCTCGGCGATGGCAACGGCGACCAGGTAGCGGCCGAGATCGGGCTGTGACGACTGCGCCTGCTGCGTCTCGGTCGGCACCGCCTCGTGGATCTGAATGTCGGATCTCTGGCGTCGTGCGCCGAGCACGCGGGCTAGGATGATGGCCAAGGGAACCGCGGCAACGCCAACGCCCAAGACCGGCAAGGCGGCCGCGGGGATCGGCTGGATCTGGATCAGCTCGGGCAGCCACCAGGCCAGCGCCGTCATGACGAGCGCTGAGGCCAGCTGGGCGCCCCAGAGGACGATGCGATTCGGGGCTAGGTTCGGCATGGGAGTCGATGACATCGGCATGGGCTCGCAAGATCGCTATGGATGATAGCGTTATAGATGAAGACGACAGATTAGCCGGGCTGCGCCCAAGTGGCGCGCCAAACCGGTCACGCCGCGATGAAGACGACACCAACAGGCCCGGCCATCTTCGGCCCGAAGGACGCCACACCACTGAGCTCAAGCCATTCTGTTCAAGCCATTCAGCGAAGGAGGCCGCACCATGAGCCCTGTAGATCCCTACAAAACACCTAGCTCGAACCTCAGCCAGCCGGCGTCTGGAGAAACCGATCAATCCAGCGTCTTCTCTCCGAGCGGGCGCTTCACGCGGCTGAGCTATATCGCCTGGGCAACGCTGCTCTATATCCTTGTGGTCGTGATCGCGACAGGACTGGTGGCGGCCGGTCTCATCGACGCGACTGCCACCGAAGGCGCGGGGTTGGCGCAGATCATCATCTCCATCCCTGCGGCCATCGTCGGCGTTCTCTTCGGCATTCGGCGCTTGCATGACATCAACGCGAGCGGCTGGTGGATGCTGCTTTCTCTCGTCCCCATCGTCAACCTCGGACTGATGCTCGTGCTCTTCCTGAAAGGCGGGACGCCTGAGGCCAATCGCTTCGCGGCCCCGCGTCCGGCACCGACCTGGGAGCGCGTCCTGGGGATCATCGGTGCGGTCTTGCTGGTGCTCTCGCTGGTCGGTATCGTCGCCGCGCTTCTCATTCCGCTCGTCGTCGGCGTCCAAACCGGGGCCTGATCGAAGCTGGGCTGCGCTGTCCCGAGCCGGTCGGCGAGCCCCGCCGGCCGGCTTCTCGATTGGTCGTCGTATGCCAATCCGTCCGACACTCCTGATCGCCTTGGGCCTGCTCTCCGGCCTGACACCCTTCGCGATCGACCTCTATCTTCCCAGCCTGCCCTCGATCGCCCGCGATCTCGGGTCGCCGATCGAGCTGGCGCAGCTCAGCGTCACCGTCTATCTCGGCGTCTTCGCCCTCGCCCAGTTGCTCCTGGGACCAGTCTCCGATGTCTTCGGTCGCCGCAAGACCATCGGCTGGGGGCTGATCCTCTTTCTCCTGGCTGGGCTGGCCTGCATGCTCGCGCCCAGCATGGACGTTCTCTTGGCTGCCCGCGCCGTGCAGGCTCTCGGCGGGGCCGCGGTCGCGGTGAGCGTTCCGGCGCTGGTCCGCGATCTCTACGAGAAGGACGACTATGCGCGGGTCATGGGCTTGGTCATGCTGGTCATGGCCATGGCGCCCCTGGTCGCCCCGACCCTCGGATCCCTCATCATCGGCCTGACCTCCTGGCGCGCGGTCTTCCTGTTCCTGTCGGCCATCGCTCTCACCACCACGCTGCTCTTCTTCCGCACGGTGGGCGAGACGCTGCAGGCCCAGTATCGCCATCGCTTCGACCTTGGGCGAATCCTCAGGAACTATGGCCGCGTTATCGGCAACCGCCGTGGCTTGGGCTATCTGCTCACAGGCGCGGCCAGCTTCGCCGGCATGATGACCTTCATCGTCAGCTCGCCCTATGTCTACATCGAGCTGCACCAGCTGCCCGCGACCTGGTTCGGCCTGGCCTTCGGCGCCAATGTCGCGCTCGGCATGCTCTTCTCCTCGCTGAACGCGCGCTATGTGAGGCGCCTGGGTGCGGATCGGCTCTTGCGCATGGGACTGCTGACCCAGGCGACGGCCGCCTCGATCGCACTCGCGGTGGCCATGATCGGCGACACGCCGCTGTGGGGCATCGCGGGCGTCGCCGCGCTCTATCTCAGCATGACAGGTGTCGTCATCGGCAATTCCATGGCCGGCTTCATGGCCTTCTTTCCGAAGATGGCGGGGACGGCATCCGCGTTTGCGGGGGCGGTCCGCTTCGGCTCCGGGGCGGCAATGGGGAGCCTGGTCAGTCTGGTGCACGACGGCACCGCGTCGCCGCTGCTGATCGGGATGGGGGCATCCGGATTGCTCGCCGTCGGCGCCTTCGGCATCCTCTGTGACGGCTTTCGTAACCCTCGGCCTCCCGCATAGGAGTGAAATCTCGCGTCATGATCAGCGAGCCCGATCAGCGCGCGCGTCTGCTCGCACGCTTCCCCTTCCTAGCCAACAGCGATGCGCCCTTGCGCGAGGCCTTCTTCCGGCGTGCCCTCATGGCGCGGCTGCCGGCTGGCCACATCATTTGCCATGATGGCGGCGAGTGCTCGCAGCTGGCGCTGGTTCTGGAGGGGTGCGCGCGCATCTATAAGCTCGGCGAGAACGGCCGCGAGGTCACGCTCTACCGGATCGAGCCGGGGGAGAGCTGTGTGGTCACGGCGTCCTGCATCCTGAGTCACCGTCCCTTTCCGGCCTTCGCGGTCTGTGAGACCGATGTCGAGGCGGCGGTCGTCGCCAAGTCGGACGTTGAGACTTGGCTGACCGCATCGCCCTCCTGGCGCGCCTTCGTCTTCGAGCTGGTGGCCGAGCGCATCGGCGAGGTCTTCTCGGTGCTCGACGCCGTCCTCTTCCAGCCGCTGGACCAGCGCCTCGCCGCCTATCTGCTCAGCCGCTGCGAGCGCGCCGCGCCGCCCAGCCGGATCGTGCAGACCACCCACCAGGAGCTGGCCTCAGAGCTGGGGTCATCGCGCGAGGTGGTGACCCGCGCCCTGAAAGAGCTCGAACAGGCCGGCGCCCTGATCACGGGCCGCGGGCAGATCACGCTGGTGAATCCGGGCGTGCTCAAAGCACGCGTCAGCCGCTAGCCAGCCGCCGCCACTTCGCCCGCTTCGAGCAGCCGAGGCAGCTCCCGCGCGCCTGGATGCCAGTCGATGACGACCGAAGCCAGCACGCGGGCGCCAAGGACGGGCAAGATCGGGTGACTTCCCCCAATACCTGATTTGATTTATGGTAATCGGGCTGTGATGTCGTCACAGCCCATCACTGCCAGCTCGAGTCGCTAGCGGCCAATAGAGCCGCATCGCTGCGCTCGAGGTCAGAAAACTTCTGTTTCTGGGAGCATTCATATGTTTAAGCAGAATATCGGCGATAAAGATCGGCTCGTCCGCGCCATTCTCGGCATTGCTATCATCGTCTGGGGCATCTCCAACCACAGCGCCCTGGGCCTGATCGGCTTCGTCTTCCTGGCGACTGCCTACTATCGGACCTGCTTGGCTTACATCCCAATGGATGTGGACACCACGAAGTAGACGAGGCTGCTCAGCTCGCTTCGTCAGGATGCATCGCAGGCACAGGGAGCGTGCCACCGAAACGCCAGGACAGAGCCCCTCCCGCCGAATCCGCTATCGGTTTCACGCTTCACCCTGTCTCGGCTCGCAACCGCTCCTTGGACCCGATATCCTCTGAGGCCGTTCACCTCATTACGATGTCGAGTCTTTCCATGGTGAAGTTCTGGAAGCGCCAATCCGGCAGCACGACCGCCGAGTCCGAGACCGGCACCCCAGCCGCCCCGGCCGCCGCCCCCGTCCCGTCGGAGCTTGAGAAGATCGCGCTCGATCAGCTCGCCTCGGTCCTCCGTACCTGGGGCGAGTACGCCTTCGACATGGACGAGATCAAGGCCTCCGCGCTCACCGAGCAGCTCGAGCGCTGGAGCCGTCATGTGCTCAACGCCACTCCGGTTGCCGATGGCGCATCATCCAGCGCCAAAGGCGAGCCCGAGGGGAGGCGCGACTGGGCCGGACTGCGCGACTTCACCGGACGCATTCGCCGCAGCGAGCAGGCCTACGTCAATCGCCAGGTCATGGGCACGCGACAGGTGATGGGGGACTTCGTCGAGACGCTAGGCCAGGTGCTCGCCGAGGACCAGGAAGAGCAGAGCCGGGTCATGTCGGTGATCAATCATCTGCGCAAGACCATCGACCAGAACGCTCCGGTCGAGACCCTGACGGAGGAGGCGACCCATGCGATCGACATGATCGCCGAGATCGCCCGTGAACGCTCCAAGCGGCACAAGGGGCTGCTTGCAGACCTCACCGAAAAGCTGCAGTCGCTCCGGGGCGAGCTGGATGCCGCGCAGCGCGAGATGGAGCTGGATCCGCTGACGCGCCTGTTCAATCGCAAGGCCTTCGACATTCAGCTCGAGCGCGTCTTCGAGCTGTGCAAGCTCTCCGGGCAGCCGGCCTGTCTGCTCATGATCGACGCCGACCATTTCAAGCAGGTCAACGATGTCCACGGCCATCAGGTCGGCGACGTAGCACTGCGCCAGATCGCCGATTGCTGCGCCCAGAGCTTCCCGCGCAAGACGGATTTCGTCGCGCGCTATGGCGGCGAGGAATTCGCCGTCATCCTGCAGGACACCTCGGTCGAGACCGCCCATCAGCTGGCCACGCGCTTGCTCGAATCCATCCGCGCGCTGCGCATCGCGCACGAAACAGGCGAGCTCAGCGTCACGGTCTCCGTCGGACTCGCCGAGCTCAAGCCACACCCGAGCCAGGATCTCTGGCTGCGCGCCGCGGACAACGCGCTCTACCAGGCCAAGAGCAGCGGCCGCGACCGCATGTCCGCATTTAGCACCGGCAAGTAAAGGCCAGGCGCGCCTGGAATCTGGTAAGGAAGTGTCCTTCAACTGCTTCCTGCTTTTCTGGTCACGAAGCTCCTGCTTCGTGACCGCCGCGACGAAGCTCTGCTTCACGACGCCCACTACTTCCGGCCTCTGCACCAGACCGAAAGCAGCGCTTATCCTCAAACTCGCGAAGCGGAGCTTCGTCGCGCGGGTGACGCAGCTGGAGCTGAGGCACCAGAGACCCGAATCGGGAAACAACTGCTGGTCGCCAGCGGCTGGCTGCGCTTTCCTGGCGCGCGCAGCCCAGCCGGCCTGTGGTCGGCTTTGATTGAGCCAGATCAGGGGGCAGTCTGGAAACATGTGATTTGTCATGGATCCGTCATCGCTGGGCCGCGACGATGGGGCGCACAATAACGACCGTGCGACGCTGCATCAGCACGGCAGCTAGGGACTGCGAAGAGCGGTCTCGCCCATCCCCGGAGGCCGTTCCATGCGACCCGTTTTGCGACCCTTCTTGGCATTGCTGCTATTGGGGCTACTGAGTCCTGTCTTCGCCTCGGCCCAAGGCCAATGGCCAACCCCGCCGGTGGAGGGCAAGCCACCACCTCAAGTCTCCGGCCCCCTGTCCGGCGGGACTGGGGACCACACCAAGTACGAGGCACTGAAGCAGCCCTTCGCCTCCGGCCCGGAGGTCACCAAAGCTTGCCTGAGCTGCCATACCGAAACTGGCAAGCACTTCATGAAGAATGTTCACTGGACTTGGGAGTACCGCAATCCAGACACCGGCCAGCTCCTCGGCAAGAAGCACCTCATCAACAACTTCTGCACCAATGCCCGCGGCAACGAGGGCATGTGCGCGCAGTGTCACGCCGGATACGGCTGGAAGGACGAGAGCTTCGACTTCACGGACGAGACCAACATCGACTGTCTGGTCTGCCACGATACGACCGGGACCTACTACAAGACCCCCAACAGCAAAGGCAGCCCCGCCTGCTCGGTCATGTTCGAGGGCAAGCCGCCCATCGACTACAACCTGGTCGCCGAGAGCGTCGGCCTGCCCCAGCGCGCGAACTGCGGAACCTGTCACTTCAACGGCGGAGGCGGAGACAACGTCAAGCACGGCGACCTCTCCTCGGCCCTTACGAATCCGCCGCGCGAGCTCGACGTTCACATGGACGCGCAGGGACTCAACTTTGCCTGCACCGCCTGCCACATCACCAAATCGCATGTCTGGGCCGGCAGCCGCTATCAGGTTCTGTCCAAAGATATGGAAGGCACCGGCAAGCCCGGGCAGCGCCGCGACGTGGCCACTTGCGAGTCCTGCCATGGCACGGCACCCCACCCGGTCGACTCGCTCGCGGCCTTCAAGCGCAACGACCATATCGCGAGTGTCGCCTGTCAGACCTGTCATATTCCGGAGCTCGCCCGCGGCGGCGTGGCAACCATCACCGACTGGGACTGGCGAACCGCCGGCAAGACCCGCAACGGCGAGGGTTATCACGAGCACGGCTATACCCAGGGCAACGGCGAGCACCGCTACACCTACAAGTCGATCAAAGGGAACTTCACCTACGGCGAGAACCTGGTGCCGCTCTACCGCTGGTTCGACGGACAGATGCGCTACACCACGATCGATACCAAGTTCGATGTCACCAAGCCCGTCGCCATCAACGACTTCACCGGCTCGCGCGAGGACGGAGACTCACGCATCTGGCCCTTCAAGAAGATGACGACCTGGATGCCTGCCGACATGGGCAACGGCACCCTGGTCTACACCCATCTGTGGGGCGAGGACGATGACTCCTACTGGGGCAACTACGACATGGGCAAGTCGATCGCCCACGGCATGAAAGAGTTCGGGCTGCCCTACTCCGGTGAGTTCGGCTTTGTCGAAACCTTTTCCTACTGGCCCATCACTCACACGGTATCCCCGAAGGAAGACGCCTTGACCTGCCAGGATTGCCACGCCAAACAGGGGCGCCTCGAGGGGGTTGAAGGTGTCTACATGCCGGGCCGAGACAACAATCGCTGGCTAGACCTGATCGGCATCATTGCCGTTCTTGGAACCTTGATCGTCATTCTGGGCCATGCCCTCATCCGTATCATCGCGCCCAAGGGAGAGAACCACTGATGACCGTTCGTCGCGTAAGGATCTTTAGTCTGTTCGAGCGCTTCTGGCACTGGTCTCAGATGCTCTTGATCGTCACCCTGATGTTCAGCGGATTCGGGCTGCACGGGTTTCATCACATGCTCGACTTCAAGCAGGCGGTAAACCTCCACACCCTCGCCGCCTTCCTGCTGCTGCTCCTGTGGGCCTTCAGCATCTTCTGGCTCTTCACGACCCGAAACTGGCGTCACTTCATCCCGACCGTCAAAGGCATGTGGCAGGTGCTGCGCTTCTACAGCTTCGGGATCTTTCAGGGCGAGCATCACCCCTACCGCAAGGCCTACTGGCGCAAGCACAACCCGCTGCAGGCGCTGGCCTATCTGATGCTCAAGATCGTGCTCTTTCCGCTGATCTGGATCTCCGGCCTGGTCTATCTCTTCTACTTCCTATGGCGGGATATCCCACACGCCACCCAGCTTCTGGATGGCGTGGCGCTGGTACATACCGGGGCGGCCTTCACGATTGTCGTTTTCGTCATGATCCACGTCTACATGCTCACCACCGGACACTCATTCAAAGAGCACGTGATGCCCATGATCAATGGGTTCGACGAAGTCGACCTGACGCCCGAGGAAGAAGCCTATCTGCTAAAAGACCAGCCGGAGGTCCTGGGCTAGCCACCACAGCCGCCGCGATGCTCACGGGTCGACGCGCAGGGATTCGCGCCGGCCCGCACAGAGGCCATCAGGCGCGCGACTTGCCCGGCAACCGAATGCTTGCCATCTTGTCGAGCGCCCGCACCAGCGGCTGGTATTTCTCCGGCGGCTCGAAGGCATCGAGGAAGTTCTTGAGGTAGAGCCCAAGCTCGGTGTCGCCGGACATCCGCAGGCGACGCTGGAAGAAGAGCGTGTCCGCATCCTCGCGACGCGCCGCCAACAGCAAGAATTCGTGCAGGCCGCCAGCAATGGACGCGTCGGCCGGCATGTCATCCCCATAGCCACGAATCTTCCCGTCGGTAAGGCCCAGCCGATAGCGCACGCCGATGTCGTCGATCTCGATCGCGATGCGGCGCCCGATCAGGAAATCCAGCTCGCCGTCCTCCAAGGCCTCCTTCATGACCTGATTCAGCATGGTCGCCAGCGCTCGGCTGTGCAGCACGCTGGGCATGATGCGCAGCGGAAAGGTCAGCGGGTAGAGGAAACGGCTTGGAGCAGACATAGCAATGATCTCGTTCGAAAAATTCAGAAAGACATTCAGAAAAATAACACTCGATTTTCTCCTCTCTCCTCCCTCGACACAAGGGAGCCGGGCAGGTGAAATAGCGGCTCCATCAAGACTCAGGAGTCACAGGGAATCATGGCAACCAGCTTGCTGACGCTGCTCGACGACATCGCCACAGTCCTGGACGACGTTTCCGTTTTGACCAAGGTCGCCGCCCGCAAGACGGCGAGCGTGCTCGGAGACGATCTCGCCTTGAATGCGGAGCAGGTCCAAGGCGTCCGCGCGGAGCGCGAGCTCCCGGTCGTTTGGGCCGTCTTCAAGGGCTCGCTCAAGAACAAGCTCATCCTGGTGCCGGCCGCCTTGGCCATCAGCGCCTTCGCGCCCTGGGCGATCATGCCCTTGCTGATGATCGGCGGCCTCTATCTCTGCTTCGAGGGCGTCGAAAAGGTCGCGCACAAGTACCTTCACACCCCGTCCGAAGACGAAGCCCACCATGCCGAGCTGACCGCGGCCCTAGCAGATCCCAAAGCCGATCTCGCCGCATTGGAGCGCGACAAGATCAAGGGCGCCGTGAGGACGGACTTCATTCTCTCGGCCGAGATCATCGTCATCACCCTGGGGGCCGTCGAGAGCGCCGCCTTCCTGACTCAGGTGCTGGTGCTCAGCGGGATCGCGGTGCTCATGACGGTGGGCGTCTATGGCCTGGTCGCAGGCATCGTCAAGCTGGATGACGCCGGGCTCTACCTAAGCCAGCGCGAGGGCGAGGAGCCGCTCGCGGACCTTTACCGCGCCTTCGGAAGGGGCCTGCTGCGCGCCGCACCCTTTCTGATGAAGGCGCTGTCGATCGCCGGCACGGCGGCCATGTTCCTGGTCGGGGGCGGCATCATCGCGCATGGGATCCCTCCCCTGCACCACTGGATCGCACAGTTCAGCGAGGGGCTTCACGGCATCGCCGGACTCGGCGGATTCCTGTCGGCGCTATCGCCCTTGCTCCTGAACGCACTCGTCGGCATGGGCGCAGGCGCAATCGCCTTGGCGATCTATACACCACTGAGCAAGAGATTCGGCAAGGGGTAGCGTCTCGCTTCCAGTTGCGCCCCCCGCATTGATGTGGGCGTCATCAGGGCTGGGAGTGTCGGCCTCCAGGCCGACGCCTGCTGACCTGGAGGTCAACAGGCCCAGCGACACCCATTCCTGCAACATCGGCCTAGCCAATGTCGGAGAGGCCAACGTTTCGCAAGACAAAAAAAGCCCCTGCAATGCAGGGGCTTTCATTCTCGCGATTCGCGATCGGACGATCGTCAGGCGAGTCAGGCCTCGGTCGCGAAAGATCCCAGCTGCTCACGCCAGCCCGGGAAGAGCTGGTCAGCGGCCGTAGGAGCCACCACCAGGGGTGTTGATGATGTTGCCTTGGCCCAGGTTCTTGAAGATGCCGGGCAGACGCAGCGCGTTCATACCGGCGGCTCGTGATCGAACTGCAGCAGCAAGGGATACTTCAGCCCGAACAGCGCCAGTCCCGACATCAGATGATCGACCAGGGCGATCTCGTTGCAAGTACCATCAAGAATCCTGGCAGCGACCCGGCGCGCCTCGCGCAAGAGTCCAGCCGCCTGTTTCTAAAGGAAATCTTCTTCCGGCGGGAATTGCTGTAATTTTTCTATGGGTCATCGGCGGGCTTTTGCCCTTCTCGTGTTTGCGGGGTTTGGCGAGCCATATCCTCAAGCCCGCCGGCTGTCCTCCCCGCCCTCAATACCCGTACAGAATAAAGGCATATATTCGATAAGTATATTTAGAATTTCTTATCATAATAATAATCATAAACTTATACATTCGCCGACTGTGATCGACGAAATCGAGCACAGCCACCTGGACTGCCCCATCCCCGCGCCTCATCCGGCAATCGCCCAGCATCAAAGGTGCCAGACTAAGTTGACAGCTATACCTGTCACTTAAGGTGATTTCCTGACCGGAGTGTCGCGTCTGCGCTCGTGATACCCGTCGGGTCGATCCCTCGCCGACGGGACTCGCGCAGGGCGACAACCTTCTCAGCCCGGGCCGTCCCGCTCCGGGTCGCTGCTCCGCCTCGAGTAGCGCCGTTGGCGCACTCGGGCTGCGCACGACCCTACGACGAATGACTCTACGGCGTGTGTGACTGCGCTTTGCATATTGCCTTCACGACGAAGGACTCACGTCCTTCGTCATTACGGCAATACGCACGCGCACACGCCTACCCGGGACTACCGGCCTCGCGCTTTGCGCTTCCCTGGCCGGCAGCGAATGATCCTACCCAGAACAGCGCCTCCAGTAGCATGGGCAAAGCCCCTGGCACGCCGGCGCGCATGGGGAAGACGTTTGTGGGGCGTGCCCACCCAGGTCGCTCAGGCGCCTGGACGATGGGCACGCTGTGCTTGGAGAGTAAGCCGGGTTCTTGCCGACGGTTCAGCAGATGTTTGCTTTATCTGTTTGCCGCCTAGTTTCCCGGCGGTGCCGCAATATCTCTGCCATGCGACGGTTCGTTCCCGGCTCCTCGCAGAACCGGACTTGGAGTGTTACCATCCGGCTCCCAGCCGGAGTCTTTCGCAGGGGAACAGGGGAGCGATCCGGCGCCCTGTCGACTCCTCACAGACGGCACCCGCCGCCGCGCAGAGCTTTCCGCGCACCGCCTAGAGGGCGGGCGCACCAACTGCGTGAAACGCGCGGGCATCGTTGACACGGGCACAAGCCTCTCAGTGTAGGGCCGTGTTTCACCCTCGCGCTATCTCAGGCTCAGGCCGCCACCCCTTTGCTCGACCCGCATTACCGGGCGTCATCGCCCGTATGGATGGCTCCGACTTCCACGCACCACCGGCCGTGTTCTCGCTTTCGACACTTGTTCACGGCTGCCCGCATCCGGCGGACCGATACGTGGATCTCCCTGGTTACCGCATGTTCTCAGTGTCAGGCTCGACATGGCCTCAGACCCCGGGGAGTATCCAGCGAACTCGCCATCACGTGCACTCGATCGTGGCCAGGCTCAGCCTGCCAGGTGGGCAAACCCGTCGGCACTCTCCAACGGGTGCAACCTGCCGAGCGCGCCCGATCTGCGTACACGAAGTTGTGATCTTTGACCTGGGTGAGTTGGCAGGAGAGCGCAGCAGAGCGAACGTGACAGACCCCGCGGATCGATGGCGATCGCTGCGGTTGTGCTGCCTTGAGGAGTCTGTGATGTCGTTTCCGCTGCCTGGTTTCCCTGATGATGTCTTTGCCCCGGTACGGAGCGAGCTGGAATCCATGATCACTTCGGTGTGTGAGGCGGTCGACGCAGGAACGGCGGCACATACGCTGGAGGCGGGGCTGTTTCGGCAGTTGCTGCAGCTCGGGCACCGCTTGTTTGAGAGCTTTTTGACCCTGAGTGGTCCGGGCGATGCGGGCGCGCGTTTGGCACTGGAGGATGGCCGCATCGTCAAGCGGTTGACGGCGCGGCCACGCCCGTATCGCAATCTCTTCGGCGAGTACCAGATCGCGCGGTTTGTCTATGGTCAGCGCGAGGGACAAAAACTGGAGGCGATCCCCTTGGATGCACAGCTGCAGTTGCCTGAGGCGTGCACGTCCTATCTGC
>NZ_JAAIJQ010000318.1 GCF_010820565.1 Thiorhodococcus minor | reverse complement strand
TGCCTTGGTGATTCCAAGCGTCTTGAGATGTGCCTCCCACGCCGCGGTGGTTGCGATCTCCACGATCGGGTGGGCCGCGAGCGCTTGGCACAGCGCGCGCGGCAGGCCCTGATCGCGCCAGTACGTCAGCGCCTCGTCATTGAGGCAATAGACGGGCTCGCCCGCTTGCAGGAGTTGGAGGAAGTTGATTCGGCTCTTGCTCTCGGTGCTGGAGAACCAGGCGAAGAAGTCATTGCCGATCTGCGTGACGTAGCCGTTGCGCCCCTGGTGGCGCGCCCCCGAGTCATCGACCGTGATGAAGGCGCTAACCTCCAGGCCCGCCGCGAGCAGTTGATCCTTCTCGGCGAAAAACGCTTCGTTGTTTGCGCTGAGCAGCGCATCGATCTGCCCCACGGAGAGGTCGATGCCCCATTCAAGCCGTTGCTCGCGCAACAAGGGCTGGGTGACGTGACAATGATGGTGCTGGTAGAGCAGGTAGGCTCTCAAGCGCGGACCGAAGTGCCGACCATGAAGCGTCGGCGGCAACTCCCCGCTCAACCACTCCCCGTCCGGTGTCTGTCACACCTCCAGGCGATAACGGATCGTGCGGGCCCGGATGTCGAGATCTTGGACAATGAAATTGCGATCGCCCTTGAAGCGCGCCC
>NZ_JAAIJQ010000317.1 GCF_010820565.1 Thiorhodococcus minor | reverse complement strand
CGCAGCGGCACGGCGAACAGCTCGCCGAGCTCGCGGTAGAAATCCGCGAGGTTGCTTTGCGGGTGATCGATGGCGCCGACGGTGAGGTCGGGAAGCTGGGCGAGGCGCTCGGCGAGCAGGCGCAGGACCACGCTCTTGCCGGTACCCGGCTCGCCGTGGACCATCGCGAAGCATCGCGAAGCCGCCTTCGCGGATCTGCGCCTGCTCGATGCGCCAGAGGAACTGCTCCACCCGCGGCGGGACGTAGAGGGCCTCGATCGGCAGCTCCGAGGAGAAGGGGTGCCATTTCAGCCCATAGAGGGCAAGCAGTCGGCTATTCATGGGTTGTTCTCGGGGGAATCGAGGGGCAGAAAGGCCGGCGGCAGGCCGGTCGCGGCGTGCTCGGCGATGAGCGCTCGCAGCAGCGGCGCCATGCCGCTCGGTGGGCTCGGTTGCGTGGCCGGCGCCGCCGGTGTGAGGGCGCGGCGGGGCTCCCCGGCATTGGCCGCCTTATCGAGCGGGTGCAGGGGGGCCAAGATCACGCCGCTGTGCGGATCGACCAGATCGACATGCGCCAGATCCCAGCGCGCATAGCGCAGATGCACCGTCTCCAGGGCACGGTAGCGTGCCGGGATCTCCAGGCGGATGCCCGCCAGGCTGACGGT
>NZ_JAAIJQ010000316.1 GCF_010820565.1 Thiorhodococcus minor | reverse complement strand
GCAGTCCCTTTGCACGCGCTCGATCGTCTCCGCCTCCTTCGCTTGCTTGGCCTTCGAGGCACCATCACGCTGTTGCGCCGCATTGCGGACGTGGGCGCTGCCGAGCTGGGCCTTCTTTGCCTTGAGCACCTTCTCCAACCGAGTGCGCTCAGGATTGGGAACCATCCGCTCGGCATCGGCTGGCTCGGTGGCGTCGGTGCTCAGGTGGTCGAGATTGAATTCGGCCTGCATGTACTTGAAAAAGTTCTCCTGGCGCCAGCGCGCAAACATGTCATCGGCGATCACTTCCGCCGGCAGGTCCTGGCGCGTGGTCAGGATGGCGGTTTGATGGCCGTCGTTGCTCAGACGGCGGATCTCGCGCATCCAAAACGCCGGGCGTTTGCGGTTGGCGGGGATGACCTGCACGCTGCGCTCGGCGAGCCAGTAGGTCACGGCCTTGCCGTCGCGCGCAAAGGTGACGGGTTGGAAATCCTGCGCCGCCCAGGGCGCCTGCTTGCCCTTGCGGTAGGTGATGACGTCAACCCCTTGGGCGTGCCAGCGGCGAAAGGCGTCGGGGCTCCACGCCTCGCGGTCGAAGACCAGGGTCAGCCTGCGTTGCGGACCGATCTGCCGGCGTGCTTCGGGGATGACGTCCTGATCGATCAGC
>NZ_JAAIJQ010000315.1 GCF_010820565.1 Thiorhodococcus minor | reverse complement strand
GCGCCCGATGGATAAATGTCTGTTGGACTAATCCGATCCTGGCACGACGCCGCCGACCGCGCGGATGCGGGCATGCCTTATAGAGAGGGGATTGTATCGGCGGGCCATGGATGACGCGGGAGCACCGGCGCCAGCCGGTCGGTGGTGAGGAGCGTCGCGGAGGCAGAAACCGGGCATCAGAAGGGCTCCCATCGTGCTGCGAAGACGTGTACCGAGGAGATCTTAGCCCAATTCCCAGGTGTTGAGGCAAGCGCGCGCGCAGGCCCCGGTGGGGCCTGATGCTGATCCCCGGATGCGGGCGCCGGCTCGGCGCTTAGGGGCGCGCGCTATCCACCATCGCGACGTTGCGGTGCCAGGGAGACGCGCACCCGCAGCCGTCCAGCGCGGCAGCTCGGACAGGGATAGCCGTCGAAGGGCCTGCCGGTCTCCGCTTGGGCGTCAGCGTCTGGGCTTGGCGTCGCAACCGGCGCGGCAATCGCGGCGCGGATCTCCGGCAGGCGCCGCGCGCGGCAGCGATTGGCGAGGAAGCCGAAGTGCCTCACCCGCATGAAACCCTTGGGCAGGACATGCAGCAGGAAGCGCCGCAGCAGCTCTTGCCCCGAGAGGGTCATGACCTTGCGGCGATCGCCGTCGCGGTAGTCCTTGTAGCTCAGCTCAACGG
>NZ_JAAIJQ010000314.1 GCF_010820565.1 Thiorhodococcus minor | reverse complement strand
CCGGCAAAGCCCAGCGAAAATCCTTCATCTCAGAGGTGATGCGGCTCGTGGCATGAGGGAAACGGCGAAACTTCAGTGGCATTACCTCTGGCTCAAATAACCTTGGAGGTTGGGGGTTTGGGTTATCTGGGGCTGTTGGCCTGGGAGGCGTTGTATCTGGGGGGCTCACAGGTGCCTTGAGTGGTTTCACAGGCGGATTTGGTGGACCTGGTGGCGGTGTAGCACTTAATCCTTCGATAGATTTCTGTTTGTGGGAGCTAATAGGCTGCGAAAACGATGAATGTAAACCGTAAAATTGATGGGCGCGCTAGGTTTTGGTTCTATTTTGTTATCCAGTTGGTTCTTTTTTCGGTAATAATGTCTTTATATTTTTATGCGGATGATCTCGGGGTCGCCAGGTACTTAAGTTGGTTGGTATTCATCGGCGTTATCGCTTTCCTGCTTTCGATCTATATGTATTCTAGAGCTACTGTGAGAAACGCCAGAAATGCAAAACCCGGCCGTTCGCCGCAACCATGGGAGCGGTGATATAGCCGTCCTGGGTGATATCCATATAGGCCCTTTCGGTTGCAGCACGGAATACACGCCTCAAATCAAGGGGGTCAGTACGAGCATCACTTCCGATGGCTATATAGTGCCTGGCCGAAAAGTCTGTTTCATCTTACGGGACAATGGCTTAAAATATGACCCCATGGTCGAAGTTTCGGCG
>NZ_JAAIJQ010000313.1 GCF_010820565.1 Thiorhodococcus minor | reverse complement strand
CTGCGCGACGTCCAGCGCGCCCGTCAGTTGGATGCTGGCCGTGCCGACAGAGCGGGTCCGGTGAGCGAGCCACCGGACCTTGGCAGACGCACGTCGGATTCAGAGCGGTAGCCCAATCCAGTCTCCCCATCGGCAGGCGGTCCGACGCCGACCGCCAAGTTCGAGACACCCCGCCGCTGGTCGACAAAATATGTAAACCATGAAGAGAATGTGAGATTGCCAGCCCGGTAAGGGGGGCGTCGACGCTGGACTGCTCGAGCGGTCGCGCCGCTACCAATGGATTCACCGTGTCTCGCATCACTCGGCGATGACGATGGGACTGACAAGGAGGCGCGCCGACGTGCAAAAAATCCGACCCCTCGCGCGCCCTGCCATGGCCGCGCTGCTTGCGACCCCGCCACGCCTCACCCCCACAAGCGTCTACACCAACGACGGCGCTGGACCTGTGTATCGGATCACCGCACCGGACGGCACGGTCACGTTCAACGACGATGCCTTGGGCCATCTCCAGCTGCTCGCTCCGGATCCTGCTGACTGCCCCGCAGTCGGTACCGACGTCACACCGATGTCGGCCGTCGCCGACACCGCCACCGAGGTTGCGATGCGGGGCCTAAGCCTTGCCGACGCCACGCTGGACGATCCCGCCGGGACCAATCCACACCCCACTCACCCGAGAGTCAAGATATGAACGCAATAGGCAAGGCTTCACTCGGTTTC
>NZ_JAAIJQ010000312.1 GCF_010820565.1 Thiorhodococcus minor | reverse complement strand
CGACCGCGCCCGGCGAGGCAGCCGCACCTCGTCCCTGTGGCAGCTTAGCAACAGTGGACCAAACGATGATCAAGGCCAGGCTTTTTGTAGTTTTTATCTACACTTTTCAATGTTACAGGTAAGTTACTGCTTTGAGCTTTGTCTTCATTCGGCATACTTTTTCATCCTAGCATAAATCGAATTAACTTTGCTCATAGCCTCATTAGCCTGCGGGTGCTTGCAACGATCCGGGTGAATGACCTTTATTATTTTTGATTTCCAACTCTTTGCAAGCTCAATAGACTCATACATTTCTTCAGTGATACCGAGCAACTTGGCTCTCTCTTCATTATCTACATAAAGCAAAACGAAAATTAATTTTGCTTCTTCAGAAACGAAAAAAAGGTCATTTACTGCTTCTACTGAAGGCTGTTTATTGGCAATTGCCTCGTGTTGTAACTTTAGTGTTTTTTCAAGTTTACTTTTGAGCCCTAAAACTCTCCATGTCAGATAGATGATCACTAACAACATAATTAACAAAATCAAATACATAAAATTATCATTTCCCATCTAAGTTTTCTCAAATTCTCACATAAGGCGCATAACTATTAAGCATTTATCCATCGGGCGCATGGCAGTGAGCGTGGTCTCGCTCCGACGCTTGAGCGCCCGATGGATAAATGTCTGTTGGACTAATCCGATCCTGGCACGACGCCGCCGACCGCGCGGATGCGGGCATGCC
>NZ_JAAIJQ010000311.1 GCF_010820565.1 Thiorhodococcus minor | reverse complement strand
GGTTGGGCCGACGCAGGGGGGGCAACAATGAAAGCGTTAGGCTAGCCGCCATGTTGGGCTTCGTAGCTCAGCCCAACCTACACAGAATTTCTTCACAGTCTCGAGAGCGCAGTCCACCGAATCCCGCGCCGGCGTTGGTGGGCTGCGCTGCGCTTGTCCACCTGCGGGGCGCCGGGCCAATCGATGATCGACGGCCCTGTTTTCTTTGGCGTTTGACCTAGTGACTTTGCGGCTGGGCTGGTTACTGATTCAGGACTTGTAGCGATTTTTGGCGACCAGGTTCATCGCGGTTGTTCTGTGTGAATGCCGAGCCGAAAGGTTCGCGGTTCTGCTGCTGATCTCGTGTCCCATAGTGACGACAAGATCGTCAAGGATGGTTTCAATGCGTCTTTCTTTCCCGCAGGCTGGCCTGTGGATGTTCGCTCTGTTTACCCTTCCCATGGTCTTGCTGCCGACGTTCGCCGTCGGGGCATTGCCGCAAGGACGAATCGATGAGGCTGTCCTAGCTCAAGCTCCTGATCGATATAGTTTTCCGCCGCTTTTTGTTCCTAATCGAGGCCAATGGTCGGCCGGGCTTGCGTTTGTTGCGCGAACTGCGGAGGCGGACGTCCTTTTCAGTGACCGGGATGCCGTGATCGTGCTCCCAGGAGAAGGTGGGGCTCGCTCCGAAGTCCGGATGTGGCCGCTGGGTGCGGCTCCTAGGATGCGAGTGACGCATGGTGATCCGCTCCC
>NZ_JAAIJQ010000310.1 GCF_010820565.1 Thiorhodococcus minor | reverse complement strand
GGCCCCCCGAAGCCGCCGTGCAGGCGGAGGCTTCAAACCGCCCACTGCGGCTGCCTTTAAGAGAGGTGGTCGTGAGCGAGCTGGGAAAAGGCCGGGCAAGACCTGGTCAGGTGAGGACCGTGGAGTCGAACGCAAGTGAACCGCTGATGACGTGTCGAAAGCGTAGGAACGGCGTCGAAACCGGGGGAGAGTCGTTACTCCGGGAGAAGTCTGGGGGCAACCTGCTTACTGCCCAGGCGGCGTCCGGCATGAAGGCGGCGAGAACGCGGTCCAGGCTCTTGTGCGGAACGTGGGAACCTGTCACCCCGATGTTAAGGGAGCCACGCAAGGGGAAGCCCCCCAAGCGTGTGAGTACCGAGGCGGGGTACAGGGACGGAGCAACCCGTAGGAGTGCGGAAGGTCCTGTAATGGGGCTGGAGCGAAGGGGTTGCCCTATCCAGCCTGAGTCGTGCGCGCAACCCATCCGGGGAGGACGCGCGTGACTGAGGCAAAGCCATTTCCCATCACCAAACGTCAGGTGTGGGAAGCCTACAAGCGTGTAAAGGCCAACCAAGGAGGGGCGGGCGTGGATGGTCAGAGTCTGGCCGAGTTTGCGGAGGATTTGGAAAACAACCTCTACAAGCTCTGGAACCGGCTCGCCTCGGGGAGCTACATGCCCCCGCCGGTCAAGCGCGTGGAGATTCCCAAAGTGGGCGGCGTGCGTCCGCTCGGAATTCCCACCGTCGCTGATCGCATCGCCCAAACCGTT
>NZ_JAAIJQ010000309.1 GCF_010820565.1 Thiorhodococcus minor | reverse complement strand
CGCCGCTCCCACGTCGCTTCGCCTGAAGGATGCGCGGCGTCTACTCAACCGACTGGGCGGTCCGATGATCAACGCCCTGCCCTGGCGTCTCCCGTCGAGAGAGTTGGTCATAGATGGCCTGAGCTTCAGCTCGATCCAAGCTCAGTGAGATGTCCTCGAATCCAACATCCGCCCGGGAAATGGTCGCCCGCCGCCAATCCTCTTCCCGAACCGTTACCAACACGCGGATCTGGGGAATACGCGCCAGCTCTTCGACGAGCAGCGTCCAGCCCTGGTCGTGGGGGCGAACGTCGATATAGATGACGATGGGTGCGCCAACCGCTTGATCATGCGCGGACAGGGTCGCGGCGATCTGCAATGCCTTCCGCCGGTTCTCGATGAGCTTGATTTGCAGGCGCCACGAGGATGGCGTTTCCATGTGCAGCCAGCGATAAGCGAGTGCCGACTTGCCCTGACCGAATGCGCCATGGATGATGACGACGCTCTCTTTCGCGAACCCCGTGCTGATGTTCTTGAGCCAACGATGGCATGGGATGTCGCAGTTCGCCAAGATGTGCTCGTAATGCGCCGACATCCCTTGCTGGAACTGGTCAAGCGTAGTCGGTTACCCCCCCCCTCATTTCTGACGGGACAAACCGAGCCAGATCTGGCAGGATCAAGCCCCATTGAACGCCGCCGCTTTTCTCTGACGCGACGCATCGCTCTGACATGCCGCACCTCAGCGACCACGACCTGCGCCAATTCGACGAC
>NZ_JAAIJQ010000030.1 GCF_010820565.1 Thiorhodococcus minor | reverse complement strand
CTGGGCTCGGCCGCGGTGCATACGCCACCCATGCCGCATCGGCTCCTGGTTCTGGCTGAGCCTTGTTAATAATCAGGTGCGGTCAAGCGTGTGTCACGCCTACAGACCGGCAGCGGACAACCCCAGATCGATTGCTAAAGCGAAACGGCTCTCCAGTGCCGCCGCAGCGAGGGCACTCGATGCCGTTGGGAAAGCAGCGCGCGTACAGGTAGTCGATACAGGCAGCTTCGTTCGGGAAAATGCGCTGGAAGTCGGGAAGGGACTTCGGCGTCGGCAGATCCTGCGGCAGATCGGTTGGCATCCGCGCAGAGCATGCCGGCTGCCTGTGGGAGGCAACCGGATAGGCATGGGTGAATCCAGTCTCTTGATCGACCGTCCCGGCGCGACCTCGCCGGCGGCACAGGGCGTCTCAATCGATATCAGGGCGTCTCAGCCACTGCGACTGGCGCGCTTGCGCTCGTGCTCTTTCAAGAAACGCTTGCGCACCCGGATGGCGCTGGGGGTGATCTCGACTAGCTCATCGTCTTCGATGAATTCCAGCGCCTGCTCTAGCGTGAACTTCACGGCCGGGGTGAGCAGGATGTTCTCGTCCGAGCCTGAGGCGCGGATGTTGGTCAGCTGCTTGGCCTTGAGCGGGTTGACGGTCAGGTCGTTGTCGCGGGAGTGGATGCCGACGACCTGGCCCTCGTAGACCTCCTCGCCGGGCGAGACCATCATGCGGCCGCGCTCCTGGAGGTTGAACAGCGCGTAGCCCAGCGCCTTGCCGGTGGCGTTGGAGATCAAGGCGCCGTTGCGGCGCGGCGCGATGCCGCCCATGTTGGCGGGGCGGTAGCGGTCGAAGACGTGGTACTTGAGTCCGCTGCCCGAGGTGAGGGACATGAACTCGGTCTGAAAGCCGATCAGGCCGCGCGAGGGGATTTCGTAGTCCAGGCGGACGCGGCCCTTGCCGTCCGGCACCATGTCCTTGAGCTCGGCGCGGCGCTCGCCCAGGGCCTGCATGATGGCGCCCTGGGAGGATTCGTCCAGGTCGACGGTGAGCTGCTCGTAGGGCTCGCAGATCTGGCCGTCGATCTCGCGGAAGATGACCTCCGGGCGCGAGACCGCCATCTCGAAGCCCTCGCGGCGCATGTTCTCGAGCAGGATGGACAGATGCAGCTCGCCCCGACCGGAGACGCGGAACTTCTCGGGGTCGTTGCCTTCTTCGACGCGCAGGGCGACGTTATGGATGAGCTCGCGCTCGAGCCGGTCCTTGAGCTGGCGCGAGGTCAGGTATTTGCCGTCCTTGCCCGCGAAGGGCGAGGTGTTGACCTGGAAGGTCATGGTCACGGTCGGCTCGTCGACGGTCAGGGCGGGGAGCGCATGGACGTGCTCGGGGTCGCAGAGGGTGTCCGAGACATTGGGTGCCTCGATGCCGGTCAGGGCGACGATGTCTCCGGCGGTGGCGAGATCCACCTCGTGCCGATCCAGTCCCAGGTAGCCGTAGACCAGCCCGATCTTGGCCTTGTGCCGTTCGCCGTCGCGCTTGACGACCACCACCTGCTGATTGGGCCGCAGGCTGCCATGGCGGATGCGTCCGACCGCGATGGCGCCGACGTAGGAGCTGTAGTTCAGGGTCGAGACCTGCATTTGGAAGGGTGCGTCCGGGTCGACCTCGGGTGCCGGGCAGTGCTCGACGATCGCCTCGAAGAGCGGGGTCATGTCGCCGCTGTCGACACTGTCATCGAGCCCGGCGAAGCCATTGATCGCGGAGGCGTAGACGATGGGGAAGTCGAGCTGCTCGTCGGTGGCGCCCAGGCGGTCGAAGAGGTCGAAGACCTGGTCGATGACCCAGTCCGGGCGCGCGCCGGGGCGGTCGATCTTGTTCACGACCACGATCGGCCGCAGCCCGTGCGCGAAGGCCTTGCTGGTGACGAAGCGCGTCTGCGGCATGGGGCCTTCCTGGGCGTCGACCAGCAGCAGCACGGAGTCGACCATGGAGAGCACGCGCTCCACCTCGCCGCCGAAGTCGGCATGGCCTGGGGTATCGACGATGTTGATGCGGTAGTCGTTCCAGCGGATCGCCGTGTTCTTCGACAGGATGGTGATGCCGCGCTCCTTCTCCAGCGCGTTGGAGTCCATCACGCGCTCCACTGGTCCGAAGCGGTCGCCCAGGGTGCCTGACTGCTGCAGGAGCTTGTCCACCAGGGTGGTCTTGCCATGATCGACGTGCGCGATGATGGCGATGTTGCGAAGGGTCTCGATCACGGCGGCAAGGCTCCGGGGAATAGCAGCACCGGCCAACGGCAGTCGGCTCGGACTGTGAAATAAAGGGTGGGGCAATGGCCGTGCGCCTGGACGATGTGCCCGGATGTGGCCAGCCGCCTAGTATATACCGAATTCGATAACGACTGTGTGGCTCGAGTCCGCCGTGCCGTTAGACGTCTTGCCTGCCATGGCAGCAAATTCAGCATCTTCTGAAATGCTGGGCGAAAGATTTAGCCGTCAATGCTTCGACTCCTCATCTTCATTTCGTCGCAACAGGTCGCCCATCAAGGACTTTTCCAAGATGCCCACAGAAGCTGTGGATAACTATGTGCACAAGTTTCGGGAACAGGCTCGGAGTGCCCCTGGCGCCTGGGCTCGAAACAGATTGCACAAATTTTGACCGCTCATAAAAGCGCTTTTGAATCAGATGTTTAGCGATTTTTGCGTCTAGGGGGAAGTGCGGCCTTCCGGGGTTGGCTACGCGGCTGTGGCCGGTGTTGACACTTGTGAACAAATGCGATTGTCCGTGACGGCTAGGGATGGAGATGCGCTGTCGCGCCTGCCGCTGCCATGACGACTTGGATGCCTAGGCGGATCGGGTGACTGCGCGGACCCCGTCCCACCAAATGGGCCTATAAATCAATATAATCAGGTAGTTGACCAGGGTTGCGCTCGACCCGGAAAAGGCACAGCATACGCGGAGAGGAGGACAGACCGCGGGCTCGACCGCGGCGATTGCGACGCCGCCAGGCGCTTCGCCACTTCACTTACCGCCACCCCGGGACTTAGAAGTACAAGAGCATGACGCCCACCGACCTCAATGCCGTTCGCGAGCACATCGCCTCACGCATCATCGGCCAGCAATCCTTCATCGACAGCATGCTCGTCTGCTTGCTCAGCGATGGTCACTTGCTGGTGGAGGGGATGCCGGGGCTGGCCAAAACGACGGCCGTGAAGGCCTTGGCCGAATCCCTGGACGGCGATTTCCACCGCATCCAGTTCACTCCGGATCTTCTGCCGTCGGACCTCATCGGAACGGACATCTATCGCCACGAAAAGGGCGAGTTCGAGTTTCGTCAGGGTCCACTGTTTCACAACATGCTGCTTGCGGACGAGGTGAATCGCGCCCCGGCCAAGGTACAGTCCGCGCTGCTGGAGGCGATGGCGGAGCATCAGATCACCGTCGGCCAGAAGACCTATCCATTGCCTCAGCTCTTCATGGTACTGGCGACCCAGAACCCGGTGGAGCAAGAAGGGACCTATCACCTTCCCGAGGCGCAGCTCGACCGTTTTCTGATGCAGGCGGTGGTGACCTATCCGACCCGCGACGAGGAGCTGAAGATCCTGGAGCTGGACAGCCAGCAACAGCAGCACAGCTATGCGCCTCCGGCCAAGCGGCTGAGCCAGGCGGAGCTCTTCGCGATGCGTCGCGATGTCGCCAACCTCTATCTGGACCCCAAGCTGCACAGCTACATCGTGGATCTGGTGCAGGCCACGCGGGAGCCGAAGCTCTACGACAAGGATCTCGGCCGCTGGTGCCGCTTCGGCGCCTCGCCGCGTGCCAGTATCGCCTTGGCCCGCTGCGCGCGCGCTCGTGCTTGGATGGACGGCGACAACTTCGTCGCGCCCCACCACATCCAGGCGGTTGCGCCGGAGATCCTGCGGCATCGGCTGCTGCTGACCTTCGAGGCCGAGGCCGAGGGCATCACCACGGATTCCTTCATCCAGCGGTTGCTGTCCCTGGTTGCGATTCCCTAGGCGTGGCTGGTACTCCGTGCTCGCGGTGGGTGTGGCCTGAGTGTCGGCACGATAGGGTCGGAAGGCTGTAGGGTGGACAAGCGCAGCGCAGTCCACCAGCGTTGGCGCGGACCTCTGTGGACTTCGCTCTCGCTCGTCCACCCTACGCCCTTCCTCACTCCATGGCCGCTTTGCACTGGCGCCGGTCCCGACATCAATCCACATTCGAGCACCTCAGACGACTGCGAATGAGCCTCTATCCAAGACTCGACGATCTGCTGGAGCTTCGTCATCAGGCCCATACCCTGGGGCTGCAGTCGCATCATCTGGTCAATTCGGCCTTCGCCGGTCTCTATGCCTCCGTCTTTCGCGGCGCCGGGGTGAACTTCGAGGAGGTGCGCGAGTACCGCGAGGGCGACGATATTCGTTACATGGACTGGAAGGTCACGGCGCGGACCAATGAGCCGCACATGAAGATCTTCCGCGAGGAGCGCGAGCGCTCGGTCGTGCTCTGCGTCGATAAGGGACCGCACATGGGGTTCGGTACGCGCGGCACCTTCAAGTCCGTTCAGGCCGCGCGCGCGGCGGCGCTCATCGGCTGGGCCGCGAGCCGTCTCAACGACCGGGTGGGTGGGCTGGTGTTCGGCGATCCAGAGGCCGGGCTGCAGCATTTCAGGCCGTCGCGCGGCCGGCGCGCGCTCTGGCAGCTGCTGCGCACGCTGAGCGAGCCGGGCGCGGAGACGCATCCCTCGGTCGACTGTCTGAGTGGCGCGCTCAGGCGCGCAACCTCGGGTCTGCCGACCGGCTCTCTGGTCTTCGTCATTGCCGACTTGAATCGCGACGCCATGGGTCTGGAGCAGGTGCTGGGTGGGCTCTGCCAGCGCAATACCGTCGCACTCGTCCCCATCGACGATCCGGCGGACTGGGAGATTCCATCCATGGGCGTCGCCACCTTCACGGGCACGGACGGCGAGCTGGTCGAGATCGATACCGACGACGCCGAGGCCGCTCGGCTCTACCTCCAGGCCTGGGAAGAGCGGCGCGAGCGGCTCCAGGCCATGGCGCACCGGCTGCACATCGTGATGCTGCCCGTGCGCACCGACACCGAGATCCACCTCACCCTCATTCGCAATCTGGAGCAGCGCGCGCGCTCGCGGGCAGTCTGATGGATCCGATTCTCTCACCCCTCCAGCAGGCTCCGCAGCTCCGGGACATCCGGGACATTTCGTCGATCCCCTGGTGGCCGCCGGCGCCGGGCTGGTGGCTGATCCTGGGGGCGGTCCTCTTGATCGGCTATGCCATCTGGCGCTGGCGAACGCCCTTGAGCCTGCGCGTGCCGATCCCTGGTATCACCCTGGGGACCTGGCGCTGGGATGCCGCCGCTGCCCTGCGGGACCTCCGGCGCCGTGCGCAAGGCGGACAGGACCCGAAGGCGACGGCGAGCGAGCTTTCGGAGCTGCTGCGCCGCATCGCCATGGCGCGGCTCGGGCGTCCGGCCTGTGCCGGCCTCACGGGTCCGGCCTGGCTGGAGTGGCTGCAGGCGCAGGATCCCAACGGCTTCGCCTGGCGCGAGCGCGGCCAGCCGCTGCTGGTCGCCCCCTATGCACCCCCGGGTGTCACCGCACAAGACCTCATGGCCCTGATCGAGGCCGCCGAGGGCTGGGTAAGCGCGCGCGAGCCCAAACGGCGTCGCTGGCGACGGTGGCGCTCGAGGTCGGCCTCCGCGCCTGCAGGAGGCGGCCATGTTTGAATTCCATTGGCCCTGGGCCGGGCTGCTGCTGCCCCTCCCATGGATCCTGCCCTACCTCTGGCCGGATCGCGGGGAGCAGGTCGAGGAGACCCTGGAGGGGCAGCGCGAGACGCTGCTCCATCCGCGGCTCGACGAGCTGCGAGCCGCCTTCAGTGTGCGCCGGCCCCGGCTGCAACTGGCCGGCTGGCTGCACCGGGCGCTGCTCTATCTGCTCTGGATCGCACTGGTCGTCGCCCTCATGCGCCCACAGTGGCTGACGCCCTATACGGAAGTGAGCACGCCTGGCTACGACCTCATGATCGCCGTGGATGCCTCACACTCCATGGAGGCGCTCGACTTCACCGTCGAGGGCCGCCAGGTCAACCGCATGGCGGTGGTGAAGGGCGTCATGGGACGCTTCATCGACAACCGCGACGGCGACCGGGTTGGGCTCATCCTCTTCGGCAGCCAGGCCTTCATCCTCTCGCCGCTGAGCTTGGATCGTCACGCCGTGCATCAGCTGCTCGACGGCGTCGTGCCCGGGATCGCCGGGCCGGCGACGGCGCTTGGCGACGCCATTGCGCTCGGCGTCGGCAAGCTGCGTGAGCGCCCGGAGGGGTCGCGCGTCATGATCGTGATCGCGGACGGCGACAACAACGCGGGCAGCTTCGGACCCAAGGAGGCAGCACTGCTGGCGCGCGCCACCGGCACGCGCATCTATGTCATCGGTGTGGGCAGCAAGCAGAAGGACATCCCCATCTTCGAGGACGGTAGGGTGCGCTATCGCGACGACCTCACCATGGACGAGGAAACCCTGCAGGAGATCGCCGGCCTGACCGGCGGCGGCTACTTCCGCGCGACCGATACCCGGGCGCTCGAGGAGATCTCGACCCGCGTCGGCCAGCTCGAGAAGACCGAGGCCGAGGCGCGCACCGCCTTCCTGCCCAAACCCCTCTACCGCTGGCCCCTGGGGATCGCGCTGCTGGCGCTGCTCGCGCTCGGCCTCTTCCCCGAGGGGCGCAAGCGTTATCTGCGCAGGCTTGCCAGTGGCTAATCAAGGCTTTCACTTCGACCAACCGCTCTGGCTCCTGGGGCTGCTCGCCATCGTCCCAGTCGCCATTTGGCTCGTGCGCAGTGCCGCGCGTGCAGCCAAGGGGCCTATCCACCGCTATGCGGATCCGCACCTGCTGCCCCATCTGACGGGCGCGCGCGATCTGCGGGCCACCGAGCGTTGGGGCCGCTTCCTGCGCTGGAGCCTGCTGTGGACCCTGCTGCTGGTCGCCATGGCCGGTCCGCGCTGGGACTATGACGACGTGCGCCTCTTCCACCCCGGCAACAATCTGCTGGTGCTCTTGGATATCTCGCGCTCCATGCTGGCCGAGGACGTCAGTCCCAGCCGCCTCGGGCGTGCCCGTCAAGAGCTGCAGGATCTCATCGTCAAGAATCGCGAGGTGCGCCTGGGGCTGATCGTCTTCGCCTCTGTGCCCCATGTGCTGTCGCCCATCACAGAGGATTCCACCAGTATTCTCAATACGCTGCCTGCGCTCTCCGTCGACCTGGCCAGCCCCAGTCTCCAGGGAAGCAGTCTGACGCGGGCGCTGGATCGGGCCGAGAGCCTGCTCGCCGGCCTGCCCGAGGACAGTGCGCGGGCCATTCTGCTGATCTCGGACGGGGACCTCGTCGAGCCGGGCTTGCGGGATCGCGTCTCGCGGCTCGCCGCGCAGGGCGTGCGCTTCCACGCGCTGGGCGTCGGCGGGCCTCAGGGCGCGACGGTGCCGGCGCCTCAGGGCGGCGTGGTGGTGGATCCGGCCGACCCCGACCATAAGCCGGTGCGCTCGGCCCTCAATGAGCGGCTGCTGGAGAGCCTGGCGCAGGCCGGTGGCGGGCTCTATCTGCGCGCTGACTATCGCGACTCGGACACGGACCAGATTCTCGCCGCAGCGACCCTGAGTCATCGTCCGCCGGAGGCGAGCGACACCAGCACGCGGATCTGGAACGAGCGCTTCTGGCTGCCGGTCCTGGTGCTCGTTGCCCTGCTGCTGCCCCAGTTCCGTGGAGCACGCAAGGGCGCGCGGCGCGGCCGGCTTGCCCCCCAGTCTTCGCGGGGTGCCAGCTCATGAGTCTGCGCGAGCACGCGATACGCCTTGCCGCTTCTATCGGCGCGACCCTCGGCCTGTTCGCACTGCCGGCGCATGCGGACTGGCTGCGCACGGATGAGCAGAAGGCCTATGACACCTACCTCGCCGGCGACTACGAGACCGCGGCGGCTGCCTTCAAGGACCCTTATCGCAAGGGTGTCGCCCTCTATCGCGAGGGTGACTATCAAGAGGCCGAGCGCGCCTTCAGCGAGGCCATCGATGGTGCCTCCGGCGAGGATGCCCAGTACAACCTGGGCAACAGCCGTTTCCAGCTCGGCGACTATACCGGCGCCGCCAAGGCCTATGAGCGGGTTCTGAGCACCAATCCTTCCCATGAGGATGCTGCCTACAACCTGGCGTTGACCCGTGCCATGCTGGCGCGCCTGGAGCAGGAGCAGTTCCGCGACCAGGCCGAGGAGGAAGCGCAGGAGGAGACCGAGGGCGACAAGGGCGAGCAGGACCGCCGCGACCAGTCCCTGGAGCAGCGCCGATCGCAAGAGCAGCAGGAATCCGCGCAGCAGGAGCGATCCGAAGAAGAGCAGCGCTCGGAGCAGCAGCCATCCGAGCAGGAGCAGTCGCAGGATCAGCAATCCCAGCAGCAGGAGTCTTCCAGCCAGCAGGAGCAGTCCGAGCAGCAAGAGCAGTCGCAGCAGGAGTCTTCCAGCGAGCAGCAGCAATCCGGCGAGCAGCAGGAGAGCGAGCAGCAGCAATCCGGAGAGGGCGAGCCACAGGAATCCGGCTCTTCCTCGGACGCGCAGGAGCAGCAAGGCGAGGAATCGAAGGGTGAGTCGGGTCAGCAGGACGAGCAATCCGGTGACACCGGTCGTCAGGAAAGCCGCGAGGGCCAGGGAAGCGAGCGCGACGAATCCGAGGGTGGAGGCGACGCGTCGGAGCAAGAGACCGGGCAGCAAGGCTCGAAGACCGAGGAGTCGACCGGCGGCGGGGCCTCTGGCGAGGAGACCGATCGCTCGGCTGGCGACCGCGAGGACTCCAAGGATCAAGCGTCCGGCAAGCGACAGGATGAGCAGGAGCGCTCAGAGGACGGTGCCGCGCCCGACCAAGAGGCCGCGGAGCAAGATCAGGAGGGCGAGCCCAAGGAGCAGCGTCCGGAAGGCGAGCAGGGTGGCGAGGAGCGCGACATGCAGCAGCCTGAGGACAAATCCGGGCAGAAGGGCGAAGACGAGGGTACGCGCGCGTCCGAGCGCAAGGAGCCGACCGACGAGAAGGCCCCGGGCGGCGAGGAGGAGCGCGACCAGGCCGGCGGCGAGAAGGAAGGCGAGGCGGACAAGGGCGGCTCCGAGCAAGAGCCGCGAGAAAGCGACGCGGGCGGCGGCAGAGAGGAGACAGAGCGCGAGGACGAGACTGGACGTGGTCGCGAAGAGCGCCAAGATTCCGAGCAGGTCGGGCCTCCGCGTCCGCGAGGCGCCGCAAAGCCGCCCGAGCTGCCCCAAAGCGTCGATGCGCAGCAGGCCAAGGCCGTCGACCAATTCGACCAGCTCGGTTTCCAGCCGGGGACCGACCAAGACGCGGAGACGCGCGAAGGTCAGATGCCGTCGCTCGATGGTCTGCGGCTCATGGGCGGTCCCGGCATGGCCGCCATGGAGCAACGGCTGAGACAGATTCAGGGTGATCCCACGCTGCTCATGCGCAACCAGTTCCGCATCGAAGAGCTGCGCGAGGCCCAGGGTGCGACCGGCGGCTGGCGGGAGACGCGCCCATGGTAAAGGCTTGGGATTTGGTTTGGTCGGCGTCCTACCCGGCGGTCAGGCAGGCGACGTGCTTGATGCTTGCGCTCTTGCTTGCGGGCGCAAGCATCAAGCCCCTCATGGCGCAGCCCTACCGCTATGGCCCGGGGGGCTACGGTCAGCCCTACTATGCACCGCCCTACTACGGGCAGCAGGCGCAGCCTCAACAGGTCCAGCCGCGACAGCCGGGGCAGACGCAGGACCCGCGCTTTCGGCCGCTTCCGCCCAGCAACGCCCAGGGCACGCCGCCTGGCTATCCGGCGCGACCGGCGCAGCCACTCAGTGCGCCGCAGGGTCGCGGCCAGATGCCCTACGGCTATCCCGGCTATCAGCAGCCAAGCTGGCAGCAGGGCTACGGACAACAATCCTTTCCAGCCACGCGCGGCCAGCCGCCCAAGATCGAATGGCGGCTGGAGGAGCTGGACCCCTATCTCCAGCAGCCTGTTGTCCTTCACCTGAACGTCGTCAGTAGCGATAACCTGAGCACCGCGGATCTGGAGCTGCCGCCGTCGAGCGACTTTCTGTTCAAGACGCTCAAGGGTCCAGACACCGGCACCCGGCAGCGGGACGGCCGGCGCGAGATCGTCAATAGCTTCCTGCTGAGCGTGGTCCCTCTGCGTGCTGGGGATCTGAAGCTGCCCCAGATCAAGGTCACGGGCGAGCAGGTGGTGGGTGGCCTGACGCAACGCTATGAGGCGCGCCCAGGGCGGACGATTCAGGTGCAGGTGCGCCCCTCGATGACCTCGGTTCGCCCCTGGCTGCCGCTGAGATCCCTGTCGCTCAAGTCGAGCCTGGACCGCGAGGGGGCGCTAGCCCCAGGGCAGCCGGTGACTCTGGCGATCGAGATCCGCGGCGAAGGCGCAACGGCGGTTCAGCTCCCGACCATGGAAAACCAGCTCGAGGGCACGGACTTTCGCGTTTACCGCGAGCAGACGCTGACGGACACGCAGCTGTCCTCCGACGAGCGCCGCCTCTCCGCGACCCGGACCGAATACTACACCTTGGTACCCCAGGTCGGTGGGCGCATCACCCTGCCCGAGATGAGCATCGCCTGGTGGAATATCGACCTCGGCGTGCGTGAGGTCACGCGCCTGCCGCTCAAGACGCTGAGCGTTCGCGGCGGTGGTCCCTTCGGCTTCTCCGCCTCCGCGCTCACGATGTCGGGCTGGGCGAAGATTTGGATCCCCCTAGCCGGGCTCGGACTGCTGGTGGTTGGCTACTGGGTGGGCGTGCTTTTCCGCGGACGGCCCTGGCAGCTCGGCCGGGCCTCTCTCGGCGCGATGTGGCGAATGCTTCGAGCCGGCATCGGCTTGCTGGCGAGAAAGGCAGCTCCCTATCTGGCCGGTCTGCGGCCGACCCTGCTGCTGTCGAAGGCGCGTGCAGCCTTCTGGCGGATGCTGCCGGCCAGCACTCAGATGAGCCGGTGCATCCGTCGCGCGAATCGCGCCTCGACACCTCTGGAATGGCATGCACTCTTCGAGCAGCAGGCTCGCGCATGCGCGAGCAATCAGGGCGATTTGACGCGGCCCGCCTTGAGTCAGCAGATCCTCGCGCATCGGCCCGCCGCAGATCCGCAGAAGCTGGAGCATTTGATGCGCCAGCTAGATTCCGCGCGTTACGGACAGCAATCCATCGACTTCAAACGCTGGAAGCGCGAGCTCATGGCACAGCTGCGCCCGGGAGCGGGCCTGCTTCGGCGCACTCGCGGCGAGGACGGACGCCTGCGCTGGGCAGCCCTGCCAGCCCTCAACCCCGGCTCCTGATAGCCGGTCTTCCCCGGCGAGTGTGCGCCCGGATTGCCCGAGGCTTCCGCGCTCCTTGCATCCTTCTGAAGCCCTGATTCGGGGATAATCCCGAGAAATTGCGCTTGAGCCGATAGCGTCGAGGTCAAGGGCGCCCCTGGCCTCGACGCTCGGGTCTTTGCGGTGCGAATTGCCGATGCTAGCTCAGGAGGTCCAGCTCACCAGATGACAGAGATTGGGGTCCCAGACCGGCGCCAGGACGCGGCGCAGCCCCTCTCCGCCCGCTCCGAAGGTCGCGAAGACGAGGGCGCGGCCAGCGAGCTTCCATCTCAGGAGTCTCCGGTCGAGGGCGAGAAGACCAATGCCAGGAAGGCGGCTTCTCCGCCACCAACCTGGGCCGCCATCGGCCGCCCTCTGTTGAGCTGGCTGTCGGCAGTCTTCGTCGCCCTCGTTCTGGGGAGCGCCATGCTCGTGGCCGTCATCCGCTGGGTCGATCCGCCGGCCTCGGCCTTCATGGCGCAGCACGCGCTGAACGTTTGGCGGCTGGATCAGACGCCGCCCTACTATCGGCACCAGTGGATCGAATGGGCGCGGATCCCGCAGAGCATTCAGCTCGCGGCCATCGCGGGAGAGGATCAGAGATTTCCCAGCCATCTCGGCTTCGACCTGATCGAGATTCGCCATGCGGTCGCGGACTACCTCAGGGGCGGTCATCTACGGGGTGCGAGCACCATCACTCAGCAAACGGCGAAGAACCTCTTTCTTTGGCCTGGATCTGGATGGTGGCGCAAGCTCGCGGAGGGCTGGCTGACGCTCCTGATGGAGACGCTGTGGCCGAAGGAGCGTATCCTGGAGGTCTATCTGAACATCGCGCAGTTCAGTCCGAGCACCTATGGAATCGAGGCGAGCGCGCAGCGCTACTTCCATCACTCGGCGAGCGATCTGACGCCCGAGGAGGCCGCTCTCTTGATCGCAGTCCTGCCGGCGCCGGGCAACTTCTCGCTGGAGCACCCCTCGGAGCGGCTGCTGCGGCGCGCGGCCTGGATTCGGGATCAAAGCAGCAGACTGGGGGGGGCGCGGTATCTCGGACGGCTGTGATCTGGGCCACCACGCGCGACCTTGGATGCGAATGCGGCTGGGCTTCCGTGTCCCCGACGCTTGGCCGTCAACGGCGGCAGCCGGTTGCTCCGGGCTCAGTCGCAATACTGGTCGACCAGTGCCTGATGGTGCTCGAGCTTGTTCTCGTTGTAGACCTTTTCGGTGCGCTCATGGTAGCCATTCAGGAGCTTCTGCTTCCATTTGGCGACTTCGGCACGATGCTTCGCGCATTTCGACCGATTGGGGGTCTTGCTCGGGCTCCCGGTCACGCGCCTTGCCGCGGCTGCGGCCCGAGCCCTAGCCTGTCGACGGGCCTTGCTCAGGCGCTCGCGCTGGGTGCGCATCGCCTTGGCTTGACTGCCAACCGAGTAATCTCTCGAGGATTTCCCGGACTTGGAGCCGTCCGGTCCGCGGATATCGACCTCGAATGGATCGACGTCCGCATGACCGCCGCAAGCCGTCTGCTGGTAGATCACGCGGCCATCCGGCTGTTTGCACTTGAAGAGCCCGGCATGAGCGTCCGCGGCGATCAGCAGTGCGAGGCTTAGCGCAGTGGCCGACGCCGGGACCTGAAGTAGGCGCGAAGTATCCATGGCCTGTCTCCTCCCCGTGCTCGATCATCGAGAGAAAACGCCTTTGAGATGCACTTCAATAGGCGTTATCCGAGGATTGGACCATAGCGCAAAACACGTTTAGTGTTCAAGCGGCGGGCTGCTCAGCAGCACTCGCGGCGTCTTGCGCATGCCTGAGCGAGCTCGCGAAGAACGGGCTCGGTATCGTCCCAGCCCAGGCAGGCATCGGTAATGCTCTGACCGAAGATGAGGTCGTCCGGGGCCCCGGCGTTCTGCCGTCCGCCCACCAAGTGACTCTCGATCATGGTGCCGATGATGCGTCGATCGCCGCGGGCGATCTGGCCGGAGACGTCCTGCGAGATGCGCACCTGTTTCTCCGGCTTCTTGCCGCTGTTGGCATGGCTGAAGTCGATCATGATCTTCGGCGTGAGGCCGGAGTCGGCGATCTGCTCCGCCGCGATGCTCACGCTCTCCGTATCATAGTTGGGGCGCTGGCCGCCGCGCAGGATGACATGCGTATCCACGTTGCCCGTGGTGCTGAAGATCGCGGAGCGTCCCGCCTTGGTCACGGACATGAAGACATGTGGGCGGGCCGCGGCATGGATGGCGTCGATGGCCACTTTGACGTCTCCATTGGTCGCGTTCTTGAAGCCGATCGGGCAGGACAGGCCGGACGTCAGCTCACGATGGCCCTGGCTCTCCGTGGTGCGGGCGCCGATTGCACCCCAGCTCACTTGGTCTGCGATGTATTGCGGGCTGATGAGGTCTAGGAACTCGGTGCCTGAAGGCATGCCCATTTCGTTGAGATCCAGCAACAGCTTGCGGGCGATGCTCAGACCCTTGTTGATCTCGAAGCTGCCGTCGAGGCTGGGGTCATTGATGAGCCCTTTCCAGCCAACCGTCGTTCGCGGTTTTTCGAAATAGACGCGCATCACCAGCAGCAGTTCAGGACTCAGCTCTTCGCGCAGCGGCTGGAGACGCTTTGCATATTCCAGCGCCGCCTCGGGATCGTGCACCGAGCAGGGGCCGACCACGACCAGCAGCCGATCGTCGCTGCCATGCAGGATGCGCTGGATCTCATGGCGCGTGTTGTAGACCGTATCGGCCGCTGCCTCGGACAGCGGAGACTCACGATGGAGCTCTTCGGGTGAGCGAACTTCGGTGATTTCGCGGATGCGCAGGTCGTCGGTTCGATGCATGGAGTGGCGCCGCAGCGTGTCGGAAAACCGAAAAGTATAAACGAACTACCGAGCTTTCTGGTCAGCCGGGAGGGAGGCCGATTCGCCGGATCTCCTGGGCTCACCTCAGGCGTCGCCGGTTGACGAACTCGACCCCAGGGCCGAAGCCGTCGTCTCGCACGCGACTGAGGCCGGCATAGTCGATGCGCATCCGGTACCAGGCGCTCGGCTTGGCCCCGAGGACATGGCCGATCAGGGCGCGCGTGACGCCCGCGTGGCAAACGATGAGCAGGCGCCGACCAGGATAGGCCGCCATCTGTCGATCAAAGGCGGTCGCGATGCGCGCCGAGAAGGCATTCAGGGGCTCAGCTCCCGGCGGGCGGTGGCCGACCGGGTCGCGGTAGAAGGCCGCGAAGGCCTCCGGCTCCCTGGCTGCGACCTCGGCGTGGGCGCGGCCCTCCCAGGCACCCATGCCGATCTCCACGAAGCCGGGGTCGGCCGCCAAGGGGAGTGCGTGACGCCCGGCGAGCGCGCGCGCGAAGGCCAGGCAGCGTTGCATCGGCGAGCTGATGATCTGGTCCCAGTCGCCCTCATTGCCGATGGCTGCCCACATCTGCCGCCAGCCGGCCTCGGAAAGCGGGTCGTCGATGCCGCCACCGCGATATCGCCGGCCGCCGACGGGCTCGCCATGACGGATGATGTCGAATTGCGTCTGTCTCATGGTGCTTTCTGCTTGAGCCTGGGCTGAAACGCCTGTATTAAACTGAGCCAATGATCGCCCAACAAGTCACAGCCATGGCCAAGTCGCTATCGATCTGGAGCAAGTCATCCGCATGAAACCGAAAATCTACGAGGGCATCCACAAGCAGGAAAAGGGCGGGATGACGCCGACCGCCAACATCATCCGGGATGCCTGGGTGTTTGGCATCATTCCCGAGGACGAGACCTGCGAGGGCTGGACGATACAGGGCATCGACGCCCTCTACGACAAGGTCAGTGCGGCCTGGGAGCCCTACGGCCAACTGGCGTCGAAGCTTCCGCCGGAGCTGCGCGAGCGCCATGCGCGCATCTATGCCGAGGCCGTCGAGCGCGCCCGCGCTCAGGGCTGGAGCCCCGAGCTTGGAGACGACGACTAAGGCCCGAGAGCGGTTGAGCGGCGTTCGGCGTCAATCCACCATCATCTGTCCGCTGCGGCTGGCGGGTCCGTGTCGTGGCGCAGGGCACGGGGCGCGTCATGGTTAGCTACCACGTCAAAGAGACCTTCTTCCGTCCTGATCGCGAGGAGGTGCGCGAGTCGAGCAGCATCTCGGCGGATCTCTACAATCGGCTGCAGCGGCTGCTGCGTGCCGCTGGCGGCGTCAGCGTCTTCCTCCCCGTCCGCTCCATGCAGTATCTCGCCGTGGTGGAGCGCCAGGAGATCGTCTTCGTCGACGGGCAAGGCGGCTATGCCCATCAAAACGGCGAGGGCGGGCGCCTCATCCGTCTCGCCTGGCAGCCGGCGGGCAGCCGGGATTCTCTCAGCGCCCCAGTTCCCTGTGAAATGGTCTACTATTTTAGGGATCTGCGTGGGGTGCAGTTGAGGCTCCTCGCGGAGATCGGACCGGCACTGGACCGCATGCT
Organism: Thiorhodococcus minor; assembly: GCF_010820565.1. Classification (GTDB taxonomy): domain Bacteria; phylum Pseudomonadota; class Gammaproteobacteria; order Chromatiales; family Chromatiaceae; genus Thiorhodococcus; species Thiorhodococcus minor. The sequence goes on along the minus strand of NZ_JAAIJQ010000030.1, from coordinate 52,277 downwards.
GGAACGGCAGCGCGATCAAGGTATCCAGCCATGGGTGGGTCGCGTGCTTCCCTTCCGGCAACCGCCAGGGTCGAGATAGCCCATCTCGATACCCTGCCTCGGAGCTCGGCGGGCTGCCGCCAGCGACCAAGCCGTCCAGGAGCCACTGAAGAACATCGAGCGCAAGGCCGCGCCTTTCTGTCTGACCGAGCCAGCCCGGCACCCGAGCGGGTGTCAAAACCAGAATCATCGGACCGCAAGAGTCCGGGAGATGGAGGATTTCATGCCCAAGTTATTGACCTGGCGCGAGGATTGGTCTCTCCGTATCGAGGCATTGGATAGAGACCACCGCGCTCTGATCGATCAGCTCGCCGATATTTGTATCCGGTTCTGCCCGGAGGCGTCGAGCGGCCGATCCGGAGATGCCAACGCCCTCATCGACGCCCTGACGCAGCTCGGGGAGTCGATGCGCGAGCATTTCCGTCGCGAGGAAGACTTCATGAGGGCGTTCGACTACGAGGGCATCGGCGAGCATCAGAGCGAGCATGCCCTTCTGATGGCCGAATTCACGGCAATGCTGCGTGAGTGGCGCGCCAACGGGCTGCATGTCTTCGACGAGGCGACTCAAGGCCTGGTGCGCGATTGGCTCCTGGCCCACATCTTGGGTGCGGATCGCGCCTTCGCCGAGACCTATTTCAGGCTCTGCGGCCGCGAGGAGGACGCCGATCAGCAGCGGGTCATGTCGCTCTATCAGTCCAGCTATCGCACCTCGTTGGGGCGGCGCTGACGCATCGCTGCCGCGAGGCTCGGCCTGCCGCTATCCTTGCTCCATCGAGTGAGTCGCGACGCTTCCATTGGCCGAGCGGCTGATGGATAGCGGGGCGCAGCGTCCCACCATCTCGTCAGCGGACTGGCTGCTTCAACTACCCAAGCAAGTCCCTCAGCGCCTGAAGCGTCGCCTGCCGGCCCAGCTCCCCAATCGCGCTCGTCAGCGGGATCGCCTTCGGGCAGACCCTCACGCAGTTCTGCGCGTTTCCGCAATCGCTCAATCCGCCCTCGGCCACGATGGCGTGGAGCCGATCGGCCTTGTCGTAGCGGCCGGTGGGGTGGGCGTTCATCAAGCGGACCTGGGCCAGTGGCGCTGGGCCCATGAAGTCCGCGTGCGGGCCGAATTGCGGGCAGGCGGCCATGCAGCAGCCGCAGCTCATGCAGCGGCTGTAGAGGTAGCTCTCCGACCACTGACGCTGCGAGATGCGCGGCGCGCCTTCGTGAATGTCCCAAGGGCCGTCGATGTCGATCCAGGCCTTGACGCGCCGGAATCCGTCGTCGATGCGTGAGCGATCGACGATCAAGTCCCGCACCACCGGGAATTTCGGCAGGGGCTCCAGCACGATGGGCTGCGCGAGCTGGTCCACCAGGGCCGAGCACGCGGGTTTGGGAACGCCATTGATGAGCATGGCGCAAGCGCCGCAGACCTCCTCCATGCAGTTGTGCTCCCAGGCGACCGGCTCGACGCGCGCACCAGCGACCGTGACCGGGTCGGCGCGCAAGGCCAGCAGCGCCGAGACGACATTGTGGTCCGGCTCGTAGCCAAGCTTGAAGTCTTGCCAATAGTGCGTGCTGTCGGGCCTGTCCTGACGGCGGATCCTCAGATGGATGGCCTTCGCGGCCGGCGTATTGCCTGGGATGGCGCTCATCGGTAGTCGCGTGGGTTGACGGGGGGGTAGAGGCTGGTGTCCACGGGCTCGAAGTCGATCTTGGGACCTTCGGGGCGATGCTCGGCGATGGTCGTCTTCAGCCAGCGCGCGTTGTTCGCCTGCCAGCGGGCGCGGTAGTCCTCGAACTCGGGATCGCCCGGAAACTTGCCCTCGGGGATGCTGAGCTTGAACTCTGGCTTGTAGTGCGCGCCGCGGCACTCGTCGCGTGCGAGCGCGCTCTGCGTCACGACCGTCCCGAGCCGGATCATGTCGCGCAGCTGCCGGGCGAAGGACAGGGGCTGATTGGCCCAATCCTTGGTGTCTCCGAGCCGGATCCGACCGAGGCGCGCGTCGAGCTCCCTCAGCTCTTCCAGGGCGACCTCGAGCTCCGGATTGGCGCGCACCACACCCACCTTGGCCGTCATCAGCTCGCCGAGCGCGCGGTGGATCTCGAAAGGGCTCTCTGGGCCGTCGCTGCGCATGAGTCGCTCATTCTGCGACGCCTGGCGTGCGATCGCTCGGTCGATGTCGTGCTGTCTCAGCCTCGCATGGCCAGACCCGAGGCCACGCAGATAGCAGACCGCGGAGGTGCCCGCGACACGCCCCGAGAAGCTGGCCGAGAGGAGCGAGTTGGCGCCCAGGCGATTGGCGCCGTGATAGGCGTAGTCGCACTCGCCGCAGGCGTAGAGGCCGGGGATGCTCGTCGCGTGGTTGCGCGGGCTTTCGGACACCATGCCGCCGTCTGGGTCGCGCTCGAAGTCCACCCAGAGTCCCCCCATGGGATAGTGGGCCGCGGGGAAGATCTCCATGGGCTCGTCGAGCGGGTCCACGCCGGCGAACTTGCGGTAGATGTCCAGAATGGCCCCGAGCCGCGTCGAGACTAAGGCGCGATCCAGATGGGTCAGGTCGAGGTAGACCCTGTCGGTGCCGCGCAGGCCCAGTCCCATCTGCCTGGTAACGCGCCAGATGGCGCGCGAGGCCTCGTCGCGTGCCACGGTGTTGCCATAGGAGGGAAACATCTCTTCGAGGAAATAGAAGCGCTCAGCCTCCGGAATGCGCCTGGCGGCACGCTGGTCGTCCGGGGTGCGCGGTACCCAGATGCGCCCGCCCTCGCCGCGTGCGGCCTCGCTCATGAGACGGGTCTTGTCGCGCCCGATCATCGCGGTCGGATGGAACTGGAAGAGCTCGGCGTTGGCGAAGCGCGCGCCCTGCTGGTAACAGCGGCTCGCGGCGGCGCCCGTGCAGTTGGTGGACGTGGTGGTGTTGGGGGCGTAGATCTGGCCGAAGCCCCCCGTGGCCAGCACGACGACTTCGGCCGCAAAGGCGCGGACTTCCAAACTGCGGAGGTTCATGGCGAGGATGCCGCGGCAGCAGCCCGCGTCGTCCTTGAGCAGCTCGAGAAACTCCCACCACTCGCGCTTGGTGACCTGGCCGAGGGACTCCAGCCGGCGCACCTGCTGATCCACCCCGTAGAGCAATTGCTGGCCCGTGCTGGCGCCGGCGAAGCAGGTCCGCTTGTTCTTGACCCCGCCGAAGAGGCGCTGGTCCAGGAGACCTTCCGCCGTGCGCGAGAAGGTCACGCCCATGCGGTCGAAGGTGCGGATGAGTCCGGGTGCGCTCTCGCACATGCTCTTGATCGGTGGCTGATTGGCCAGGTACTCGCCGCCCTTGATGGTGTCGATGATGTGCTGTTGGACCGAGTCGTGCTGCCCCTTGGTGTCGAGCACGGCATTGATGCCGCCCTGGGCGCAGACCGAATGGCTGCGGCGCACCTCGAAGAGCGAGAACAGCTGCACCGGGAAACTGGCGTTCGCAATGGTCAGCGTCGCCCAGAGGCCGCCGAGCCCGCCGCCGATGACGATGGCACCGCCGCGCTCCGTCATGGCAGGAACCCCAGCAGGCCCTGGATCCCGATCACGGCGAGCAGCACGCCAAGACCGGCGCAGACGTAGCCGAAACGCCGTTGCGCCTCGGCCGAGGCGGTCAGCCCCCAGACGATCCCCATGGTGGCGAGGCCGTTTGCGAGGTGGAAGACGGAGAGCAGGAGTCCGATCAGGTAGAGCCAGAAGATCGCGGGCTGTGTGAGCAGGTGCTGCATGTGTCCATAGAGGTCGGCGCGAACCGTCGGCTCCCACAGCCCTTGGACGCGTGTCATGCCGACGTGCAGGACGAGAAAGAGCAGGATGCCGATGCCGGAGATGCGCTGCAGTCCGTAGGCCCAGTTTCTGAGGTAGGCATGGCGCCTGGGCGCCCAGCGCATTTGGGTCGAGATCAGCAGCCCGTACCCGGCATGAAGGACGAGCGGCAAGGCGATGACGACGATCTCGATGACCGTCAGATAGTTCGTGCCCTGCAGAAAGGCGACGACTTCGCCGTTGTAATGCGATGCGCCGAGCCGGGACTGGGAGTTCTCCCAAAGGTGGAAGCTCAGGAAGGCGCCGATCGGCAACAGGCCGAGCAGCGAGTGCAGTCTACGCAGCAAAAAATGCGAATTCTGGATCGACTCGGCCATGGCTCACTACTCGCCGTGCGATTCCTCCAGCATAGACCGGGCTCCAAGCCCTGTCCGTGATCCTGCTCATTCGCGCGGGTGATGGTGAGTCAGGCATCTGGGCGCTCAGGATCTGGCCGCCTGCGGAGCTCACGCACGCATGACTTGTCCGAAACATCAACCATACTTGATACTTGGCCGAAACATAGGGTGCCTCGCCTCAGCCGGCTCTTGGCGATTCGAGGCGTACCGCGCCAGATGTTTCGGCATCTGCTGGCCGACGAGTCTTCCGACGAGCTGGTGATTGAACAGTGGCATCACGCGGCAACAATATCCTGTCTTCCGAGGAGCTGGAGTACATCCAGCAGCTCTTCGCTCAGCCCGAGCAGGAGTCCGAGGACGAGGTCGGCGGCTGGCTTCGTGTCTCGGAGGACGCCGCCGGTCTGCTCGAGGCATTCTCGGAGAGCCCTCGCATCGAGCTGCAGGCGGGCTGGCAAGGCCATCGGCTGCGCTTCCCGCTGAAGCCGCGCGCGCGCATGGATACCGGCGAGATGACGCTCGAGGTGGGAGTGCCTGAGATCCTGGAGGGGGGCGAGCGCTCGCGCAGCTGGCGGGTGCCCTTGGAGAGCGAGCAGGAGATGCGGCTCGTCGACCAGAGCGGGCGCCTCGAGCGGCCGCGGGTGGTCAACCTCTCCTACACAGGCATGGCCATCGAGCAGTCCGCGGAGCACCTGCCCGAGCTGGACCAGCCCCTCACAGATCTGCGTCTGGTGCTCCCCGGCGAGGCGGAGTTCGTGCGTTTGCTCGGCTATGTCGTGAGACACACCCGGCTCGACGACAAAAAGGTCCAGCTCGGTATTCGTTTCGAGCCCCTGGAGGATGAGACGCGCGACATGCTCGGCCGCTACATCCTGCGTCGGCACAAAGAGCTGCAGGCTTCGACGCGATAGGCAAGGCGCCCAGCTCTCGCTTAGGTAAAGGCGGCGGCGATCATCTCCCGCAACCTTGCCTCCTTCCGCTCGATGTCCGCGGCCAAGGCGAGCTGGATCTCTGCCTTGCGCAGATTCTGCTCGGGAAACTCGACGCGAAAGTAGCGGTTTCCCTCGAGGTAATCCGTCAAGAAGCGGATTCCCAGCTCGAGCGGGATAAGGGCGATCGCCGCGTAGAGCGTTTCCACCTCCGCCGGGGACAGCACTCCCCCCATCTGCTCTGCGTACCCGGCGAGGATGGCCTCGCAGGTCTCGAGATCGAAGCAGGCCGTCCCGGCCTCGCCGCTCCTGTTGCAGCAGGAGCGCAGGCAGTCGCCGAGATCGTGCTGAACCAGGCCAGGCTGTACCGTGTCCAGGTCGATGATGGCGACGGCCTTGGCTCCGTCTTGGGCAAAGAGGATGTTGTCCAGCTTGGGATCCCCATGGGTGATCCTTGTTGTGGCGCGGCCATCGCGCCTTGCGGACTCCAGCGCTTCCACCAGGTGCTCGCGCTGACCGATCAGCTTGACCAGCGTCTCGACGGCAGCGCAGCGCGCGGCCTCATGGGCGGCAAGGGCTCGGCGCAGCCGCTCCAGATAGCTCCCAGTCTCATGGAGCCCGGGCAGCGAAAGCCCGAACTGCTCCAGCGGCAGCCTGGCGGCAGTTCTGTGGAATGTCCCCAGGACGTGCCCGACCGCTTCGGCCTCTTCGGCAGTCTCCAATCTGGTCAGCGTCTTGGTGTTGGTAATCAGCTCCATCATCCGCCATGGCTCGCCAGTCTCGTCGCGCGTCAAGGGGGCGCCATCCCAAGTCAGGATGAGGCGGGGGATGCGGACATCCGAGCCGTCGGCTTGGTCCAGGAGCTCGGTCAGGGCGAGCAGATTCGCCATGATCTGCTCGGGACGCGGGAAGACATGGGTGTTGATGCGCTGCAGAACGTAGCCTTGGCGAGACGTCAGGACCGCGAAGGTGTCGTTGATCAGACCGCGTCCCAAGGGGCGAATCGCGAGCACCTCGGCTTCGATCTCGAAGCGACGCGCAATCCTCTCCGGCGCGGATGCTGGCAGTCCTCGCGATGTGCTCATGGCCGCCGTGCCCTCACAGTGACCGTCGCACGCTCAGCACCTCCGGCAGCTGTTGCAGCTTGCCCGTGAGACGCGCGACTTGCCGCATATCCCTGACCTCGATGGTGAAACGCATGGACGCGGTGTCCGTGCTGCGCTCGGAGTGGGTGTTGACACCCAACACATCCACATCGTCGTCGGAGAAGATCGAGGTGACATCGCGCAACAGGCCTTTGCGGTCGGAGGCGATGACCAGCAGATCGACGGGGTAGGTCGTTTCCGCCGGTTGGTCCGCCCAGCGGACATCGATCAAGCGCTCGGCCTCCTCCGGCGGCAGGTGGCGGACGTTGTTGCAGCTCTTGCGGTGGATGCTCACGCCCCGGCCACGGGTGACGAAGCCGACGATGGGGTCATGGGGCACGGGCTTGCAGCATTGCGCCATGTGCGTCATGAGGTCGTCGACCCCTTCGACGACGACGTCGCCAGTCGGTGACGCCCTGTGCCTGGCTGGCGCGCGCGGCTTGGGCGCGGGCTCCTTGGCCTTTGCCTCTTCGGCCTTGGGCTCGCCGACCTTGCGCGCGACGAGGCCCACGGCCAGATCGCCGCGCCCGATGGCGGCGAGCATGTCCTCGCCACGCTTGAAGTTGAAGCGTGGCGCAAGCTCGTCAGGATGGGGCTTCTCGACGATGCCGAGTCGAGCGATCTCGCGCTCCAAGGCGGTGCGACCGTTCTGCAGGTGCTGGTCGAAGCTCTGCTGCTTGAACCACTGACGCACCCGGTTGCGTGCCCGCGCCGTGGTGAGATAGCCGTGGTGGGGGCTGAGCCAATCGCGGCTCGGTGCGGCGTTCTTCTGCGTCAGAATCTCGACCATGTCGCCGCTATTGAGCCTGTAGTTCAGCGGGACGATGCGGTCGTTGACACGGGCGCCGCGGCAGCGGTTGCCGACCTCCGAGTGGATGGCGTAGGCGAAATCCAGTGGCGTCGACCCCTTGGGAAGCTCGACCACCTTGGACTGGGGCGTGAGCACATAGATATGGACGGGCTCGAGCTCCGCCTTGAAGCGCTCCATGACGTTCGCCACGTTATCGCTCTCGTTCTTGAGCTCGAGCCAGTTGCGCATCCAGACGACGCGCCGCTGGAACTCGGCGTCGTGGCCCTTGGCTTCTTTGTAGGCCCAGTGCGCGGCGACACCGTATTCGGCATGGCGATGCATGTCGTAGGTACGGATCTGCACCTCGAGCGATTTGTCCTCGGGCCCGATGACCGCGGTGTGCAGCGACCGATACATGTTTCCCTTGGGCGTGGCGATGTAGTCGTCGAACTCCTTGGGGATGTGCTTCCAGAGTCCGTGCACCACGCCGAGCGCGGCATAACAGTCGGCCACCGTGTGGACCATGATGCGCACCGCGCGCAAGTCGAAGATCTCGGCGATGTCGACCCCCTTGCGCTGCATCTTCTTCCAGATGCTGAAGATGTGCTTGGGGCGCCCTGTGATCTCGGCCTCGATCTTGGCTTCTGCGAACTTCTCGCGCAGGGTCTGGATGACGCCGGCGATGTATTGCTCGCGCTCCCCGCGGCGCTCGGAAAGGAGCTTGGCAATGCGCTTGTACTCCCCGGGCTGGAGGTAGCGCAGGGTCAAATCCTCCAGCTCCCACTTGATCTGCCAGATACCCAGGCGATTGGCGAGGGGGGCGTAGACGCGCTGGGTGTCGCGCGCGAGCTTGGTCCGGCGGCCCGGCTCCAGGTCCTTGATGGCGCGCATCAGGTGCACGCGCTCGGCCAGGACCACCAGCACGACGCGCACGTCCTCGGCGATGCCGAGCAGGAGCCGACGCAGGTTCTCCTCATGCTGGGGCTGATCCTTCTCCGCGATCACGGCGTCGATGCTCGCAATCTGGCCGATGCGGGCGAGGTCGCCGACCATGCGGGCGATGCCGGGCCCGAAGCGCTCGCCGAGCTGGGCCTCGGTGATGTCTCCGCGGGCCAAACAGCCGTTGAGCAGCGCGGCGATCAGGGTCTCGTCGTCCATGCGCAAGCCGAGCAGGATGTCCGCGGTCGAGACGGCGTGGCGCACATGGGTCTCGCCTGTGTCCACGTGGCGGTCGCCATGGCACTCGGCCATGGCCTGGCAGGCCTCCGCGATCCGCGCGCTCTCCTCCTCCGAGTAGTGCGCCTGGATGCTTCGCAGCCAGTGCGCGATGGCGGTGCCGTCGTCCGCGTCTTGATCCGGGAGGTTGTAGGTGGGCTTGACCATGATGGGGCCTTGCTGGTCGGCCTCTAGCTGCGAGGCCGGTTCGGTTCCGTGCGATTCTTGGCGGTTCTCGGCCCTAGTCGAGGACTAGGCTGACGAGACCGTCGGCGAGCTTGGGCTCGAACCATGTGGACTTGGGTGGCATGACCTCGCCAGCGTCGGCGACTGCCATGAGATCCTCCATGCGCGTCGGATGGAGCGCGAAGGCTACGGCCATTTCACCCGAATCGACACGCGCGGCGAGCCCTTCCAGCCCGCGGATTCCACCCACGAAATCGATGCGGTCGTCGCGCCTGGGGTCGCCGATGTCGAGGATGGGCGCGATCAGGTGCTCCTGCAGCAGACTGACGTCCAGCCTGGCAACCGGATCCTCGGCAGGGATGTGTCGGGGATCCAGTCTCAGCAGGTACCACTGCCCTTTCAGGTACATCCCGAAGTCTGCCGGCGCGGCCGGTTTCACGGGCGTGCCCGAAGGCTTGACCTCGAAGGCGCTGCGGATTCGGTCGAGAAAGTCCGCGACGCTTTGACCATTGAGATCGCGAACGACCCTGTTGTAGTCGAGGATCTGCATCTGGTCGTGCGGGAAGATGACGGCGAGAAAGCCTTGCTCCTGGTCCTTGGCGCGACCCTCCTGCCGACCTTGAGCCGCGACCCGCGAGGCGGCCGCGGAGCGGTGGTGCCCATCGGCCACGTAGAGGGCGTCCAGCGCGTCGAATGCGCGGGTCAGGAGGTCGATCTCCCCCGCATCGGTGAGCGTCCAGAGCTCGTGACGCACCCCGTCTGGCGCAGTGATGTCGACCTCCGGCTCGGCGCCGCTCACGCGGGCAAGGCAGGCGTCGATCTCGGCGTGGGCGCGATAGACCAGAAAGACAGGCCCGGTCTGGGCGCCAAGGGCCTGGATCTGGCGTACGCGGTCATCTTCCTTGGCTGGGCGGGTGTGCTCGTGCTTCTTGATCCGGTCGGTGTCATAGGCCTCCACGGACGCGGCGGCGACCAGCCCGGTTTGCCGATGCCCGCCCATGGTGAGCCGATAGACGTAATAGCTTGGCTGTGGATCGCGGATCAGCAAGCCCTGGTCGAGCATGCGGCCGAGGTTTTCGTGCGCCTTGGCGTAGACCTCGGGCGCGTAGGGGTCTGTCCCGGGCGGGAGATCGACTTCGGGCCGTGAAATGTGCAGGAAGCTCCACGGCCGTCCCTCGACCATTCGTCTTGCTTCGGCCGCGCTCATGACGTCATAGGGCGGGGCGGCGACCTCGCCCGCTTGGTCTGGCGCGGGGCGCAGGCCTGAGAAGGGTTGGATCAGAGTCATCGGAGAGTTGCTCATCTGTGGATGCCTGGAGCGCGTCCGGGGAAGGTGACCGCATGCTTGGAAGCGTCCAGGTGCGGCCCAACCTCACCTGCGATCGGCGCGGGATTTGGTCCGACGGCCATCGCCGCTCGCGCTGAGAAGCCCGATCAGTCCCGATCTCATTGTCGACGACGTGAGCGCCGATGTTACCAGCTTGCCCCGGCGGACCGGAAAACTTTGGCAGCCATCGTCGGCGCGACCCAGTCCGCGCTCGCGGCGCTCAGCGCCTTCCTCAGGGCATGGCTGACCCAAGGATTCATCCTAGAAAGAGCTGCCAGCCACCAGCAGCCAGCTCAAAGCTCTGTTTTGGCGCTGCTTTCAGGTCTTCTTCTGAGTCACCCAAGGGGTGGGCGGCTAGAAAATCCGGCAACTGTATGATTTTCCGCCGCTGGCCGCTGGCCGCTGGCCGCTGGCCGCTCGAACTAGGTTCATGTTCTTCCCAGGAGAAACCTCGATGACCAGCAGCGCTTACCTGAAGGATCTCGTGCTTCTCCGCAACGACCCCGCGATGGTGCCGCGCATTCAAGAGGCCGCCGAGCGCGGCGAGGTGGATGCCCAGTATGCCATGGGCTTGGTGTGCGCCGAGGGGCGGGGCGTCCCCGTCGATCTCGCGCTCGCGCATTATTGGCTCTCGCTCGCCGTCGCGCAGGGAGATCGGGATGCGGAGCGCTTGCGCGAGGTCGTGGGCATGCAGATGACGGACGCGCAGTACGAGACCGCGAAACGGCTGCGCGCGGCCGATCTGCATGCCTCGCGCCCTGCGGCGGCTCGGCATTGAGCATCGCGGCGATGCCCTTGGTCTGAGCCGTGGGCGGCGCGGGGTGCCGCCGACGGCGGTCTCGACGAAGCGTGCCGAGCGCGGACGAGGCGATGTACCCTGGGAAAGAGGTCGGCTGCGCACTTCTCGTGTCCGCGAGGCGCTTCGGGCGGGCTGAGCCGGATTCCAATCCGCGTCCCGCCGACTGCGCCGATCTCGGGCGATCCGCGCCGAGGCGCCTGAGCATCAAAGGCGTCACTGCGCGAATGCGCCAATTCCGATCCGTGCCGGCGGCATGGTGTATCATCCCTCGTCCGGTTGAGACTGGGTCCGATACCCCGAAGACAGCGAGCCGCTGCGCCCCGCATGAGCAGTCCTGGAAACGAGCACAATGGAAGCCTGCCGTCCCTCGCACTGGAGAGCGGTCCCGTTCTGGCGTTGGCGGCACGCCCAGGCGATGAGGTCTGCGCCTGTGGTGGCGTCTTGGCGCGGCACGCAGCGCGTGACCATGATGTCTTCGTCATGGTGCTGCCGGAGCTGGCCGCCGAGGACGATGCGCAGGCGCTTGCGGGCTGGGCGGGGCTAGCGCGCGCCGCTGGCGAATGTCTTGGCTGCAAGGAGGTGCGCCTCAGGTCACGCCTCGAGCAGCCGTTCGGCTATGACGAGGCGAGTGTGCGCTGGCTCATCGATCAGCTCGCCGAGCTGGCGGTCGTGCGCATTTACGCCCCCGCATTCGACGACCCCGACCCAGCGCGCGCGCGGCTCGGGCTGATCGCGCGCGAGGCGGTGCGTCGCTCCCCGGCTGGTCCTGAGCTGGCCACCTACGAGCTGAGTGCGCCCATGGCGCCGACTCACCTGGCCGACATCACGGAGACGGTGGAAGCCAAGTCGCGTGCCATGCAGTGCCTGGCCGAGCTTCCGGACGCGGCCGCGCGGATGCGTCAGGCGAGCGCGATGAGCGTCATCCGTGCCGCCGGGCTGGATGAGGACGTTACGGCCGCGGAAGGCTTTCGTCTCGTCGGCGCGGCGGAGATTCAGGATTGGATCTCAGGTCTCGGCCGGATCCCGAGCGCAGAGGGCTCGGCGGCAGGCGCCGAGTCGGGCTCGCTTGTTTCCGTCATCGTCCGAACGACGGCTAGAGCGACGCTGGATCAGGCGCTGGATTCCATTGCGGCCCAGACCTACAGACGCCTCGAAGTGGTCCTCGTGGATGTCGCCGGTCAGGGGAGCCTCGGCCATCCGAGCCATTGCGGCGAGTTTCCCATGCGCACGGCTTCGACGGGCGCGCAGCTGGGGCGGGGCGCGGCCGCCAACCTCGGGCTCGACCGGGCGCTGGGCGACTATGCCCTTTTTCTGGATGACGATGATTGGCTGCTGCCAGAGCATATCGCCAGCCTGGTCTCGGCGATCGCGGGCAGAGGTGAGGCTCGGGCGGCCTATGCCGGGGTCGCATGTCGTCGCGAGGAGGCGGACGGCGAGTGGAGCACCCTGCACGTCTTCAATGAGCCCTACGACCCGCTGCGCCTGCTGATCGAGAACTATCTGCCCATCCATGCCGTCCTCTTCGCGCGTGATCTGGTTGGCGCCTCGCTGCGATTCGACGAGACCCTGGACGTCTACGAGGATTGGGATTTTTGGATCCAGCTCAGTGCGCTGACACCCCTGGCCCATGTCGATCAGGTGAGTGCGGTCTACCGCATCGCCAGCGAGAGCGGGTTTGGGCTGCGTCAGCAGGACCAGGCCATCGACCCAGGGCTGGCACGGATCTTTGGCAAATGGCGCTCCCGCTGGAGCCTCGAGCAGCTGCTCGGATTGGTGGACTACGCCAAGCATCGCAGCATGTACGAGGAGCTGCGCGAAGAGAGCGCGCGCAAGCATCTGGCGGTCTGGGAGAAGCTGAATGCGGCCAAGCTCGATCTGGAGCAGTGGAAGGTTCGCCACTCGCTCCTGGCTGCCGAGAAGCGCACCGTCGAGCAGGAGGTCGCCACGCTCCACGAGCGTATCCTCGCCGCCGATGCCAGGCAGCGCATCCTGGAGTCGGCGCGCGAGGCGGATCGCGAGCTCCTCGACATCCTCGGAATTCAGAGCCTCACGGACGCGCTCTGGTGCCGGGAAGAGCTGGCGCGCTACCGCTCCTTCCACGGACGCATCCTGAGCACGGTCGCAGTCCTCACCAAGCCGCTGCTGCGGCCATACCGGCAGGGCAAGTCGGTACTGCTGCGCGTCAAGCGTCCCTTGGTGCGCCTTGCCGCTCATGCCGGGCATATCGCCGATACCGCCAAGGCCTATGGCGTGGCTGTGGTCGCGCGCTCGCTGTTGTGTAGGCTACGTCGATCGCGAGCCTGCGCGGAGCCGAGCATCCGGGATCTCTGGCAGGCGCTCGAGCTCTCCTCGATCGATCTCAAGCCGCACCCGCGGCCGCTCGTCATGATCCTCATGGATCCGAGCCGCGTCGCGCCCGATACGATCAGACTCCTCAAGGGCCTCGCGGAGGGGCAGCATGTCCCGCCGTTCGAGCTGCTGCTGCATTACCCGGAGGGCCATCCGATCGCCGGGGTCCTCGAGGCGCGCTTGCCCGCGCTGCGCCGAGTCGCGGTCGGCAGGGAGGTCGACACCCGCAAGCTGCTCGCGGAGGCCCTGAGTCTGGGCGCGGGCGAGTGGCTGCTGCTGCTCTCGGCCATCAATATCCAGCCGAACGATTGGCTGTCGCGGATGGTGCAGTGCGCGCAGGACGCCCGGCTCAGCGGGGCGCCGGCGGGTGCGGTCTGCGTGAAGGTCATGGGCACGGACGGCCGCTTGGTCGCAGCCGGCGGGGTGCGTACTCCAGATGGGCTGGTGCACATGATGGGTGCGGGGCAGGACCCGCTGGCCCCGGAATTCAACTTCTTCCGTGAGGTGGACGCTGGCTCCGACGCCTGCCTCTTGGTAAGCCGGCAGGCGCTCGCTACGCCCGATGTCCCGCAAGGCGGCGAAGGCGGTTTGGAAGGACTCTGCGCGGCGCTTCAGGCGGCCGGCAAGGCCATCCTCTATCAGCCGGAGGTGACGGCAGTGGTGCCGATGGCCGCGTCCGGCCGTGCGCTTAACGGGAATGAATTCAGCCGCTTGCGCCGCCGCGTCCTGGTGGTCGACGCCGTCATGCTGACCCCGGACCAGGATTCCGGATCGCTGCGGATGTTCCATCTGCTGGAGACCTTTCTCGAGCAGGGCTGGCACGTGACCTTCGCGCCCTCGAACCTGGAGTATTGCGAGCCCTATGGTGGGCATCTGCAGCGGCGTGGTGTCGAGGTGCTGCACGCACCGCAAACGGTCTCGATCGCGGATTTCCTCCATCGCCGCGGCGCCGAGTGCGACCTGGTGATCCTGAGTCGCGTCATGGTCGCCAGCGCCCTCTTGGACGATGTGCGCCTGCACGCCCCCCAGGCCTGGCTGTGGTTCGATACCGTGGATCTGCATTTCCTCCGCGAGCAGCGCGAGGCGGACCTGCGCGCCGACCCGGCCGCGTGCAAGCTGGCCGAGCAGCGCAAGCGCCAGGAGCTCGATCTCATGCAGCGCTCGGATTTGACCCTGGTCGTCAGTCACATCGAGCGGGAGATGCTCGCGGTCGAGGCGCCGGAGGTGCGGGTGGAGATCCTGAGCAACATCCACGACCTGCATCCCACGCAGACGCCCTTCGAGGCGCGCGATGCCATCCTCTTCATCGGCGGATTCAATCACGACCCCAATGTGGATGCGGTCCGCTATTACGTCCATGAGGTCTTGCCCCTGGTCTGGGCGGAGATCGGCCAGGTGCCGACCTACATCATCGGCAGTCGGCCGACGCTCGACGTCCTGGCCTTGCACGATCCCGAGCGCAACCTGCATGTCACTGGCTATGTGGAAGAGGTTGCGCCCTACTTCGAGCGTGCCCGCCTGTCCATCGCGCCATTGCGCTATGGTGCCGGCGTGAAGGGAAAGATCAATATGAGCATGGCCTATGGCGTGCCCGTGGTGGCGACCCCCTGCGCGGCGGAGGGCATGTTCCTCGAGGACGGCGCGGACATTCTGATCGGCGATGATCCGGAGGCATTTGCGAAGGCAGTGGTGCGCCTCTACTCCGACCAGGGGATCTGGCAAGACTTGGCTCGGAAGGGTCTGGCGAACATCGAGCGGCACTTTTCGCGGCGAACCGCCCGCGAGACCCTCGACCGGCTGTTGTGCGAGCGCTGGGCATGAAGGTCCTGCTCATCACCCACGGCAAGTATCTGGCGGCGGACGGCGTTGCCTCGGGCAACAGCGTTCGCGCCTATTTTCTGGCGCGCGGTCTCGTGGATGCAGGCATCGAGGTCGTCCATGCCTATCCGTCGGGGCTCGGAGCGCCCACGACGCCAGAGCCGCGCCCGGGCATTCGGGTCCTTGTCTATGATGACGAGGCTGGGCTGGCGAGCTTGATCCAGGAAGAGACGCCGGACGCCCTCATCGTCGGCTACTGGGAGCTCATCGAGGCGCTGCCCCAAGACCTCGATCTACCCATCGTCCTGGACGTCGTTGCGCCCAGGATCCTCGAGGCCATGTATCAGGAGCACCTCGACCTCTCGAGCGAGGTGCGCCGAGCCCTGGCTTGCTATCGCCGCGCGGATCGCTTTCTGGTCGGCAGCCAGCGTCAGGCCAGCTTCCTCCTCTCCTGGCTCATCCTCGCCGGCGCCGAATGCCTTGCCGAATCGCCGATCGACGTCCTCCCGATCTCGGTCGAGCCCGCGGCCGAGGCGCCTCCAGGAGACATCCAAGACGACTGTTTGCGCCTCGTCTCCGGCGGTGTGTTCTGGCCTTGGCGGAGGACCGAGGATTGGTTCGATAGTCTGATCGCCGCACTTCAACGCCACGGGGGTGGCCAGGCGGAGCTCGCCCTCTTCTCGGGCGGCTATGTCTACGCGGCCGATGCGGCCGCGCCGACCCTTTCCGAGCGCGAGGCGGCTTGGCCAGAGCAGCTGGTCAAGCGCTATGGTCTCCTTCCCTACCAAGAGATGCAGACATTCCTGCGCACACGCTGCCGGATCGGTGTCGAGCTCGCGGACGAGAATCCCGAGCGTCGACACAGCCAGTCGTTTCGCGCCATGGAATTCTTGCGCAACGGCTTGCCATTGCTCTGCAACGGTTATACCGAGCTCGCCGAGCAGGTCCGCGCCT
This sequence comes from Thiorhodococcus minor, assembly GCF_010820565.1. Taxonomy (GTDB): domain Bacteria; phylum Pseudomonadota; class Gammaproteobacteria; order Chromatiales; family Chromatiaceae; genus Thiorhodococcus; species Thiorhodococcus minor. Next base: position 36,559 of record NZ_JAAIJQ010000030.1, on the reverse strand, counting down.
ATGATGCCGGCTGGGTCGTGGACGGGATGGACGACCTGGATGCGGCCGTTGCCGAGATCCTTGGCAGCCCCGATCTGGTCGCGGTGAAATCGCGCAATGCCTTGCGGCTGGTGGAAGCGCGTTTTCACTATCGCAAGACGACCGCGCCACTGGTGCGTTTCCTGCGCGAGCCGCGTAAGGCGGTCTGGGGCGAGCCCCTCATTTCGCTCCATCCTGGCTCCGAAGCGACCGAGCCGGTCGCAACACTGCCTCCGGCTCAAGAGTCCGAGGCGGTTGCTGGGGGCGCAGAGGCTCCGTCGGGTGGTCGGCGTGCGCCTAGGCAGGTTGTCGCGGCGGTATCAGGACCGCTCAAGACCGCGATTCGGCAGGCGGGGAAGCCGCTGCTCAAAGGGCTCGCGCGAGCGGCCGGGCGCCTGGGGCGCAGCGATGCCGTCATCATGGTGTCGCGCTCGGACATCCGCCCCGCGAACCATGGCGCCGCGGTCAAGATCGACCGCACCGCCTGGGGGCTTTCGCACGCCGTCAGCGCCGTCTATCTGGTCAGCGACGACCGCAGGCATTATTGGGAGGTGCGTGAGGGTGTCTTTCGGCAGCGCAGCTTCCCGCGCTGGCTCGCGCGGCTCGGACCGGAGCCGGAGCGCGTCAGGCGCTTCCTCATCGAGTCCGGGATGCCGGCCGACGACGCCTTCCTCTACACCCCAGTCGCCGATTGGAGCTTCCTGCTCCGAGCCCTCTACCTTGCACTCAAGTCCGGTGCGCGCCTCTATCAGGCGGAGTTTCCCGCCTATGGTCGCGCGACTGTGTGGGCGCGCGACCTCCTCGGTGGCCGCGCGCTGCTCGTCGAGCACAATGTCGAGTATCAGCGCCTTGCCGATCAGGTCGACGATCTTCCGCATCATGGCTACGAGATGCTCCGCAAGGTGGAGCTTGGCTGGTGTCGTCGTTCCGATGCGGTGATCACGGTCTCGGAGGCCGACCGGCAGCGGCTGGTCGAGGATGGCGTCGACTCGGCGCGCGTCCATGTGATTCCGCATGGCGTGGATCTCGAGCAGTTCGAGCGCGCGGAGCCCCTGGATCTGCACGCCCGCTACGGCATTCCGCGAGAGCGGTCGGTGCTGGTCTACCACGGCATCTACATGTATCCGCCAAACCTCGAGGCCATGCAGGTCATGGCGCGCGAGATTCTGCCGCGCCTCGAGCGGGCAGGCGTCAGCGCGACCCTGCTCGCCATCGGCGCCTATCCGCCCGAGCAGTCCTTGCATCCGAATCTCGTCTTCACGGGGCCGGTCGAGTCGGTCGCGCCCTACTTGAAGGCGGCCGATCTCGCGGTCGTTCCGCTTCAGAAGGGCGGTGGCACCCGGATGAAGATCCTGGACTATTTTGCCGCGGGCCTGGCCGTGGTCAGCACTGCCAAGGGCGCTGAGGGCATTCCCATTCAGTCAGGTGTCCAGGCCATGGTCGTCGAAGGGCAGGATGCCTTTGCCGAGGCGGTTGCGGCGCTGCTGCGGGATCCAGATGCACGCGAGCGGCTTGGGCGGGCGGCGCGCACCTTCGTCGAGCCACTGGACTGGAGGGCCATCGCAGCCCGCTATCTGGAGCTCGTCTAGGCCGCCTCGGAACGGGCCGGCTTGCGGTCCTAAGGGTGCGACTTGGGGAGGTGGCGCCGGTCTCTCGCGATGATGAAGTCCGAGGCGCTGCTTGCGACTCCAGACGCGACCGAGCCCGATCGAAACCGCCTTCCGGGCGAGTGGAATCGTCGCCTCACTTGGCCTAGCCTAGACGCGCCAAGAAACCCCAGCCAATAAGGATGCCTCCCCATGCGCACAGCCTTGGGCGCGCTCGCGCTGCTCGTCTCCGCAAATGCCTGGAGCGCGATTCCCGCGACTCCGGTGATGACGGTCTACAAGTTCAATGGGCCGATGGAAGTGCCCTATTACGATGCCGATCGCTTCGCTCGCTCCGGCACGACGGCGCGAGCGGGAGCCCTGGTCCAAGGGACCTCCGTCATCCCCTGTTTGGTGGTTCGCAACGGCAAGCCGCTGACGGATGCCAAGGGGACGCCCTACGTCGGTTTCGAGATCGTCGTCGATCCGCGGCGCGCAACGCCCGCGGCGACGGACGTCTTCAAGCGCGCCGTTGCCAAGCGCAAGGGCCTGAAGGTGCGTAATCACCATTGTCCGGCGGGCACTCGAAACGTCATCAATGTGCGCAATCTCTACGCCCTGGAGAAGGCGCCTTTCTTCGATCCTCCGGCCTCGGGGCGGCGCTCGCCCGATTCCGGGCAGACCCAGCTCGACCGGATCGTACGTGCCTTTCATGCCTCCAGCGAGTGCGCGGACGTCAACCGACGCCTCATGCGGCGCCGTCAGGCCTTGGAGCAGGCCTGGGACAGGTTCATTCGCAAGCGCTCCGATCTCGGCTCGCCGACCACCTTGGCCCGCGCAAAGCATTTGGACTATGCCATGCGGACCGCGCTCTACGAAGGTCACCTGGGGCGCGGATGCAGCGCCTATGGTGCCTGCGAGCGCAACGTCGTGGTGCTCTCCATTCGCAATCGCGCCGTCGGGCAGTGCCAGCGCGGGCAGGGGTGCGGCTTTCCGGGCGATTTCCAGGGCGTCTCGTCTGCCGTCTCTCAGTACAACATCTGGGACGAGTACCTGGCCCAGATCTCGGGTCTGACCTCCTGCTATCTGCGGCCCGACCTCGCGAGCAACGACTACTACGCCAAGATTCAGACGATGTACGCACAGACGGCCCCGGACGCCGAGCGGATTCTCTATGGCGGCGATGCCGGTCTGCGCGCGGTGTTCCCAGGCAACAGCCTGTCCGACCTGACCGAGACGCGGCATTACTATCATGCGCCGGCGATGGGCAAGTGCTTTCCCAAGCACAACCGGGTCGAGTACATGACGGGCGCCGTGGCGCGGAATGGCAGTGACTATGCCCTCATTGCCAATACCCGGATCCAGGTCGGCGCCAAGTCGGGAAGCGGCTATGCCTTCGAAGAGTTCTTGTTCGAGGAGGCGCCCGATCGAGACATTGTCAGTATCCGCGAAAATTACCCCGGCTTCCTGGTCGACGCGCGCAAGGTCTCCCTGCGCAAGCCTGGGTATTGCCCCGCATACGGCATACCCGTTGGCTGCCGATCCGCGGGCAGCGGGCGCTATCGCAAGGTGCCGAGCTGGCTGAGCGCCGGCAAGCCGGTCGAGATCCGCTGCCGCGTCGTCGATCGCGGCGAGTCCTGCCGCGGGGGCGGCTCCAAGCGGTCGGTGAGCGTTGGCGGCACCTGCGATAAGGAGATGCGTCCGGTGGCGCGCGTTCCCTGAGCGCCGTCTTCGATCGAGGCTCGGGAATTCGAGCCGTAAGGCGATTTCCGAGAATCTTCGTACCAAAGGTGCTTCGAGACGCGTCGCCTGGCGGGCCTTGCGTGGGAGCGCCGCCCCGCGGGGCGAAGCCCGCTTCGACCGCCCCGGTTGCGGCTGGGCGCCGCTCCCACGGGTCGAGCCCCTGACCCGGGACCGCCGGTTTTCCGGTCGGCCTCACATGCAGGTGGCTCCTTGCCCCGTGACTGTGATCTACGCCGGCTCTGCCATGCTCGAGCGCTCGGTGGCATGCTAACGGCGAGCCGGCTAGAAAGCCGGCGCTCCCAGTGTGGGCTGTCATTGCCTTGGTGCTTCGATCACGCCGCGTCAGGCAGGTCTTGCGTGGGAGCGCCGCCCCCGGCGCGACGAAGCCTGCTCCGACCGCGCTAGTCGCGGCTGGGCGCCGCTCCGACGGATCGAGCCTGTTTCTGGTACGCGCATTCCTGGAAATCGTCTAAAGGCGCGAAGGACGCGAAGCGAAATCAGGGCTTGCTCAGCATGCGCCCTTCACTCGCTCAGGTGGAGGGCGCTGCCTGGCTAGCCTCTTGGCAGGCTCGGCGCTCCGTGCCGCCTATGCTGAGGTGGCGCCGAAACAATGCTCGTCAAATGCTCGCCCTCCGTTGGTATGTATTCTGCTTGAGGGTCGGCTCCGTGCGACACATCCAGCTTGCAACTTGGGAAATCTCCGCGAATCAGCGAGATAGCTGAACGCCAGGGAAGGTGTCTCTGTCGAGATGCGCGCAGTTCGGATAAGGGTGTCGGCTCCCTGACAATCCAGCGTTTGAAAGAGGTGTGAGAAGTGCCCTGCAATGCCGCGAAAACCGACCGCTACCTGAGCTTCGAGGGTATCGAGTGTGATGCCTATGCCGAGCGTGTCGTCGGCTATATCCGTGACTGTATCGGCGATGTTGAAAACCCATCGGACTGGCAGTCCTACTTCGAGCGCAAGCTCGTCGAGAATGCGGGCATGGGCCAGGACGACCTCTTCCTCGTCGGTAGCCAGATCAACTATATCCGTATGCTCTTCGAGCACTACGAGCACTACGAGCACTACGAGCACGGTGCGGGCCTGGAGCTGCTCGATCAGATCGAGGAAGACTGCTGCTGAGCCTGGTCCGGGGCACTCTCTCAGGGGTGTGCGGGGTCGTCGATCTGGCGTGATGGCTCGAGGTCGAGCGCGGCGCTCAATGTCCTCGCCATGGCGCTGCCCGCCTCCGCGACCGAGATGCTCGAGATGAAGCTCGACAGCTGCGTCATGGCGAGCCCGGCGTAGCCGCAGGGATTGATGCGCTGGAAGGGCTCCAGGTCCATCGCCACGTTGAGGGCGAGGCCGTGATAACAGCAGCCATTGCGCACGCGCAGCCCCAGTGACGCGATCTTGGCGCCGTCGACGTAGACGCCTGGGGCGTCCGTGCGCCGTGTCGCCTGGATGCCGTAGCTGTCGAGCAGGTCGATGACGGCCTGCTCCAGTAGGCTGACGAGGCGCTTGATGCCGATGCCGAAGCGGCGCAGGTCGAGCAGCAGATAGGCGATCAGCTGGCCGGGGCCGTGGTAGGTCACCTGGCCGCCCCGATCGACGTGAACCACCGGGATGTCTCCCGGGTCGAGCAGGTGCTCGCGCCGTCCCGCTTGGCCGAGGGTGAAGACCGGAGGGTGCTCCAATAGCCACAGCTCGTCCGGGGTGTCTTGCCCGCGGCGATCAGTGAAGGCGCGCATCGCCTCCAGAGTGGGGAGGTAATCCTGCAGCCCCGAAAAGCTGCGCAGCAGCAAGGGGCGCAATTCTGCGGCGCACTCGGTGCTCACAGCGCCCAGGCGATCAGCTTATGGGCGCTGAGGTCGCGATAGATGGCGTCCAGCTGGGGCTTGCTCTGCGCCTCGATCACGACGGTGACCGAGATCCACTTGCCGCCGCGGCTCGGCCGCACGCTGACGGCGCCCGCATGGACCCCTGGCGCATGGCGCTCGACGATCTCGACGACCAGGGTCTCGAGTCCGTCCTCGGCGCGCCCCATGGCCTTGATCGGAAAGCGGCAAGGGAACTCGAGCAGGGTCTCTTGCGTGTCAGACATCGCCGTTTCTCACCTTTTCCTTATGGGCCTGGTAGAGCCGGTCCATGTGCTGCCAGAGCGGGCCTGGGCGGCCGTCGCCGACGGGCGCCCCGTCGAGACGGGTTACGGGGAGCACCTCGCGGGTCGAGCTGCTGAGCCAGATCTCGTCGGCGTTGCGAAGGGTCTCCAATGGAACCGGCTCCTCCAAATAGCGAATGCCGTGCTCTTCGGCGAGCAGCAGCGTGAGCTCGCGCGTGATTCCCGGCAGCAGCAGGTGGCTGTTCGGTGGCGTCATGATGGTGTTGGATGCGACCATGAGCACATTGGATACCGCCCCCTCGGTCACCACGCCATCGCGATGCATGATGGTCTCCAAGGCGCTGGCGTCCTCGGCTTCTCTGCGCATCATCACCGCCGCGATGAGCGAGGTCGACTTGATCTCGCAGTGCAGCCAGCGAATGTCCGGACGCGTAATGCAGGCGACACCCTCCGTGGCGATCTCCGGGCGCCGGGGCTTGATCGGGCTCGCGCAGGCGAAGACCGTGGGCGCGACGTCGGCCGGGCAGAGGTGGTCGCGGCTCGCCGGGGCGCCCCGGGTGACCTGCAGATAGACGGACTGGTCGGGTGCGGGCGGCGCGCCGACGAGACGACGCAGCACGCTGCGCCATTCGTCGCGGGCCAGCGGATTGTCCAAACGGATGGCCGCGAGGCTGGCGTCCAGTCGGTCGAGGTGCTGCTCGAGCCGGAGGAAATAGCCGCCATAGCTGGGGATGACCTCGTAGACGCCGTCGCCGAAGATGAAGCCCCGATCCATGACCGACACCCTGGCCTCGGTCATGGGGACGAAGGCGCCGTTCAGATAGGCCTCGCTCAATGCGGACTCCAGGATCGATCGGTGAGGGGGGTGTCGAGCGGCAGCATGCTCAGAATATCTGCAGGAGGCTGTCCTTCGCCTTGCGCCACAGTCCTCCCTCGGGGACGTCCTGCAGGGCGACCAGCGGAGCCCGGGTGACTTCCTCGTCGCCCATGGTGACGATGACGTCGCCGAGGCGCGCTCCCTTGGCGATCGGGGCCGTCAGGTCCGAGGTCTTCTCCAATCGAGCGCTCAGCTTGTCATAAGTTCCGCGCGGGATGGTCGCGACCACGTCGATGCTCGGTCCGACCGGCAAGTTTTCTTGCTCGCCATACCAGACACGCAGGCTCTCGATGGGCTGGTCGGCGGCGAATAGCTGATGGCTTTCATAGAAGCGGAATCCCCAGTTCAGGAGGGCGAGGCTGGCCTCGGCGCGGGCGCTCGGGCTCGCCGCACCCATGACCACAGAAATGAGCCGCATGTCATCGCGCTTGGCCGAGCCGACGAGACAGTAGCCGGCCGCCTTGGTGTGCCCCGTCTTGACGCCGTCCGCTGTCGCGTCACGCTTGAGCAGCGGGTTGCGATTGGCTTGGGTGATGTCGTTGTAGGTGAACTCCGTCTGCCCGTACCACTTGTAGTATTCCGGGAACTCCCGGATCAGGGCTACGGTGAGGCGTGCCATATCGCGTGCGGTCGTGTATAGCTCGGGGTCGGGCAGGCCGTTGGGATTGGTGAAATGCGTGCTCGACATCCCGAGTCGCTTGGCGTTGGCGTTCATCATGTTGGCGAACGAGTCCAGGCTGCCGGCGACGTATTCGGCCAAGGCGACGCTGGCGTCGTTCCCTGACTGGATGATCATGCCCTTGAGCAGGTCCTCGACGCTGACCTGGCTGCCGACCTCGATGAACATGCGCGAGCCGCCGGTTCGCCAGGCCTTCTCGCTCACAGTGACGATGTCGCTCAGGGCGATGTGGCCAGCGGTCAGCTCTCGAAAGACCACGTAGGCGGTCATGATCTTGGTGAGACTGGCAGGCTCCAGGGGCTCGTCGGCGTTCTTTTCGGTCAGGGCCGTGCCGCTGTTGAAGTCGACCAGCAGGAATCCCTTTGCCCCAAGCTCAGGGGCGGCCGGGATCGGCTGCGCCGCCATGGACAGGAGCGGGGCGGCGCAGAGCAGGAGCCACAGGAGCGATAGCTTCAATGCAGACTTCATGAGGGGAGCTCCAGGAGGTCGAGATGAGGGGGCAGGATTACCCTCATTCTAACCCTCTTGTTTTCGATTTGGCAGCGGGTCTCAGTTCCACACTCGGTGTGGAGTGCCGACCCCGAGACCGGCGATCTCCCGGGAGATGCGCTCCGCATCCTGGTCCGACGCGAGCGGGCCCACGCGGACCTTGTAGAGCGGTGGGGCGGCGGCGTCCGCGTCCGGCTGGAGGATGCTCACCCGTCCTTGCTCGATGCGATTGCTGAGGCGCTCACGCAGCTGCTCGGCATTTGCCGGGCTGCCAAAGGCGCCGACCTGCAGATAGAGCCTGCGTCCCGAAGCCTGCGCGTGCCGGTTCGTGCCCTGCGCCTGGGGCGGGCGCGCCGCCGGCGCCGTCTCCGCGAGGCGCTGCGGCTGCTGCAGTCGCGTCTCGTCGCCCTTGGTCGGGCTGTGCGCGACGGTTGCTCGACTGGAGGCGGAGCTTGCCGAGGGCGGTCTCGGCGTGGCGCCGGCGGACGAGCCAGTACCCGTAGCGGCACCGGCTAGGAAGGGTCCTGGGTCGGAGCCGCGCCCTTTGGTGGGGTCGATCGCCCGCACCTCGACTGCCGCCGTCCCCTTCCTGTGCACGCCGAGCTTGACTGCGGCCGTGTAGGACAGATCGATGATTCGCGGGCCGTGGAAGGGGCCGCGGTCGTTGACGCGGACGACGACGCTGCGCCCGTTCTCCAGGTTGGTGACGCGCGCGTAAGTGGGTAGCGGCAGCGTTTTGTGTGCGGCCGTCATGGCATGCATGTCGTAGATATCGCCCGAGCTGGTCTTGCGGCCGTGGAAGGGCTCGCCGTACCAGGAGGCCAATCCGCGCTCGACATGGCCGCGGCTGCTCTTCTTCGGGTAATAGCGCTTGCCGAAGACGACGTAGGAATCGGGGTTGCCGGACCTCGATAGCGGCTCGACCTTGGGCGCCGCGTCCGGGATGCGTGCGATCTCGGGCGGGATCTCATCGCCGTCGACCAGGTGCTTCTGACTGGCGCAGCCGGTCAGCAGGAGCAGCACGCTGGCGATCACCGGCCAGCACGGGCAGTGCATTCCGAGCATGGATCGGCCCAGGGCGCACTTCGGCAGTTCGGTCCGAGCATCTGAGCTGCGCATCTGCAATGCCTCCTACCAGGCAATCCTGTGACCAGGCAATCCTGGGGCTCAGCCAGCCTCGGCGAAGGCCGCGCGAATGGCCTCGCTCAATTGGTAGACAGCCATGGCGTATAGATTGCTGTGGTTGTATCTGGTGATGACGTAGAAGTTGTCGAGGCCGACCCAGTATTCGTCCTCGACGCCGTCGAGGCGGAGCAAGCTCGCGGGCGTTGCCGAGTCGAGCGCGCGCGGTGCCCAGCTCACGCCGGCCTCCTGCAGTGCCTCCAGGGTGAGCCGGGGCTCGATCGGCCGCTTCTCGGCGACCTCCAAGCCATTGATGCGAGCGGCCGCCATCTCGGCCGGGAAGGCGACGGGGACGCCGGGGCGCCAGCCGTGCTCTTGGAAGTAGTTGGCCACGCTACCGATCACATCGGCCTTGCTGCCCCAGAGGTCGCGCCGTCCGTCGGCATCGAAGTCGACGGCGTAGGCGCGATAGCTGGATGGGATGAACTGGGGCAGGCCCATTGCGCCCGCGTAGGATCCGCGCAGCTCGGCCGGCTCGATGTCCTCCTCGCGTGCCAGCAGGAGCAGCTCCGCGAGCTGGGCGCGGAAGAAGTCTGCGCGCCGCGGATAGGAGAATCCGAGCGTCGTCAGGGCGTCGAGCACGGGATAGCTGCCCAAGTTGGCGCCATAGCTGGTCTCGACGCCAACGATGGCCGCGATGACCTCCGGCTTGACGCCGAAGCCGGCCTCCGCTCGCGCCAGGGTCTCGCGGTTGGCGCGCCAGAAGGCCACGCCGCCGCGGATGCGCTCGGGCGTGAGGAAGAGCTTGCGGTAATCGCGCCAGGGCTTGGCCTCATAGGGGCGATTCATGGCGTCGATGATGCTCTGGCGGTAGCTCGCCTGTGCCAGCAGCGACTCCAGGGCGCTGGCTTCGAAGCCATGCCGCTCGACCATGTCGGCGATGAATTGCTGACTTCCGTCCCGATAGGAGTCCGGCTCGGCGGTGGCCGCCGAAGCGGCGAGCACAAGGGCGGCGAGAAAGGGGCGAAGGGGCGGCATTGCGGCTCCGCAGATGAGGCTGAATCTCAGGAGTTACCTGCAGTCTATGTCCAAAGCGACTAAGTTTCCAGGCTATTTCTTGCGCCTGTGCGTCTCGATCGCCATGAGTATCCCGAAGCCTGCCATGAGCGTCACCATGGAGGTTCCGCCATAACTGATGAGCGGCAAGGGCACGCCGACGACCGGCAGCAGCCCCGTGACCATGCCGGTGTTGACGAAGAGATAGACGAAGAAGACCAGCGTCAGCCCGCCGGCGAGGAGTCGGTCATAGTTGCTCTCGGCGCGCGCGGCGATCATGAGGCCGCGGACGATGATGAAGAGATAGAGGCCGAGGAGGGCGACGATGCCGGTGAAGCCGAGCTCTTCGCCGATGACGGCGAAGATGAAGTCCGTGTGGCGCTCCGGTAGGAACTCGAGATGGGACTGGGTGCCGTTCAGCCAGCCCTTGCCCGAGATACCGCCCGAGCCGATGGCGATCTGCGACTGGATGATATGGTAGCCGGTCCCGAGCGGGTCCGACTCGGGATTGAGAAAGGTCATGACGCGGGCGCGCTGGTAATCGTGCATCCCCATCCACAGCAGGGGGGCGAGCGCGGCGGCGGCGGCGGCCAGGCCGATGATCATGCGCCAGCTGAGTCCGGCGATGAAGAGCACCAGGATGCCGGCGCTGGCGACTAGCAGCGAGGTCCCGAGATCGGGCTGCTTGGCGATAAGCACTACCGGGATGAGGGTCAGCGTCATCGCCAGCAGAATACTGAGCAGGCTCGGCGGCAGCGGGCGTCGCGAGAGCAGCCAGGCGACCGTCATGGGGACGGCGAGCTTGAGCAGCTCCGAGGGCTGGAAGCGCACGACGCCGAGGTCGAGCCAGCGCTGCGCGCCCTTGCCGATCTCGCCGATGACGAGTACGGCGATCAGCATCAAGACGCCGGCCCCGTAGATCCCGAGCGACCACCGCCGCAGGCTCGCCGGCGGGACTTGGGCGATGGCGAGCATGAATCCGAAGGCGATGCCCAGCCGGACGAGCTGGCGCTTCACCGTGGCGATGTCCTGGTCGCCCGCGCTGTAGAGCATCACGAGCCCGAAGCCGCAGAGCACCAAGAGGCCCAGCAGCAGGGGGACATCGATGTGGATGCGCCGCAGCCAGCCGGGCTCGGCCGGCCTCACCTCCCAGTCGAGGTGCGTCCAAAAGGGGCTAGTTGCCATGCGGGTCCTCCCCGTCTTGACTCAGCTGGGCCCCGCCGAGGTGCGCGTCGATGACCCGGCGCGCCACGGGCGCGGCCGTCGAGCCGCCGTGGCCGCCATTCTCCACGATGACGGCAACCGCGATGCGCGGGTCCTCCACCGGCGCGAAGGCGACGAAGAGGGCGTGATCGCGCATGCGCTCCGGGGTCGTCGCGGCGTTGTAGGTCTCCTTCTGGCCGACGCTGAAGACCTGTGCGGTGCCCGTCTTGCCCGCGATGCGGTAGTCCTTGGAGCGAATGCGCTTGGCGGTTCCGCGCGCACCCTCGACGACTTGCGCCATGTCTTCCACGATGGTGTCCCAATAGCTCGCGTTGCCGACATCGAGCGTGCGGCTGACCATCGGGAGCTTGTGCGCCGTCGGCGCGCCCGGGACCCTGCTGGCATAGCCCAGGCGCGGCTGGATGAAGTGCCCGCGGTTGGCCGCAGCAGCCGTGGCTGCGGCCAGCTGGATCGGCGTGGCGAGGAAGGAGCCCTGCCCGATGCCGACGATCAAGGTCTCTCCGGGGTACCAGGGCTGCTTGCGCACGCGCTCCTTCCACTCCCGCGAGGGCAGCAGTCCGGGCAGCTCGCCGGAGATGTCGACCCCGGTGCGCGCGCCAAAGCCGAAGGTCGCCATGAAATCGTGGAGCTTTTCGATGCCCATCTGGTTGGCGAGCGAGTAGAAGTAGACATCGCAGGACTGCACGATGGCCTGGCGCATGTTGACCGTGCCGTGCCCGCCGCGCCGCCAGCAGCGGAAGCGATGACTTTGGCCCGGAAGGCTGAAATAGCCCGGGCAGTAGATCCCCTTGCGGCTGTTGATCGTGCCGGTCGCCAGGCCGCCGAGGGCGATGAAGGGCTTGACCGTCGATCCGGGCGGATACTGGCCGCGGACCGCGCGGTTGTAGAGCGGCTTGTCCGGGGAGTAGAGCAGGGCGTCGTAGTCGGTCTGGCTGATACCCTCGACGAAGAGGTTGGGGTCGAAGCTCGGTTGGCTGACCAGCGCCAGGACGCCGCCGTTGCGCGGATCGATGGCCACCACGGCGCCGCGGCGATCGCCGAGCGCCTCCGTGGCGGCCTGCTGCACGGCGACGTCGAGGTAGAGGTAGAGGTCTTGGCCGGGCTCGGGCGGTGTGCTTTCCAGCGTGCGGAGGATGCGGCCACGGGCGTTGACCTCCACTTGCTGGTAGCCGACGCGCCCGTGGAGCAGATCCTCGTGCGCCTTTTCGACGCCCCCCTTGCCGATGAAGTTGGTCCCCGCGTAGTTGCCCTTGTCGATGCTCGCCAGCTCGCGCTCGTTGATGCGGCCGACGTAGCCCAGCACATGCGCCGTCAGCGCTGCCTTGGGGTAGGTCCTGATGAGCTCGGCATGCACGTCGACGCCTGGGAAGCGATAGCCGTCTACCGCGAAGCGTGCGACCTCGGCGGCGGTCAGGTTGAGCCGAATCGGAACGGCCTGGAAGCGCATCCGCTGCCGTTTGAGCCGCGCGAAGCGGGCGCGGTCCTTCTCCGTGATCGGGATTAGCTTGGCGAGCTCGGCGATGGTCGCCTCGAGATCGTCGATCTTCTCGATCGTCAGCTCGAGCGAGAACGACGGGTGGTTCTCCGCCAGCAGCAGGCCCTTGGCGTCGTAGATGAGTCCGCGGGTCGGCGGGACCGGCTGGATCTTGACGCGGTTGTCCTGGGAGAGCACGGAGAAGTGCTCGTGCATCTCGACCTGGAGGTGGGCGAGCCGGATCAGGATGAGACCGAGCCCAAGCAGGACGAAGCCGGCCGCGACGATGGCCCGCACGGTGACCAGGCGCTGCTCTCGCCGGCGGTCTTCGAGACTGTCCTCCAACATGGCTCAGCGCGGTCCTACGCGGCGCTCCATTGGGGTCAGGAGCAAGGACATGAAGGGCCAGAGGAAGAGGCCGATGAGCGATGGGGTCCAGTAGGTGAGCGGCGGCATGGGCTGACCGGTGGCGCCGATGGCCCAGAGCGTGAGCAGGCGCTCCACCAGCAAGATGAGCCAGACGAAGAAGGTCTGCTGCCAGAGCGGAAAGATCCGGATGCGCGCGCGTAGCATGATGGCCAGATAGGCCGTCACCGACAGGCTGAGGGCGTGCTGGCCGAGCAGGGCGCCGGTCAGCACGTCCACCATGAGTCCGACGCAGAAGCCGACCAGCACCCCGACGCGGCTGGGTGCGGCGAAGCACCAGAACAGCAGGGCGAGCACGACCCAGGGCGGCTGATAGTCGAATGGCCAGCCTGGGATTGGCAGAATGGTCAGGTACATGGCGAGCACCAAGGTCAGCAGCGCGAGCCAGAGGGAGCCGCCGCGCCGGCGTTGCGCCGAGCTGAGCCTGGATGGCCTCACTGGCTGCCTCGCGCCTTGGTCGCGTCGCCAGCGAGCGCCTGCTGACGCGATGTCTCGCTCAGATTCCAGACCAGCAGCACCTCGCGGCTACGGTCGAGTCGGGCCGTGGGGGCGGCGATGACCGTCGTGAAGGGATTGTCCGGATCCTGGCGGACCGTCGTCACCCGGGCGACCGGGTAGCCGGCCGGGAAGCGCCCATCCATGCCGGAGGTCACGAGCAGGTCGCCAGCCCGCACGTCCGCGTTCTTCGGGATGTAGAGCAGCTCGAGCTCCTGGCTCAGCCCGGTGCCCGCGGCGATGGTCCTGAGTCCGTTGCGGTTGATCTCGACCGGCAGTGCGTGATCGGCGTCCGTGATGAGCAGCACCACGGACGAGAATGGGCTGGCGCGCACCACTTGGCCCATGACGGCGTTGGCGTCGAGCACGGGCTGTCCGATGAAGACGCCCGACTTGGTTCCCTTGTTGACCATGACCTGCTGACGGTAGGGAGCCAGCTCGATCGACATGATCTCGGCGATGACGACGCGCTCGCCGAGGTCGAGCGAGGATCCGAGCAGGTCGCGCAGACGGATGTTCTCCGCCTCTAGGGCCTCAAACTGCTGCAGCCTCGCCTTCAGGAGCAGGTTCTCGCGATGGAGCTCTGCATTCTCCACGCGCAGCTCATGGGTGCTGGCGAGCTGCTCGCGTGTGGTGCGCACCAGCTCGGTGGGCTGATTGGCCGCGTACTGGACCGGATAGGTGAGAAATGCGAGCGCGGAGCGGACCATCTCCAAGTGCTGGTGGCGATGATCCGCGACGATGAGTCCCAGCGCCGTGAGGGCGGCGAAGAAGACGCGGAAGGTGGGCGAGGGTCCACGTGCGAACAGGGGTTTGATAGCGGCGCTCCTCAGCAAGATCTTGGCAGCGAGTGGATCTCGTGAGACCGCATAGGGTCACGAGTCGGCGCCGAGCGACGGCGCGGTCATTCCGTCGTGAAGAGCCCGATCTCCTGGGCGTCCAGCGTCTCCAGCGCCTTGCCGCCACCGCGCGCGACACAGGTGAGCGGATCTTCGGCGACGATGACCGGCAGGCCGGTCTCTTCCTCGATGAGTCGGTCGAAGTCCCGCAGCAGCGATCCGCCGCCGGTGAGAACGATGCCGCGCTCGGCAACGTCCGCCCCGAGCTCGGGCGGGGTCTGCTCCAGGGCCATCTTCACCGCCTGGACGATCATCGCGAGCGGCTCCTGAAGCGCCTCTAGGATCTCGTTGCTGTTGAGCGTGAAGCTCCTCGGGACACCCTCGGCGAGGCTACGTCCCTTGATGTCGATCTCCAGCACCTCGCTGCCCGGGAAGGCCGAGCCGATGTGATGCTTGATCCGCTCGGCAGTGACCTCGCCGATCTGGGTGCCATAGTTGCGCCGCACATAGTTGACGATGGCGTCGTCGAAGGTGTCTCCGCCGACCCGCACGGACTCCGCGTAGACGATGCCGTTGAGCGAGATGACGGCCACTTCCGAAGTCCCGCCGCCAATGTCGATCACCATGCACCCGCGCGGCTCGTGGACGGCCAGGCCAGCCCCGATCGCCGCCGAGATGGGCTCCTCGATCAAATAGACCTCGCGGGCGCCCGCGCCGGCCGCCGACTCCTTGATAGCGCGCCGCTCGACCTGAGTCGAGCCGCAGGGCACGCAGACCAGCACGCGCGGGCTCGGCTTGAAGACGCTCGTCTCATGCACCTTGTGGATGAAGTATTGAAGCATCTTTTCCGTGACCGTAAAGTCGGCGATGACGCCGTCCTTCAGCGGGCGGATTGCGGTGACGTTCTGAGGCGTGCGGCCAAGCATCAGCTTGGCCTCCTCGCCGACCGCGACCACCGACTTGCCGCCGCCGCTCTTCTCGTGGCGAATGGCCACCACAGAAGGCTCGTTGAGGACGATTCCCTGGCCGCTGACGTAGATCAGGGTGTTGGCGGTCCCGAGATCGATCGAGAGATCGTTGGAGAACATCCCGCGAATGCTTCTGAACATCGAAATAGCTACCTTCCGGGTGGTACGGAGCGCCAAGGGTTAGGGAGGTCCAGGGGAGGGGGCCGGCGCGAAGTCCGGTGGAGCGGTCCCTGAATGATTGGGCGGCTAATCTAGCAACGCCTTGGTTAATCGGCAAGGTTTGGGGGGTTAGGCCTCGATTCGCACGACTTTAGGCGGGTGCGGCGAGTTTCACCGCACGCGCCCCTATGCTATTTTTCGCCGCTTTAACCTCACGGCGGATAGGCAATGTCACTGGACTCCTCCGATGTCGAAAAGATCGCTCACCTCGCCAGGCTAGCGATCGCGCCTGAGCAGACCGAGCGCTATGCCGCTGATCTCTCCAACATCCTGGACCTGGTCGCGCAGATGGACGCGGTGGATACCACTGACGTCGAGCCCATGGCCCATCCGCTGCATATGGCGCAGCGCCTGCGCGCGGATGCGCCCAGCGAGCCGAATCAGCGTGAGCGCTTCCAGGCGAACGCCCCCCTGGCCGAGGCCGGGCTCTACCTGGTCCCCAAGGTCATCGAATAATGCAGAACAAATCCATTGCCCAGCTCGCGGCCGATCTGCGGTTGCGTACCTATTCCAGCGTCGAGCTGACCAAGCACTATCTGGAGCGGATCGCGCGGCTCGACCCCGGGCTCAACAGTTTCATCACGGTCGCCGAAGAATCCGCGCTGGCCGCCGCCGCGCGCGCCGACCAGGCCTTGAAGGCCGGTGATGCCGGTCCCCTGACCGGCATTCCGATCGCGCACAAGGACATCTTCTGCACCCAGGGAGTCAAGACGACCTGTGGCTCCCGCATGCTCGAGAATTTCGTCGCCCCCTACGACGCGACCGTCGTCGAGAAGCTGGCGGCCGCCGGGGCCGTGGTGCTCGGCAAGACCAACATGGACGAGTTCGCCATGGGGTCGAGCAACGAGACCAGCTACTACGGCGCGGTGAAGAACCCCTGGAATCCCGACCTGGTGCCTGGCGGCTCCTCCGGCGGCTCGGCCGCGGCCGTGGCCGCGCGTCTCTGCGCCGCCGCCACTGGGACGGACACCGGGGGCTCCATCCGGCAGCCGGCGGCGCTGTGCGGCATCACCGGGATCAAGCCGACCTACGGGCGCTGCTCGCGCTGGGGCATGATCGCCTTCGCATCGTCATTGGATCAGGCCGGCGTTATGGCGCGCTCGGCGGCCGATGCGGCCTTCGTGCTCGACGAGATGGCAGGCTTCGACCGGCGTGACTCGACCAGCGCCGACGTGCCGGTTCCGGACTATGTCGACGCCCTCGACAACGACCTCAAGGGGCTGAGGATCGGTCTGCCCAAGGAATACTTCGGCGAGGGCTTGGATGCGGGTGTCGCGCGCTCCATCCAGGCGGCCATCGATGAGTATCGGCGCCTCGGTGCCGAGATCGTCGAGATCAGTCTCCCCAACAGCCCCTTGTCCGTGCCCGTCTACTATGTGGTCGCTCCGGCGGAGTGCTCGTCCAATCTGGCGCGCTTCGATGGGGTGCGCTACGGACACCGTTGCGCGGAGCCCAAGGATCTCGAGGATCTCTACAAGCGCAGCCGCGCCGAAGGCTTCGGCCCCGAGGTGCGGCGCCGCATCATGATCGGGACCTATGTCCTCTCCGCCGGCTATTATGACGCCTACTACCTGAAGGCGCAGAAGATCCGTCAGCTCATCGCCGACGACTTCAAGCGCGCCTTCGAGCAGGTCGACGTCATCATGGGGCCGACCGCCCCGGCCACCGCCTTCCCGCTCGGCGCCAAGATGGACGATCCGGTGTCCATGTACCTGAACGACATCTACACCATCGCGACCAACCTGGCGGGCCTGCCCGGCATCTCGGTTCCGGTTGCCCCGGTCGACGGGCTCCCGGTCGGGCTGCAGATCATCGGCAACTATTTCGAGGAGGCCCGCTTGCTCAACGTGGCCCATATGCTCCAGCACGTGACCCACTGGCACCAGGCGGCGCCCGTGGGATTCGAATGACTTGATTCTTGACGCGCCAAACGGTTGGTTGCCGCCTCGTGCGCGATTGGCTATGCCTGATCAGCCATCCTGTTGGCGTCGATGTCACGGTAGAGTATCGGGACGCGGCTGATACTCAGGACTTTGGCTTCGTGCTACAAGGAGTTTCGAGCACATGATTCGCGGTCGACTCCAGCGCTGGAATGACGACAAGGGTTTCGGCTTCATTCGGCCGTTGAATGCGAGCGGAGATGTCTTCGTGCATATTTCGGCATTCAAGGGAATGCCAAGACGCCCGGTTGTCGGCGACGTCATCAACTACTCGCTCGAGACCGATCGGGAGGGGCGCAGCCGGGCGATCAAAGCAACGATTGAGGGCTCGGGGCCAGTGCGACCTCGGCGTGGCCCTTCGGGGTCTGTGAGTCGAGCTCGACGGCGAAGCGGGAGCAGGCTGAAACCGGTTTTCGTTACGACAGTCTTCGTGATTGCAGTCGCGTCTGTCGCTCTTTCTCAAGACTGGTCTGGAATCGCCCAGTTTTTCGGCGTTCGGCTGAGTGAGAAGACTGATTCGTATTCCGACATGTCTGTGCCTTCGGCTAGGTCTGATAGCCCGCTGAGCTATCGCTGCGAGGGTAAGGTCTATTGCTCGGAGATGCGCTCATGCGAAGAGGCTCGGTTCTACTTGCGAAATTGCCCTGGTACAAAAATGGACGGTGATCGCGATGGCCTGCCATGCGAGCGGCAGTGGTGCGGCTGGTAGCGGAGGTAGCGCTTCAATCGACTGAATACCGGCTTGCTTGCGGCCCATCTGCCAAAGAATTGCTCAGGCGTAGATCATCAAGTTCTGTCAGAGGCCCGTCGTCCCCCGTTTTTTGGGGCTGTAAATTATATCTTCGAGCCCTTCGTGCCTTTGCGGTTCACATTCACGTAATTCAGTAGGCCCACTATGCAATGGGAAACCGTCATCGGTCTCGAGATCCATACCCAGCTCGCGACCCAGTCCAAGATCTTTTCAGGCGCGCCGACGGCGTTTGGCGCCGAGCCGAATACCCAGGCGTGCGCCATCGATCTGGGCCTGCCAGGTGTGCTGCCGGTGCTCAATGCCGAGGTGGTCCGGCTGGCCGTGCGCTTCGCCAAGGCGATCCAGGCGGAGATCGCGCCGCGCTCGGTCTTCGCGCGCAAGAACTACTTCTATCCGGATCTGCCGAAGGGCTATCAGATCAGCCAGTATGAGCTGCCGGTGGTGGGCAAAGGGCAGGTCGAGGTCGTTCTGGAAGAGGGCGCGGTCAAGACCATTGGTGTCACGCGGGCGCACCTCGAAGAAGACGCGGGCAAGTCGCTTCACGAGGATTTTCACGGCTTCACCGGCATCGATCTGAACCGGGCCGGCACGCCCCTGCTCGAGATCGTCTCTGAGCCGGACATGCGCTCGCCGCAGGAGGCCGTGGCCTACGCCAAGAAGATCCACCAGATCGTCCGCTACATCGGCATCAGCGACGGCAACATGCAGGAAGGCTCGTTTCGCATGGATGCCAACGTCTCTGTGCGTCCGGTCGGCCAGGAGGCCTTCGGCACGCGCACCGAGATCAAGAACGTCAACTCTTTCCGGTTTCTGGAAAAGGCCATTCAGTTCGAGGTCGAGCGCCAGATCGATGTCATCGAGGGCGGTGGCTCGGTCGTGCAGGAGACCCGGCTCTACGACGCGGCCAAGGACGAGACGCGCTCTATGCGGACCAAGGAGGAGGCCAACGACTATCGTTACTTCCCCGATCCCGATCTGCTCCCGGTGGAGATCGACGCCGCCTTCATCGAGGAGGCGACCGCGGACCTGCCCGAGCTTCCGGATGCCAAGCGCGCGCGCTTCCACACCCAGTACGGGCTCTCGGAGTACGATGCCAATCTGCTCACCGGCAGCCGCGATCTTGCCGACTATTTCGAGGCGGTCGCCGCGGCGAGCGGCGAGCCCAAGCTGGCTGCGAATTGGGTCAGTGGCGAGCTGATGGCGGCCTTGAACAAGGCCGAGAAAGAGATTGCGCAGAGCCCTGTCTCCGCACCGCTGCTCGCCGGGCTCATCCAGCGCATCAAGGACGGCACCATCTCGGGCAAGATCGCCAAGCAGGTCTTCGAGGCGATGTGGGCTGGCGAGGGTGACGCCGACCAAGTCATCGAGTCGCGCGGCCTGAAGCAGATCACGGATACGGGCGCCATCGAGGTGATGATCGAGGAGATCATCGCGGCCAATCCGGCGCAGGTCGAGCAATACCGGGCCGGCAAGGAAAAGGTCTTTGGCTTCTTCGTCGGTCAGGCCATGAAGGCAAGCAAGGGCAAGGCCAACCCTCAGCAGGTCAACGAGATCCTCAAGCGCAAGCTCCAGGGGTAGGGGTTCCGGCTCGTGGCGGCGACCGAGCGATGCGGTCTAGAAAACAGGGCTGCACCGCAAAGGCGCGAAGACCGCAAAGGCTTTCAATGCGCTCTTTTCCGGGGAATGCCTGGTTGAGGGGCGAGAGCAGGTTGCACAGCAAGTGACGCGCTTCGTCCCTCGCCTTTCTCTGCTTGCGGCGCTCGCTTGAGCATTCAGCGGCAAGGCTGGCTGCGCTGACCAGCGATGATCGAAGCTAACCTGCCACCTGCCACCTGCCACCTGCCACCTGCCACCTGCCACCTGCCACCTGCCACCTGCCTAGGGCGCAAACCTGTAAAGGATGTCGGTGACGCGGCCCCGCCAATAGGGCTGCGGACCGTCCGGCAGGAGCCAGGCGGCCTCTGCCTGGGTGGGGATCCGCATCCCGCTCCTGGGCTCGTAGTCTTGAAACCGCCCCTCCCAGGGCGTTGCGGCGAGCCTATCCCCCAGCATTCGGCCACGATCCTCCGAGCGAACGGAGCGGATCATGCCTTCCTCGTCGAAGCCGAATACGGCGGAAACCTCCAGGTCGCCATCGCGCAGTGTGGCACGCGCGGAGTGGTCGTCGATCGCCGTCCATCGCACGCCCTGGCTCGGGAGCAGCTTGGTGGGATACCAGGGGGCTTCGGCGAGGAAGCGCGCCAGCTCCGCCCGCCCCATCGTCTCGCCCGAGGCTTGACGGGCGACTGGCAGCAGGCCGAAGAGTGCCGCCTCTAGCGCGCCCTGGCCGGCGATGTAGCTATCCCGGACGAACACCTGAATGCCCGGCGAGCGTCGAAGCCGCGCATCCCAGGCGAATCCGGGCCGCTCCGTGAGCGTGGTTTGCTCTGCCGCCATGCCTGCCCAGCGCTCCCGCTCGAGATCGAGGCGCATTGCGCCGCTTTGCCCGATCTCGGCGACCGCGACGATCGGCTGGCCCGGCGTCAGAACCGACTGGAAGTAACGCTTCACTGGCTCGGGGAGGGCTTCGATCTCCTCCGCGTCGAAGATCCGCACGTCGATCTGGGCGCGCGCTGCGCCCAGGTGACGATGGGTCTCCGCGGTCTGGCTCTGCCACCGCGTGATCCCGTAGAGCAGGATCACGATCGGCACGATGGTGACCAGAAAGATGAGCGGCAAGGCCACGACCAGCAGCATGATTGCTCCAAATTCCACGGGAAATCAGGGAATGCGAGTGTACTGCATCCCCTGTTGCCGCAGAAACCTGGCTCAGTGCAGCACGCGGGCCGCGCCGCCGCGTTAAAACCAAGCTGCATGCTCCGATATTTGTCAATGCGCCACCTTGTCGTGACGACATAGACTGCTTGGGAAATCAAACCTCAATCGTCAGGCTTTCCCGGTCGTGCCTTCGCTCGATCACGACTGGACATTGGGTTAGCCGTTTCCGTGTCTATTCGGAGCTCACATGACAACAGCAACGCAATCGATGGGGCGTGTCGCCTTCTTTCCCATCTCATTCTTTGCCATGGTGATGGGGATGTCCGGGCTCACGATCGGCTGGGAGAAGGCTCAGGCCATCTTGCAGCTCGATCTCGGCATCAGTCCCTGGCTGGTGGGGGTCACCTCCACGCTCTTCGTGGTGCTGGCGACCCTCTATGGCACCAAATTGCTTCTCTATCGGGAATTCGTGCTCAAGGAGATCCGGCACCCGGTCAAGCTCAACTTCTTCCCAACCATCTCCATCAGCCTCCTGCTGCTGGCCATCGCCTTTCTCGGGCTGATGCCTCAGGTCAGTCGCCTGCTATGGATATCCGGCGCGCTGCTGCACCTGGCCTTCACGCTCTACGTCGTCAGCGTGTGGATCCACCACGAGCATTTTCAGATCCACCACATGAACCCGGCGTGGTTCATTCCGGCGGTCGGCAATGTGCTGGTCCCGGTTGCCGGCGTGCCCCTGGGCTATCCCGAGATCTCCTGGTTCTTCTTCAGCGTGGGCATGCTCTTCTGGCTCATTCTGATGACCATCATCTTCTACCGCGTGCTCTTTCATCACCCGATCGAAGCGCGCCTGATGCCGACGCTGTTCATCCTGATCGCCCCTCCGGCGGTCGGCTTCATTGCCTACATGCGCCTCACGGGTGAGCTGGATACCCTGGCGCGCGTGCTCTATTTCAGTGCCTTCTTCCTGACGCTGCTGCTCTTCACGCAAGCGGGGCGGTTCTTGAAGCTGAAGTTCTTCCTTTCCTGGTGGGCCTATTCCTTTCCGTTGGCCGCCTTCAGCATCGCCAGCATGCTGATGTTCGAGCACACAGGCTCGGTGTTCTACGGCTATGTCGGCGTCGGCATGCTGACCATGCTGACCGGAATCGTGCTGCTGCTGCTGACGGCGACCGGCATGGCCGTGCGCAAGCACAACATCTGTCTTCCCGATCATTGAGGCGCGAGGAGCTGTAGAGATGTCACAAGAACCGACGGAAACCAAGACTCCGGCCGCTCCTGCGCCGCGCTCACGCTCGGTCATGGCGGTCGCCTATCTCGCGACCATGTTTGCGGCGGGCCTCGGACTCGTCTATGTGGTCGAGGGTGGTCGCCCCAGCGCGGCCGCGGATGCTCAGGCAGCGTCCGCGCCTGCGGGCGAGCCGATGAAGCCGGCCCAGCCGCAAGCGGACTTGACCGAGGTCGCGGCTGCGAGTGGCGAGCAGATCGCCGCGCTCGAGGACAAGACCCAAGGCCTGGTGGCCGAGCTCTCGAGCGTCCAGGCCAGCATCCAATCCCTGGAGGCGTCGCTGGCCTCCATCAAGGAGGACCAGGTCGCCATGCTGGAGGTCGAGCGCAATCGCATCGCGTCTGAGCTGCAGGCGCTGGCGAGCCGTCAGGACGAGCAAGCCGCGGAAGTCGACGGGGGCGCCGAGGGGCTGCCCGATGCCTATTTGGAGGGCGCGCTCGCCGCGCTGGGAGCGGTATCGACGCCGGACGGACTCAGTGTGACGATGGCCGAATCACAGCTGCGGTTTCCTCCTGGCAAGGCCGAGCCGGATGCTGCGGCGGCATCTGCCGCCCTCGCCGGGATCGCCAGGGTGCTCAAGGATCAGCCCGGACTGCGGGTCGTGCTGCGCGGGCATACCGACAGCTCGGGTGACGCCGAGATGAATCGGGCGCTCTCCCAGCGGCGCGCGCTCGCCGTGCGCGACGCCTTCATCGCGCTCGGCATCCATGGGGGGCGGATCCGGGCCGAAGGGCTCGGGGAGGCTCAGCCGGTCGCCGACAACGAGACGCCCGAGGGACGAAGCCGCAACCGTCGCGTCGAGGTCCTTCTGCTCGAGGTCAGAGGCAGCGCCGAGGGCTGAGTCCAGGAGGCGCCGCCAGCGACCAGCCTCCAGTCGTCTTGCCGCGCTATTCGCTTCCCCGCGGGCTCACCGACTGGCTGAGCCCGGGCAAGTGCCATCGGCCGGTCCGCTGCCAGCCCTTGCGCCCAGCATCCGTCAGCGGCGCGGCCGCTCTCAACCGTGAATCAGCGCCCGCCTGCCGAGCGGAATTGCGTGGGAGGCTGCCTAGCCTCCCCGGAATTCGTGCCCTTTCCTTATGAATCAGGCCGCTACTGTGTTTTAATTCGCTGTTTAGGGCAGCAAGCGAAAACGAGATGGCTCTCGAGACCCACCGTCGCCGCGTCGAGGTCGAGCGCAACACGCTCGAGACTCAGATTCGGATCGCGCTCGACCTCGATGGCGTCGGGCGCTCCAGCTTCCAAACGGGCGTTCCCTTCCTCGAGCACATGCTCGACCAGGTGGCGCGTCACGGTCTGATCGACCTGGAGATCCACGCCCAGGGTGATCTGCACATCGATGCCCACCACACGGTGGAGGACATCGGCATCACCTTGGGTCAGGCGTTGAGCAAGGCGCTTGGCGACAAGCGCGGCATTCGTCGCTACGGCCATGCCTATGTCCCGCTCGACGAGGCCCTGTCGCGGGTCGTGGTCGACCTGTCTGGGCGTCCTGGCCTGGTCTACGGGGTCGACTATACCCGGGCGCAGATCGGTGCCTTCGATGTCGATCTCTTCCAGGAATTCTTCCAGGGCCTGGTCAACCACGCGGCCATGACGCTCCATATCGACAATCTGCGTGGCACCAATGCCCACCATCAGGCCGAGACCATCTTCAAGGCCTTCGGCCGGGCCCTGCGCATGGCGGTCGAGCCGGATCAGCGCATGTCCGGGATCACGCCTTCCACCAAGGGCGCCCTCTAGGCCGAAGCCCGCGCTGCTCTTCGCCCATTCACCGACGACCCGAGAGAGTACTGACAGGTGCTATTGATTCCTGCTATCGATCTGAAGGACGGCCGCTGCGTGCGACTGCGCCAGGGGCGCATGGATGACGAGACCGTCTTCTCCGACGATCCGGTCGACATGGCCGGCCGCTGGGTGCGCGCGGGCGCGCGCCGACTCCACTTGGTCGACCTCAACGGGGCCTTCGCCGGAGAGCCGGTGAATGGCGATGCCATTCGCGGCATCGCGGCGGCCTATCCGGACCTGCCGATCCAGGTCGGCGGCGGGATTCGCGACGAAGCGACCATCGCGGCCTACCTCGATGCGGGCGTCAGCTTCTGCATCATCGGTACCCAGGCGGTCAAGGAGCCCGAGCTCGTCGGGCGGGCCTGCAAGTCGTTTCCGGGCCACATCATGGTCGGGCTCGACGCCAAGGACGGCCAGGTCGCCATCAAGGGCTGGGCGGAGATCACGCCCTATCGCGTCGATGAGCTGGCGAAGCGTTTCGAGGGGTACGGGGTCTCGGCGATCGTCTACACGGACATCGGCCGCGACGGCATGCTCAGCGGCCCCAATGTCGAAGCGACCGCGGCGCTCGCATCCGCCATCGCGACTCCGGTCATCGCCTCGGGCGGCATCACCGGCATCGACGACATCCGCGCGCTTGCCGAGGTTGCGGACTGCGGCATCTCCGGCGCCATCACGGGGCGCGCCATCTACGAGGGCACGCTCGATTTCGCCGCCGGTCAGCAGCTCGCCGACAGCCGACTTCAGGCCGGCTGAGCTCGCACCCGCCCCACTGATTCGACACTGGTATCCCGATATGAGCGACGCATGGCTCGACGCCATCAAATGGGACGCGGATGGGCTGGTGCCCGCAATCGCGCAGGAAAAGGACACGGGCGTCATCCTGATGATGGCCTGGATGAATCGCGAGGCCCTGGGGCTGACGCGCGAGACGGGGCATGCGGTCTATTGGTCGCGGTCCCGGGGAAAGCTCTGGCACAAGGGCGAGGAGTCCGGGCATCAGCAGGTGGTTCATGCGCTGCGGATCGACTGTGATGCCGACGTGGTTCTCATGGAGGTCGAGCAGAAGGGAGGTATCGCCTGTCACACCGGGCGCCACAACTGCTTCTACCGCGAGCTGGATGCCAAAGGACACTGGGTCGAGGTCGCCCCGGTCCTGAAGGATCCGGGCGCGATCTACGGGAAAGGCTGAGGTTCTCTCATGAGCGATACACTCGAGCGGCTCGCTGAGGTCTTGGAGGCGCGCAAGCGCGCGGACCCGGATAGCTCCTATGTCGCCAAGCTCTATGCCAAGGGCCTTGATGCCATTCTCAAGAAGATCGGCGAGGAAGCGACCGAGACCGTGATGGCGGCCAAAGACGGTGCGCCGGACAAGATCGTCTACGAGGTGGCCGATCTCTGGTTCCATTCGATGGTGCTCTTGGCCCACCAAGGTCTCGGGCCGGAGCGCGTGCTTGCGGAGCTCGAGCGGCGATTCGGACTCTCCGGTCTCGAGGAGAAGGCGCGTCGAGGGAGTCAGTAGGTGACGGCGCTCACCGTCCTTGCAGGTCGTGCCCCCTTCGGCGTCCCCTCGGGGCTCGACCCCGTCCCTACTGAGATTGGGGGCAATAGGGTATTATTACCTAGTTTTGGTGGCGCCTGGATGCTGAGGCCGAGGGAGGAGATGGGCAGGGCGATGCGTTCTCAGTCCTCGAGCGCAGCCTACCTCGGCCGGACTGGATCAGCCGGCGGCGCGCGCTGCAGGCAATGACGACCTGCGTTGAGAGTGGCTCGCGGCGTGCGCCGGGCGGTGAGCTGGAATTGATCGAAACACCCATGATGAGCGGCTCTGAGCATGTCTTCCACTAAGATGCAGTCTGACGACCCGGGAGCCGAGCAGCCCTTCATTTCGCATCTGATCGAGCTGCGCGATCGGCTGATTCGCATGCTGATCGCGATCGGCA
Organism: Thiorhodococcus minor; assembly: GCF_010820565.1. Classification (GTDB taxonomy): domain Bacteria; phylum Pseudomonadota; class Gammaproteobacteria; order Chromatiales; family Chromatiaceae; genus Thiorhodococcus; species Thiorhodococcus minor. Next base: position 10,778 of record NZ_JAAIJQ010000030.1, on the reverse strand, counting down.
TCGTCGTCCTGGTGCTCTTTCCCTTCGCAAACGGCCTCTACACCTATATTGCAGCCCCGCTCTTGGCGCACCTGCCGGAGGGGAGCACCATGATCGCCACCCAGGTGGCATCGCCCTTCCTGACGCCCTTCAAGCTCGCCCTGATTGCGGCGATCTTCATCGCCATGCCGTTTCTGCTGTATCAGCTCTGGGCCTTCGTTGCGCCTGGGCTTTACCAGCACGAGAAGCGGCTGGCCGTGCCCTTGCTCCTCGCGAGCATCCTCCTCTTCTATCTCGGCATGGCCTTCGCGTATTACGTCGTCTTCCCGCTCGTCTTCGCCTTTCTGACGGGCACGACGCCAGAAGGCGTCGAGATGATGACGGACATCTCGGCCTACCTGGACTTCGTGCTGACCCTCTTCTTTGCCTTCGGCGTCGCCTTTCAGATCCCGATCGCCACCATTCTCCTGGTGCTCATCGGGGCCACTTCGCCGGCGGCGCTGGCCAGGAAGCGCCCCTATGTGATCGTCGGGGTCTTCGTCGTCGGCATGTTCCTCACGCCGCCGGATGTCATTTCGCAAACCCTGCTTGCGCTGCCCATGTGGCTGCTGTTCGAGATTGGCATCCTGCTGTCCAAGCTGCTCTTGCGTCAGCGTCGCCCGGATGTCGGCGACACGATGGCGGCTGTCGCCCCAGCGCCGTCCGAAGCGCAGGGCGGGGCTGGTGCTGAGGCTGGCGATTCCGACAGGTGGCGGCCGATGACCGACGAGGAAATGGAGGCCGAGCTGGACTTGATGGACGAGGAAGATGCTCGCGAGTCGCGGGCGACTCCGTCGCAAGACGCCGCCCCGGCGATCGACCCTGTCGAGGACAAGATCGTGCGCGCGAACAAGCTACGTGACCTCGGCAATGATTTCGCGGCACGTCAATTGCTTTACGAGGTCCTGGAGGAGGGGAGCGACGACCAAAGGCGCGTCGCCAGAAATATCCTTGGGCAGTTGGACGACTGACGATTGTGAGCCGCTTGGCAAACCCTGAGGAATGTTGTCATCTTCTTGTCTCGATGGGGGAGATATTGTCTCCATCAATGACTATTATGTGTGACTCGTGATTGGCTCGATGGTGTAGGACAAGAAGACCGTGGGCTCAGGATCCCAAATCCACTATAAGCAAAACCGTCTGAAGCAGCTGCGGGCCTTCTGCCATGCCGCCAGGACAGGTAGTGTGAGCGCGGCGGCGGAGAAGATCTTTCTCAGTCAGCCGACGGTCTCGCTGCAGATTCAGGCGTTGGAGCGGGAGTTCGGCACCGTCTTGTTCGAGCGGCGTGGTCCCAAGATCAAGCTCACGCCCGAAGGCGATCTGCTCTTCCAGATGGCCGAGCCCCTCGTGGACGGTATGGACAAGCTCCACGAGACCTTTGCGACGCAATGCGGTCGCGTGGATCAGGGGGTTTTGAACATCGCTGCGGGCGAATCGACCATCCTCTATATCCTGCCGGACCCGGTCAGCGCCTTCGTGGAGCAGTATCCGGGCATCGAGCTCAAGCTGCACAATGTGACGGGGCGCGATGGTCTCGCCATGCTGCGGGCGGACGAGGTCGATCTGGCGGTAGGGTCGATGCTGGAGGTGCCCGATGACATCACCTATCGGCCCTTCGTGACCTATCAGCCGGCCTTGATCACACCCAAGGATCATCCGCTTGCGGACAACAAGTCGGTGACGCTGGAGGAGATCGCGCCCTATGGGCTGATTCTGCCGCCGCGGCATCTGAGCACCTGGCGTCTCGTCGACCTCGTCTTCAAGCAGCACAATCTCGGCTACCGGGTCACCATGGAGGCCGGTGGCTGGGAAGTCATCAAGAAGTATGTCGAGCTAGGGCTCGGTATCTCGATTGTGACCGACGTCTGTCTTACGGGGAAAGAGAACCTGGGTGTCATCCCGATCGGGCAGTATTTCCCGAAACGCAGCTACGGAATCGTGCAGCGTCGTGGGAAGTTTCTTTCCCCTCAAACCAAGTGCTTCATCAAGACGCTCGACCGCGTGTTCGCCGATCGGGTCGTCGAGGCGCCACCTCAGACTGTCGGCGATGCCGAATGGGAAGATGCTTACCTAGGCTAGCTTTGCCGGTAAGCATATCTGGATAGCCAGCCCCCGCGAGCGCTGAGACGTCTCGCGCAGGAGGGCTCGGCGGTACGCGAGCTTCCGCATCACGGATGTGTGAGCGTTCCTTGTCTGGGGCGCGCTCCCGTATTGCCTATGCGACAGGACTTTTTTAAATCTCAACGAATGGGCTTATCAACTGAAGATCACGACTATGGATCTCACCAAACGCATCGGTCAACGCCTGCGCGCGGCCCGGCAAGAGCAGAAGCTCAGTCTCTCTGATCTCTCCGCCCGTACCAACGCGCTCTCGAAATCCCGGATCAGCAACTACGAGCAGGGAATTCGCAGAATGGGGCTGGAAGAGGCGCAAGAGCTCGCGATGGCGCTGGGAACCGTCACGCCGACCTATCTGCTCTGCCTCGACGACAAAGATCCGCTTTCGCCGCAGGAGCGGCAGCTGGTGGACTACTTCCGGCTCACGGACGGGCGCGGCCAGCAGACGATCTTGAAGCTCGCCGTGGCGGAAACCGAGATTGGGAAGGCGGTGGATACCGCGGAGGCGGTCCAGGAGGATTGAGGCGATTTCCCTCAATTCTCATACTATCTGGCTTGTCTTGACGCCCGCCTTCTGTGTTGCGCCGACAGTCACATAGCCCAGCTATGCGCCTGTCGGCGCACTTTGAAGGCGGACCTCGATCAGGCGCCACCTGGTAGATGAATTTCCGGCAATCGCCTAAGGCGGAAGCGCGCGGTGCTCCCGCGAGTGCCGGCGTGCCCGAGCGAGGTGGAGGTGGATACGAGGGGCGCCTGCGCGGCGCCCCTCGAACGACTGTCTGCCGTTACTTGTAGGCGCCGACGCCGCAGAAGGAGCCTTCGTCGTTGGTCATGACGTAGCTCGTCTTGTCGCGGATCTCATCGCTGCCCGGATAGGGCCACTTGTAGTCGACCCAGCCCTCGCTAGATGCCTTTGCGACCTCGATCATCTCCTTGAACAGCTCGTCGCCATACTTGTTGAAGTCGAGCAGATTCTTGCCGACCAGCTCCGGCTTCATGGCGTGCGAGAGCATGACGCCGTCCATGTCCATGCAGAAGACGTAGAGGTCCTTCTCCTTGAATCCGCCGTCGTCCGCCGCAAAAGCGACGAAGGCCGTCTCGCTGCCCATCTCGTTGACCGCGGCCTGGGCCTTTTGCGACATGGCCTTGGCCTCATCGGGCGTCGCCATCTCGGACGCAACGGCCATCCCCATAGTGGCTCCCAACAGTGCCGCAAGCGCGGAGTTTACTAGCGTTCTTGTCATTCCAGGGTCCTCGTCTTGTTTCTAGTCGTGCTTGGGAGCCGAGACGATAGTACAAAAGCGGCCGCAAGATCCACAGGGGGACTCCAACTTGTCTCTCAGCCGTTCCTGTCTTTCAGACGTCCCGGCAAGATCAGCAGATGCGTGGTAGCTGCTCGCCCGCCAGCCAATCGACGATGCGGCTCCCTCCGAAGCGCGTCTCCATCTGCACGAAGCGGAGCTCATCTTCGACGACTGCTCCGATGATGGCGGCGTCCTCGCCTCTGGGATGCATGCGCATCGCCGTCAGCAAATCCTCGGCACGCTCCCCGGGGCAGATGGCGATCAGCTTGCCTTCATTGGCGACGTACAAGGGATCTAGCCCCAAGAGCTCGCAGGCGGCAGTGACCTCCGGGCGCACCGGGATGGCCTCCTCGCGGATCTGCATGCCGACACCTGATTGATGGGCGATCTCGTTCAGCGTGGTCGCGAGCCCGCCACGCGTCGGATCGCGCAGGCAATGGATCTCGGGCACCGCCGTGACCATGTCGGCCACCAGACCATGCAGGGCGGCGGAGTCCGATCGGATCTCCGTCTCGAATCCCAGATTCTCCCGCTTGGATAGGATGGCGACACCGTGATCGCCGATATGTCCGCTGACCAGGATGGCATCGCCCGGTCGGGCGAGGTCGCCGGAGATGTGAATGCCCTCAGGAACCACGCCGACTCCGGTCGTCGTGATGAAGACGCCGTCGCCCTTGCCTCGCTCGACGACCTTGGTGTCGCCGGTCACCACGGGGACACAGGCCTGATTGGCCGCGCTTGCCATGCTTGCGACGATCCGTGCGAGGTCGGCGAGCGGAAATCCCTCTTCCAGGATAAAGGCCGCGGCCAGGTAGAGCGGTCGGGCGCCCGCCATGGCGACGTCATTGAGGGTGCCGTGCACCGCCAGTGAGCCGATGTCGCCGCCCGGGAAGAACAGCGGCGAAATGACATGACCGTCGGTGCTCATCACCATGCGTCCGGGCGGTGGACTGAAGAGTGCCTGATCGTTGCCTTGGGCAAGGAGCGCATTGTCCAGGTGGCGGTGAAAGAGCTCGGCGATGAGCTGCGCCATGGCGCGCCCGCCAGAGCCATGGCTCATGTCCACCGTGCCCTGCTTGAGATCGAGTCGAACGGGAAAGCGTCGGTCTTGAGTCATGCGGTCGTCCTGGAATAAGCGCGATGGTGCCTCGCTGGCACACGCAAGCATGCTGGAAATCGGTATCGTGGCGGCGCGCAATGCGCCAAGAAGAAACTGCTCTTGAGCGGCGCGCACTGGGTCGCGCCAACGCGGCTAGACGGTCTCTGCCTGAGCTGCCGGGGCGCGATGCCGGCCATAGCTCCAATAGGCGGCACAGGCCCCCTCCGAGGAGACCATGCAGGAGCCCATGGGGTTCTCCGGCGTGCAGACGCTCCCGAAGAGCTTGCAGTCCGTCGGCTGCTTCACGCCGCGCAGGATCGCCGGGCACTCGCAGCCCTTCACCTCCTTGACCTCCCCGATCTCCACAGGGAAGCGTTGCTCGGCGTCGAGGTCTGCGTAGTCGTCCGCGAGCGCCAGGGCGCTCTCGGGAAGGAAGCCGAGGCCGCGCCATTCGAAGCGGTCGCGCGTCTGGAAGACCTCTGCCATCAGGGCCTGGGCCTTGAGGTTGCCGGCTTCGGTCACGGCCCGGGTGTACTGATTCTCGACCTCGCAGCGTCCCTCGTTCAGTTGGCGCACCAGCATCAGCGTCGCCTGCATGACGTCGAGCGGCTCGAAGCCGGCGATCACGACCGGCGTCTGAAACTCCTCGGGGACGAAGGCGTAGGGCTTGCTGCCGATGAGGGTGCTGACGTGCGATGGCCCGAGGATGCCGTCGAGCTGCACGCCGTCCGGACCCGCCGTGGCCAGGATGGTGCGCAGCGCGGAGGGGGTTAGGACGTGATTGCAGAAGACCGAGAGATTCGTCAGCCCTTCCGCCCGGGCGGCCTTGATGGCGACCGCCGTGGGTGGTGTCGTCGTCTCGAAGCCGATGGCGAAGAAGACGACCTGGCGGTCGGGCTCCTCGCGGGCGATGCGCAGCACGTCCAGGGTGGAGTAGATCATGCGGATGTCGGCGCCATCCGCCTTGGCCTTGAGCAGGCTGCGGCGGCCGCTCGCGGGAACCCGCATGAGGTCGCCATAGGTGCAGAGCGTCACCTCGTGCTCCAGCGCCATGGCGATCGCCTGGTCGATGCGCGCCATGGGCAGGACGCAGACCGGGCAGCCTGGGCCGTGGATGAAGCGCAGGTTTGGCGGCATGAGGTGCTGGACGCCATAGCGAAAGATGGCATGGGTATGACCGCCGCAGAACTCCATGAGCCGGTACTGGCGTGCCGGGTCGGCCTCCGCGGCGATGGCGCTCGCCAGTTGTCTGGCGAGCTTCTGATCGCGAAACTCGTCGACGTACTTCATGCCTCGCCTCCAGGCGTGGCGGCGTTGTGCGTCGCCTCCTCCTCCAGCAGGCCCATCTCGCGTATCAGCGCCAATGTCTTTTCGGCCTCTTCCTCGCTCAGCTTGTTCAGTGCATAGCCGACGTGGATGAGGACGTAGTCGCCCACTCGGGCATCGTTGACCAAGGCGAGCGAGACTTCCTTGCGGACTCCGCCCAGCGAGACCTGGGCGATGTCGGTGGCGGCGTCGATCTCGACGATGCGGGCGGGGATAGCGAGACACATAGTGGAACCTCGGCGGAATCATCGGGTGGGGCGTGGCCGCTCCGGGCGCACGCTCGCTAACATGCTGATTATTGCAGCGTGCTGGGTCTTGTATCCTGCCCCTCAGCCAGTGGCGCAAGCCGCTTCCGAGCTGGGGCGAGATCGAGATCGTAGGCGACACAGGGATCGATGGCCATGATCAGCAGCTCCGCGCGTCTGCGCAGCCTGGCGTCCTCGTCGTCCGGCAGCGCCGCGATGCCCATTGCGACGGGGCCTTCGGGGTGAAAGTTCCACTCGGTGGGCGCCAAGATCCGGTAGTCCAGGACGCGGTCGGCGGCGAGCCGCGCGAGGTGCACCAGGCGTCCCCGCGCTGCCTCCACCTCGGCGAGACCCAGGCCCGGCTCGGGCGAGCCAAAGCTGCTCGAAGCCGCTTGATCCGCCTCTCCCGGCTGTCTGAGCAAGCTCGCCAGCTGTGCGACTTCCAGGATCTGCGCGCTCAGGCGCGTGAGCAGGCCCTTTCCGGTTGACTTCTCGAGGGCACGGATGAGTGCGGACCCTCGACGGCGGCTGAGCGGGCCCGTCTCTCGAGCCGCGCCCTCCCAGCGTGGCTCGGCGACGAAGGCCGTTGCATCCTCGGCCGTCAAGCGCGCGGCCAAGGCGGCGTGCTCGATATCTTCGAGGGGAGTCACGGAGCAGTCCCCGAGTGCCGACTCGCCGGCTTGGATCAGGGATCTCAGCAGGCGTGCGGGCTCGGTGGCGGTCGATTCCGCCCAAGCCCGGAGGCTGTCATGGCCGACGACCTCTGCGAGCCAGGCGTCGATTGGCCGACCGAGCACCTGCTCGACGACGAGGGATTGGACGGCGCCGCAGCCCTGCAGCCAAGCGCTCGCGTCGAAGTCCGCGGTATCCCCGCCTGGCTTGAAGAGTGCTCCGGAAGGGTCGGCGAGCCCGAAGAGGGCGCGCGTCTGCGCGATCAGTCCGGCAAGTGCCTCGCGCCTGGGCGTGCCATCACAGAGCCGCGGCCAATCCAGCAGCATGCGCCAGATGTGCTCGCGCAGGGTCTCGAGTGTGAGCGTGAGCTGGCGCCTGTGGTTGGCTCCTGGGGCGGGTGCGGCAGCCAATGCCGATTCGAGCGCGCCGACGCAGGCATAGGACTGGGCCTTGGCGCAGATGGAGTAGAGCAAGGGCAGCAGGGTCGCCACCTCAGCGCTGGAGCGCCCCTTGAGCATCGATGACGCAGTGACCGGGCGCGTCGAGCGGATGGTGCACCGGACTCCGGTGGTCGATCGCTGGATCTGGATCTTGAGCCTGCCGGCTGGATCGGACATGCTGTGCGTTTGGGCTTGCGCGCGGAGTGCAAAGCCGCCAGTTTACCCGATCCCTCGCTCCTCCAACCCTGCCGATCTTGGGCCCGTCTCGGACGGGTCGCTGGCACCAGGCTCCCATCATGCTCACACCCGAACAGCTCGCCAATCTGCGTCGCGACATCCTTTTCAATGCCGAGCTTGGCGGCCGCACGCTCAGTCTGCAAAGCACCTGGGGCCTGTTCTCGCCGCGCGAGATCGACGAGGGGACGCGGCTGCTGCTCGATTACGTCGCGGTCGAGGCCGGCGACGACTGCCTGGATCTTGGCTGCGGCTATGGTCCCATCGGTCTGGCGCTCGCCGCCATGGCCCCCGAGGGGCGCATCCTGCTCGTCGACAAGGACTTCGTGGCTGTCGAGTACGCCAACCGCAATGCCAGGCGCAATGGACTGAGCAATGCTGAGGCCCAGCTCAGCAACGGCTTCGGTCAGGTCGCGCCGGATCGCATGTTCGATGTGATCGCCAGCAATGTGCCGGCGAAGGTGGGCAAGGAGCTGCTCGCCATTCTGCTGCACGACGCCTATGCGCGGCTGAAGCCTGGCGGGCGTCTCTATCTGGTGACGATCAACGGGCTGCGCCAATACATGAAGCGGAATCTCGGCGAGGTCTTCGGCAACTACGACAAGCTCAAGCAGGGCGCGCACTATACCGTGGCGCTAGCCTATCGCTGATGCTGCGCTGACCCGGCGCCTTGGAGCTGGCGCCGTCTGGATGCTCGTTCGCGTCAGGGAAATCTGTCGTGCAATCCGGCTAGCTGGCGGCCGCCGTTATCGCTCTGCCAGCATCCCCAAGAGACGGACCGCTTCCTTGCCGATGTCGCTCTCGGGATCGAGATCGCGCGCCCGCTCCAGGGCCGCTTTCGCTTGAGCGTCCTTGCCCTCCTGGAGGCTGAGGAAGCCCAGCGTCAGCCAGGGACGCTGCAGGTCGGGGGCCTTGCCAACGGCGATTCTCAGCTGCGCGATGGCGGCGCTGGTATCCCCCGTGTAGTGCAGCGCGAGTCCGAGGTCGTTGTGGGCCTCGGCGTCCTCCGGATTCAGCTCCAGGATGCGGCGGTAGACGCGCACCGCCTCCGGGAAGCGGCGCTCGACGAAGAGCGCGTCCGCTTGCTGATGCAAGAGCACCGGATTGGACTCGGTGATGCTCTCCGGAATGGCGCTGGTGCTCGGGCTGGGCACCTTGGCCCGGGGTGTGTCGCCCGCCGAGGCCGTGCTCGTCGTGGCCACAGGTGGGGCGGGGTGGCGCAGATAGTAGTCGCGCGTCAGCGCGAAGACGGTGAAACCGTAGAAGACCAGGAAGGCGACGAGGGCGATCCAATGCAGGGCGGAGAGTTTGGGCATGGTGGGCCGGGAAGAGGCGAAAGACGAGAGCGGGATGCTAGAAAGCCCGCGACCCAGTGTCAAACCGTCATGTTCGGCTGGTTCAAACGCCCAAGAAACGGCGGTCTTCACGACGATTCAGACGCTTGCGTGCCAAGAAAGGAGGTTCCGTGAGGTCTGATATTGAGTAAACTCTCCGTGGAGCTGTGCTGCCCGGTTAGCTCCGTGCCGACCGAAGCCGCATTGTTGCGGCACAGTAGCCGTTCAGAGACCCCTTGACCGCTGCCCCCCAGCGAGATGAGGATAAGCGCCCATCCGCAACCCGATGAGACCGCGCCCCTGACCGATGCACCTGAGCGACCACAGCCTCAGCCAGCTTGATGAAGCCTACGTCCTGGCCTTGGACGAGGGGCGGCTGCGTGGTCTGTCACTGCGGCTGCTGGAGGATCTGAAGGAAGCGCGCGAACGGTTGCGGCAGAATCCGACCAACAGTTCTCGCCCGCCCAGCAGCCGTGCGCCCTGGGAGCGCCCCTCGGCGGGTGACGAGCAGGCGCCGGACAAGGCGGAGGACGACGCGGCACCGCACGAGGTCGACGCGGACGCGAGCACATCCCCGGAGGATCCGCCGCGCGACGCGACCGGTGCCAAGAAGCCCAAACCCAAACGCAAAGCCGGCAAGCAACCTGGCGCGCCCGGCTTCGGGCGCACCCAGGTCCTGCGGGCGCAGGAGACGCGGCACCATCATCCCAGCGCCTGCGAGGCCTGCGCCGAGGCGCTGCCGGCCGGCGCGCCCAGTGTCGCCTATGCCGGCTTTCAGTCGGTCGATCTCGTGTGGGGCAACCCAGAGCAACCGGGCATGCACGTGCAGGTCACCGATCATCGTCTCTATGAAACGGGCTGCGCCTGCGGTCATCACAGGCGCGCACGCCCCGGCGAAGGGCTGGTCGAGGATCCGACCTTGGAACCGGTGGCTTTGAGCGAATGGCGTCTGGTCGGGCCGGGCCTGGCGACCCTGATCGTCGCCCTGCATCTGCGCTTTCGGATGTCGCGCCGACGGATGCGGGAGTTTCTCCACGACTGGCTCGGATTGACGCTGAGCGTCGGCACCCTGGATCGCACCCTGCGCGAGGCCGCCGCAGCGGCGGCACCGCTGGAAAAAGACTTGATCGAGGCGGTGGTGGCCAGCGACCTGCTGCACGCCGATGAGACCTCTTGGCCGCAAGGCGCCGAGTTGCTGTGGTTGTGGGTCTTCACCAGTGCCACCGTCACCCTGTTCGTGGTCGGCAAGCGCGGGCGCGAGGTCCTCGATCGCATCCTGCCGGGCTTCAGCGGCTGGCTGATGAGCGACGGCTGGCAGGTCTATCGCCATCTGCCCCAGCGGCTGCGCTGCTGGGCGCACCTCACGCGCAAGGCGCAGGGATTGATTGACAGCTACGATCGCGAGGCCCAAGCCTTCGGGCATCAGGTCCAAAACGCCTTCGACACGCTGATTGGCGCCATCCATGCCGCGCGTGACGGCCCGCCGGTCGATTTGCCCTCCCTCCATGCCGCGTTGCTCGACGATCTGCATGCCGCCTGCGTGCGTCTGCTCGGGCACCGCCACGCCAAGACGCGCGCCTTGGCCGTCGAACTCTGGAATGACTGGGAGGCCATCTTTCGGGTGCTGGATAATCCCCAGTGGCCGATCACCAACAACGAAGCCGAACGGGCGCTGCGCCATTGGGTGATCGCGCGACGCATCATGATGGGCACGCGCTGTGAGGCCGGATCGCGCACCTTCACCTTGCTCGCCAGCGTGATCGACACCTGTCGCAAACGCGGTCATGTGCCTTGGCCCTATCTGGCCGGTGTGATCGCTGAGCGCCGCGCCGGTCGCGCGGCCACTGCCATGGACTTAAGCCGCCCGGCAGTAAGCCGGGTGGAATCCAGGCTTGAGCTTGCCGGGATTGCGGCGTGGAAATTGTCGGTCTGGCCGTACCGCCTCGACGGCATCGGAAAGCGCGAGGACGGCCTGTGTCAGCAGGGTG
>NZ_JAAIJQ010000308.1 GCF_010820565.1 Thiorhodococcus minor | reverse complement strand
ACCTTCGCGCGCGAGAGGCGCATGCGCTGGGTCAGCGCGCAAATGAAGGCGACCAGCAGCGCTCCAGCGAGATGCCATTCGCTCAGGCTCACCGTCCAGTCGCTATCCTCCTCGCAGCGCCCAGGCTCGGCACGGGGCCAATGGCCACAGGGACACTGGCGCTCAAGGTAGGTCTGTTTGGTCTGTTGCAGCAGCAACCCGGTTGCGCCCGCGCCCGGTTGGGTCAGTTCCAGCTCGTAACGGGCGTTGTGCGCCCGGCTCGCATGGGCCTCGCTCAAGGGCTGAGCACACCCGGCGCAGATGCTGGGGGCATGGGGGCGCTCGACATCGATCGGCAGCACTTGCGTGCGACTGTGCCCCTTCGCGCCACGACGCCGTCCCGCTCGGCCAGCGCAGCGGCGACACTGCGTCGCGCCCGCCGGGGGCGTCTCGCCCTCCTCGTCGGGGGCATCCGTGGGCGCGGTGTCCTCGGCGTCGCCAGCGGCTGATTCCGCCTCAGAGGGCGTCTGCGCGGTTGACCCCTCGCTGCCATCGCGACCCGCCCAGGGCGCACGGCTGCTCGGCGGGCACGAACTGTTGGAGGGATTCTGACCCAGACGCTCCCGCGCCGTCTTCAGATCGGCCAACGCACGCCCCAACAGCGCACGCGCCTGCTCGAGCGTGAGCGTCTCGAGGTAGGCGTCGTCGAATTGGCGCAGGTCGTGGTCGCTGAGGTGCGGCATGTCAGAGCGATGCGTCGCGTCAGAGAAAAGCGGCG
>NZ_JAAIJQ010000307.1 GCF_010820565.1 Thiorhodococcus minor | reverse complement strand
CGCGCAGGGCCTGAACCTCGCGGATCAGCACGCGTCTCTCCTCGAGCGCCGCCGCCTCGCGTGCCTTGCTGTCGGACAAGGCGGCCTGGTGCTCGGCCTACCCGTGGCTGAGAGGCCGGCTGACCGAGAAGGAGCTGGAAGCCGATTACGGTTTGAGCGACACCGAACGGCAGTTCGTCAGCCGCCGCGCCTACGGCCCCACCGGACGATTGACGCTCGCGGTTCTTCTGAAGATGCGACGGCGTTTGGGCCGTTTCGTGGCACTGACCGATGTCCCGGAACAGATCCGCGACCATGTCGCTACAGCACTCGGTCTGCCACCGCAGACGCTGCTGGTGGACGAGGTTGGGAGGCCGGCAACCGTGCACCGCTATCGCACCGCCATTCGCGAGCATTGGGGGAGTCGCCCGTTCGCTGACGGTGGTCGGGCCATCGTGCTCGAGGCCGTCCATCGCGGGGCGCAGACGATGAGCGACCCAGCCGACCTGATCAGTGCTTCGATCGAGGCCTTGGTGAAGGCGCACGTCGAGCTCCCCGCTTTCAGCACCCTCGATCGATTGGTCGGCTCGGCGCGAGAGGCGATTCACGGGGCGATCTACGCGCGCATCGATGCCGCCCTGAACGACGCGCAGCGCCGGGCCCTGGATGGTCTGCTGGAGCACCCAGCGGTTGAGCACCTGAATACCTTCTCGCGGCTTAAGCCGAGTCCCAGGCCACCGACCCTCAAGCACCGCGGCCAGTGGACCGACCGTCTGGCCGAGCTCGATGCCATTCTCGACC
>NZ_JAAIJQ010000306.1 GCF_010820565.1 Thiorhodococcus minor | reverse complement strand
AAGAAGGCCGTGAAGAAGGCCGTGAAGAAGTGGCGCGCAATCTACTGGCCATGAGCCTACTGACTGATGAGCAGATTGCCACCGCCGCCGGCTTGACGCAAGCAGCGGTCAAAGCGCTGCGGGATGCGGCCGGATGAGCCCGGCGACCAGCGACAACCCCGTCATCTTCATCGCCGGCCACCGCGGCATGGTCGGCAGCGCCATCGCCCGCCAGCTGGAGGCCCAGGGCCCAGATCAAGCCGAGCTCCTCACCGCCAGCCGCGCCGAGCTCGATCTGCTCAACCAGCAAGCGGTCAACGCCTTCTTCCAACAGCACCAGATCGACCAGGTCATCATCGCCGCCGCCAAAGTCGGCGGCATCCAGGCCAACAACAGCCTACCGGCCGAGTTCATCTACCAAAATCTGATGATCGAGGCCAACCTCATCCACGCGGCCCATCAGGCCGACATCCAACAGCTGCTGTTCCTTGGCTCCTCGTGCATCTACCCGCGCGAAGCCCCGCAGCCGATGGCCGAGGACGCGCTCCTGACCGGCCCACTCGAGCCCACCAACGAGCCTTATGCCATTGCCAAGATCGCCGGCATCAAGCTCTGCGAGAGCTACAACCGCCAATACGGGCGCGACTACCGCAGCGTCATGCCGACCAACCTCTATGGCCCCGGTGACAACTTCCACCCCGAGCACAGCCATGTCATCCCGGCGCTGCTCAGACGCTTCCATGAGGCCACCCAGCGCAACGCCCCCGAGGTCGTCATCTGGGGCAGCGGCACCCCCAAGCGCGA
>NZ_JAAIJQ010000305.1 GCF_010820565.1 Thiorhodococcus minor | reverse complement strand
GCTCTCCTGCCAACTCACCCAGGTCAAAGATCACAACTTCGTGTACGCAGATCGGGCGCGCTCGGCAGGTTGCACCCGTCTTGATCAGAGGTTATCGGGCATGCAATATACCAAGGCGCGACAAGATCCAGACGCGCGTGACCTGATAGGCGAACCTGGGCAATGCCGTCTGTCGAATCAGCCGCTTCGGTTGCGATAGCAAGCGGTAGAGCCATTCGAGATGGATACGACGAAACAATGAGGGAGCGCGCCGGACCTGGCCTGCCAGCACGTCGAAGGTGCCGCCCACGCCCTGGCACACCCTGACCGATTGCAGCATCGACAAATGCCGTTCCATCCATAGCTCCTGGCGCGGGCTACCCAAGCCAACGAAGAGCAACTGAGCCTCGCAGGCATTGATCCGCCTCACCAGCTCCGGCATTTCAGGGTCAGGGACAAAGCCATGCTGCCGACCTGCGAGCTGAAGCCCGTATCGCCGTTCCAGCTTGGCCGCGGCTCTTGCGTTGACCTCCTCGCTCGCACCATAGAGGAAGACCCGATACCCTTTCCGAGCAGCAAGCGCGCACAGCGCCGGCATCAGCTCGGCGCCCGGAACCCGTCGCATGCGACACAAACCGAGCAGACGCGCCGCCACAACCACGCCGATCCCATCCGGTATCAGCAATCCCGAGCCGCGCAAGCCGGCCATGAGGGTCTCGTCTCGCTGCGGCTCTCCCGTTTGCTCTGGGGTTGTGATATCTTTAAAATCAATGGCTTGCCTGCTGCTTTCCGCTAGAACCCTATT
>NZ_JAAIJQ010000304.1 GCF_010820565.1 Thiorhodococcus minor | reverse complement strand
CGACCAACACGCCGCTCAGCGCTGACTTCCATCAGCTAGCCCGATCGTGTAACCATCAAATTCGCTGACCGCACTCACCTGGCGCACATCATCCGCAAGGCCACGGGGCTCGAAGAGAGCTTCGATCGCCAGGCCCAGCGCTTCGGCACACACCTCCTGGAGGTCATCGCCACCGTGATCGCCGCGGTCGATGCCGTGCGCGGTGGCGCACCCCCACCGCCCGGCGGGCTGCGTGCCGCGCATGCGCCGATGCTCAATGCGCTCCTCGAGACTTGCCTGGCCCTGGTCGACGCTCCCCATGAGCAGACCCGCGCCTTGGCGCGCGAGCTGCTCGACGACTGGGACGCGTTCTGGGTCGTGCTGGATCATCCCGAGCTCCCATTCACCAACAATGAGCCGAGCGGACGCTGCGCCACTGGGTCATCGCCCGGCGCATCAGCCTGGGCACGCGCACCCCGCAGGGCTCCCGTGCCTTCGCGCTCATCGCCAGCTTCATCGAGACCTGCCGCAAACGTCAGACTTCGCCGTGGGCCTACATCGCCGAGGTGGTCCGCCAACGGCGCAAAGGACTTGAGGCGCCTGCGTTGCCGCAGCCAGCTGCGGCCTGATACTGCCCCCCGGAGCCTGGGGGGCTAAACGTTTAGCCCGTCAGCGACCGCGCCCACCACGTCCGGCCTATCTCCAACCGCTGGCCGCCTGGCGGAGGTGGCACCGGGTGGCCACGGGTGCTTACGCACCCGCGGCTCCCACAGATCCGGACGTGCGGGACTACGCATCCGGCTCCTCGGTTGAGCAGTCGCTACGCGACAT
>NZ_JAAIJQ010000303.1 GCF_010820565.1 Thiorhodococcus minor | reverse complement strand
GTCGGTGCCGTCGGCCAGCAGTTGGGCGGCCGGGCGCTCGGGATCCTGCAGCCGGCGTCCGAAGTCGGGCGGGATGTCGAGGCCGACCGCGATCTCGCCGCGCTGCAGCAGGCGCTCCAGCTCCTCGGGTCCGCGCACCGTGCGATGGATGTCCACCACCTGGGTCGCCAGGCTGTCGGCGATCAGCGCCCGCGAGAGCGAGGTCTGGGACTGGTCGGCCACCCCGGCCGGCAGGTGGCGGACGTCGGTGTTGATGGCGTAGCCGAACAGCATCAGCTGGATCAGCGAGCTGCCGTCGATCCACCCCAGGCGCCCGTTCGACGCCAGGACCCAGAGCGCCACCGAGGCGAGGATCACCTGAGGCCAGCGAAACCGAGTAGGACGAAGCGCAGAGCGACGATCCAATCTGGCATGAGAGATCCGCCTGGACAGGGCGAAACGGGAGCGCGATCGAAGGAGCCCCGGCCAAGCTGAGAGGGACCGACTCCAGGCCGATCAGCAGGACACTCCGGGTCGTTCCGCCGCTCGCGGCCGGGAATCAGCGGACAACCAAGGACGCCGGCGATTCAATGGCGTTCGCGGCGCAATGCCCCCCAAGCCCGGCTCCGAGCTCAGGGCCTTTCCAGCTCGCCCTCATAGGGAGTGACCCGCTCGGCATCGATGCGATAGCCAGCGGCGGCCAAGGCGCTGCGACAATGCCATGGACTTAGCGCCTAAAGCTATGATTATGTTACAATAATGCGTCTTCACAGGAACCTTGTAGGAGCATGCCGATGAAGCGTTGCAACGCTATCAGTCTCAACACCGAAGA
>NZ_JAAIJQ010000302.1 GCF_010820565.1 Thiorhodococcus minor | reverse complement strand
TTGGTGATTTCCTCGAAATGCGTGCTGAGCGTACCGAGGAAGCGATTGAAACAGGTGAGCTTGCGATTGCTGACGCGCTGCATCCAGCCACGCAGCTGACGCTTGCCTTGGCCTTTTGACAGACGGCTCTCATAGATGGCCGTCAGCGCTTCGCACGCCTCATAGGCTTCTTTGAGGACGGGGGAGTGCTCAAAGAGGCGCTGCAGGAGGCGACGCTCATCGGCCGTGAGGTCGGCGCGACGACGACGCAGCACCCAATGGGCATTCTTCAGCCCATCGAGTTGTTCTTTCGAGAGCGTCTTGCGCAGGCGTTTGAGCTCGCGTTTGCGCAGGGTCTCGAGTCCGTCGCGATAGAGGCGGGCGACATGGAAGCGGTCCGCACAGAGGAGGACACGCCGGCCGAACACGGCCTTCGCCGCGCCGAGGAACCCGGCATAGAGGTCTGAGCAGACGACCGCGACGGTGCGCCGTAAGCGCTTGGGGATCGAACGAAAAAACGCCTCGACGGCGGCCCTGGTCCGCTCCTCGAGGAGGCCGATGACACGCAGTTGCGCATCGATGTAGGCACTGATCACGACGACGAAATCGCGATGGCCCTTCTTCAAGGCAATCTCATCGATACCAATGACCTCCAGCGCCTCGACTCCTTGCCAATCAACCTTGGGCTCAATGCAGCGATCCAGGATGCCCTGCAGCGCCTCCACCCCGATGGCATGCTTGC
Source organism: Thiorhodococcus minor (assembly GCF_010820565.1). Classification (GTDB taxonomy): domain Bacteria; phylum Pseudomonadota; class Gammaproteobacteria; order Chromatiales; family Chromatiaceae; genus Thiorhodococcus; species Thiorhodococcus minor. The sequence continues at coordinate 92 of NZ_JAAIJQ010000302.1, read as the reverse complement.
GGCTGACATCCTCGAGCGTGCTGTTGATCAGCTCCAGCAGCATCTGCTGCTCGAAGGCCTTCGTCACCGAGGCGCGCGGTGTATACCAGGAC
>NZ_JAAIJQ010000301.1 GCF_010820565.1 Thiorhodococcus minor | reverse complement strand
TACCATGAGTACGCGCTATTCGCCCGAGCTGAAAGCCAAGCTGATTGCCAAGATGCTGCCGCCGCAGAGCGTGCCGGTGCGCGATCTAGCCCGCGAGACGCAGATTCCCAAGGACACCCTCTACAGCTGGCGCTCACGCGCCCTGAAAGCGCGCCAAGGCGCCCAGGAACGTCCCAGCAGCGGATCGCCCGAACGCAGCAGCGGCGAGAAATTCGCCATCGTGCTGGAGACGGCGACCCTCGATGACACGCAACTGAGCGCCTATTGCCGCCGTCAGGGGCTCTATGTCCACGACATTATGGCCTGGCGCAGCGCCTGCGAGCAGGCCAATGCCGCCGGATCCGCGCCCGTGGATCGCACCAAGGCCCGTACCGACCAGCAGCGTCTCAAGGCGCTCGAGCAGGAGCGCTTGCGCAAGGACAAGGCGCTCGCCGAGGCGGCGGCCCTGCTGGCGCTCCAAAAAAAGTCCGCCACTTGCTGGGCGACGCGGACGCCTGATCGACGGGGAGCAGCGACGCGCCGTGAGCACCTGGATCGAGGAGGCCTGCGCCGCCGGAGCGCGGCTGAAGCCCGCCTGCGAGGTCGTGGGGCTGTCGGTACGCACCCTGCAGCGCTGGCGCGGCGAGGACGGCATCCAGGCCGATGCCGAGACGGACGCGCGCATTGAGCGCTTGCGCACCGCCGCCCTGGCCCTGATCGAGACCGCGGCCCAGCTCAAGG
>NZ_JAAIJQ010000300.1 GCF_010820565.1 Thiorhodococcus minor | reverse complement strand
CATGTTGTCAATAACGACGGCTCGACAGCGGTTCACCTGAGTTGGCCATCCCCTTCAACCCCAGCTCCCGACCACCGCGAGGCTGGCAGTCACAACCGCCCTTCGCAGGTTGGTTGCCCGCCCACTGGGCGGAGGCTACAGTGTCCCGGACGCTTCACACCCCGCAGTTACCCGCGACGCATGGCCCGGTAGGGTACTGGTGGCAGAACACCAGATCTCTGTTCTCCTTGATAAATACGTGTGCAACTTCGTGTCGCACCAATGCCATGGACTTAAGCCGTCCGGCAGTACGCCGGGTGGAATCCGGGCTTGAGCTTGCCGGGATTGAGGCGTGGAAATTGTCGGTCTGGCCGTACCGCCTCGACGGCATCGGAAAGCGCGAGGACGGCCTGCGTCAGCAGGGTGGTTGGAGGATGCACGGTGCCGATCAGTAACCGAACAAGCGTGTGCTTCATGGTCGAGAGGCTGCTGGTCCAGCGGACCTGATAGGGATGCTTGCGCGCGGCGTGGCGACGGGTCGCGAGCACCTGGGCGAGTCCTCTGACCATGCTGGCTGTTGTCTCTCACATTGTTTCCCCGCCCGTTTCTCGAATTGTTTCGCGATGAGAGTGTGAGTCCTTCCCAGCCTAGGCACTCCGGTGAAGCAATGGTGGGAGGTGGACGAGTGTGAGGTGATGAACGCGCTTTTTCGGGGGCGGGCCGGTGGCCCCGGGGGAAGTGGACGTTGTGGGGGGCGGCAGGGGCCTGCGGCGGGTCTCGGCCCGCCGCGTTGAGGTCTTTCAGAAGGAGATCGGATCGTCGAAATCGTCGTTGAAGAGGTCGCCCTGACGCTC
>NZ_JAAIJQ010000002.1 GCF_010820565.1 Thiorhodococcus minor | reverse complement strand
ATCAGGATGTCCACCGCGTCGGCGCGGATGCGCTCGGCCAGCGCCGCGTCGCTCAGACCACGGGTGTCCACCCAATGGTCGAACCAGCCCCGGTAGCGCTCGGTCACCCCATCGCCACGCGCCAGCTCGGCGTAGGCGATCAGCTCCAGCGCGCCATGGTCGTGATGCGCCAGCAGCGGCTCGAGGAAGGAGCGCAGCGAGTGCGCGCGCAGGTCCGCCGAGACGTAGCCCAGGCGCAAACGACGCTCCGGATCCCGATCATTACCGTGACCACGCCAGCCCGTGCGCAGCGGCGCGCCAAAGCGGCGCTCGTAATCACGATACGCCGCGAAGATCTCCTCGGCCGATTTGTCCGGATGGTAGTTCAACGTGAAGAGCAGGCCGCCGTAGGCGACGACATCGTCGGGCTCGAGGGCCAACGCTTGCCTGCGGCAGGCGATAGCCTCATCGACCTCCCCGAGATCCTGCAAGACGCCGCCCAAATTGCTGAGACAATCGGCCGAGCTGGGCTGGAGCGATAGCGCACGTCGGTAATGCTCGACCGCCTCGCCCAACTGGTCCAGATCCCTCAGGGTATTCCCTAGGTTGTAGTGCGCCAGCGCGAAATCCGGGGCCAGCGCGATTGCACGACGATAGCAATCCACGGCTTGCTCCAGCCGCTCGAGCGAGACGAGCGCGTTTCCGGCGTTGCTGTAGGCCTGCGCGTAGCTCGGACGAGCCGCGACCGCGCGGGCATAGCAGCCCAAGGCCTCCTCGACCCGGCCTATCGCGGCCAAGGCATTACCCTGGTTGTTATGCGCCTCGGCATGTCCTGGCTCGATCGCCAGCGCGTGCGCGAAGCACGCCAGCGACTCCTCCGTGCGTCCGAGCCCCATCAGGCAGCTGCCCAGGTTATTGTGGGCATCCGCATACTCGGGCGCGACTGCCAACGCACGTGAAAAGCAGCTCAGCGCCTCGTCGCGGCGCCCCATCTCAGTGAGCAGGTTGCCCATGTTGTTGTGGGCAAGCGCGAGATTCGGCCTGATCTCGACCGCCAGACGGTAACCGCGTAGCGCCTCCTCGAAACGCCGCTGCTCATGCAGGATCAGCGCCGCATTGTAATGCGCCTCGGCATAGTCCGGTCGGAGCGCGACAGCCCGCTCGGCAAACGCATGCGCCTCGTCCAATCGACCGACGCGCTGGAGGGCCGTCGCCAGACTATTGAGACTCTCGGCATCCCCTGCGTCCAGGGCAACGGCACGACGCAGCACGGATAGGGCGGCATCATGACAGTGGCGCTGCGTCATGATGGTGCCCAATGCCTTCCAACCGAAAGCATCGCTCGGATGGCGCTCGGTTAGACCACGCGCGGCGGCTTCGGCCTCCTCCAAACGCCCCGCATCGGCGAGCGCGGCCACCATCTCGCGCGCTTGCCGCGAAACCACGGCCGCGGCCGCGGCTGCGGCGTCGCCAGGATCTCCCCGAGGGGAGATCGCCGCCTGGATCTGCGTCCGAAGCTCGCGCGCCGACGGTAGCTCCAGTCCCAGATTCTCCGCGCGATCGACGACCCGCAGCGCCTCGTCGGGCCGTAGGGCGGCCAGGAGCGCGAGCGCTAGCCCACACCAATAAACCGCTTTGTCAGGAGCAAGCTCCACGGCGCGCCTGAGCAGCTCGAGCCCAGGCTCGCTCAAGCCCCGCTCGACCAAGAGCGCCCCTAGGCCGTGACACGCCTCGGCGTCGGCGGCGTCGACCGCCAAGACCGCACGATACAGATGCTCCGCGACATCCAACCGCCCGGCCCCGTGCTGAGAAACGGCCTGTGCGAGCAGTGACTTGGTATCGCTCGCCTGATTGGTATCGCTCATCTGGGTCGATGTGCGGCGACAGGTCAAGACAGGCGTCTCAGATAACCATCGGGCGCGACGGTCGACAGGAGCTTGTCGGGGATGCTGGTGTCGATCTCGAACTCGGGATGGTCCGCGAGAAAGGCATGCACCGCGCTCTTGGGGCTGTTGCCGCGTCCCCAAGGCCGGCCGGGGAAGGTCGCCTCGGGCAGATCCTCGATGACGGTATCGAGCACGACGCAGTAGGCGCCGACGCCGACCAGCGGCGCATAGGCCATCAGCTCCGCCATGACGTGGTCGTGGGTATGGCTCGAATCCAGGCACACCATAACGCGCGCATGCTCGGCGGCCAGCTCCCGCGCCCGGGCCACGACGTCGTCGGCGATGCTCGAGCCTTCGATCATGCGGATGCGTGCAGACAATGGATGCGCCTCGATGGCGACACGGTTGTGCGGGCGGATGTCGATGTCCACGCCGAGGACGGTGCGCCCCGGTCGGCGCGGATCGAGCACGCGCCCCTCGGCCGCGGCATCGGCCAGGTCGAGCAGCGCGAGCATGGACGCGCTGAAGACCAGCGATCCGCCGCGCGCGATTCCGGTCTCGATGATGAGGTCGGGACGGGTCGACCAGATGATCTCCTGGAGCGCGGCCATGTCCTGGGGGTACTGGATGATCGGGAGCCCCAGCCAATCGAATTGGTAGGAATAGCGCGCGCGCAGCGTCTCGCCCAGGAAGCTTCGGGCGGAGTCCTGCAACGCCCGGTCACGGCGGTAATGCTCGAGCCGCTCCTCTCGCTCGGATAGAAAGATGGCGCGATCGTCGGTCATGACGGAGTCCTTCGAGCTCGATGGATCAAACCGTGCCTATCCGGTCGCCTCCCACACCATGCCGCGGGTCCCGCAATGCGGCCGATTTTTCTCATGCACTCGCCGGTCCAGGGGTCTGACGGCTCGCGGAAGTGGCTTGTGCCGCACTTTCGGCTCGAAAACACAACTAGCATGGAATCGTTGGGTAGCAACCGGATAGGCATGGATCAAACAACGCGGGAACGCCCCTTGATCCCTGCGTCGCGGAGGTGCCTCGACATCCCGTCGAGATAGCCGGAGCGCGGCAGCAGCAACAAATCGTCGTCGGTGAGGCACGTTAGCTCCGCCGGGGAGCGGATCTCCATGCCAGCGACCCTGCGGCCGATCTTGGCCGGGGAGGCGTCGAACAGCATCGCCAGGCGCGCGCGTATCTCCTCATGCATCCCCATGATCAGCATGGCGTACTGCGAGCAGCCCCAGAGCGCGAGCCGTCCCGACGTGGACAGCATCTCAGCGACCTGCGCCGCGGCCAGAGGGCGTGCCGGCAACCGCACGTCGAGCGCCCTCCACCAGTCGTCGTCGATGGACGCCGGACGCTTGTCGGTACCGCCACGCGCTCGGCATACAAGATACAGGCATTCACACTTAGCCCCATGATCGGGGTCAAAGGACCACTGGCCCGAGCGCGACACTTCGAGTCCGGCGCGCTGCGCCAGCGTCCGCAGAGACCGTTCGGTGAAGTGGTTGATGTGCTCGAAGAACAGCCAGGACCAGGGGAGCACGCTCTCGAGCATCGCCAGGGCATTAGGCACCTCGATGAAGAAGCGCGCGTCGTCCGCGGACTTCTCGACCAGCATGCGCAGCTCGGCCAGCGGATCGTACAAGTGCTCCAGGACATGGCTGAGCACGACCAGATCGGCCCCAGCGTCGTCGGGTACATCGGCCACCCCGGGATAGACATCGACCAGCCCCCGACACTGGATCGACTCGCGACAGGCATCGGACGCCTCGATGCCGATCAGCTGGCTGGAACCGGCGCGATAGAGCCACTCGAGCCAACCGCCCTTCCCGCAGCCGACGTCGAGAACCGTCCGCACGGCGTCGCCCTTTCCCAGACCCAAGCAGTCGAAGAGTCGCCGGTAACGGCGTCGCTCGCCCTCACTCTCGCCACCGGAGCCGGGGGTCTGCGAGGTCGCATAGTGGTCGTTGGCCCGATAATAGGCGAGCAGCGCATGCGGGCCGCCGTCCGGCCGATTGTAGACCATGCCGCAGCCCGCGCAGGCGACGAGCGGACTCGCCCCGGAGAGCGCAGTGTCGTCGAACAGCTCATAGCGCAGCGGACGCAACGGGCGCGACGCCGGATGCCCGCATAGCGGACAGGGACGCGCGCATCCCGTCATCGATTCGGCACCTCGGCACAGCCGCGCCGCTCCCCGTCCCCCGTCTCGCCGGAGATCTCGCGCCGGGCCGCCGCCTCGATACGCCCCGCCCACTGCGGACAGACGAACAATCCGTTGGCGGTCCAGGCCGCGTCGGCGCTGGTGTAGGTGAAGGGCAGCAAGTCCCAGAGCCGATAGTTAAAGGCCTCGAACAGAGTCAGCAATTGGAGCAGCGTCGCCTGGCCGACATAGGTCTCGGCCAGCATGACTTCCAAATAGACCAGCCCGACCCTGGCATGGCCCAAGACCCGCTGTGCGCCCCGCAAGACATTCGGCTCGGCGCCCTGGACATCGATCTTGAGAATGTCGATCCAGTCCAGTCCCAGCTCCTCGCAGTAACGATCGAGCGTTGTGCAGGGCACGCTCAGCTCGCTGAAGTCGTACTTGTCGTCCAGGCTCAAGGCCCGCAGCCAGGACTCAGGCCGCAGCAGCGAGCTCAGCTCGCTGCGCTGTGTGGCATAGAAGGGGCTGGAGCCCTCCCGGTCGCTCAGCGCGAGATTGCGCAAGAAGACGCCTGGCTGGCCGCGGCAACGCCCGGCCAATGTCTCGAAGGCCGCGGGGCTGGGCTCGAAACAGTGAAGGGTGGATTCCGGACACGCCGCACGGTAGCGCTCGACGCTCTGGCCAACATTGGCGCCGACGTCAAAGATCACCGGCGCGGCAACACCGCATCGCGCGAGAACCCCGAGCTGGCGGTCGAAGATCGCCGCCTCCCGTTCTTCAAGATAGACGCTCAACGACGACTCCCGACTTCGAAACCACGGGCCGCGGGGCCGAACGCCCGACGGCCTCGATATGATCGTCAACAGGCCGCGACTTGGACGCGCCCTGCCCCACTCGGCTGCTTCTTTCGCTGCCATGCTTGCAGATGCCGCCGGCTCACCGCGTCGAAGGCGGTCCGCCATCTCGACAGATCATCCAGCGACAGTGCATACGGCTTCAGATAGAAGGCGCTCGATTGATTGTCGAGCCCATAGTGGCCAGACCAAAGTGCCGTGCGCTCGACCTCGCCGACAAACAGACCGTCGCGCATCGCCTGCTCGAACACGCGGGTCCCCGGATAGGGGATCAAGGTGAAGATGTCGACCAGATCGACGCCGAGCCGTTCGATCATGGCCATGGTGTCCCGCAGGGTCTCGTCGGTATCCTCCGGGAAGCCCATGATGAACACCGCCCGCACGAGCACGTCGAACCGCCGGTAGCTCTCGACCACCTGATAGATCTTGTCGGTCGCCAGCCGCTTGCCGATGATCCGATTTCTCATCCGCTCGTTGCCGTGCTCGATCGGCATCAGGGTATAGACGCACCCTCCGGCGACCAGCGCCGCGATGACCTCATCGTCCAGGGTCGCGATATGGTATCCGCTGAAGGATTCGAACTGGATGTCCAGATTGCGCCGGACGATCTCGTTCATGATCGCCAGGATATGCCGCTTCGAGACCGTGAGATTGTCGTCGACGAATCCGAAGTAGCGATGACCGAAATGCTCGACATGGAGCGCAATCTCATCGACCACCGCGCTCGCTGACCGACGGCGATAGCCACGCCCATTCACCTCGATCGACGAGCAGAAACTGCAGTGATAGGGACAGCTGCGTGAGGTCTGGATCGGGATAGAGATACGAATGTCGTGCTGCTTGGGGTTGTGCCAATTCGAGTGGTCCCGGTAATACGCGGAAAAGTCCGCTAGGTGCCACGCCGGGTGGTAGATCGCATCGAGATCCTTGTTGAACGTCTTGCGCTCGACGAGACGGGTTTGCCCGTCGCCATCGCGCCAGCCGAAGGCCTCGATCTCGGGGGCAAAGTCATCCCATTGCTCGCTCAGGCCGGATACCAGCTGCACGATCTGCTCCTCGCTCTCGCCGATACCGACGTAATCGATCTCGGGGCAATGATCGAGGATATCCCTGGCGAACAGGGACGAATGGCAGCCACCAATGGCGATGCGAAGGCTCGGGAATCTCGCCTTAAGTCGCGCCGCCGCCTCCTGGAAGAATGGGAAGTGGCCGGTCGTCAGGCAGGAGAAGCCCACCAGGGTCGGCTCTTGGCCGATCTCCGAGGCGATCAGATCGATGTAATGGCCGTCTTCATCGTCACCGATGCCGTCGCGATGGAGATTGAGGTCGAGTATGCGCGAGGCGTAGCCCGCCTGCTCCAAGGCGCCCGCCAGCAGCAGCAGCGACAGCGGCGGCGCGATATCGATCCGCGAGACCGATCGCGGCTGATACGAAGAGGTCAGGATCACATCGACCATCAGTCGGCCCCTCCGTCGATCACCACGATCGAGCCATTGATCATCGGACTGTCGACGAGACAGAGCGAGACGGCGTACTTGGCGACATCCGCGGACGGCACGAACCTCCCATAAGGCATGCCCTCGAGAAAGCGCGCATGGCGCTGCGGGTCGCGCGCGCGCAGCCGATCGGTGTAGCTGCCGGGATGCTCGAGCATGCCGGGAAGGATCGCGAAGATGCTCAGTCCGTCCTCGGCAAAGGATTTCGCCGCATTCTTCACATAGGGAATGATCGCTGCCTTGCTCACTAGATAGCCCGGCGGTGCATCGTAGTGCAGCGAAGAGGTCGAGCCGATGTGCAGAATCTTGGCGGATAGCTTGGTCAAGTCGTCGTAGAACAAGGCGTTCAGCTCCACGGCCACCTCGAAATTGAGCCGGAACGAGGGCCTTAGCACCTCGCGCGGTGGATTCTTGCGGTCGCCCCGGATCCCGCCGCCGAGATTGTGAGCCAGATAACGGGGAATCGCTCCGCGATCGGACACATACTCATAGAGTTGCGCGGGGGCTGAAGCCTCGGTGAGATCCCCGGAGAAGGATAGCGGCGTCAGCCCCGACACGTCCTCGATGGAGCGCGAGGCACGCTGCAAGGATTCGGGATCGCGTCCGGTGAGGATCGGAACGACCCCATGCCGGGCGAACTCGCGGGCAATGCAGTAGCCGAGTCCGCCACTAGAGCCAGTCACCAACGCGTAATCCATCGTTCAGATCCCCCGCTACGAAGATCGGCAGGTGGCATAGAGGATCGTCTCGTTACCGAAACGGTCGTAGGTGCGCAAATGGAACCGATAGCCAAGGCCCCAACGATGCAGCAGATTGGGGATCTCGAAATAGTGGTCGACGTAGTGATAGACGGCCACCGCGAGATCGGGGCGACAGCGCTCGATGGTCCGCCGAGCCCCGGCAAGCGCATCGACCTCGCTACCCTCGATATCGAGCTTGATGAAGCTCGGTGACACACCTTTCAGGCAATCGTCGATCGCGACGCTCTGGACCATCTCCGCGCCGCGCGGATCGAGCGAGCTGCCCGCCCCGCCATGCACACGGTCGGGGGTGAAGCGAAGCGTCCCGGTGTGATGCGAGACCGCGCAAGGGAACAGCATTGCCTGGTCGACGCCGAGATCCTCGACCGCGCGAGCGAGATCCCCGAAATTGCTCGAGTCGGGCTCGAACGCAATATAGGTGCTCGGTACCCCGACCCTTGCGACAAGATTTGCGAGCGTATCGCCCCGAAAGGCCCCGCAATCCATGAACGCTCGGTAGCCTTTGGCCATTTCGACGTCCGATGGGAAATACTGCTCCTGAGGATCGAGAAAGCTGAGGTCGTCGAAACGCCTCAGCGCACAGGCCCGCATGACATTCAGATAGGTCTCGCGGCTCCGCGCGTCCTCGAGCAGATCGGCGCAGGCCATGATGGCGCCCCGAAAATCTTCCATCCGCGGCTCGACACGGCCCGAGGAGCGAATCGCATCCGCCGAGAACGCCTTCTGGATCCAGGGAACGACCGTACGAAAGCCCTCGTCGGCAAGGTGGCGAGCGATGGCCTCGTGCACCTCGGCGCCTTGTACCACGCACACCAAGACCACCGCATCACGCTTCCAGGACGCAGGAAAGGCGGGCTGTCCGGGGGGAAGAATCGGGATGCCCGCATGGTCGGCCGGTAGGCGGCTCGCGCGCGCGTCCAGCATGCACTCCGGCCGCTCACCGAGCCTCAGCAGGATATCGCACGCACATCTCCCAGCGGGGCCGGCCCCATAGATGACCAGGGGACGCCCCCGCCACTCAGAAACAAGCGAGGATAGCGCCGGATTGCGTGCGCTGACATCCAGTGCCTCCCAGATTCCATCTGACCGATGGCCGCTCATCGTCCGTCAGTCCTGCCGGGTGCGACGCGGCATCTCGGCGCCGGGCTGATCGGAGCAATCCAGAAAATGGGCATAGAAGTTATTCAGTCCCAGGCTCTTGCACCGCCTGCAGAGATCGCGATCGGCGAACAGCCGCGAGATCTCACCCATGGAGGAATCCAATAGTCCCCTGTCGAGTCTATACTGTGCGCCGAATACATGCGGACACTGACGGACGGCGCCATCACTGTGGATCACAACCGTGCGCTCGCGAACGCAGTTCGCGGAGCGATTACGACGGCAATCCCGCAGAACCTCGTCGACATCCAAGAGCAGCTCCCTGGAGATCCTAACCAGATCGTCCGGAAGCGGCTGCCCCTCGACATACTCGATGAGGGTATCGAGGGGGTCGATGTAGGCGGCATTGGGCTTGAACAGAAAGCCTTTATCTCTACACAGCGCCGCAATCGTCTCGACGTCGGCGGCATTGTGCCGGTACAGGTGGTAATTCATCTCGACCACCATCCCGGGATGATGGCGACCCCGCAATTCGGCGAGCTGATCGATGTGGCGTGCAACCTTCTCCCAGCGCCCTCCACGATGACTGAGTCCATAGCGCTCGCCGGTTCCGGATAGGGACACGCGAAACCAATCGGGCCGGGCCAGAATCGTCTTCTCGAGGTGTCGGGTGTCGTTCAGGTTGGATGAGATGCCCACGGAAACACCGCGCTCCACCGAGTAGGCGACCATGTCGGGCAGCGCAGGGTTCAGCAGCGGCTCACCCCATGAGTAGAGCTGGACATCCGGCAGGAAATCGACCTCGGCGAGCAGCTTGCTCAGAATGCGACGGTAGAGATCGAGCCCCATCATGTCTTTCGCGAGCGTCCCTCCCGAAAAGTTGCCGTTCGGGCAGCTCGGACACTTCAATTGGCATACGCCCGAGACGTCGATCTCGAAGCTCCATTTCTTGAGCGCGGAATAGAGTGCGTAGTCGCGGCCGATGACATAGCCCTTGCTCAGCAGACTGCGCTCGATCTCGCCCTCGAAGAACATGCTCGTCACCACGACGAGCCAGCCGTCCCGATGGTCGAGCGCATCGGGGTGCAAGATCTTGATCGCATCGTCGCGCGACGACGGCCTGACCGCCTTGTCGATGAATCCGGCGACCCGCACGCCGGCCCTGAGCAGCGCGTCTCCCGCCATCACACCATAGCGACCCGCACCCCAGCAGTAGACCGGGCGATCCTTCGAGATAGCGGCCAAAGTTTGGATATTCATGTCGTCTGCCCTCTGAAAGCCGCAGCGCTCCGCCCCGGTGGCCCATCGACGGCCCCGCCGGATCGCGGCTGACACCCAAGCCGCGTCGGCGGATCTGACCTGGCGTCGGCGCAGCGCGCGGGTGCGAGCGCCCCGGCAATTCGCTCCAACGCCGGATCGTCGAAGAACGCGCAGTAATGGAAGCAAGACCCACGGGTATCGGAGAGACAGCCCCAGGGGAGGCTGCCCCAATCCTCGCGGCCAAGCTCGTCGCCGGCGATCAATCGCGCATAGAGCGGGGCCAGCTCGGTCCCTTGGCAGGCAGCGAGCAGGAGCTCGTGCGGATTCGGATCGTGACGCCTGCTGTCAGGCATCCGGTGACCAGCGGGCGCGCGCGCCATCGTCTCTGAATAGATCCCGTGCCAATCGGCCGTGGTCTCACGCAGTCCCGAGAATGTGGTCGCGGCCGTCGCGCAGCGGGCGCGCTCGATGCTCAAACGGGCCGGATCAGTGGCCAGCTGTCGAAGGGCATGCGCAAAGGCCGCCCCCGATTCCGTCATGATCCCGCAGGATAGGTGCTCGAGCAGCGACCGCTCATTGTCGGTTCCAAGCACGACGGGAGCCGCACCTGCAGCCACGGCCTCGAGCAGCACCTGCTCGCCGGTGCCGTAGTGGTGCGGGCTCAACGGATACGCGAAGACATCGAGACGGCTCATGAGGCTAGGGACGTCGTCGATCGGCCCCAGGATCTCGAAGCGATCCTCGGCGCCAGCCGCCCGCGCGGCGGCGCGCAGCGCCTCTTGGCCGGGCCCGCCGGCCACGACGATGCGTCCCGGCAGGTCAGCCTCCAGACACAGACGGACGAAATCGGGATGCATCTTGATCGGGTCGACGGTCCCCACGTAGCCGACGCGAGTCACGCCATCCAGGCCGTCCGCGCGCAGCGGCATGCTTGGGATCCCAGCGCTGCTGCGCACGACCCGAATGTCGGTGCCGCGCGCGATCGGCTCGACCAGCGCGGGCGCCTTCAGGCTCCAGGGGGTCGCCAGGACCAGCAGATCGGGATAGTCGGCAATCCCCAGCGGGAAGTTTTGCGGGGGATGATGACCATTGACGTGAGTCCAGAGCACACAGCGAAAGAGCGGCAGATCACTGCGGTGCATCAGCGCGTTCAGCAACGGATGGTGCCACCAATGCAGATGGACCAGATCGGTCTCGCCCAGCGCGGCACGGAGCACCGTGTCGTCCCAGTGGAGTCGATCGATCACTTGGACGCCGAGCGCACCCGCCCAGGCGCGGGTCGGCTCCGCCGCGGCCTCGAGACAGGCCAAGCGATGTGCATGACCGCCCTGGCGCTGGCTCTCCGCGATCAGCGCGCGGAGCACGGTCCCGACACCGCCGCCGAAGTGAGGTGCGAGATGCAGCACGCGAATCGTCATGCGGACGCGGCCTCGGACACGGGCTCCATGCGCGCGTAGGAGGCACAATATTGATGGAGGCCGTACCTGGTGCAGCGTCGACACAGATCGGCCGCATGGCGCAGCGCCTGGATACGCTCCAGCGGGATCTCCAGATAGCTCGGGGCGACCGTGTTGCCGACGCTGTCGTAGTACAGCATGCACTGGCTGACCGACGTGTCCCAGTTAATATTGACGCAGCGCAGAACATCGCAGCCGCGATGGCGCTCTCGATACGCCGCCGCGAGCCCATCTTCCAGGCTCACCAAGAGCTGCTCGGCGGCCTGCCGGGCCGGCTCCGGCAAGGGTCGACCCTCACAGTATCCCAGAACGTCGTCGAGCGAGATGAGGTAGGCGGGAATGGGGTGGAGCTCCAGCCCAAGCTCGTCGCATAAGGCCTGAAAGCGAGCGAGACTGTCACCGACGCTGTGCTTGTAGAGGTGGTAATAAACCTCGATCTTCATCTCCGGATGCAGCGTGCGACGCAGGGTGGCGACCTCGCGCAGATGCTCGAGGAAGCGCGGCCAGCGCCCGCGGGCATGTGTCATCTCGTAGCCCTCGCCCCAGCCCGAGGTCGAGATGCGCAGCCACTCGGGACGCGCCGAGAGGATCCGGGCATAGTCCACATCGGCGTTGAGGTTGCTCGAAATGGCGCACAGCACGCCCCGGCTACGGGCATGCTCGACGATCTCCGGCAGCTGCGGGTGCAGCACAGGCTCGCCCCATTGGTAGAGCTGGAGATTGCCGACGAAGGGACTCTCGGCGAGGATCTTGTCCAGCACCAGGCGAAAGGTCTCGAGCGACATCATCCCAAGCTTCCCATCACTGGGCGCGCGACTCGCCCGCGGACAGGCAAGGCACTTCAGATTGCAGACACCGACGATATCCACCGAGTAGTCGACAGGCTTCAGTCGCGAGTACCCAATGAAGTCATCGTGCTCGCCCAGGCCCGCCGCTCTCAGACGCTGCGCGATCTCCGCTTCGAAAAACCAGGAGGCGATGACGACGAAGGGCCGCTGCGACGACGCGACCCCGTCGAGCGCGTTGAGGACCCGCGACGGCTCCGCCACCGGCAGCCCCATGACGCGGCCCGCCAGTCGATCGGCCGCCTGATCCAAAAAGCCAGCCAGCGGCACCCCATGCCCTTGGAGAACGGAGCAGATTCCACGCCCCTGATTGCCCGCACCCCAGATCCACAACGGCCGGGTGGCCGCCGTCGCGCGCAGCTCGGCGAGAACGCCATGCACCTGCATCATCCGACCTTGCCCAGGGGCGGCGGCAGCGAGGACTCCGGGACGCCGTCCTCGAGGATGCGCTCTTCGAGATAGACCCCGGTGTAGTGATGCAGCCCATGGCTCATGCAGCGCCGGCAAAAGGCACTGCCATTCCGGCGCGCAAGCATTTCTTCGAGCGGGACGCTCAGGAAGTCGTCGGCGATGAATGGCTTGAAATAGACCCCGCAGAATCGCACGCGCCCATCCCAGTTGATGGGCAGACAGCGCTCTTCGGGACAGGGGATGTGCTTGCGCTGCCGAGCCCGCTCGAGGCCGGTGTCGATATCGAGCAACATCAGATCCAGGGTGCGCTCCGCTTCGGGCGAGAGCGGACGGCCCTCGACATAGTCGAGGACGTTGTCCAGCGAATAGAGGTAGGCCATGTTGGGACGGAAGATGAGCCCAAGCTCGTCGCACAAGGCCTGCATCGAGCGATAGCTTTCGCCGACGCTGTGCCGGTAGAGATGGTAGTTGAGGACGATCTGCAGCTCCGGATGCAGCCTCTCGCGCAATTGGGAGAGCTGATGCAGATTCGCGAGAAAACCCTCCCAGTCCCCGCCGGTATGGCCGATCGCGTAGCTGTCGCCGTAGCCGGAAGCCGAGACCTTGATCCAATCCGGCCGTGCGGCGACGACCGCCTCCAGCCCGCGCGCGGCCTTCAGGTTGGTGGAGATGGCGGTCATCACCTGGGCGGCGCGGGTTGCGGCGATGATCTCCGGCAACTGGCGGTTGAGCAGAGGCTCGCCCCAGGTGTAGAGCTGGACGCTACCGAGAAAGGGAAGCTCGTCGAGCAGCTTGCTCAGGATCGCTTCATAGGTCTCCAGCCCCATGAAGCCGGTCGGCGGACGCTCGGCGAGGTTGCCCTGGGGACAGGACAGGCAGCGCAGGTTGCAGAGCCCCGAGATATCGATGCTGGGGTCGATGTCGTTGAGCGCGCGCGAGGACAGATAGTCGCGCTCGGCGATCAGGCCGTGCGACTGGCACTGCGCCTCGATGGGACGGTCGTGGTGTCCCGAGCCGATCAGGATGAACGCCTCCCCAGCACGCGCGCGAGGGAGCACCGAGTCCGGCGCATGCACCGGATAGCCCAACGCCCTGTGGCCCTGCATCGCCGGGCTGGAATCGAGAAACCCAGCAATCGGCAAACCCGATCGCTGCAGTGCGCGACACAGCCCCTGACCGACGATCATCGCGCCCCAGATCCACACCGAGCGCGCACCGACTGCATCGCGTAGACGCTGCTGGGTCCAGACCATGTCAAACAACCTTCTCGGCGAATGGAATGCTGTTGCGCTCGGCGATCAGCTTCTCGTCGCTGTACACCACGAAGCACCGGTGAATACCGCGCGCCTTGCAGCGCGCGCAGAACTGGCTGCCGTCGCGAGCGGCGATCAATTCATCGGCGGTCACGTCGAGAAAGCTCCCCTCGACCAGATTGAGATCCGGGCGATACCACTCCATGCAATGTGCTACGGCCAGGTCCCAGTTGATCCAGAGGTGACGCTCGTAGTAGCAGGGCCGCTGGCGCTCGGCATACGCCCGGTGCATGACGTCCTCCACCTGGAGGGCCTGCAGCCCCATGGTGCTTCGCACCCTTTCGTTGATTGGGCGGCCGTCGATCACGGATTCGATGTTGTCGAGCGGTGCGAGCGCCGCGTGGCGATAGCGCAGGACGAAGCCCAGCTCGTTGCAGAGCGCCTGCCAGCGGAGAATGTCATCTCGATTGTGGCCGTAGATGTGGTAGAAAACCTCGACCATCATCCCTGGGTGATGCCGGTCCCGATACTCGGCCAGCCGATACACGTTCTCCATCAGCCGCGTCCAGTTGCCGCCGGTATGGGTGACTTCGTAGCTCCCCTCCCACCCCGAGACGGAGATGCGAAACCAGGTGGGCCGCGCCGCGACGACCGGCTCGAAATCCAGCCGGAAGCTCAGGTTGCTGGAGATGGCCGAAAGCAGGCCATATTCGTTGGTGATCGTGACGATCTCCGGCAGGTCCCGGTTCAGCAGCGGCTCGCCCCAGTTGTAGAGCGTGATGATCCCGGTGTAGGGGTCGTCGCGCAGGATCTTCTCGATCAGCTCGCGATAGACCGCCGCCGACATGAACCCCTTGGGGCGATGCTCGTCGAAGTTTCCGCGTGGGCAGGAGATGCATCTCAGGTTGCAGCTTCCCGAGATGTCGACCTGGTAGTTGAACAGCCGCAGCTCACTCTGGACGACGAAATCTCGGTCGGCGCGAAAACCGTGACGCAGACACTGGGCGGCGATCTCGTCGGCGTGGAAGCCGGAAGCGATCACGATGAAGGCCGTCCGGAGTGTCGCGCCCGCGAAGAAGTCCGCTGGCAGCATCACGGGCTTTCCGAAAACCCGCTCGCCCTGCATCGACAGGCTGGAGTCGACAAAGCCCTCCGTCCCGATGCCATGGCGCGCCAGGACGTTGTGCGCGGCATAGCCATCGTGCCTAGCCCCCCAGATGTGGACCGTTCGATCGCCGATCAGCGCCTGCAGCTGGGATGGCGTCGGAATCGCTGCTGATGTCACGCTCTGAATCTCCGTCGGAAGCTCGGCCCGCAAGCCCATGAGCTTAGAGTATCGACCACCTGAGAAGAAACTTGACTATTTCGGACGGAAAACCGTCAGTTCGCTCCGTCGCGGATGC
Organism: Thiorhodococcus minor; assembly: GCF_010820565.1. GTDB lineage: Bacteria > Pseudomonadota > Gammaproteobacteria > Chromatiales > Chromatiaceae > Thiorhodococcus > Thiorhodococcus minor. The sequence goes on along the minus strand of NZ_JAAIJQ010000002.1, from coordinate 143,897 downwards.
CGACGACACAAAGCGGGTCCAGCGGATTGTCGGGCCGCGCCCCGAAGCGCAGCAGATCGCGGCGCCCGTATTCGTCGGCGATGCGCTCCGCAAGCTGGCGCACGGTGACCGGTCGACCGGAGCAAATATTGATCCCTCCCCGGCGACCGCCCAGCGCGACCGCGGCAATCATTGCCCCGGCCTCCTCGACATCGAGATAGTCGCGGATCTGATCCCCTGAGCTCAGCTCCGCCGGCTCCCCGGCCGCCAGCCGGCGATGCAGATAGGCCACCAGGCGCTGCGGTGCCTCGCCGTCCCCGTACAGATAGAACGGCCGGCACCAGGCAAGCTCAACCCCAGCCGCGGGCAGCAAGCGATCAAGAACTTGGAAAGTCGCGGCCTTACAGGCGCCATAGAGAGTCTGGGGCCGAAGCGGCGTCTGCGTGCTCAGCAAGCCCGCAGAGAGGTCGTACTCGAAGCAGGTCCCGATGCCGACGAACCGCCGTCCCCCGGCATCGATGAATGCCCGCGCAAGCCGCAGAGAGCCATTGAGGCAAGCGAGATTGTGGGGCGAATCCAGATAGCGCCCGGGCTCCGCATACCAAGCCGCGTGCACAAGCGTGTCCACCCCGTCCAGCCAGCCCCTCAGCACTTCCGTCTGCTCAGCGAACAAATCCCGTGTCTCGATCGTCTCGACCACGCCTGAGAGCGCCGCCGAGACACGTCCCGCATCGCGCACCAGCAGCCGGATCGGCATGCCGCACCCTTTCAGTTGGCGCAGGATCTGCCGACCAAGAAAGCCGGTGGAGCCGGTGAAGAGCAGCATCTCGTCAGCAGCCCTCCGGGCAACGTATGAGAAGCGTCCCGGTCGTACCGAGCTCGCAACGCGCCCCTGCTTCCGGTCCGATCAGCATTCGACCAGCTCGGGCACGGCCAAAACGAAGCGCCCGCCCCAGCCGCGAACATAGTCCAACTGCGCGACCAGCTCGTCGCGCAGGTTCCACGGCAGGAGCAAGACACGATCCGGACGGTCGCGCCGCAGGTGGTCCTCGGACAGGATCGGGATCCGGCTGCCAGGGAGATAGCGTCCCTGCTTGGCCGGGTTGCGGTCCACCACGTAAGGCAGCAGATCCGGTCTCACACCGGCATAGTTGAGCAGAGTGTTGCCCTTGGCCGCCGCGCCGTAGGCACCGACAGCGAGACCGCGACGCTTGGCCTCGATGAGGTAGGCAAGCAGGTCGTTCTTCTGCCGATCCACCCTTGCCTGCTGACCGGCATAGTATCCAGCGGAGGCCATCCCGAGCCGCGCTTCCTCCTGCAGCAGGCGGTCGACCCGTGGATCGCGCCGATGACGGCCGGTATCGCTACGCTGCGCAATCACGCGCAGACTCCCCCCATGAGTCCTCAACGTCTCGACATCGAGCAGGGCCAGGCCGTTGGCCGCAAAGATTCGCTCGACTGCGGTGAGCGACAGGTAGGAGAAGTGCTCGTGGTAGATGGTGTCGAACTGTCCCTCGGCCACCAGGCGAGCCAGATGGGGAAACTCGAAGGTCGCCACGCCTTGCGGCGCGAGCAAGATCGCAAAGCCGGCGACGAAGTCGTTGATATCGGGCACATGCGCCAGAACGTTGTTGGCGACCATCAGGTCCGCCCACTGTCCCTCGGCCGCCAACCGCCGAGCCAGCGACTGGCCGAAGAACGCCTCGACGATGGACAGCCCCTTGGCGCGTGCCGCCGCGGCGGTCCCCGCGGTCGGCTCGATCCCGAGACAGGGGATGCCGCGCGCATGCACGAACTGCAGTAAGGCGCCATCGTTGGCCGCAACCTCGATCACCCGGCTCGCGGCCCCGAGCGACAAATGAGCGCACATTTGCTCGACATAGCACTCGACATGCGCCAGCCAGCTCGTCGAGAAGCCGCTGAAATAGGCGTACTCGGCATCGAACAAGGTATCGGCGCGGGCGAAGTCCTCGGTCTGCGCCAGCCAGCAGCGCTCGCAGACCAGGATGCGCAGCGGATACCAGCGCTCGGGTCCATGCAGCGACTGCTCGTTCAGATAGGCGTTGGAGGGTGGCGCGCTACCGAGATCCAGCATCGACAGCACCAAGGCCGCCCCGCAATGCCGGCACTTCACAGACTAACCCCCTGGAATCCCTTCGCGATCCACGGGTGCCCGGCATCGCGCGACGAGAGCTCGGCGACTGGCAGGAGCCAACGGATGGCGAGCGCGGGGTCCTCTGGATGAACGCCAGCCTCCGCCGCTGGGGCATGGGCGGCGGTGTGCAGATACAGCAGCTCAGAGTCGTCGACCAGCGTCTGAAAGCCGTGCGCGCAGCCCTCGGGGATGATCAGCATGCGATGCTCGAGCGCGCTCAGGCGCTCGGCGTGCCAACGCAGAAAGGTCGGAGAGCCGGCACGCAGATCGACCGCGACATCGAGCACCTCGCCACGCAGGCAGCTCACGAGCTTGATCTCGGCATCCGGCGGATATTGGAAGTGCAGGCCGCGCACCGTTCCTTTGCGGTGCGTCAGGGTGCGATTGATCTGAACGATCGGCCGCCCCCCGGTGAGCGACTCGAGCTCACCCGCGCAATAGACACGCTCGAAGAATCCGCGCTCGTCGCCGATCGGCAAGCGCTCGACCGACACGATGCCGGCAATCTCAGTCGCGTGCTTGCGGAAACGCGCGCTCATAGTCCCGCCCGCTCCGTCGCATAACAGTCGATCTGCTGCAGCGAGACGCGCCGCATATCGGCGCCATCCCGCCACGCACGGTGCCAATCCAGCGTGCGATCGAGCGCCTGCCCCAGATCCCAGCGCGGCCGCCAACCGAGCCTTCCTATCGCCTTGGCGCTGTCGAGCGCCAGGAGGGACGTCTCGTGCGGTTGCGGGTCGTCGTCGAGCCGCCAGCGCAGCCCGTCGGCCTGAGCGCTCAAGTGCTCCAGTATCCAGCCGACGGAGCGCACGTCGCCTGCGTCCGGACCGAAGTTCCAGGATTGGGCATAGTCGTCGCCGCATTCGTGGAGACGCTCGCCCAGGGCAAGATAGCCCGACAGCGGCTCGAGCACATGCTGCCACGGACGGACCGCCAAGGGGGAACGGATCGGAACCGTCTGCCCCCGGTCCAGGGCGCGCAGTACATCGGGCAAGAGCCGGTCTGACGCCCAATCCCCACCGCCGATGACATTGCCGGCGCGCGCGGTGGCAACCTGGATGCCGGCGGCGGCCAGAAAGGAGCGGCGATAGGCGCTGGTGACGAGCTCGGCGCAGCCCTTGCTGCTCGCATAGGGATCGTCGCCGCCCAACGGGTCGATCTCGCGGTAGGGCCAGACCCACTCCCTGCTCTCGTAGCACTTGTCGGAAGTGACCACCACCACCGCACGAGCCGTCGGCGTATGACGCAACGTCTCCAGCAAGTTCGCCGTGCCCATGATGTTGACGGCATAGGTTTCGAGCGGCGACCGGTAGGCCTCTCGCACCAGCGGCTGGGCGGCCAGATGGAAGACGATCTCCGGCCGGGCCTCCGCGACGGCCACCGCAAGCGCCTCGTAGTCACGAATATCGCCCAGACGGTGCTCGGCGAGTCGTTCCGCAAGCCCCACGAGCGTAAAGAGATTCGGATCGGTCGGAGGATCTTGAGCATAGCCGAAGACCTGCGCCCCCATCTCGCTCAGCCACAGGGCGAGCCAGCCGCCCTTGAAGCCGGTATGGCCGGTGACGAGCACCCGGCGATCGCGCCAGAAGCCGCGGCTCACGCCCAGAGCTTCCAGGGCGCCTTACCCGACATCCAGAGCGCTTCGAGATGGTTCTTGTCGCGGAGGGTGTCCATCGGCTGCCAGAAACCACCGTGCTCGAAGGCCATGATCTGCTGTAGCTTGGTGAGCCGACAGAGGATTTCCCCTTCCCAGGTCGTCTCGTCGCCGGAGATTAGACCCAGACAGGCTGGAGAGAGCACAAAGAAGCCGCCGTTGATCAGCCCCTCGCCGCCGCGCGGTTTCTCGGTGAATCCCGTCACCTCGTTGCCGCTGCGCTCGATGGCGCCGTAGCGACCTGGCGCCGGCACGGCGGTGACGGTGGCCCATCGGCCGTGGTCGCGGTGGAAGTCGATGAGCGCGCGGATATCGACGTCGCTGAGGCCGTCCCCATAAGTGAAGCAGAAGGCATCTTCACCGTGGAGATAGTCGGCCACCCGCTTGAGCCGCCCACCGGTCTGGGTATTGAGCCCCGTGCTCACCAGCGTCACCTTCCATGGCTCTGCCTTGCGCTGATGGACCTCCATCCGATTGTCGGCGAGATCGAAGGTCACATCGGACATATGCAGAAAGTAGTTGGCGAAATACTCCTTGATGACATAGCCCTTGTAGCCGCAGCAAATGACGAAATCGTTCACGCCCTGGCAGGAGTAGAGCTTCATGATGTGCCAGATGATCGGCATGCCGCCGATCTCGATCATTGGCTTGGGTCGCAGGTGGGACTCCTCCGAGATGCGCGTCCCGAGGCCGCCAGCGAGAATCACCGCCTTCATTCGACTACCATCACGCCAAGCAATCAGTGCAGCAATGCTGCGCGCAGGGCCTGGAGCTCGGAGAAGCTCGGATCTTCGGTGACCTCGGACATGCGACAGGTCGCCCCGAGTCGCAGACTCATGAGCCATTCCCGGCGCGCCATCTCCGGACTCCTGCTGGGATTCTCGGCAAGGTCTTCAATCGCGCGGAGATCGCCGTGCACGCATGACGACTCCGCCCGCCCCTTCTCGAAAACATCCAGAACCGCCGCCTGCAGCCAATCCCCGAGGTCGCCCCGCACGGGCCGAAGGTCGAAATCCCGGGTCGGAGGAAGGAACGGACGATTGATCTGCAACTGCAGATCCTCCGGTAGCGGAGTCGTCAGCCAAGGCATCTCCGTTCGCAGGATCTCTGCAGCCTGCGCCGCGGCTCGCACGTCGCCCAGATCCAAGATGCTGCGCATGAGCATCATATGAGTGGCGATATGGCCATCCCCTTGAGCCCTGAGGCGCAGAAATCGATCACGTGCTTCGATCAGAGCGCGATAGCGCTCTGCGAGCGCCAGCGAATCGTCCTGGCATTCCAGATAGCCGTTCAGCGCCTGCTCGTAGTCCGACCAGTGGATATCGTTCGCGTGATCGGATAGCTGCCAGCTCATCAAAGAGGGTTGAGCGTATGGGTATGCCGCAAGCCGCGTTTGCCATAGTTTCGGATTCATGGGCTCTCCAAATGACACAGATCATGCCCCGGGTGCGCCGGGGAAGCCGGCGGTAGCGCCAGCTAGACGATGAGTCCGCGGCGGAACAGCATCTCGGCACGCTCTCGGGTGCAAGTGAACAGGTTTCGCACCCCTGGATCGAGCGGCTGACCCAGCTCGTACTCGACCAGCGCGCCCAAGGACGGCACGAGCCGGAAAAGCGGCATGCCGAATCCGGCGAGTGCTTTTGCAGCATCGTTGACGGAGCATCCGGAGTCGATCCTGAGCATGACCAGGGGACTGTGCTCCGATAGCTCGCGCGGCCAGTGCCGTAAGATATCGAGCTGTTGATCGCCGGCATTGAGCCGAACGAAGTCGAGCCTCCGCGCTGTGGGCCATCGACCACCTTCCATCAACTCCTTCGCGGTCATCATGGGAGCAGGCTCCAAACCGCAGTCGGCATCTGCATTGTCCGGCTTCCGTCTGGCCTGAGCACCGACGTCGACCTCGCCGGCAATGTTCGAAAGCCCGGCGCGAATCACCGTCAGAGTATCCTGCAGGGCATTCTCGACAAGGCTCTGCTCGAGCCGCTCGAACGCCGCCCGAATGGGCTCCAAAGCGACGACCCGGCCTCGGCCGCCCATCCGCCGCGCCAGGCTCAAGGCATAGACGCCATGGCTTGCGCCGACATCCAGTGCCGACATGCCGGGCTCGATGAAGCGACGCACGAAGGAGACCTCCGGCTCGCACCAATCCCCCTGCTCGACGAGGATATAGGTGGCTCTGTCACGAACATCGACGGGGCACTTCACGCGCGTCCCGTCGCCCAGCGTCACGACCATCTGATCTGATGAGGGCGTTTGACTCTCCGGCGAGCCCGAGGCACTGACGGCCCCCGGTAATTGCGGGGAGGCATCATCAACTGCAGCGCCCTGCTGGGGCAGCGCTTTGAAGGCTTCCTCGATCCGCTGGCGAAGCGCTCCCACCTCGGGGGCGTCCAGGCCGGCCTCCTCCGCACGATCCATAACGTCCAGCGCTTGCCCCGGACGCTTGGCGATCAGCAAAGCCTCGGCAAGCGTCAACCAATAATTTCCGACCTCTGGATCAAGATCGAGCGCCCTCTGCAAATGATCCAGCCCGGAATCGATCTGTCCGCGCTCCATCTCGATGATGCCAAGATTGTGGTGGGCTTCGGCATGGTCGGCATCAAGCGCCAAAACGGCGCGATAAAGCCACTCGGCGGCCTCCGCGCGACCGCCACGCTGATGCTCGATGGCTTGCTTGAGTAGTTCTCGCGAATCGGTCACGATGATCGCTCCTTACGACGCCGGGTCAGTTTAACCATACCGCTTCGTCCTGACGCGGCTCGAAACGGGCACTTTCACTCGCCGGCCATTTCGGAATCCTAGCACCGAGCACAGACTCCCAAAAAGAGACTGCCGAACCGCGCACCAGACCACTGACGCCCTCCCGATTTCCGTCTTGCTTACAAGCGCAAAGTCAAGCAGCATCGACCGCAGCCTTCTGGAGTTGCCGACGTGACCTTCGCGGCAATGGGTCCAGCGTCTAGGCCATTGGGAAAACCGCTCATGAGCGATCAAGTCAATCCAAGTGTCGACAGGCTGATCGGCAGCCTACACAAAGCAACCGTTCAGATGCGCCAGGCGAGCATCGGCGATGATTGGCAGCTTGCAGCACGCCTCCAAAAGCGACGGGCATTGCTCGTCGAGCAGATCCGGGAGCGTCTAGGCGGTTGCGCTTTAACCGCGAAAGAATCGCTCGCACTGAGGACAATCCGTCGGCTAGAGGCCGAAATCACCTCGCGCGCCATGGCCCGGCGCCAGAAAATTGCCAGGCTGCTAGAGCAGGGCACGAGCAATCCGTCAAAGGAGCGCCGCCGACGCATTCGCCAAGCCTACGATATCCCCGAGACTCGCACCTGAGGCCTCCCTTCCAGGCTGATGCCCGTTTCACGATCTCCCCTTTTCATTACCCTTTCTTTCCGTGAGCGGCTTCTGCTGCGCCTCCCCCCTGGTCAGGGGACGCGGAGGCGATCAATTCCTTGGCGGACTGCGCGATCAAAGAAAATCGAACAGCGACAACCGCGAAACCTGAACATAGGTCTGTTGAGCGGCTTGAAGTGCGACCTCTTGCAGCTTGTAGCGGCTGATGGCCTCGGCGTAATCGAGATCACGCACTTCCGAGAGCGTCGTATTGAGATCGACCAACCGCTGATCATTCAGGTCGGCGTGCGTTTCCATCACGTTGAGACGCAGCCCGACCGAAGAGCGCACCTCGTTGAGCCGCTCAAGACCTGCATCAATGTTCGAGATCGCGATGCTTGACGCCTCGTCCAAGAGCGCTCGGGCTTCCGTCTCGGACGATGACGACTCAAGGGCGCTGGCGATGTCGTCCAGCGTCTGGAAGATGCTGACCTGCTCCATGGGACGCGAGATGATCTCGTCGCCATCGGCAGGCTCCGTGGGCGGCGTCGTGTTGGGGACAGTCAGCGTAACGCGACGACCAGCGAAATCGATCGGCTCGTTGGGCACGTAGGGACCGCCGATCAGAGCACCGTCGGCATCCTGTATCGCATGCCCCTCCGTGTCCACAACCTCGTACATCAGTGTCCCCGCATCGTCTTTGAAGCGAATGCGGAAGGTCTCCCCCGCGCTGCTCAGCGACTGATCGATGTCCGCGACTTCGGTCGTCATCGCCACGCCGGGAACATCCAGGTTAGCGCTATTTGCGGCGGCAGGCACGGCCTCTGTGAGCAGCCCGCTGCTCTCGGGAATCTCCATGAAGACATATGCCCCGGTATCACCGGTGGCAACGCGCCGCGTAGCACTAAGGTCGACTTCGCGCACCGCACCTTGGCCCTGGGCGCCAACGTAAGAGACCTGCCCATTCTCACCGACGACGAACGGCGTCCTGCTCACGCGGGTCCCGGAGAAGAAGTGCTCGCCGTTGGAGTCCTTCGAATTGGCGATATCGAGTAGATCCTCGCGCAGCTGATGGATCTCACTGGCGAAGGTACGGCGATCTTCATCGGAGTACGTATCATTGTTGCCGCTGAGCACGAGCTCCCGAGCACGCTGCAAGATGTTCTCCGCCGCTTCGACCTGAGCCTCCTCCTGACTCAGCTTCGGGGTCGCGATATCGACGTTGCGCTGGTACTGCTCGACAGAGCTGATCGCCGCCTGCAGCTGCACCGCCACTGCGGCACCGCCGGGATCATCCGAAGGCGTCAGGATACGGCGGCCCGTGGCCATTTGCAGGCTCGTATGGTTCAGGTCCGCCTGCGCTCGTTGCATCGCACTGACGCCGGATTGAAAAATTTGGCTGGTCGAGATCCGCATTGTCATGCTCCGTCAGCGCACGGCGTTGATCAGCGTGTCGAAGATGGTCTGGGTGGTTGCGATCACCTGTGCCGAGGCCTGATAGGCTTGCTGGAAGCGAATCAGGTTCGCCGCCTCCTCGTCCAGATTCACGCCCGAGATCGCCTCTCGCTGGGCCTGAGCCGCCTCAAGCACGGTTGCGCTGGAATCGCGCGCGATCTGCGCTTGGCGCGTCTGGGTGCCCACCTCGGAAAGGATGTCGTCGTAGCCGCCTTGGATGGTCGAGCGGTCCTCGATCAAGCGCTCTTCCGGAATACCGGCCATGACGAGTAGATTGCGGTTGTCACCCTCCCGACCGGCGCTGAGGTCGAGCCGGAACATATCACCTGCAGCGGGCTGACCTTCGATGTCCAGCTCCCAGCCGCTGCCTGCAATGGTCGTTTGCGCAGGCTGAGGCGTTGCGACGGGGATCGCGGTCACTCCAATCGTAAAGGCCGCTCCGTCATCCGGCTCTCCTCGGATCCTCAGTTCCCAGCCGTTCATGCTGATCGTCGTCGTTCCCGATGGATCGAGGGTGAACAGTTCGCCGTCGACATCGAAGCGACCCTCGACGGCGTCGTAGCTGATCGTCGTCGCGGTCAACAGACCAGCGTCCTGTGGATCGACCACGTCGAAGCTCTCCACCTGAGCCGAGCCGGAATCGGGACCATATTGCGCGCTCAGTAGATTGTAGGTATCCCCGCTATCGTTCGTGATAACGGTGGCGGGCACGGTGCCATCCGCCGTCAGCGGGCTAACCGTTGTCCGCAAGCCGGTGACCCGGGCTTCCCCCTGATTGCCATCATCCGCCAGGGCTCCTGAGATCGCCGCAATATCGGCTGGATCCGTCATCTCGACCGACAAACCCTCAGCGGCGAAACGCGTGGGCTGTACAAGCCAATCGTCCCCAGCTTCGGCATCTCCCAGTCCGCTGACGTCGATCGTCAATCCGTCGCCGACAAGTACTCCAGGAGTCGTATCGTCGAGGGCGACGACCTGGTTGTCCGACAAACGCTTCAAGCCAAAGTCGGTACCATTGAAAGTCAGCCGGTAGTCGGAAGCTGTCAGGGTGCTCACATCGGAGATCGTGACATCTGGGATCGACGCCGAGTCATTGTCGGGCGACGCGCTGACAGCAACCTCCGGCAGCCCAAAGATGGCTTGACCGAGCTGACCGTCGAGATCCAGACCAAGGGCATTCTGCTCGTTGAAGCGGGCAGCCAAGTTGAGACCGATCAGGCCAAGCTGGTTCTGGGATGTATCCAGGATGCTCGTGCGCGTCTCCAGCAGGGCCCCGAGCTCTCCGCCCGTCATGAAACGGGTGATGTCGATCGGCTCTGCAGAAGCCCTGCTCTTGAGTCCGATATCGAGATTTTCCGGGTCGGCCGAGAGATGCTCCGCGACAAGCTCATTGGAGCCGCCGCGCATGACCAGTTGTTGGCCGTTGCCGATGAACACATTGACCGAGCCGTCGTCTTGCGCATTGACGGTGATGTCCACCCTCTCGGCCAAGTGATTGAGCAGGTTGTCGCGCCGGTCGAGCAGGTCATTCGGCGCGGATCCGCCCGAATAGCCTGAGACGATCTCGAGATTCAGCGCCGCCAATGACTTCGCGTACTGATTGATCTCCTCGACGGCCGTCTCGATCTGCCCGTTCACGAGGGCGCGTTGCTCGTCGAGCTGGGTATCGAGATGGCTGAAGCGCTCGACGAGCGTTTCGGCCTCGTTCAACATCACGGTTCGCGCGGACATGGACGTTGGGTCATTGGCCACATCCTGCACGGCGCTGAAATAGCTTTCCAGCACTGGCTCGAGCCCAGTGGTCTCGTCGGCCAATAGCTGATCGACCCGCTCGGCAAAGGCTGCCCTGACCTCACCATTGGCGCTATCGGTCAAGCTGGCGCGCAAGTGGGCATCAACCAGGTCATCCTGAAGCCGCCTGATGGTACTAACATTGACGCCCTGGCCGACATAGCTCCCACCGAGCATCTGGGGGTTTCTCGACTCCAGCTCCACACGCTGGCGGCTGTAACCTTCGGTGGAGGCATTCGAGATGTTGTGACTGGTCGTCGCGAGGGCGCGTTGGTAGGCCAGCAGACCCGAGACCGCGGTTCCCAGTATGCTCATGGACTTAACCTTCTGGTAGTGAAGCGACCATCCCCTGCCTGGTCAGACGTGCGCAGGCCCACCTGCACTCGCTTAGCCTTCTGCTGGGCTATCGGCCTCGATGACGGAAACTTGAGTCTCTTCCGCCGGTTGCGCCTCGATCGCGGCGCTGATGCTGAGCAGCCGATCGCGAATGCTCAGGATCTTGGAGGCGTAGCGGGGATCGGTCGCATAGCCGGCCTCTTGCAGGCCACGGACGAAATCTTCCGCATTCTCGCTCTTCAACGCCTCCCCATAGCGCGGGTTGCGTCTCAGGAAGGCGACATAGTCGACGAAGGAGTCGGCCGGGCTGTCATAGGCCCTAAACTTGGCCTGCTCGCGGCGCGCGACGCCGTTGCGGTACTCGAGCGTGCCCACGGAGACCTTATCGCCCTGCCAGCTGCGGTCCGCCTTGATACCGAAGAGATTGAAGCTGCTGCTACCGTCCGCGCGCCGCGGCACGTGCTTGCCCCAGCCGGTCTCGAGCGCGCACTGCGCAAGCAGGGCACTGGTGTCCATCCCCAGCCTTTCGGCGGCTTGGTCGGCATAGGGCTTGAGAAAGGCGACGAACTCCTCGGGACTGCTTGGCGGCCATTTGCCCGTGGCGTCGATCCGGAGCGGCTTTGAAGAAGCCTTCTCGGCCGCGGCCTTCGCTTGGCCGCTCGTCCCCGTCACTGCGTCGACGGCCGCGTCGACCTTGCGGCGCTTCAGGCTCCTCAGCAGCGGATTGCGCTCGGGCACGATAAGGTCGTCGGCATCCCGCTCGCCCTGCTCCTCGGTCAGCTCGGGCGCCAGCTGGCGCAAGAGGGCCTTGCGAATCCCCATGCCTTCGCGCTCGCTGAGCACGGTGGCGATCTGCTGGTCGAAGAGATCCTGGTACAGCTTGGTCTGACTGGAATCGAAGAGACCATCCCCCAGGCTCGCGGCACGCATCTGCTTGAGCATCTGACCGACGAGCAAGGACTCGAAGGCCCGCGCCGCGGCCTCCAAGCCTGCCGCGCCGCCGGTCCGCGCGGACGCGGCCAAGCTTTTGTAGGAGGCAGGGTCACTGACGAGGCCAGTGCGTAGCGCCGTCGTCGCGGCCAGCCCGAATTTGTCGCTCGAGGGAAACATGACTCGACTCGAATGGGCGCGGCTTAGATGACGACCAGCTCGGCGTGCAAGGCGCCGGCCTCGCGCAGCGCCTCGAGGATGGCGACCAGGTCGCCGGGAGCGGCTCCTACCTCATTCACCGCCTGCACGATTTCGCTCAGGGTCGGCCCCGGGCTGAACAGGAACATGCTGTTGCTCTCTTGCTCGATGGCGATATCGCTCTGAGGCGTCACGGCGGTTTGCCCTCCGGCGAATGGATTCGGCTGCGAAACCTGCGGGTCCTCGCTGATGGTCACGGTGAGGCTGCCGTGCGAGACCGCTGCGGGCGTCACGGTCACGCCCTCGCCGATCACGACGGTGCCCGTGCGTGCGTTGATGATGACGCGGGCAGGGGGTGCGGCCGCCTCGATGGGCAGGTTCTCCAGCACGGAGACGAAGGCCACGCGATCGCTGGGGTCCAGGGGTGCGCGCACGCGAATCGAGGCCCCGTCGAGCGCCCGCGCCAGATCGCCGCCCATGTTGTCGTTGATGGCCTCGACCACGCGAGTGGCCGTGGTGAAGTCTGGGCGCCTGAGATTCAGCGTCAGCGCGTCGCCCTGAGCGAATGCGCTCGGCACCTCGCGCTCCACGGTCGCGCCATTGGGGATGCGGCCAACGCTCGGCACGTTGACGGTGATGCGGCTACCGTCCGCGCCGCCGGCGCCGAAGCCGCTCACGGTGAGATTGCCCTGCGCCATGGCGTAGACCTGGCCGTCAGCGCCCTTCATCGGGGTCATCAACAGGGTGCCGCCACGCAGACTCTTGGCATTACCCAAGGAAGACACGGTCACATCCATGCGCTGCCCGGGCTTGGCGAACGGCCCGAGGTCTGCCGTCACCATGACCGCGGCGAGATTCTTGGTCTGGGGATTGACGTTCTCCGGGACAGTAATCCCCAACTGAACCAGCATGTTCTTGAGGCTCTGTACCGTGAAGGGCGCTTGGGTGGTCTGATCGCCCGTGCCGTCGAGCCCGACCACCAGGCCATAGCCGATCAGCTGGTTGTCGCGAACGCCCGCGAAGGTCGCCACGTCCTTGATGCGCTCCAAACCGACACCGCTCCAATCGGCCTGGCTACCATAATCGTCCACGACCACCGTGTTGCCCGCGAGCGCCAGGCGCGGCGGCCCAGCCATGCCGGCGGCGAGGAGACATGCCCCAGTGAATGTCAGGATCCTGCTCATGATGGACCTCGAATGCTCTCTCCCGGTACCTGTCGCCGCACCCCGCGAATCGGGCGCTGACAGCCCTCTCGATCAGCTAGCCTTTGCTCAGCAACCTTCGCGCCACAGGTGCCGGGGGGCGCGGTCAGATCGGCCAGATCGGCGAGTTGAAGAACCGCGACAGCCAGCCTTGCGCGTTGCTGTCCGCCAGGGCCCCGGTGCCACCATAGTAGAGCTGCGCATTGGCAACCTGTGTCGACTGCACCGTATTCGAGGTCGAAACATCCTCGGGCCGAATGATGCCGCGAATACGGACGAACTCCTGCCCCTGGTTGATGCCCAGCCACTTTTCGCCCTGGATGACGAGGTTGCCGTTGGGTAGCACCTCCGCCACCGTGACCGTGATCTCGCCGCTCAGCTGATTGCTCTGGCTGGAGTCGCCGGAGCCATCGAACGTCCGCCCACCCGTCGCGGCCGCGCCCAAGAGCTTGGTTTCGTCATCGACCAGCGACCTGCCGGCGAAGGTGAAGTTGCCGACATCCATCTCCAGCTCGCTATCTTTCGCTGTCGAGGTGGATGACGACTTCTTGGCGTTGGTCTTCTCGGCCAGGACGACGGTGACGAGATCGCCGACCCGGCGCGCCTTGTAGTCCTCGAACAGCCCCTGGCTCTGCGCCGCCTGAAAGATGGCGCCTTTGTTGGCTGCCGCCGGCTTGGGCGCGACGGGCGCCGTGGGCCGATATTCTGCGGAATCACCTGGCTTGGGCGGATTCAGCGTGCTGCACGCGGAGAGACCCACTGCCGTGATGAGGAGCGCGATGCGGGCGATTGATATCGTCATGACCTTCTCTCAAGCTACGTGAGGGGCTATGAGCCTAGTTTGTTGTTGGCGTACTGCAGCATCTCGTCGGCCGCGGAGATGGCCTTGGAGTTGACCTCGTAGGCACGCTGGGTCTCGATCATATTGACCAGCTCCTCCGCCATGTTGACGTTGCTCGACTCCACCGCGCCTTGAAGGACGGTGCCGACGCCGTTTTGTCCAGGATTCGACTGCTGGGCATTCCCGGAGGCCGCCGTCTCCAGATAGATGTTCTCGCCGACCGACTGCAGGCCGGCGGGGTTGATGAAGTTCGCGAGCTGTATGGCTCCGAGCTCGACAGGTGCGGCTTCTCCCGCAAGCTGGGCCGATACCGTTCCGTCGCTGCCGATGCTGATGGTCTGCGTTGTCTCGGGCACCACCAGCCCGGGCTGCAGCGCGTAGCCGTTGGACATGACGACCTCGCCGTTGGCGTTGATCTGAAAGCTGCCGTCTCGGGTGTAGCCAAGATCACCATTCGGCATCAGGATTTGGAAGAAGCCCTGCCCCTGGATGGCCAGATCGAGAGAATTTTCGGTCTGCACGAGATTGCCCTGCTCGAAGAGCTTCTCGGTCGCCACTGTGCGCACGCCGGTCCCCAACAGCAGCCCGGAGGGCAGCTGTGCCTCTTGGGTCGCCTGAGCGCCCGGCTGGCGAACGGTCTGGTAAATCAAGTCCTCGAACACCGCCCGGCCCTTCTTGTAGCCCGTCGTATTGACGTTGGCTAGGTTGTTCGAGACCACGGACATACGGGTCTGCTGCGCATCGAGGCCCGTCTTGGCGATCCAAAGCGCTTGGTTCATGGTCTAGCTCCGTTCATGGTCTGGCTCTTCTGTCTAACTGGCCCAGCTAGCTGATCCCCAGCAGGCGGTTATGGCGTTCTTCGATGTTGTTGGCGGTTTCCATCATCTTGATCTGCGTCTCATAGGTGCGAGACAGCTCGATCATCCGCGTCAAGGCTTCGACGGTATTGACATTGCTGGTTTCCAGCATGCCGGTCACCACGCGCACATTGGCATCTGCCTCGACCTCTTGACCGTCCTTAGCACGAATCAGACCATCCTCCGTCCGTTCTAAGGTCGCCGTATCCGGATTGACCAGCCGAATGCGGTTGACGGCCGCCAAGGCGTTCGGCGCCGAGCCCTCCGGACGAATGGTGATGGTCCCGTCCGTGCCGATTAGGATGCTTTCGTCCGGCGGGACCGTAATGGGACCGCCGTCACCCAGCACGGGAAGCCCGCGATCTGTCAGCAGCATGCCCTGTGCGTCGACATGCAGATTGCCGGCCCGCGTATAGGCTTCGCCGCCGTCCGGCGCTTGGACGGCGATGAAGCCTTCGCCCTGGATCGCGACGTCGAGATCCCGGCCGGTGCTTTGCATCGCACCATGGCTGAAGTCGATGGCCTCGTTCCCGACCTGGACATAGTCGCGCGAGTCGTAGACGGGCCCGGTGATGGGCGCCGTGTAGGCATCGGCGAGCGACTGCCGAAAGCCATGCGTGGTGGCATTCGCCAGGTTGTGGTTGTTGATGGCCTGCGCGTAGAGATTCTCTTTCGCGCCGGACATCGCCAGGTACATGAAACGGTCCATGACTTACCCTCGATGACGCAGTTGCCTACCGGATGTTGATGATGGTCTGCGTCACTTCGTCCGCCGTGGAAATGGTCTGTGCGTTAGCTTGGTAGTTCCGCTGCGCCTGAATCAAGTCCACAAGCTCCTCGGCAAGGTCAACGTTCGAGCTCTCCAGAGCCGCTGACTGAATGGAGCCTAACCGTCCATCCCCCGGCTCACCGAAAACTGGATCGCCAGAGTCATAGCTCTGTGCCCAGTTGTTTTCCCCGAGCTGCTGGAGACCTTGAGGATTCTTGAAATTCGCAATCGCTACCTGCCCCAAAAGTTCAGAGCGACCATTTGTGAAACGGGCAAAGACCACACCGTTCTGAGAAACATCCACACCCGTTAAAGTACCGTTCGGGTAGCCGTCTTGAGTCAGATCGTTCACAGAGTAGGAAGAGCCGTACTGGGTGATCGTTGAGAGATCAAATATGACGTCACCGGGATTCGCCCCCAATCCATCAGGGGAAGTTTCCGTGGCAGTTGTCGGATCGAGCGGCCCGATAGTCGCACCATTAATTGGAGAATACTGCTCGAGATCAAAACTCAACGTCTGCAGCCGTTCCGTGCTTTCCAAGTCGAGATTTCCATTAGAATCGAACGTTATATCGAAAGTCCCTTCGGGGGTAACCGGCGGCTCCGGCGTTGGCGTCATGCCATCTAGCTCAGCATAAACTGTCCACTGCAGCGGATCCTCATTTTTCACGAAGTACAGCGTCATTGTCCTCGCCGCACCCTCAGAGTCATAAACATTCAATGAAGTGGACCAATTATAGCTATCAGGATTAGTGATATCTACTGCATCAAACGCTTCTCCGGTCGCTGGATCTATCGGCTGAGTGGCGCTAGAGCTCAAATTCACGTTCGTCGTAATTCTGGTCGTACCGAGCGCTGCTGACTCCTGGTTCAGTGGCAGCTGTAGATCATTAAGACTCCCTACCGTGAAGCTCTCATCCGCAGTTTGATCGTCTTTCTGCGGATAAACCTGCAGCCGCTGACCTGCGCTATTAACAACGTAACCATCACGATCCACCTGAAACTCGCCTGCACGGCTATAAAGCCTTTCACCACTATCATTCAGAACGAAAAAGCCCTCTCCATTTATCGCAAGATCCAAGGCATTTTCCGTGTACTCGATATTCCCTTGTGAGAATTGCTGCGTCGTCGCGGCCAAACGAACGCCCGACCCGATCGCCGTCTTGCTGATCCCGCCATATGCCTGAGCGAAGATATCCGCGAACTCGGCGCGCGACTCCTTGAATCCGACGGTACCCGTATTCGCGATGTTGTTGCCAGTGACCTCGAGGTCCGCCGCGGCTGCATTCAGCCCACTCAAACCGATGCGAAAAGGCATGATCTCATCTCCAATCTGTCAAAATTCGGCGCCTAATCGGCGTCAGCCAATACGATAGACGTCTGAGAAGCTGACGTTTCCAATCCCCAATACGCTCAGCACCAGCCCGCCCCCTTGCTCATCACTGGTCACGCTCTGAACCTGACCGTCGAGCATCGTCGTGATGGATTCCGTGGTGCCATCGGTTTGAGCCGTCACCTTGATGTCATAGGCCCCAGCGGGCGCCGCGGTTCCGTCCTCGAGCAGCCCATCCCAGGCGAATTCCTGCAATCCAGCAGATAGAGTGCCGAGGTCGATGGATCTCACAGCCTCTCCAGTCGCATTGCAGATACTGACGGAGACGCTGCTAGCCGAGGCGGGTAAGCTGATCGCTCCGCTCACGCCCTGTCCTTCGCTCAGCTCGACCGATTGCGCGGGGACCAAGACATTGTTCCCAACCAATGAGGCAGCCTGTAGCGTCTGATTTTGACTCAGCGTGGTCGAGAGCTCATCGAACGATGCACTGAGCTCCTCGATCCCGGACACAGTCGAGAACTGCGCGAGCTGGGCGACGAAATCCTCGTTCTTCACCGGATCGGTCGGATCTTGGTTCTTCAGCTGGGTAATCATCAGATTCAGAAAATCATCCTGACCCAGCGAATTATCGTTCGTTTCCGTGGTTGCAGATCCGTAGCCCGTAAGGCCAAGACTACTGATCGCATCCGAGTTGAATTGCGTCATCTGTGGCGACCTCAGCTCTGACCGATCTGCAAGGTGCGCTGCAAGAGCTGACGCGAGGTGCTCATCACCTCGACGTTCGCCTCATAGCTGCGAGAAGCCGACATCATGTTGGCCATCTCCTCGACGACGCTGATCGCCGGCCGAAAGACGTATCCCTCTTCGTTGGCCTGCGGGTGATTGGGCTCGTAGGCCGGGAAAGGCTCCGCCTCGGAATCGACGATGCCCGTCACCCGCACCGGCATGGCCGCGCCATCGGGATCTTCCTGATCGAGGACGGTCTGAAACAGGACCTGCTTGGCCTTGTAGGCCTCTTCAGGGGTGGGGGCCGCGGTGCTCGCATTCGCGAGATTCGAGGCAACCGTGTTCAAGCGAACGGATTGCGCCGTCAGCGCCGACGCCGAGGTGTTGAAGAGGCTGAAGAGATCACTCATGACTTCACTCCTTGCGCAGCGCTGCGCGGATGCCGGAAATACGTCGGTTCAGAAATTCGAGGGTACTTTGATAGTGCAAGGCGTTCTCCGCGAAAGCGGCTCGCTCCAGCTGGGGATCGACGGTATTGCCGTCCAATGAAGGCTGCGCCGGAATGCGATATTGCAGATCTGGCTCGAGCGCCGACTGCTGACCGGCGAGCGTCAAGTGATCGGCTTGGGTACGGGCGAGCTCGAGCTGACTGCCCTTGCCTTCGATCCCAGCCAGGGTCTCGCTGAAGTCGAAATCGCGTGACTTGTAATCGGGCGTGTCCGCATTCGCCAGATTGGAGGCAAGCACCTCGGTTCGGCGCGCCTGAAGGGCGACGGAGGCAGGCAGGATTCCAAAGGCTTTGTCGAGTGACAGACTCATGACGCTCAGAGGTGCAAATTCGGCTTGCAGACCGAAATGCACTCCCTATGCCAGGCGTAGGAGCAGTCTCTCGGGCTCGGGTCCGGAAGCGGCGAGGATGTGCGCCGCCTCACAGAACGGGCCGACAGGCTTCTTCAGAGGTGGCGCGGACCGGTTGGGCGCCAAGGAGGAGCGCGACACGGCCTTCGGCGCTGGGGGCGGGATGCGGCCTGAATCTGGCCGATCGAAGATGAGGAGCGTCGCCTGGCGCCTGATCGCGGCGGGGCGCCGCTCCCACCGAGCGGCGCCCCGCTGTGGCTCAGACCGCCGAATCCCTGAGAAGCGGCCTCAGCGGCGCCGGAGCATACTGCCTTGGGGGGTGCGAACGACCTCGAAGGCGTTCGTGTAGGAGCCGACGGCCTCCGAGGCGCCGACGAAGAAATAGCCGCCGGGGTCCATCTGGCGCGCGATGCCGTCAAAAATACGTCGTTTGGTTTCGGCGGAAAAATAGATCAAGACGTTGCGGCAGAAGACGATGTCGAACTTGCCGAGCATAGCGTAGGACTCCATCAGGTTCAGCTTCTGGAAGCGCACGCGCCGCTGGATGTCCGGCTTGATCTTATGCCCCTGCGCGACCGTATCGAAGAACTTCTGACGACGCTCCATGCTCAGTCCGCGCGCAATGGCAAGCCCGTCGTAGAGCCCGTTCCGCGCCTCCGCCAGGACCGTTTCCGAGAGATCTGTCGCCACGATGCTGACAGGGGTCGTCTTAGGCGGAAATGATGCTTCCCACTCCGCGACCGTCATGCTGATGCTGTAGGGCTCCTGACCGCTAGAGCACGCCGCCGACCAGATCTTGATGGGCCGTTTCTTGGCCTCGAGCTCCGGCAGCACGACCTGGCGCAGCAGCTCGAAGGGATAGCCATCACGAAACCAAGAGGTTTCGTTGGTTGTCATGGCATCGATGACACGCGACTTGAGCTTGGGATCTGCGGACTTGCGCAAGGCCCGGAGCAGCTCCTCCACCTTCTGGAAGCCGAACTCCTCGAGCAAACGGGACAATCGGCTCGAGACGAGATACTGACGGTTCTCGCCGAGCACGAGTCCGCAGCATTCGGACAGGAACCGAGCGAACTCCGCGTAATCCTGGGCATCAATCACGGCTAAACCTTCGGATGGATGTTCGCATCACGCCTAATCTGCAAGCCAAACTTCATGTCCCGGTGGGGCGGGACCGCTCATTGCCCGTAGGCGCCGCTGACCTTCCCTTCGCTAGCTGCCGCGCACATGCCTGAGCACGGTCTCTCCGAGCTCGTCTGGATCGAACTTCGCCAAGAAATCGTCGGCACCGGCACGCTTGACCATGTCGATGTTGAACTGGCCGCTCAGCGAAGAATGCAGGATCACCCGCAAATCCTTCAGTTTGCCATTCTCCCTGATCTTGCGCGTGAGAGTATATCCGTCCATGCGCGGCATCTCGATATCGGCAATGATGAGCTCGATGTGCTCGTCCACCATGTCCGCATCGGCCAGCTCCTCGAGATACTCGAGCGCGGCCTTGCCGTCCGAGCGCGATTCGGTTCTGAAGCCCATCTCGGCGATGGCCCGCTCGACCTGCTTGCGCGCGACCAAGGAGTCGTCGACGACCAGAATCCGACGATCGTGCGGAACCCCTTCGGCTTCCTTCTGCACGGCCTCGGAAACGTCGGCGTTGAGCTGATTCACCTGTGCAAAGACACGCTCGACGTCGATGATCTCGACCCAGCGCCCATCGACCTCGGTCACGGCAACCAAATAGCTGTCCTGCTCCGTGCCGCGCGGCGGTGGCTTCACGTTCTCCCAGTTGACGTTGACGATGCGGTCGACCGCTGACACCCAGAAACCCTGCACGGAGCGGTTGAACTCGGTCACGATGACCTTGGCGTCGTCGGTCTCTCTGATCGGAGGCGACGGGAAACCGATCGCCTGCGCCAGATCGATGATCGAGACCGTCTTGCCGCGAATGTTCGCGACACCGCAGACGACGGGGCTAGAGCCGGGAATTTGCCTCAGCTGGGGCTTCGCGATGACCTCGCGGACCTTGAAGACATTGATGCCAAATGCCTGCTGGCTGCCGAGATGGAACAACAGCAGCTCCATCCTGTTCTGGCCCACAAGACGCGTTCTTTGATCGACATCGTCAATAAACTGACTCATCCATCCGCCTCCCGCTCATCGTCGTCACCTGTCGCAAGACGCGCGGCGACCTGCTGTGCTTGCGCCGCGAGCCGCCGGCTCGCGTGCGCCGTGATTGCTTCAACCCGATTCCTCGGCTGAGAGATCGGGCGCGCTATTCGCGTCTTGTGGAGCATCCTCCCCCTGCATCGGCCGCCGTCGCTTGGAGCACTTAAGAGAGGCCCGGATGCAGCCCGCCTCCCCTCGCACGAAGTACCTTTGCAAGATCACCACAAATCGCTTGGGCAATTGTTGACTGGATTGGCATTTCAGGCGGCTCGACGGCTCTGCAGAGTCTAGCAGCTGGCTGCAGAGGGTATCTCGACCGAGGGCCGTCGGCCCTAGATTGGCCCGGGCTCCCGCCGCAAGCGTAGCCAAGCGCAGCGCAGGCTCCTAAGAGAGGGGGATGCGGTGGACTTCGCTCTCGCTCGTCCACCCTACAGGTCAAACTGGCGATCGAGGTCGACCGAGGCGCGCCAGGTGCGACTCGCAAATCGCTTCCGGTCCAGTTCCTGCTTGCCAAATGCCATCACACTCGCAAGGAGGAGACCTCAACCCATGACCCCCGTCCCGCCCCCATGCAGGAAAGGCCGCAAGACGGCCTTGGCGTTGGCGGCCTGCGCCGGACTCGTCCTCACCGTTGCCGCCGCCCACGCCGACGACACGGAGCCGCTGGAGCGCATCCTCGAGAGTGCGCGCAGCTTCCTGACCGAGCGCGTCTCCAGCGACGCCGACACGGAGACCCGCATCGAGCTCGGCCAGCTGGACAGCCGGCTCAAGCTCAGGCGCTGTGCCCATCGGCCGACCGCACAGCTCGCGCCCGGCGGGCGTACCGACGGCAACACCACGGTCAACGTCCGCTGCTCCGAGCCCGTCGGCTGGTCCATCTTCGTACCTGTGCGCATCGAGCGCCACACCGAGGTCGTCGTCGCCGCTCGGCCACTTGGGCGCGCGCAGGTCATCCGAGGGCATGACATCCGACTCGAGCGCAAGGAGACCTCGCGTCTGACGAGCGGCTACTTTTCGGATCCTGCCGCGGTCATCGGACAGGAGGCCAGGCGCAGGCTGGTCCCGGGGCAGGTCCTGACCAGCTCGCACGTCGCACCCCGGCAGCTCGTGAAGCGCGGCCAGGAGGTCACCCTCTATGCCGTGCGGCCGGGACTGACGGTGCGCATGAAGGGCGAAGCACTCGAGGATGGCGCGGAGGGGCAGCGCATCCGCGTGCGCAACCGCTCGTCGAAGCGCATCGTCGAGGGCTTCGTCGAGCCTTCCGGTGCGGTCAGAGTGGTCTTGTGATCCCGGGTTGAGCGGAGACACGGCGATCTCCAAGTTTGCCCTACAGTTCTTCGGCGCGCGGCCGTTAAGGTAGGCAAACCAATCAACCCTGGATCGAACAGAAC
Source organism: Thiorhodococcus minor (assembly GCF_010820565.1). Taxonomy (GTDB): domain Bacteria; phylum Pseudomonadota; class Gammaproteobacteria; order Chromatiales; family Chromatiaceae; genus Thiorhodococcus; species Thiorhodococcus minor. Next base: position 121,923 of record NZ_JAAIJQ010000002.1, on the reverse strand, counting down.
CATGGATATCAAGACGCTGATTGGCTCGACGATGCGCGCCGACGGAGGGGCTTCCGGTGCCAAGCCGCGCGGTACGCCGGATGCCGGCGAGCGACCAGCGGCCCAGTCCGGAGCCCAGCCGAGCGAGTCGGTCACCCTGACGGAGGCTGCCCAGAGCATGAAGGCTGCGCAGGAGAGTGCCGGTGCCGTTCCCTTCGACGACGCCAAGGTCGCGGAGATCAAGGCCGCCATCTCCGAAGGGCGCTATCCGATCGACAACGAGCGTGTCGCCGACAGAATGCTAAGCTACGAGAGGCTGCTCGCCTAACCGGCGCAAAGACGGCTGAGCCGGTTCTCGGCAGAATCAACGCAGATCTGAGAGCAAGAAGGCTTATGGGTCGACTTGAGCAATTCGCAGACTCGCTGAGTCGTTCGGTCACGCTGATCCACCAGCTCGAAGAGAGCATGCTGGAGGAGCTGCGTGCGATCGAGTCTCGGGCACCCGATCAGCTGCAGACGATCGTCGCCGAAAAACTCGCGCTCGTGGACCAGCTGGAGCAGGAGACGGCCCGGCAAAAGCAGTGGGTCGAGCTCGAGGGTCGGAGCTTCACGCCCGAAGGCATCGACGCCTTCATCGCGGCCTTGGACCCCAGCGAAGCACTTCGCGGGCCTTGGACCAAGCTCCGCGCCGGCATCGAGCGCTGCGACAAGCTCAATAAGAAGAACGCTCGCCTCGTCGAGCGCGAGCAGAAGCGTGTCGCCATGTCGCTTCGCATCCTCAAGGGCGAGGACAACGCTTCGTCCACCTATGACCTCAAGGGCCGACCGCAAACCGGTCGCATTCAGGGCCGCACCATCAGTCAGGCGTGAGCGCCCAATGCAGCCGCCGGAGCCGCTTGGCACCGAAGCGCACCCTGGATTTTCGCCTGCATCGCGCTCACTTCTGGCGGCATGAAAGTGATGGGTCCCAGCACGGCGACAACCGCCCGCCCTGCCCTTTCACCGCCTATGCTTTCAACCTAGACCCGGCGGTTGGACGGCCTCCAGGGTGCGTCCAGCGTGGTGTCTGGCAAGGCGCAACGAGGCGTCGTCGTGGTTCTACGACGGAATCTTTCTCAAGAGAGAATCCGCTGCAACGCAGCCAGGCGCCGCGCGGGGCGTGCACTGGAGGCCGTAGCGGGCCTCACCCGGCGGGTGAGCCAGCAGCAGACCCAGATCTTAAAAGCGATCAAGGCGTTACATGAAGCACGAAGCCGTCAACCGCCGGATCACCGGTCGCCGAATGATTGTGCGGCAGCCTGAGCGACCTTGGAGGGCCGACGCCGACTTGCCGGCGAATCGGATCCTCGCGACCAGGTCTTCCGCAGATCGCACAAGTCCGGCAATCGCTATGCGCCAGAAGATCCCGCATCGAAGGGGGGGGTGAGAAGCTTGACTCAGACAACCACGCACGACCAGGGCAGAGTCGGAAGCCACAGCGATTTCGAGAATTACGACCTCGTGTCCGACACCAAGCGGATCGCCTCCGCGCTCGCCGAGATCAACCGTCAGCTCATTCTCGTCAGCGTGCGCCTGGATGCCGATGGCCCCCTTTACGACTCACGAATTCTCGAGTTTGACACTGCAAGCCAAAGCCTCTTGCTCGAAGCGCTGACCCCGTCGGAAGGAGAGATTCGGCTTCGACCGGAGCAGGATCTCTACGTTTACGCCACCATGCGAGGGATTGCCATCCGCTTCACGACAGCGGTCGAAAGGGTCGAGACGACCGAAGCCGGCGACCACTATGTCTGCGCGGTTCCGGAGCAGATGCTCTACCTGCAAAGACGCGACATCTTCCGTGTCCCGCTGCCTCGGCACGACCACCGGACGGTGGCTATCCGCGCTGAGGATGCCAGTCGAGAAATCGTCGCCCGCTTGAAGGATCTCTCCATCAAGGGGTTCTGCCTCGAGATTCCGGTCTCTGAAGTCAATCAGCGTCAGCTGGGGTCGACCTTCCATTATCAGGGGATGAATCTCCCCGAGACGAGGACGGCGCTCGCGGGCAGGACGACGCTGATCAATCTCAGGCCATCGCCCAACCCCGGCTATCTATCGGCTGGCTTTGCCATCACCGACCTGGACCCGCAAACCGAGCGATCGCTCATGCGAGCGGCACTCTATTTCCAGCGCGAATCGCGCAAGCTGAGCAAGGAAGCGGACGGAATCGCGCCAGACCCTTGATCCTGAAAAGAGCTGTTGAACCGCAAAGCGAACCAAGCGCGCGAAGGATTTCAATGCGTTGCGGAGTGGATCTTGCTCACCCAGCGGGTGAAGGAGCTGCATCGACCAAGCCTTTGTTTTTTGGGCGTCCTTTGCGCCTTTGCAGTTCAAATTGCCGAATCTGGGTCAATGCCGAGCCCTATCGTCGCCCGAATGGAGACAATGGTTGCCGGCTGGCCGCCTTTTCTAGGATCACGCCTCCCGTGATATGACCAATCCCTTATCCGGTAGCCCCCCGCCGCCATCCGGCAACCTTGCCGGCACGCCTGCGCAAGTGCCGTCGAGGAGCGAGCTGCGCGCGCAGCCGCTGCAGGGCCTGCGTATCGGCGCTCAAGTTCAGGTCGTTTCCGCCCGGTCGGTCGGCCAGGATATGCTCGAGGTCCAGCTCCGTACCGCGGACGCCAACAAGAGCCAGGGCCTGACGGTGCGCGCCCAGCTCGTCGACACCGGACCGGGCCAGCTCCCCCGACTGCTCGGCGACGGCGCAGTCGCAGGGACATCGGGCGGCCCCACCACGCAAGGCCCGCTGCGTGCCGAAGTCGTCGCCGTCTCCCCAAGACTGACTCTGAAGCTCATTGGACCGACCGATGGAGCGCCTTCGGCGGCCGGTCGCGAATCACCCGTCCTGGAATCACGCGCCTGGGTCGGCCAGCAGCTCCGGCAGCATTGGCCAGGGGCGCAGCCCCTGACATCGACCCTGGAGTCGATCACCACACGCCTGACGGAGCCGAACGACCTCGCCCGCGCGCTCCAGGCGAGCGATCCCGCGGTGCGTGCCGCGGTCCAGCAAGCCCTCGAGCGCATGATCTCCCAGATCTCGACACCCCAGGACCTCACGAACGCCAAGCAGCTCTCGTCGACGCTCGCGGGCTCTGGCATCTGGCTCGAAGCCGCGCTAGCCCAGCTGGCCGCTGGCCAAAGCGCGAGCAGAGACCCGCAAACCGACCTCAAGGCACAGCTCCTCACGCTGGCGCAACGTCTTCGCACCGCAATCTCAACCATGCCGCGCACGGGCGGCGATGTCTCCCTCCCGCAATACGCGCGCGCAACCGGCCCGGCCCAAACGAGTCCCGCCCCTGCCACAGCGGCATCGCTGCCGCCTGGCGCTCCTAGAGCAGTTGCCTCTGATGCACCAGCCCGAGCATCGGAAGCACCACTGCGTGGATCGGAGCAGCTCCCCGCGCGCGGCCAAGGTCAGCCTAGCGCGGCGCTCCCGCAAGCCCAGACCGCAACTGCCCGAGCCAGTCAATCTCAAGTCGTGACAGCCGCCAGCCGTGCCGAGCTCATTTATCACGCCGCCGGCGTGAGCGAGACGCCCTCCGGAAAGCGACCTTCCTGGGCCTCGGAGCCCGCCAACCGTGCCGCGGCGGATCCCCAAGGCGCTCAATTGACGACGCCGGGCGACCGGGAGGTGAGAGGGCTTGTCAGGGAGGTCGACGGCATGCTCAAGCAGATCGTGACGAGTCAGCTCAAGGCCCTGGACCAGCCTCAGGGGCAGCTGCACTGGGCGCTCGAGATCCCCTTCAAGACACCCAGCGGCCTGATCGCTTTGGAGACGGACATTCGGCGAGAGTCGAGCTCGGGGAATCCCGGCGAGGACGCCTGGAGCATGCGACTCAACCTCGATCTGCCTCATCTCGGCCCCCTGACGATCAAGCTCAGCTTGCGCTCCGACCGCCTGAGCGCGAGCCTGCAGGCGGAGCATCAGCTCGGCGCCGAAACGCTCACGGAGAACCTGCCCAAGCTGCGCGCCCAGCTCGAGTCGCGCGACATCGCGGTCGCGGCCTTGCACGCGGGCCAGAGACCCCAGGAGCGATCGGAGCAGCCCTTCGAAGCCCCCTTGATCAGTGAAGAGGCGTGACGTTTGAAAAAGCTACCAGCAGCCAGCCACCAGCTTGAAGCTTTTTTGGAGCTGATTTCAGTCGTGCCACCTGAAAAGAGCCGTTGAACCGCTAAGGGCACAAAGAGCGCAAAGGATCTCAATGCGTTACGAAGGCGCTTTCGCCAACCCAGCGGATGAAAGCCGCTCGTCCGCCAAGCCTTTGGTTTTCTTGGCGCTCTGCGCGCCTTTGCGGTTCGGGCTGCGGATTCTTGGACCGCATCTCCGATGAGCGATCGGGGACAGCAGCCGCCCAGCGCCAAGGCGGTCGCCCTGCACTGGGACGGAGAGCAGGCGCCGCGCATCACGGCGTCCGGCGTGGGGCTCACCGCCCAGCAGATCCTAGCGATCGCCGAGGAGCATGGCGTTCCTCTCCAACAAGACCCGGTCCTGGTTGAGGCACTCGCCCAAATCCCCGTCGGCGAGGAGATTCCGCGCAAGCTCTATGTGGCCGTCGCCGAGATTCTGGCGTTCGTCTTCGCGCTCGAGGGAATCGACCCAAGACCGCAGGAATACATTCCTGCCGATGAGGAGGGGACATCTCACAGCGGTCCGGAAGAGGAGATGGAGGAGGCCGACTCGGACTCGGTGGATCTCAGTCCCGAGGCTGGGATCCGCCGCCTCGACCATGGAGACTGAAGAGCAGATCGACCTCCGACTGGGTCAGGGCGCAGAGCTTCTTGACTTCGTCACGGCGCTTACCTTGGCGGATCAGCGCGATGGCCTGGCTGTAGAGGCCCTCCTCCACGTCGCGCAGACGCAGCTCGCTCTGCTGATCCGCAAGGCGCTCGAGCGCACGCGCGACATTGCCCTGAAGCTGTCCATGCTTGATGACGTCTTCGGCAATCACCTTCATGGCACCGTACAGAGCAAGCAGCGAAGTGCTCTGGCGCTGCTGCTCGCTGCGGATCTCTTTCAGCTCCGACCTCAGCCTCGCATTCGAGCGCAAGGCGCGCGCCATCACCAAGATGGTCCCGAAAAGCACCAGGGAGAGTAGGATGAAGGCAATCCAAAGCGGATCGAGCACGACCCGGCTGAGAAAGGCATCCGTGGTCATGATGGCGCGCCCGCTGGAGGCCGATGGTGCGACAGCGCGCGCGCCTCAGGCATAGTCATCGATGATACCGCGACGCCGTTTCCCGCCAGACTTGGACTTGAGCGACGCACCTGGCTTGGGCTTGAGCGTGGATTGCCCGGATGACGCGCGCCGGTCTCCCGCACGGCGATCATCCCCGCGCCGATCGCCCTTTCTGCGATCCAGCGTACGGCGATCATCCGACAAGCGGCCGCCTTGGCGACGGTCTTCCGAACGTCGCTCGTCCGCCCGTCTCTCCTTCTGACGGCGCTCACCCTTGCGCCGCTCGCCTTGACGGCGCTCTTCCTGCTGTTGCCCTCGGCGCACCACCCAGGTTCGCTGATGATCCAAGGCGCGCTCTTGCTCTTCGGCAAGCGCCCGGGATGGCGTCTGCGCATGCACTGGGGGCAGATTCTTGATCGGCTCACTCATGGACTCCTCCTGGACCTCGCGTGCCCAGTCAGTGCCAAGTCGCTCGGCAGCGCCTCGCGTCGAGCCGATCGAGCCCTCGAGCTCGGGCTAGATGTCGCGGAGCGCCGCCCACTCCTCATCGGACAGTAGCTTATTCAGATCGATCAAGATCGTCAGCCCCTCATCCGTGCTAGTGACGCCAAGAATGAAACGGCTCGTCTGGTCGTTGCCGACGGCCGGGGCCGGATCCACGGCGTCCGGCGAGATCTGCACGACTTCGGCGACAGAGTCGACGAGGATCCCCACATTCTGCTGCCCGGCGTCGATGACCACGATCCTGGAGGCGTCGTCCGGCTCGCGCGAGGGCAGCGACATGCGCCGACGCCCGTCGATGACGGTCACCACGTCACCGCGCAGGTTGATGATACCCAAGATGTAGTCGGGAACGCCCGGCACCGGAGCGATCTCCGTCATCTTCAGGACCTCCTGCACCTGCAGGACGTCGATGGCATAGGTCTCGTCGGCCAGGCTGAAGGTCACATAGGCGGACGAGGTGCCTCGATTGGTATCCTGTGCCTCTTGTGTGGTCATGGTGTCCTCACAGATCGATGTGAAAGGCTATGTGCCCTTGGCGGGACGCGCGCCCGAGAAGCCGCGCATCCACTCAATGACTGAAGTGCGGGCCTTGGCCCGCGAATTCCCTACTGCAGCTGCCCGAGCTCGGCCTCGTAGTCTGTCCTGAGACGCTCTGGTCCATCGTCCGACCGCACCCGCGACCCTGTCACTTGCGGCAGCACGATCACCTCGACACGCCGGTTCTGGCCACGCCCGGTCTCGGTTGCATTGGATGCCAGCGGCTTGAACTCGCCGTAGCCGATGGCGACCATGTGCCCAGGATCGACCCCATTCTGCGCGAACAGATTGACCACGGTGGCCGCGCGCCCCGAGGACAGCTCCCAATTCGACGGATAGATGGTGTTGCGGATCGGCAGATTGTCCGTGTGGCCTTCGACGTGGATACGAACGTCACGCTTGGAGAGGATGCGCGCAACGTCCGCCAGGGCCGGACGCGCCGCACCCTCCAGCGTCGCCGAGCCGCTGGAGAACAGCAGCTTGGTGTTGATATTGATCTCGAGCCAATAGGGCTTGCGCGTGACCTGGATATCGCCGTTCTCCATCAGCGGCTCCATCGCCGCTTCGACCTCCTCCGACATCTCTTTGATCTCTCGGAGAATGTGATCGCGGTTGTCGTCGCTCGCCGCGTCCAGCACGGACTCCATGGCAACGTCCGTCGGCGACAGCGGCTCGACCGGCTTGTCCTGCTCGTCGCCCGCGGAGGCGCCGCCGCTTTGGAGCTCCACCGCCGCCAGGGACCGATGCACGTCGTCGCTGAGGAGATTGAGCGCCAGGCTCGGCTCGCCGATCTGGATCGGCTCAACGGGAACCCTGGCGCCGAAGGCCTCGACCAACGAATTGGACAGCACCCGATACTTGCCCGCATCCACGACGGAGACGGCATACATGACGACGAAGAAGGCCATGAGCAGGGTCACGAGGTCGCCATAGGGAATGGCCCAAGCCTCGTGATTGGTGTGCTCCTCATGCCGCTTCTTGCGTGCCATGCCTAAACATCAATCCTGGATGAAGCCGGACAGCTTGTTCTCGATATTGCGCGGGTTCTCGCCTTCGGCAATGGAGATCAGTCCCTCGAGGAGCATGGTCTCGTAGTTGACGCGGGCTTGAATCACGCCCTTCAGCTTGTTCGCAACGGGGAGAAAGAAGAGATTTGCCATGCCAACCCCGTAGATGGTCGCGACGAAGGCTGCGGCGATGCCATGGCCCAGCTTCGCCGGGTCGGCCAGGTTCTGCATCACCGCCATGAGGCCCATGACGGCCCCGATGATGCCCAGCGTCGGGGAGTAGATGCCCATGCTCTCGAATACCTTGGCGCCCTGCAGATCGAATAGCTCGCGGTTGTCCAGGTCGGCCTCCAGGATCTGCCGCAGCGCCTGCGGCTCCGCGCCGTCGACCAGGAGCTGCAGGCCCTTGCGCACGAAAGGGTCCGGCTCTTCGTCGGAGATGGTCTCGAGTCCCAGCAGGCCTTCCTTGCGCGAGAGGTGAGACCACTCGACAAGCCGCTCGATCATGTCTTCCACGTCGAGACGCGGCGGCATGAAGACCCAGGGAAAGATCTTCAGGCCGCGAAGAAAGACCGGCGTCCGCGCTTGAACCAAAGCAGCACCCATCGTGCCAACCACCACGATGAGAAAGGCGGCCAGGTTCCAAAGGGCCTCGAGCGAGCTGCCCTTGGCCAAGGCGCCGCCCAGGATGGCGACCAGGCCAAGAAGGATTCCGACGATGCTCAGGACATCCATTTCAGCAAAGCTCTTTGACCAAAGCCGGTCCGACCTCCTTCAGCGCAAAGACATGATCGGCGATTCCCGCCTCGATCACTGCGGCAGGCATCCCAAAAACGACAGAGCTGGCGGCATCTTGCGCCCAGACGTGCGCACCCTGCGCCTTCAGGGCGCGGGCGCCGTCGCGGCCGTCGGCACCCATCCCGGTCAGCACCACAGCGAGCACCTGAGCACGCAACGCCCCGACGGCGGAGCTGAAGGTCATGTCGACGCTCGGCTTATAGATGGTGCCTGGCGGGCTGCCTTCGATGCGGATCCGCGCCTGAGCGCCGCCCGCGAGCACGAGCTGCTGCCCGCCGGGTGCGAGATAGGCCCAGCCCGGCTTGAGCTCGTCACCATCGGCCGCCTCCTTGACCGCGATCCGACAGAGACCGTTCAAACGCTCGGCAAAGGCCGGGGTGAAGCTGGCGGGCATGTGCTGGATGAGCACGATCGGCAGCGGAAACTCCTTGGGCAGCACCTTGAGCACTTCCTGCAAGGCGACCGGGCCACCGGTCGAGGTCCCGATGAGGACGGCGCGCAGGGAGCGCACCGGCGTGCCGCTCTTGGGAGCCAAGCGCACGGCCTGGGCAGCCGGCCGTGGCGTCTTGGTGTCGCTGCCCGGACCGCGCTCGACCTGAGGCGCGGGGGCATGGCGCTGCACTCTCGTCCGCCCGAGCGCGCGAACGCGGCGGCGCAGCAGAATCTTCGCGGAATCCTCATCCTTCGCCATGTCGCTGAAGCGCTTGGGCAGGAAGTCCATCGCGCCGGCATCCAAGGCATCGAGCGTCGCCTTGGCGCCCTCCGTGGTCAGCGTCGAGAACATGAGAATCGGCCGCGGGGACTCGGCCATGATGCGCCGCACCGCGGTGATGCCGTCCATGACCGGCATTTCGATATCCATGGTGACGACATCCGGATTCAGACGCTTGACGACCTCGATCGCCTCTTGCCCGTTCGCCGCCGTGCCCACGACCTCGATGCCGATGTCCGCGCTCAGGATCTCGACGATACGACGCCGGAAGAAGCCGGAATCATCGACAACTACGACGCGCAAGGCCATGGCGTCAGGCATCCGCCTCGGCGACGGGCTGAGCTGCGCGCGCCGCGCGGCCACCGAATCCGGGGCTGCCCATCAGCTTGACCAGGGCCGGCACGTCGATGATGAGCGCGATGCCGCCGTCGCCCGTGATGGTCGCGCCCGCCAAACCGGCCAGACCGTGCAGCCCGAAGCCCAGCGGCTTGATGACCACTTCCTCCTGGCCGACCAGGCCATCGACCACGATGCCCACCTTGCGCTGCGCCACCTTGACGACCACTACGTGCGCATCCTGCTTCGGCTCGATCAGCCGGCCCGGGTAGAGCCAGCGCGAGGCATAATAGAGTGGCAGCGCGTGGCTGCGCACCATGACAACCTCCTGGTCGTCGACGAAATGCGTGCCAGTGAGGTCCAGGTCCAGGATCTCCGATACGGACGCCAGCGGGATCGCAAAGCGTCGCCCGTCCAGGATCACCATGAGCGCCGGCAGGATGGCGAGGGTGAGCGGCAGCTTGACGCTGAGCTTGGTCCCGACCCCCAGCTCGGAGTCGATCTCGATCGAGCCGTTCAGCTGGGTGATGCGTGTCTTGACCACGTCCATCCCGACCCCGCGGCCGGAGACGTCCGAGATCTCCTCCTTGGTCGACAGCCCCGCCATGAAAATGAGATCGAAGCACTCGCGATGCGACAGCCGCTCGGCCATCGAGGGCTCCATCAGGCCCTTCTCGACCGCCTTGGTGCGCAGCTTCTCCGGATCCATGCCGCGCCCGTCGTCCTGGATCACCAGCGAGATGTGGTCGCCTTCCTGCGCCGCGCCTAGCACGACCGTCCCCTTGCGCGGCTTGCCGTTGGCCTCGCGCACGTCGGGCATCTCGACGCCGTGATCCACGGCGTTGCGGATCAGGTGCACCAGCGGATCCGCCAGCGCCTCGACCAGATTCTTGTCCAGGTCCGTCTCTTCGCCGTAGGTCTCCAGCTCGATCTCTTTGCCCAGATTGCGGGCCAGGTCGCGCACCACGCGCGGGAAGCGGCTGAACACCTTCTTGATCGGCTGCATCCGGGTCTTCATCACGGCCGTCTGGAGATCCGAGGTGACCAGCGCCAGCGAGCCGATCGCCTTGCCGATCTCGTCGTCCTCGGTACGTGAGCGCAGCATGGTCATGCGATTGCGCACCAGCACCAGCTCGCCGACCAGATTCATGATCTCATCGAGCCGCTGCGTATCCACGCGCACCGACGACTCGCCCGCTGGCATGCGCTGTGCCTTCGCGGCACCACCTGCCGCGGCGCCAGGCGCAGCCTTCGGCGCGCTCGGCACGGTCGCTGTTTCGCTCGCCTTCGACGCATCAGGGCTCGCCGCCGGCTCGGGAGCACCGCCATCGGCCTTTGCCTCGACCGCGCTCGGCGCTCCGCCGCCGTGCAGCTGATCCAGCAGGGCCTCGAACTCGTCGTCGCTAATGAGCTCGTCACCACCGCCGCTCGCCTCGGCCGCGGGCTGCGTCTGCGCTGGAGGGGGCGCCTCGGCCGGGGCGGCCTGACCGCCTGGGCCGCCGAGCGCATCCAGCAAGGCTTCGAACTCTTCCTGGGTAATCTCATCGCCGCCACCTGCTTCGGCGCCTGCGTCAGCCTGCTCGGCCCCCGCGGGGGCGCTCGCGGCTTTCGCCTCCGGCTCGAAGGCTGGGCTGGGGGGCTCCGCCAGGCTTGCGGGCGGCTCGGGAGCCATCTCGGGCGAGGGCTCATCGGATGCCAGCCGCGCCAATGCCTGGACCAGCTCATCCGGCGCCGGCGTCGGCTCGTTTCCGGATTGCAGCTCGCCGAACATCACATTGAGGACATCCAGCACCCGCAGCACCGTGTCCATGAGGTAGGAGCTGATCTTGCGCTCGCCATTGCGCAGTAGATTGAAAACGTCCTCGGCATGATGGCAGACGATCACCAAGGCGTTCAGATTGAGAAAGCCCGCGCCGCCCTTGATGGTGTGGAAGCTGCGGAAAACGGCATTCAACAGGTCCCGATCCTCGGGATTCTGCTCGAGGTCGATCAGCTGCTCGTTGAGCCCCTCGAGAAGCTCCCCGGCCTCGACGAGAAAGTCTTGGAGGATCTCGTCATTGGGATCGATTGCCATGCTTGACCACCTCAGATGTCAGCGAGCGATGGACGCACTGATTCCCCGCGGAAAGCGGGATACAGCGCTGCTACGCGATTGATTCCAAGCCGCGCTCATCAGCCGTGAGCGGGTCGGCCGACGCTTGCTCAAAAGCCCAGGCTGGAGAGCAGCGCATCCACGTCGTCCTGACCACTGACGATATCGGCGCCCGCGTCCTGCGTGTTCGGCACGACGGGACCATGCCCCTTGCTCTCTTCGACCACAGGCACCTCTTCCGCGGCCTTGGCGGCCTTGCCAGGCTCCATCCGCGAGCTCGAAAGCCGAATCAGACCGACCAGGTTCTCCTCGACCTCCTGCACGAGCTTGATGACGCGGCGGATGATCTGCCCGGTCAGATCCTGGAAGTCCTGCGCCATCATGATCTCGGACATGAGCGTCTTGACCCGCTCGGTCTCCTGACCGCTGGCCACGAAGAAGTCGTCCAGCTCCGCGGTGAGCTCGCGGAACTCCTCGACCGAGAGCTCGCGCTTGCGAAAGCGCGTCCAGCGCTCGGTCAGCTCGGCCGAGCGGTCGTGCAGGGTTTCGAGCAGCGGGATACCCTCGTCAAGGGCATTGAGCGTACGATGGGTCGCCTGCTCGGTCATGGAGACCACATAGTTGAGGCGCTCTTTGGCGTCCGGAATTTCGTCGCGGGTCAGCTCGACCAGCCGGGAATCGCCGCGGAAGCTGTTGAGGGCCTCATGGAGGTCGCGCGTGAGCTTGCCAAGCTCGTCGAAGAGCTCGCGCTCGAACGGATTGCGCAGCTCGCGAATGACTTCGTCCGCTGCCTCCTCCTCGCCAGCCTCGAGATGCGCGACGAGGCGACGCGCCAGATCCAGCTGCGACGTCTTGCGTTGTTCGTCATTATCCATCGATCGTTCCTAGGCGAAACTCGTGGTGATCCTGGCTTCAAGCCGCCAGGCCTACTTCTGTATACACTCATGCGCCGTCGATGGAAGCCGTCAGGATCCGCGAGCCGTGACTCGGGATTGGCCGTTCCGCCAACCCCCCCCGGGCGCAAGCGCGCTAGGCGATTGAGCCTGGGCTCATTGGGCGTCGAGCCGCTCGAAGATCTTGTCGATCTTCTCCTTCAAGGTCTCCGCCGTGAAAGGCTTGACGATGTAGCCGTTCACGCCGGCCTGGGCGGCCTCGACGATCTGATCGCGCTTGGCCTCGGCCGTGACCATGAGCACCGGCAGCGACTTGAGCATGGGATCAGCACGCACCGCCTTGAGCAGCTCGATGCCCTCCATGTTGGGCATGTTCCAATCCGTGACGAGGAAGTCGAAGCCCCCTCCCTTGAGCATGGGCAGCGCGGTGCTGCCGTCATCCGCCTCCATGGTGTTGTTGAAGCCCAGCTCGCGGAGCAGGTTCTTGATGATGCGTCTCATGGTGGAGAAGTCGTCCACGATGAGAATTTTCATACCTTTGTCCACAAAACGCTCCCAATAGCAGCTGTCGAGTTGAAGGTCATGAGCCAGCCTCGGTCTGAGTCCATTCGCTCAGCCGCGCCCGCAGCCGGTGCATGGCCTGGCTGCGTATCTGGCTCACGCGGGATTCGGTGATCTCCAGGACGGCCCCGATCTCGCGCAAGTTCAGCTCTTCATCGTAGTAAAGCGCCAGCACCAGACGCTCGCGCTCGGGCAGACTCCCCAGAGCCTCCGCCAGGGCCTGCCGAAATTGGTCCTGCTCGATCGCCTCGGTCGGCGACGCACTGTCGCCCGGCAAGAGGCGGTCCGGATCGGAATCCTCGCCGAACAGCTCGTCCAGTCCGAGGATCTGGCAGCTCGCGGAGTCCTTAAGCATGCCATAGTAATCGTCCAACGAGACTTTGAGCTCGTCCGCAATTTCGCGATCGCTCGCCGCGCGCCCCTCGCGCGCCTCGACCTCCTGCATGGCCTCGCTGATGCGGCGGGAATTGCGGTGCACCGAGCGCGGTGTCCAATCGGCGCGCCGCAGCTCGTCGATCATGGCACCGCGGATGCGAATGCCGGCATAGGTCGAGAAGGTCGCCCCCTGCCCTGGCTGGAACTGACGCGACGCCTCGATGAGTCCGATCATGCCGGCCTGGACCAGATCTTCGACTTGCACCGACGCCGGCAGCCGCGCCGCCATGTGATGCGCGATGCGCCGCACCAGATCCGAGTGCTCGGCAACCAGCTGCGCCGGGCGATCGGCAGCCCCCGCGTATCCCGTCAGAGAGCGATTGAGCGTCATCAGGCAGTCTGCAGCATGCGTTCGACGAAAAAACCGATCCCACCCGTGTCCGCGTCGGGCGCCGTCCAGCGTCCGACCTGCTTGGCGAGATCCGTGAAGACGCGCCCCGAGGGGCTGCCCGGATAGAGCGACACCACCGCCTGTCGCTTCTGCACCGCGGCTCGCAGCTTGTCGTCCTGAGGGACGAAGGCGGCGGCCTCGAGCACCACGTCCGGCAGATAGTGCGCGCAGACCGAAGTCAATTTCTGCATCAAGCGCCGCCCGGATTCGGGGTCGCGCAGCATGTTGCAGACGATGCGAAAGCGCCGGAGCCCGTGCTCTTGATGCAAGACCTTGATCAGGGCATAGGCATCCGTCAGCGAGGCCGGCTCGTCGCACACCACCACGAAAACATGCTGAACCCCCTTGCAAAAGCTGGTCACCGAATCCTGCACGCCCGCCGCCACATCCACGATCAAGACGTCGAGCGGCTTGCTGTAGGAGCTGAACGCCCGGATCAGCCCCATGTGCTCGGCCGGCGTCAGGTTGGCCATGGAGCCGATGCCGGACGCCGACGGGACCAGGAGCATGCCCTCGGGCCCCTCGAGCAGGATCTCCTCCAAGCTATCGGCGCGACCCGCGACCAAATCGTGCAACGTCTTCGTCGGCCGCAGCCCGAGCATGAGATCGGCGTTGGCCAGGCCCAGATCGGCGTCGAAGAGCATCACACGACGTCCGGCCCGTGCCAGTGCCACTGAAAGATTAACGGCGACGTTGGTCTTGCCAACGCCGCCCTTACCGCTAGCGATCGCGATGCTTTGAAGCGGCCGACTCCTAGTAGGCTGCATGGACGCGTTTCCTGAAAGGCACCACTGACTCCAGGACCATACTCTCTTGCTCGGTGCGAGTTTGTGAGGTGACTGGCAATCTGGTGACTTGAGCGTGCTCGAAAGCTCGATTCGTGGTCCGCTCGGCCGCGGGTCTTTGCGGTTCCGGGCGCGCAGGAGAGGCGGGCTCCTTGAGCGCCAGGCGTGTCAAGAAGGCCGTGTCGGCCTTGTGGAAGTCCTCGTCGATGCGCTGGCCGTCACTGTAGAACGCCAGGCCCAGGCTCTGCTCCAGGAGGACCGACAGCGTCTCGCCGAGCTGCTCGGCCTCGTCGACCTTGGTCAGCACCAGCGCCGAGGGCTCGCAGCTCTGAAAGGCCTCCAGCACCTGTCTGAGCACCGACGCCTGGTGCGTCGCGGGCACCACGAGCCAGGTCTCGAGATCGATCTGCTGGCGGACCTGCGCGAAGAGCTTGCGCTCGGCCACGTCGCGCGCCGCGCGTCCCTCCGTATCGACGAGGATCAGGTTGCCGTCGCGCGCGCGGCTCGCCAGGGTCACCAGATCGCGCTCGCTCTCCAGCAGCATGACCGGAATGCCGGCCATCTGACCGAATGCCTGCAGCTGCTTGTAGGCGCCCAGGCGCTGCCGGTCCAAGGTGACCAGACTGATCGATTCCGGACCCATGCGCCGAATCTGCCGCAGCGCGAGACGATTGATGGTGGTGGTCTTGCCGACCCCCGTGGAGCCGACCAGGGCCAGCATGCCGCCGCGCTCCAGCACCGAGGGCTGCGCCGTGGCGATCGCGGCGGAAAGCCGGGTGCGCAGACGCGACCAGGCCTCCTCGGCCGGAGTGCTCTCCTGGATGCTTCCCGCGAGCGAGCGGGCCAGCTTCTCGTTGAAGCCGCACTTCATCAGCCGCTCGACGAATTCAGCCGCCAGCGGGTGGCGCGACGCCCACTGATCGCGCTCGCTCAGGGCCTGCTGCTGGACCAGAAGGGAGCGCAGGTCGCAGAGCTCGCGACGCATGGCGGCAAGCTCCGGGTCGACCGGAATGGACAAGGCCGGCGTCGATGCCGGTGAAGTGGATTCGAGGGCCAGCGAGGCCGAGGCGGGCCCGGCTCCAGCACCGACTTCGGTTCCGGCAACCACTTCCAGCATGCCGTCGACACGGCGGCTCGAAAGGATGACGGCATCAGGGCCCTGATGCTCGCGCACCAGCCGCATCGCCTCGCGCATATCCCGTGCCTGATAGCGCCGTACATTCATGGATCAACTCCTCAACTTGCTCGATCATGCCCGCGCCTGAGCGGTATCACCCTTGCCCACGGTGGCCACGACGCGGATGCGTCGGTTATCCGGGATCTCGGTGAAGGCCAGGACGGTGAGGCTGCGCACCGCCCCCCTCAGCCAGCCCGCGATCCAAGAGCGGATCTCCGGGGCCACCACCAGGACAGCCGGCGCACCTTCCGCCTCCTGCCGCCGCGCCGCGTCGGTCACCGAGCGCTGTACGCGCTCCGCCAACCCCGGCTCGATGCCGATGGTCTCGCCTTGACTGCCTTGCAGCGATTTATGCAGAAGCTGTTCCAGCGAGGGGTCCAGGGCGATCAGAGGAAGCTCCTCGTCAGGGCCGACAAGGTCTTGAACGATGGAGCGCGCTAGGGCGACCCGCACCGCGGCGGTTAGAGCGGCGGGATCCTGACTCTTCGCCGAGCGCTCCGCCAAAATCTCGGCGATCGTGCGCAGGTCGCGGATCGAGACCTGCTCCGCCAGCAGGTTCTGCAGTACCTTGAGCACCACGCCGAGCGAGATGGCCTTGGAGCCGAGCAGGTTCTCGACCAGCTTCGGCGAGCGCCGCGAGAGCTGGTCGAGCAGGTGCTGCACCTCCTCGTGCCCGATCAGCCGATGGGCGTTCTCGCGGAACACCTGCGAGAGATGGGTCGCGATGACCGTCGCGGCGTCCACCACGGTGTATCCGGCGGCCTGGGCGGCATCGCGGTTCGCGGGGTCGATCCAGAGCGCATCCAAGTTGAAGGTCGGGTCCTTGGTCG
Organism: Thiorhodococcus minor; assembly: GCF_010820565.1. Lineage (GTDB taxonomy): Bacteria > Pseudomonadota > Gammaproteobacteria > Chromatiales > Chromatiaceae > Thiorhodococcus > Thiorhodococcus minor. The sequence goes on along the minus strand of NZ_JAAIJQ010000002.1, from coordinate 105,670 downwards.
GCGTGCCCTCGACCTTGCCGAACACCTGCCCGGGATTGATCGCCAGCTCGCGGTCCGGGAACACCTCGGCCTCGGCCGTGGTGACGCCGAGCAGCGCGATGCGGTACTGATTCGGCCCCAGCTCCAGGTTGTCGCGGATGTGCACGGGCTGGATGAGGAAGCCGAACTCCTGTGAGAGCTTGCGGCGAATCCCCTTGATCCGCCCCATCAACTGACCGTCCTGGCTGCGGTCGACCAGCGGGATGAGCCGGTAGCCGACCTCCAAGGACACCAGATCGACCGGCGGAACATCCTCCCAGGACAGCTCGCGCTCCTCGGGCGCGGGCAGCTCCATGCCCTCGGGCAGACGCTCGACCACATCCGAGCCGGGCTCCGCCTTGCCCTTCCCGATCGAATAGCCCGCGCCGCCAAGCATGGATGCCAGGCCGAGGAAAACGAGGTTCGGCATGCCCGGGATCAGACCCAGGATACCGATCACGCCGCCCGCCACGTAGAGCACGCGCGGATTGGCAAACATCTGCCCGAACACCTGCTGTCCCATGTCCTGGGAGGTCGAGGCCCGGGTGACGATGATGGCGGTGGCCGATGACAGCAGCAGCGAGGGAAGCTGCGCGACCAGGCCATCCCCGATGCTCAGCAGCACGAAGTTGTTGGTCGCGTCCGCCATGGTCATCCCATGCTGGGTGGTCCCGATGACGATGCCGCCGAGGATGTTGATGAAGAGGATGAGGATGCCGGCGATGGCATCGCCGCGCACGAACTTGCTCGCGCCGTCCATGGAGCCGTAGAAATCGGCCTCCTGCGCCACGTCCTCGCGGCGCGTGCGGGCGTCTTCCTGCGAGATCAGACCCGCGTTGAGATCGGCGTCGATCGCCATCTGCTTGCCAGGCATGGCGTCCAAGGTGAAGCGGGCGCTGACCTCGGAGACACGGCCGGCACCCTTGGTGACGACGACGAAGTTGATGATCACCAGGATGGAGAAGACCACCACGCCAATGGCGAAATTGCCGCCCAGAACGAACTCGCCGAAGGCCTGGATCACCTGCCCCGCCGCGTCCGTGCCATCGCCGCCGTTGAGGAGAATGACGCGTGTCGAGGCGACGTTGAGCGCCAACCGCAGCAGGGTCGCCAGGAGCAGCACCGTCGGGAAGGAGGCGAAGTCGACCGGTCGCGGCGTATAGACGGCAACCATGACGACCACGAGCGACAAGGCGATGTTGAAGGTGAACAGCAGATCCAGCGCGAAGGGCGGCAGCGGCAGCACCAGCATGCCCAGCAGCGCGACCAGCAAGAATGGCGTCACCAGACCCATGCGGCCAATGCCGCCGAGACGCTCGGCAATGGTCGCCATCCCGGCTACCTCCCCGCCCGCCGCGCGCTGCGCGGATCCAGATACTCGTCAGGCACCGGCAGATCGCTGGAGATCTCGGCGTCCGGATCATGTCGCTTGAGCTGATAGACATAGGCCAGGATCCGCGCCACGGCGACGAAGAGACCGCCCGGGATCTCATGATTCAGCTCGGTCGTGAAATAGATGGCGCGCGCCACCCGCGGGGCCTCGACCAGGGTGATCTCGTGCTCCTCGGCGAGATCGCGAATCGCGGCCGCAACATCGTCCTTGCCCTTGGCCAGCAGCTTGGGAGCACGCATGGTGGCCGCCTCATAGGCGATGGCCACCGCATAGTGGGTCGGGTTGGTGATGACGACGTCGGCCTTGGGCACCTCGGACATCATGCGGCGGCGCGCCATCTCGTGCTGCAGCTGACGGATGCGGCCCTTGACCTCGGGCTTGCCCTCGGTCTCCTTGAACTCGTCCTTGACCTCCTGGAGCGTCATCTTCAGCTGTTTCTGGTGATTCCAGAGCTGGAAGGGCACGTCCATCATGGCCACCACCAGCAAGGCGGAGGAGGCGATGAGGAAGATCCAGGAGGCCATGCGCGCGGCCTGCAGGATGGCGCTCTCGACCGACTGCTCGCCCAAGCCGATGAGGTTGTCCCAGATCAGGCTGATCGCCACACCGGCGACAAGCCCCACCAGGAAGAACTTGCCGAGCCCCTTGGCGAGCTCCATCAAGCCCTGCACCGAGAACACCCGCTTGATCCCGCTGATCGGATTCAGCTTGGAGAGCTTGGGCATGAAGGCCTTGGCCGCGAAGTTCGCACCACCGACCATGAACGGCGCCAGCATGGCGACGATCATCAGCACGATGAGCAAAGGCACCAAGATGAAGAAGGCCCGCCCGAGCAAGTCCTGCATGTGGGGCACGAGCAGATTCGTATCGAAGATCAGGCTGCGCTCGAGCGTCCAGGCGTCGATCAGAACCGCGCTGAGCTTGGCCGCCAGACTGCCGCCCGCGAGGATCAGAAAGCCGCCGCCAGTCATCAGCACGGCGAAGGTGTTGAATTCGCGCGAGCGCGCGACCTGACCTTTTTCGCGCGCCTCGCGGATCCGCTTCGCGGTGGGTTGCTCCGAGCGTTCCTGGCCATTCTCGTTCTCGGCCATGTCACGCCCTCGTTAGCTGCTGAATGAGCGGAAAGGCCGCCATGAGCAGCTCGCCAATCCTGGCCGGCAGGCTGGGCATCGTCAAAAGGATGATGATAAAGCCCGCGAGCAAGGTCAGCGGAAAACCGACGGCAAAGATATTGAGCTGAGGCGCGGCGCGCGTAATGACGCCCATGGCGATATTGACCAGCAGCAAGGAGGTGACGGCCGGCAAGGCGATGAGCACCGCGGCGGCGTACATGGTGCTGCCGAAGCCGACGATGGCCCAAAGCTGGTCGGTCGTCAGCCCCTCTGCCGCGATCGGCAGGGTCTCGAAACTGCGCAGCAGCAGCTCGATGAGGATGAGGTGGCCGTCCAGCGCCAGGAAGATGAGGGTCGCGAGGATCATATAGTACTGCGACACCATGGGGACCTGGACACCGCCGACCGGGTCCATGGCCGAGGCAAAGCCGAGCCCCATGGAGAGTGCGATACTCTCGCCCGCTTGCGTCAGCGCGGAAAAGACCATCTGCATCACGAAGCCCATGGCGATTCCGACGACGACCTGGTGGATCGCGACGACCAGGCCGCCCAGGCTCAGGGGATCGATACTCGGCGTTTCGGTCAGCTGGGGCGCGACGACGAGCGCGAGAAGGAAGCCCATGGCCAGCCGGGCGCGCACATTGACGTTACGGGCACCGAAGACGGGCGCAACCAGCAGCATGGCGCTGATGCGCACGAAGGGCCAGATGAAGGAGCTGACCCAGGCGAAGATGTCCTCTGCAGCAAAACTCATAGACGAGGCTAAGCAAAAGCCGCGCCCACGCTAGCCGATCAGGCTTGGGATGCTCTCGTAGAGCCGGGTGACATAGTCGACGATCAGCGACAGCATCCAATGCCCGGCGATGATGAGCGCGCCGCCCACGGCAACCAGCTTCGGAATGAAAGTCAGGGTCATCTCTTGGATCTGAGTTGCCGCCTGGAGCAGACTGATCGCCAAGCCCACGATGAGTCCAGCGAGGAGAGGCGGAGCCGCCAGCAGAATGATGACCTCGCCGGCCTCCTTACCAATGTCTACGACCATTTCGGGTGTCATCGCGTCATCCTCCATTAGGTATAGAAGCTCTGCGCCAGGGTCCCCATCAGCAGGGACCAGCCGTCGACGAGCACGAAGAGCATCAGTTTGAACGGCAGCGAGATGATGAGCGGCGACAGCATCATCATGCCCATCGACATCAGGACGCTGGCGACCACCAGATCGATGATGAGAAAGGGAATGAGGATCAGGAATCCGATCTGGAACGCCGTCTTGAGCTCGCTGATCACGAAGGACGGCACCAGCAGGTTGAGCGGGATGTCGTCGGGCGACTCGAAGCCGTCCAGTCCCCGGATCTCGGCGAACATTGACAGATCCGACTCGCGCGTCTGCGCCAGCATGAAGGTCCGCAGCGGCTTGACCGCCTTGCTCAACGCCTCCTCGGTGCCGACCTTCTCTTCCATGTAGGGCTGCACCGCCGTGTCATAGATCTCCTGGAAGACGGGCGCCATGATGAAGAGCGTGAGGAAGAAGGCGATGCCCAGCAGGATCTGATTGGATGGCGTCTGCGAAGTGCCCAGTCCCTGCCGCAAGATGGCGAGCACGATGATGATGCGGGTGAAGGAGGTCATCATGATGAGCGCCGACGGCAGCAGCGTCAGGATGGTCATCAACAGCAGAATCTGCAGCGTGACCGAGTAGACCTGACCACCGTCCTGCTCGGTGGTGACCGTCACCGCATCCAATCCGCCGATCTGCCCCCATCCCACCGCTGGGATCAGCAGCATAGCCAAGGCGCCAAGGAGCTGGATGGGTCGCATCATCAGCGCCCGCCAGGTGAGGTCATACGGCTCAGCAAGCTGGCGAAGTCCGCGGTCAATGGTGTGTCGGGCGCCACATCCAGTGGCTTGGCGAGCGTGTGCAGGCGCTGAATGCCGCTTGGAGTCACCCCGATCAGCACCTGCTCCTCACCCACCTGGATCAGCATCAAGCGCTCGCGCGCACCCAGGTTGCGCACGGCCAGCACCTGAATCAGGGAGGGCCCCTGCCCCTGCAGACCGGGCATCCTGCGCAGCATCCAGGCGAAGAGGATGATGAGAACGATGACCAGGACCAGGCCGCCGAGCAATTGCGCCAAGTAGCCCGCGGCCAATTGCCCGGATTGCCCAGAGGGCTCCGCACAGGCTGGCCACGGCGCCGCCCAGAGTGCGCCTATGGCCGCGACCATCCAATGACGATCAGGGCGGCACACTGGCACTACCTCAGCTTGCGAACCCGCTCGCTGGGGCTGATGACGTCGGTGAGACGAATCCCGAACTTCTCGTTGACCACGACGACCTCGCCATGCGCGATCAGGGTCCCGTTCACCAGCACATCCAGAGGCTCGCCGGCCAGGCGATCCAGCTCCACCACAGAGCCCTGATTGAGCTGCAGCAGATTGCGAATGGGGATCCGGGTGCGCCCGATCTCCATCGCGATGGTGACGGGCACGTCCAGGACCAAATCCAGATTCACGTCCGTCGCGGCTGGCGTTTGACTGTCCGAGAAGTCCTCCGGACTCACCGGAACGGCTTCGTTAGCCCCAGCGGCGGCATCGCTCGCCCGGTCGGCGGCGGCCGATTCGGCGCCAGCCCCGCCTTCGCTATCCTTTTGCTCTTCGAGCGCGGCCGCCCAGGCGTCGGCGATGTCTTCGTTCGGATCATCGGCCACGATTTGGCTCCTCGTTTCTGGTATCGAACGACATCTAGGTCTGGATCCGCTCTAGGATCTTGACGGCGTTGATTCCGTTGGCCACGCCAAACTTGCCCCTGAAGAGGGGGATGTCTTCGACGTTGAGAATCACCGTCTCCGGGAGATCGATCGGGATGATGTCTCCCGGCCTCATGTCCAGCAGCTCTTGAACGCTCACCGTCGCCTCAGTGAGATTCGAGAAGATCTCCACCTCGGCCAGCGGGATCTCCTGCTCCAGCGCGACCAGCCAGCGCTTGTCCGCGCCCGAGCGATCCGACTGCAGTCCGGTGTCGAGCTGCTCGCGAATCGGCTCGATCATCGAGTAAGGTAGGGTGACGTGCAGGTTGCCGCCGCCACCTTCCAGCTCGATGTGGAAGTCGTTGATCACCACGATCTCGGTGGGACTGACGATATTGGCGAATTGCGGATTGACCTCGGCGTTGATGAACTCGAACTCCAAGTGCATCACCGGCTCCCAGGCCTTTTGCATATCCTCGAACGCGGCATCCAAGAGATTCTGGATGACGCGCAGCTCCATGGGCGTGAAGTCGCGACCCTCGATGCGCGAGTAATAACGCCCGTCGCCGCCGAAGAAGTTGTCCACAAGCCCGAAGACCAGCTTGGGATCGAAGACGAAGAGCGCTGTCCCGTGCAGCGGATAGACGCGCACCAGGTTCAGGCTCGTCGGTACATAGAGCGAGTGCAAATACTCGGAGAACTTCGTCACCCGAGCGCCGATCACCGAGATCTCGGACGCGCGCCGCAGCAGATTGAACAGATGGACCCTGAGGTAGCGGGCGAAGCGCTCGTTGACCATGTCGAGCGTCGGCATGCGCCCGCGGACGATGCGGTCCTGCGTGGCGAAATCGTAAGACCTGATCTCGCCATCGGCTGGAAAGGCCTCAGAATCCGTATCGACGCCACCGCTATCGACGCCATGCAGCAGTGCATCGATCTCGTCTTGGCTGAGGATATCTGTCTGCTGAGACATCGGAGCCTGCCTATTGCATGACGAAGTCGGTGAAGAGCACTTCCTCGATGCTCGCAGGCTCGCCGGCCTTGGTGAGAATCCCCGTCAGCGACTGCTTGAGCTCTTCGCGCAGCGCGTCCTTGCCTTCGGACGTATTGACCGTCGCAAACTCCTGACCGGCGAGCAAGGACAAGAGGTCGTTGCGGATCATCGGCGTGTGCTTGTCGAGCGCGGCAACCACAGCTTCGTCCCGCGTCACCACCGTCATCTTGACCCTCAGGAAACGCACTGGGCCAGGCGCCGTGATATTGACGGTGAAGGCCTCCAGCCGATGATAGATGAGGGGCGCCTGCACGGCGGGAGCCATGGCCTCGGCCCCTTGCGCCTGAGATCCATCGCCTGCCTCCTCGGCCTGGTCGTCTGACTTGACGATCAGAAAATAGTAGGCGGCGCCAGCACCCACCGCGAGCAGCAAGACGACGATCAGAATCAGGATGATCCATTTGAGCTTGCTGCCGCCCTTCACTTCGGCAGCCTCATCTTTCTTCTTTTCGGCCATAACTTACCCATGAGTTGAAGACTTCGCCTCAGAATCCAGCAAATCCGGGACTAATGCAATCGGACAGGCGAGCGACAGGCATCCCGCGGTCACGGCCCTCGGACCTGGAGGTAGAAACCTGTCTTGGGCTGCCGCGGCGCCTTGGTGCGACAGGCCGATCGGGCCTCGCCGGGCACGGACAACAGGACGTGGAGCCGCATGTCCCTGACGCATCGGCCTCGAGAACAGCGCTCGCCGAGCCAGCTCCAGCCCAGCTCAAGCAAAATAGTCGTGCTGGCTGAGGCGTCGCGACAGCGCACCGACCGCGGTGCCCAGCTCGTCGCCGACCTCGTCGGCAGCCGCGTCGAGGCCCTGAGCCTCATCCCGCTGACCGGAATCACTCCCGGCGGAACCGTCGCCGCCGCCCGCGCGATGCTCGGAGACGCTGACGTCGACGAGCGCAACGCCGTCCTGCGCCAGGGCCTCTCTCAACCGCGGCAGCGCGGCCTCGAGCACCTCCCGAACGACTGGGTGTGGCGAGACGAACTGAACGCTCGCCTTGTCGCCCTCCATGGTCACCCGCACGTCCAGCGTACCGAGACTCGGCGGATGGAGCTTCAGCTCCGCTGACTCGAGCCCAGCTTGCATGGTCCACTTCACCTGCTCGGCAAGACGCCCCTCCCCCCCCGGCTGCAGGAGCTTGGACAGGTCGAAGACCTGGGCGCGCTGCAGCCCAGCCGACGCATCACCGCCCTTCAGGCCTGTGACGAGGCCAGCCGCATCCTCGGCCGTCTCGTCCATCGACCGTGCGGCGAGTGCATCCGAGCGCGTAAAGCTTCGTCCGATGAGCGCTGCAATGGAATCCGAAGTTGCCTGCCCTCCCTGCTCCGCGCCCAAGGCTTGGGCCAGCGACTGAACCGCCGACACTGCAGCCCCCTTGGTCGTCGAGCCCGCAACTTGCTCCGTGGCACCTGCGGCAAGCTGTGATCGCAGCGCCTCGACGAATTCGGCCAATTCCCTGTCCGACATACCGCCTACATCAGCCTCCGCCGCAGAGGCACCCGCCGCATTTGGCGAGCTTGGCGAAACGAGCCGAGAATAGAGCGCCGTGGCGAGCCCTTGTCCAGACGTCCCGGATCGCTCGCCCACATTGGATGCCGCCCCAACTTGGCCAAGGCTCGACAACAGCTCGGCCAAGCGCGCCTCAAGGGCAGATCGAGCCGAGCTGTTGGCGGGCTGCTGTGTCTCTGATCCGGTACCGACAGCGTCCACCGCGAGCTGCCCAGGAGACGCGCTCAAGGCTTGCCCGTAACCCTGCGCGCCCCCCCCGAGCGCGCCCGACTGCGCCAGCTGCTCGAGCACGAACGCCGGCAGTGCCTCGATCCTCTCGAGGCCATCGACTCCCGCCAGGCCGGCGGCCTCATGGTTTTCTGCAGCCGCTTGCGCCCCCTCTGGCTGACCGCGATCAAGCCCGGATAACAGGCGATTCAGTCCCTCCAAGGCGCTGGAGCCGCCCCCGTCGGGGTCGACCTGGATCCCCGCAGCCTGTCCCTGCATCGCGGACAGGAAGGCTGTGACCAGCGCCTGGTTGTCGGCCGACTCCAGGGCGGCGGAATCCATGCCATTCTTTTCCAAGAGCCCGCGGATCTGCTTGCCCATGGCATCGATGAAGTCGGAGGGCGCGCCAGCATCCAGCCCTCCCTCTTCGACGACTCCTGCATTGAGCAGCTGAGCGAAAAGACCGACTGCCGCAGTTTGAACATTGCCCGATTGCATGATCCTGATCCTCAGTCGTCCGACCCTGAAAAACCCAGTCCTTGGTCCTTTTGGAAGGCCCTGAGGGTCGCCCACATATCCAAGGCACTCTGCTGCTTGCGATTCTCCTCGACGGCGTCGGCGCGGCGCCTGCGCTCGATCAGCTTCTCCAGCGACAGGCTCGCCTGATGCCGCTCAAGCCACGCATCACGCGCCTGATCGACCCGTGTCTGAGCCGCCCCGACGCGCAGCTCCTGCTGCTGCAGCGCCTCGCGCAGCTGCTGATGCATGAGCCCCAGCTGCTTGAGGAGTCGCGCATCATTGGGCACCAGCGCATCGAGATAGACCGACTGGTACTCCGTGAGCTGATCGCGCTGCTGCTCCAGCTTGCCCAGATCGGCCAGCCGCTCGGCAAGCACCACGGCGGCCTCGTTCTCTTGCGCCTCACGAATCTTCAGCAATCGCTGGAAACGCCGCACGCTCATGCCCCATCACTCCTTCCAGCCGGCGGCTGGAGACCCAAGACCTCGAAGAGGGCTTGCCGAGACTGTTCGAGCCCCGCCGCTTCGAGCCGGTCCTGGCGCAGATAATCCTCGAGCCGTGGCTGCATCGCCACGGCCTCGTCCAAGGCCGCATCCGAGCCCTTGCGATAGGCGCCAACCGCGATCAGGTCGCGATTGCGCGCATAGGTCGAGAGGATGCCGCGGAAACGGAACGCGGCGCGCTGATGCTCGGGCGTCACCACGGCGCTCATGACGCGCGACACGGATGCGCCGACGTCGATGGCCGGATAACGGCCGGTCTCGGCGATCTCGCGCGACAGCACGACATGGCCGTCGAGGATGGCGCGAGCGGAGTCCACGATGGGATCGTTCTGATCGTCGCCCTCCGCCAGCACCGTGTAGAAGGCCGTGATGGAGCCGCCGCCCGTGTCGCCATTGCCCGCGCGCTCCACCAGCTGCGGCAGGCGCGCGAAGACAGAGGCGGAATAGCCCTTGGTCGCGGGCGGCTCGCCGATCGCCATGGCGATCTCGCGGGCGGCCTGCGCAAAGCGCGTGAGCGAATCCATGAGCAGGAGCACATTGAGCCCCTGGTCGCGGAAGTACTCGGCGATGCGCGTCGATACCCAGGCGCCATGCTGGCGCAGCAATGGAGACTGGTCGGCGGGGACCGCCACGACCACGGTACGCTTGCGCGATTCCAGGTCGAGGATGTCGTGAATAAACTCGTTCACCTCGCGGCCACGCTCGCCGATGAGCCCGACCACGATGACATCCGCCTCGGTATGCCGCGTCATCATGCCCAAGAGCACGCTCTTGCCCACGCCACTTCCGGCAAAGAGCCCGATTCGTTGACCGCGACCCACCGACAGCAGGCCGTTGAGGGCACGGATACCGACATCCAGCGACTCGGTCACAGGCGCGCGTGTCAACGGATTGATGGGGCGGCCCTCGATCGAGACGGCTTCAGACGCCCGGATCGGCCCGCCGCCGTCCAGCGGCTTGCCCAAGGCGTCCACCACGCGCCCGAGCAGCTCAGATCCGACGGCGATCCGCCGGGTCTGCTCGAGCGGCTCGATCCGCGCGCCTGGAATCAGCCCCTCGAGCTGCCCCTCAGGCATGAGGAAGGTCTTCTCGCCATTGAAGCCGACGACCTCGGCGGCGAGGCGCTTGCCCGTCGAGGTATGAATGGCCGCGCGGCCGCCGACGGGCAGGCGAATGCCCTCGGCCTCGAGCGTCATCCCCACCATGCGCGAGAGACGCCCCTCCGGCTGAGGCGCCAGCGTTTCGTCGATGCGCTGACGCGACTGACTCAGCCGGTCCTTCAGCCCGAGACTCAGCTGCCGTCTGCTTTCTTGCTTGAGCTCGTGGATGACCTCGCTCATGGAGACTCCTCGGCGTCTTCGTGCGCAGGATCTAACGGCTCGCCCAGCTCGGGCTCGGGCTCGGGCTCGGGCTCGATCTTAGCGACGTCCGCCAGGGCATCCGTCGGCTCGGCCGCAAGCTCGAGTACGTCAATCTCTTGACGCGATTTGGAGAGGTCGCCCCAAATGGCCGCGACGCCCTGGCGCAACCGCGACTCGAGGCTGGCATCGATCCGGCTGGGTCCGCTCTCGATGAGACACCCACCCGGCTCGATGGCCGCATCCGCCACCCAGACGACCTGCTCGCCGCGCGCTTGAGCGTAGGTCGCCAAGATAGCCTGTTGATGCGGATGCACATGAACCTTCAAGGCATGCTGCCGCGATGGCAGCTGCGCCAATGCCTGATGCAGAACCTGCTGGATCAGCTCGGGCCGCGTGCTCAGCTCCTCCATGATCACCTGACGGGCGAGGGCCTCGACCAAGGCCAGCAGCTCAGGCTCCAGCTCGTCGGCGGTACTGGCCAGCGGGTCCGCGAGCTCCTGGGCGATGCCTTCGAGCGCGGCGACGGTTTCCGTCAGCGCCTGGGTCTGCTCCTGGCGCTGCGCCTCCTCGCGTGCCGCGCGCTGCTCCTGCTCGACGCGTGCTTCTTCGGCAGCCTTGTCGGCGCCCTCTTTGTGGCCTGCCCGGTAGCCATCCCGAAATCCCGCTTCCGCACCAGCGCGCCGCGCCGCCTCTTCGATGGCGGCGATCTCTTCCTGCGTCGGCGGCTTGAGCACGGGTGCCGTTGCGCGGCCAACGTCCGGCGGCAGCCAGCGCTCGACATCATGCGCCCGAGAAGGCTGCGAAGAGGCTGCTTGGCTCACAGCATCTGCTCCCCACCCTTGCCACCGAGCACGATCTCACCACTGTCGGCGAGGCGCCGCGCAATGGCGAGAATCTCCTTCTGCGCCGTTTCGACGTCACTGACGCGTACCGGCCCCTTGGTCTCCAGGTCCTCGCGCAGCATCTCGGCAGCACGCTTCGACATGTTGCGGAAGATCTTGTCCTTGAGCTCTTCCTCGGCACCCTTGAGCGCCAGGACCAGCGACTCGGTGGAGATCTCGCGCATCAGCGTCTGGATGCCGCGGTCGTCGACATCGACGAGGTTGCCGAAGACGAACATCAGCTCTTGGATTCGGGTGCCCAGATCCTCGTCCACCTGCAGCACGCCGTCCATGATGGTGGTCTCCTTTGAGGCATCCATGAAGTTGAGGATGCTGGCCGCCGTCTTGACGCCGCCGATCATGGACGACTTCGCCGTGTTCTTGCCGGAAAGTTGACGCTCGAGGATCTCGTCGAGCTCCTGCAGCGCGGCCGGCTGCACGCCATCCAGGGTGGCGATGCGCAGGATGAGGTCGGACTGCATGCGCTCCGGCAGGTGCGACAAGGTCTCCGCGGATTGGTCGGGATCCAGGTGAGACAGCACGATGGCGACGATCTGCGGATGCTCGTGGCGAATCATCTCCGCCACCGCGCGCGGATCCAGCCACTTCAGCGCCTCCAGACCCTTGGAGTTGCGCCCGAGCAGGATGCGGTCGATCAGCCCCTCGGCCTTGTCGTCGCCGAGCGCCGAGCGCAGCACGTTCCTGACGTAGTCGTCCGCGCCGATGCCCAGCGACGTCTGCTCTTGGACGATGTCCGAAAACTCGCGCAGCACCTGATCGATGTCAGTGCGCGAGACCTTTTCCAGCGAAGCCATGGCCGTGCCGATCTTCTGGACCTCTTTCGGTCCCATGTGCCGGAGGATCTCGGCCGCCGCCTCCTCGCCCAGGCTCATCATGAAGATGGCCGCGCGCTCGGAGCCGCTGTACTTGCTCTCTTTCGTTTCAGTTGCCATCTTCAGCCAACCACGACTTCATCACCTGTGCGACACGCTTGGGATCCTCTTTCACCATCTCCCGAACGGCATCGAGATCCAGCTGCTGTTGGTCCAGTCCCTTAGGTCCTGCGAGCGCGCCGAGCGCCGATGGCTGATGGCTGAGTGCCACGACATCCTCGCCCTCTTCGCCAGCCTGACCGCCTGACTCGTCCGTCAGCGCAAGCTGCTCCTCGCCATCCTCTGACTCGAGTGCCGCCTGCCCCTCCGGCTCGGGCGGCTGCGGCGATAGCTGCCGGATACCCGGGCGCACCACCAGCAAGATCACGAGCAGCGCCATGAGGAAGCCGCCGAAGGTCTTCACCAGCTCGAGGAACCACGGCTGCGTCCAGATCGGGACGGCGTCTTCCTCGAATGCCTCCTGCACGAAAGAGGCTGCGCTGACCCTGATCGAATCGCCGCGTGCTTCATTGAAGCCGACCGCCTCGCGCACCAAGGCCCGAATGGTCTCCATCTCCGCCTCGGCGCGGGGCACGCGGACCGGCTCGCCGTCCTCGTTCACCTCGTCTTGATAGTCCACCACCACGGCCGTCGTCAGGCGGCGGATACCGCCCGGCGTTTCCTGTACATGGGCGATGGTGCGGTCGACCTCGTAGTTGCGCGTGGTCTGCTGGCTTCGACTGCTCGGCACCAAGGACGAGCCGGCCGCCTCGGCGCGCTCGCCAACGGCCCCACCCTGCGGCGGCTGATTCGTCAGCGCACCTGGAATGCCGCCGGCGCCCGGATCCGCGCCAATGCGCTCTTCTTCGTTAGTCTGCTCGGAGCGCACGGCGGTGCGGTCCGGATCGAAGGTCTCTTGGGTACGCTCAACGCGCGAAAAGTCAAGGTCCGCCGCGACCTGAACGCGAACGCGGTCACGTCCCACGATGGGCGCGAGCAATGACTGGACGCGATTCACATAGCTCGCCTCGACGCGCTGGGTGTATTCCAGACTGTCGAGACTGAGGTTATTGCCAGTTTCTTCGTCGTCCTGAGTCAGCAGCCGTCCGGTCTGGTCGACGACCGTGACGCGCTCGGGGGTCAGCTCGGGAATGCTCGATGAGACGAGATGCACGATGGCACCGACCTGAGCGTCGCTCAAAGAGCGAGCCCCCTTCAGATGTACGACGACAGATGCGCTCGGCGGTGTCCGCTCGCGCACGAAGACCGAGCGCTGCGCCTTGGCAATATGCACACGCGCGCGCTCGACCGGATCCAAGGCGGAGATCGACCGCCCGAGCTCACCTTCGAGCGCGCGCTGATAACGCGCCCCCTCGATGAGCCGGCTGGTGCCGAAGCCCGCGTCCTGCTGCAGCAGCTCGAAGCCGATGTCGGCCGACTTCGGCAGGCCCTGGCCAGCGAGCAGGAGCCGTGTCTCGGCGATCTTCTGCTGAGGGATCTCGACCCGCCCCGTCAAATTATCGACCTTATAGGGGACGCCCATCTGTGACAGGGCCTGCATCACCTCGGACGCCTCGGCGCTGTCCATCTGCCCGAACAGGGGCGCGTAGGTTGGCTTGAAGGCCCAGAAGAGGATGGCGGCCGCCGCCACCAGTCCGCCCGCGATCATGCCGATCAAAGCGAGCTGTCGACCTGTGGGCATCTCCGTAAAGGTCTTCATGCCCGTCGAGAATGTGGCGGTGAGGGATGACGCCATGGGTGTGTCTCTTCCCTAGCGGTGTGATCCAGACAGGATCACACCTGCATGCTCATGACTTCTTGATAGGCCGAAAGCAGCCGGTTGCGAACCTGGTTCGTGGCCTCGAAGGCGATGCTCGATTTGTTCATGGCGACCATGACCTGAGGCAGGCTGACGTTCTCTTCACCAAGCTCGAATTGGGTCTGCATCGTCTTGGCCTCTCGCTGAACCTCGTTCACACCGCGAATCGCCTCGTGCAGCTTGGACGCGAAATCGTCGTCCTCCGCCTTGCGTGCCTCCGTGACCTCTCCAGCGGCTGCTGAGCCCTCGATGCGACCCGATTGCGAGAGCGCGCGCATCTGCTGCAAGACGCTCTGGATCTGCATTTCGCTCATGTGATTCCTCTCCTAGCTCCCCTCAGAGGGACCCCGAGCGCGGCGCCGAAAAACTCTGGATCCGGATGGCCTCGGCAGCCGCGACTCAATGATGCACTTGGAAAGGCAATTTGGATGCCGGACGCGAGCCCGAAGGATGAGAAGTGTGATGGAGATCGCGGGACCGACGGGCTCACGCAAAGAGGTATCGGCCCTTCGAAGGACGATCTGTGCGTCTCCGGCCCGCTAGCTGGAGCGATTCACTGCCCTTTCAGCAGACTGGGCATCGCGCTCGTCGAGGTGAAACGCCAAGCCGGACGATCGCGATCGCGGCTGGCCGTCCGTCAAAGATTCGACGCAGCGTCTCTGGCATCGCGCTCGAGTCCGAACTTGCGCATCCGCTCCACCAGCGTGGTGCGGCGCATCCCGAGCCGCCGCGCGGCCCGGGCGACCACGTAGTCATTCTGCTCGAGTGCCGAGATGATCATCCTGCGCTCGACCTCATTGAGGTACTCGCGCATCTCTGTCCCCTCGGGCGGCAGCATGTCATCCCCGATCCCGGGAAGCATCTGGCCCGCGGCCGTGGGCTCGACCTCCGCCTCGACCAGCGGCAGGGGCGCGACATCCGCGGGACGAAAACGCGTCGGTAGCTGCGGCAGATCGACGAGCTGGTCCGGATACATGATCGAGAGCTGCTCGAGCAGATTGGCCAGCTCGCGGATGTTGCCCGGCCAGGGATGCGCCTGGAGGTGGGCGAAGACGGCTGGGGTCAGATGCGCGGGCTGCCCGCCCTGCTCGCGCAGCCGCTCCTCGAGCGTCGCGGCCAGCAGCGGAATATCGCTCTCGCGCTCGCGCAGCGAGGGCAGCTCGATGGGAAAAACGTTGAGCCGGAAAAAGAGGTCCTGGCGAAAGTCCCCCGCGTCCACGGCCTCCTCCAGATTGCGGTGGGTGGCCGAAACGATCCGGGCGTTGGTCTGGATGGGCTTGTTCGAGCCCACCCGCTCGAAGGTGCGCTCCTGCAGCACGCGCAGCAGCTTCACCTGCATCGGCAAGGGCATGTCGCCAATCTCGTCGAGGAAGAGGACGCCATCCTCCGCCAGCTCGAACCGACCGGCCCGCGCCGTGAAGGCACCTGTGAAGGCGCCCTTCTCGTGACCGAAAAGCTCGCTCTCGAGGAGATCGCCCGGAATCGCCCCGCAGTTGACCGCCACGAATGGCTTGCCCGACCGAGTCGACGCCCGATGGATGGCTCGGGCGACCACTTCCTTCCCCGATCCAGTCTCCCCGAGGATAAGCACAGTTGCCTCCGTCTTCGCCACCTGAGCGATGAGGCGCTTGACGCCGCGCATCTTGGGGTGCTGCCCGACGAGGTCGATGTCGGCTTCCGGGTCGGACCCTGCCTCGAGCTGGAGACGCTGGAGGATCTGAATGACCGTGCCCGGAGAGAGCGGGGTCTCGACGACGAAGGCGCGGTGCTTCAGATCGAGAGAGCCGCCGTCAAGAGGTTGACACACGATGGGGAGCTTCTCGCGCATGGGAAGGGCGGCAAGAAGACCGGCGATCCGCGGCGCGGATTCGCATACCCAGAGTCCGGAGCACGTCTCTGCGGCAGTCTTGTCGATCGACTCCAGCTCCACGACCTCGCAGCCCAGAAACTCCAGGATGGATCGCGTTGCGAGCCTTGCGGGCCCCTGACCATAGAGACCTATTCTCATCACCTGATCGGATGCTCCTCTTCCCAGATTCACCTCACTCCCGCCGATGCGAGCGACTGCCCCCCGTGCGCTATTCGCACGCCGCGCCGCCGGACTCGGACCGCCAATCAGTTGCCGCCGCTCATACGCCGGCGCGCGACCTCTCTGCGGTGCATCCGGAAGACCCAGCGGCCCAGGGCATCGCGCAGCGTCGGGTCCGGAGAGCCCCAAGACGCACCCGCGGCACCCTCTCTGACGACGCGTGTCCCCAGCTCCAAGATCAGCGGCTGCGCCAGCCACTGACCGGGATAGAGCTGCACGCGCTCATCCCCGGCGCCCAAAACGCCGGCCGGCAGAACCATGCCCGCGCCGCTGATGAGCACCTCGGCGGGCTCTGGAATTCTGTCTGCAAGCAAAGAAGAGACCAAATCGGTAAGAAGATCGATCTTGAGCTCCAGCCGCTGAATCTCAGGCGCCGGCTCGTCCTTGGTATGCGCCGGCGGCCCTTCTTCGAGCACCGCAATCGCATCGAGCAGATGCGCCGCCGCATCGCCCGTCGTCGCGGGCCGATCGCATGGCGCGACGGGCAGATTCAAGCTCACCGCGAGGCTGTCGCCAAGGACGTCCCGCCATTCCTCGATGTTCATGCGCTCCCCGAGTCTCACCGCACAAGCCTAGTTGCTCGATGCTAACCCGCATGCCCGGGGTCGCAAAGCCGCAACGACCAGCGGCCACCCAGCACGCCCGGGCACATCTGCACCCAGTGGGCGCAGGCTCGCGCGCGCAGCCATGGACCGGACTGAGCCCGAAAACACCGGTCTTAGATAGGATATCGGTCTATTATGCTCGAAATCGAAGCTAACACGACACGTGAGGTGAGAGCATGCTCGCAAGTATCGAGAACGTCTACGAGCGCCTTGTCATGGAGTGCATCCGAGAGATCTTGGAGGATGGCGCGCTCGC
Organism: Thiorhodococcus minor; assembly: GCF_010820565.1. Classification (GTDB taxonomy): domain Bacteria; phylum Pseudomonadota; class Gammaproteobacteria; order Chromatiales; family Chromatiaceae; genus Thiorhodococcus; species Thiorhodococcus minor. Next base: position 88,731 of record NZ_JAAIJQ010000002.1, on the reverse strand, counting down.
TTCCGATCCCGACTATGCCGACGATCTGGCCTGTATCGCGCTGAACAGCCTGCCACCCAAGTACGTCCGCCACGCCGTGGATTTTGCCTCGCACCTCGACGACGAATCCCATGCGGCACTGCGCGCCGAAGCGGCGGACGCCGTCGGCAAGGCGATCGAAACCATCTCACGCCGCGCTGACGGGCGCTAGGCCCGGGCAGTGGGCAGTGGGCAGTGGGCAGTGGGCAGTGGGCAGTGGGCAGTGGGCAGTAGGGATTGTAGACCGCGCTGTTCGTGAAACCTCAGGATCAGGCCTCCGGCGCTGACTGAATGGCTCGCACCCGGCTCAGCTCAGGACCTTCTCCCCGAGCCGCTCGAGGCTGAGCTCGGCGAGACGGACCAAGTGCAGAAAGCGTTGGAAGCTGCGGGGGTCCAGCCCGCAGGCGGCGCCCCTGCGATCGGCGTAGACCACCCCCAAGGGCCGACCGCCGACCCGCAAGGGACAGGCGAAGAAACTGTCCGCCCCCGTCAGCTCGCGCACTGTCTGGGGCACTTGGCAATCGCATGTGGACGCGTTGTCGTCACACGCCCAAATGCCCTCGGCTTGCTCCAACAAGGCTGCGAAGAGCCCGGCTTCGGACATCGGCAGCATGAAGCGGTTGAAGCCTGGCTCGAAGTCCGTGCCGACCAGGTACTCGGCAACCAAGGCATCGCGCCTGGAATCCTGAAGGGCGACGACGCCGCGGTTCAGGCCGAGCCCGCGATGCAGCCCCCGGAGCAAGGCGGCAAACACAGTTTCGCGGTCCTCATGGAGCCTGTCACGGAGATCCCGCTCGGCTCGTGCATGGTCATCCGCCCGCGGCGCGAGACAGAAGAGACTCTCGCTCGCTGGTGCGGCCTCGCCGGCCTCCATGCCCAAGGGAGCGAGCGGATCTAGCGCATAGCCTGGCGCACTCTGGTTGAAGTCGTCGAGCACGCGATTGATCCGGTCTCGCAGCGCCGCGACGTCCAAGTCCAATAGACGCGCCACCAGCCGAAGGTCCTTGCCCTGCATGGGATTGTGCCAGCCAGCGCAGGCGTATCTGGCAATCTGCGTGGCCAGCATCACGCAAAGCGTCCGCGGGTGCTGGGCGTTGCGCGCGCGCATCGCCTCGCGGATCAGTAAGGGCAGCCCCCAAAGCCTGGCGAGGCGGTAGCCGATGGTCTCCAGACTCTCGCCGAGCGTCACGTACTCGACCTCGTGGGGGAAGGCGCTGCTGCGCTCCGCCATGTCGAGATAGCGCCCCATGCGGGCATCGCCATGGGCGATCAGGTAGCGCTCGCCCAGGTTGTTGAGCAGTGCGGCGAGGCTGATCTCGGACGGGAAGCGATCTCGATCCAGCTCGGCCCAATCCCGGGCCAGCAGCGCGGACAGGACCGCGCGCCCCCCGGTCTGCCGATAGGCCTGGATGCGCGGCCCGTCGGCGAGACTGTGCTCCGACGGGGCTTCGCTAGCCAGCCTCGCCAGGGTCTGGAGCCCGAGCATCTGAGCCGCCTCCTCCAGAGAGCTGAGCTCGAAGCTCGAGTGGCGACGCGGAACCGAATTCGCGCGCTGCAGCAGATGCAGCGCCAGCGCTGGGTCGCGCATCACCACATCGGTGATACGGCGCAGCGGGGCCTGCTCATCGCGAAGCACCTCGGCCAGGGCGAATGCCGTTTGCGACAGCACCGGAAGCTCATCCGGCCTGGCATTGGTCGTTAAACGCGCGAGCCAAGGCTCTCCCATCGTCCGGTGCCTCCACGGCGAATCGATTTCATGACGGCTGTCCCGACTTTGCCTCATCGGCCGACGCCGCGCCTGCTTTGCCGTTATCATCGGCCGAAGCGGGAATGCATGCGAGGCAGCGCCACACCGCTCGTCCGAGCATTGCGGATCGCATCGGCAGCCAAATCCGCGAACGGGGGCCAATCGCTTGAATCTGATCATTGGCTCGATCATCGTGCTGGTCGGGGTGCTTGGAGGCTTCGCCTTACAAGGCGGACACCTCATCTCACTGTGGCAGCCCTATGAGCTGATGATCATTCTAGGCGCCGCGGCCGGCGCCTTCATCATCGCCAATCCGATGAGCCTAGTGCTGCGCGTCATCAAGAGCACTCCCGCCATACTCGCCGGCGCCAAGTACAAGAAGGCGCACTACCTGGACGCGCTCGCCTTCATGTACGCGCTCTTCCATAAGGCACGCAAAGAAGGACTCATGGGCATCGAGTCCGATATCGAGGAGCCCGAGAGCAGCGCCCTGTTCGAAAAGTACCCGAGCACCCGGGCGAATCGCCACGCCGCCGAGTTCATCTGCGACTACATGCGGCTGGTGATCGCCGGCAATATGAATCCGTTCGAGCTGGACAACCTGATGGAGCTCGAGCTGACCGCCCACCACGAGGACGCCGAAGAGGCCTCGCACGCGGTGCAGCGGGTCGCCGACGCCCTGCCGGCATTCGGCATCGTGGCCGCCGTGCTGGGGATCGTGCACACCATGGCCGCCCTCGGCGGCCCTATCAACGAGATCGGCGGTCTGGTTGCGGCGGCCCTGGTGGGCACCTTCAGCGGCATCCTCATCGCCTATGGCTTCACCAGCCCCGTCGCAACCGTGCTCGCCCGGCTCGCGGCGGAAGAGACACGCTTCTTGGGCTGTCTCAAGGCCTGCATCCTGGCGAACGTCCAGGGCTACAGCCCGCAGATCGCGGTCGAGTTCGCTCGGAAGGCCATGCCGCCGGAGATCCGGCCGACCTTCGTCGAGCTCGAGGAGCACTTGCGCGAGACGCGCTAGAGGCAGCCGTGTCGCTCGACGAATCCAAACAGCCCATCGTCATCAAGCGCATCGTCAAGCGCGGCGGCCAAAATGGCGGTGCCTGGAAGATCGCCTTCGCCGACTTCGCCACTGCCATGATGGCCTTCTTCCTGCTCCTCTGGATCCTCGGCGCCACCACAGAGGCCCAGCGCGCGGCGATCTCGGAATACTTTCAAAATCCATCGATCTTCAGCGGACAGAGCCAGGCACCCTCCGAGCTGACGGGCGAGGGAACCGGCTCCAAGCCGTCGATCATCGAATTCGAGGGCGCCATCGGCATGGGAGAGGAAAGCGTGCCACCTCCGCCCTTCGAAGAGCCGGGCGCGGACGGCTCCACCAAGCCCGCCGGGCTGGAGATCGACCGTGCACAGGATGCCGCCCGTCTGCAGAGACTCGCGCAGATCCTCAATCAGGCGCTCGAGCGCAGCGAGACCTTCGCACCCTATAAAGACCAGCTGCTGATCGACATCACGCCCGAGGGCTTGCGGATTCAGATCGTCGACAAAGAGAACCGCTCCATGTTCGGTCTGGGCAGCGCCCAGCTCAAGCCCTATACCGCGGACATCCTGCGCGAGCTCGGGTCATTGATCAATCAGGTGCCCAATCGCATCAGCATCACAGGTCACACAGACGCGACGCCGCTGGCTGGGTTCAATTACAGCAACTGGGAGCTCTCCACGGATCGCGCCAATGCGGCACGCCGCGCCTTGGTCGCCGGAGGCATGCAGGAGGACAAGATCGGTCGCGTCGTCGGTCTTGCGTCCACGGCCCCCTTCGACGCAGCGGACCCGAGCAACCCGGTGAACCGGCGCATCAGCGTCATCGTCATGACCCGAGAGACCGACGACGCCATTCACCAGGAGACCAAGGCCATCGAGGACCTGACCGGCCGGGCCCCGCCCCCCGCGCCAATCCCCGACATCGCGCCCAATCTCCCCTAGCGGCCGAGCACCGCCCCACACCCCAGCACCGCAGCACCGCAGCACCGCAGCACCGCAGCGCGATCATCGCGCTCGCTTCCGTCGATAACTTGACGCGACGCCCAGTTTCCGCGCCCATTGGATCGCATCCCGCAACGGCCACGCCCGCTATCGCTCAGGCATGCAAGGCATCGAGCGCGCCGGCTCCGATCTTTGCACTAGCCTCATGGTCCGATTCCTGCTTAGAAGCGCATCGGATGGCCCGATGCAAGCGGGTCGAGGATCACCGGAACGGAAGGCCCATCATGTTCGAATCGATCGCCTTGGGCGTCGTCGCGACGCTGGAGCGTATGGACTCCACCATGGTCACGGGGATCTTCGTGGTCGTCATGCTGACGCTCTTCGCCGTGGCGCTGACCGCCATCTTCCTGCGGCGGGCGCCTGCCTTCTACCAGAGCACGCCGACGCTGCTGACGACGCTCGGCATTCTCGGGACCTTTCTGGGGATCGCGATCGGTCTCCTGGATTTCGATTCCACGCGCATCGAATACAGCATTCCGCTGCTCCTCGACGGCTTGAAGCTCGCGTTCACCACTAGCATCGTCGGGATCCTGCTCTCAGCGGCCCTGCGCCTGGTGCTGGTCACGCGGCGCGACGACAAGCAGCCCGAGGCGGCGCCAGGGGAGCGAGCCGCCGATGCGTCGGCCGACGCCAATCTCTTGACGCTTATCGCGCAGCAGGGCCAGGTGGCTGAGGCTCAGCTAACCGCCACGCTGCAGCTGTCCGATCGTCTCGGCCAGCTGGACGAGCGCCTGATCGACACCCTGGACCGCCATCACCAGAGCCATCTGGCAGAGATGCGGGGCTTTGCCGAGCAGCTCAGCGAGATGGGCTCGCGTCAGCTCATCGCGGCGCTCGAGTCCGTGATCCATGACTTCAACAGCAACCTCGGCGAGCAATTCGGGGAGAACTTCCGCCGCCTTGACGGCGCGGTCGAAAAGCTCCTGCAGTGGCAGGACGACTACCGCAGACACATGGAGGGGCTGGGAGAGCAGCTCGACCAGGCGATCGCGGGCGTTTCCAGCGCACAGACCAGTCTGCAGGCGCTGACCCAGCAGGCACGCCAGATCTCGACCCACGTCGAGGATCAGGAGGCCGCCATGCAGGCGCTCAAGCGCGAGACCATGGAGCTGGAGGCCGTGCTGGGCAGCATCGCCGAGCTGCGCGACCGGGCCAAGGAGGCCTTCCCGGCCATCGACCAGCGCCTCAGCGCCATGTTGGAGAGTATCGAGAACGCCGTGATTGCGGGCCTGAGCACCCAGCAGCGGCTCGGGCAGTACGGTGTCGAGGGGGCCTTCGGCGATGCCCGCAATGATCCACCCGCGAGGGCCCGGGCATGAAACCCATGATCGCGTCGCTGCGCGCCTCCGCCGCCCCAGCCGAGGAGGACAGCCATTGGCTGGTCGTCTCGGACCTCATGGCCACCCTGATGATGGTCTTTCTCTTTCTGGCGGTGCTGCACATGGCGCAGGTGGAGCGCACCCACCTCGTCGAGACCGAGGTCAGGACGACGGCCACCGAGTCCCGCCAAGCCATCTACCAGGCACTGGAGGACGAGTTCCGCGACGATCTGCCGCGTTGGCGGGCCGAGCTGGTCGAGCCGACCCTGACCCTGCGCTTCCGCGAGCCAGACGTGCTCTTCGACCGCAGCTCGGCGCGGATCAAGCCCGAGTTCGAGGCCATTCTCCGCGACTTCCTGCCGCGCTACCTCGCCCAGCTGCGTGCCTTCAAGGACGTCATTCGCGAGATCCGGATCGAGGGCCACACCTCCAGCGAGTGGAGCACCGACACCAGGCCCTTGCAGGCCTACTTTCTCAACATGGAGCTGAGCCAGCAGCGCACTCAGGCGGTGCTGAGATTCGCCTACGACCTGGAAGGCTTGGAGAAGGAGACCTGGTTCAGAGACCGCGTCGCCGCCGTCGGACTTTCCTCATCGCGCCTCGTCTACGACGCGAGTGGCGAAGAGGATGCGGAGGCATCCCGGCGCGTCGAGTTCAGCGTGCTGACGGACTTCGAGTCCAGGCTCTTGGAGCCGATCGAGCTGGACACCACGGCCAATCGGTTGGGGACCCCGCCAGAAGTCGGCGCCACGGGCGCTCGGCCCGATACGACGGCGGGCTGACGGCCTGAGCCGGCGGACGAAGGACGGGGTCCATCGGCTAGCTCAGTCGGCAAGCCCAGGATTCCTCAAGGACTCCACCGCAAGCACCTGATGCTGCCCCTTCTCGATCAGGTCCATGAGCAGCTCGGGCTGAACGCCAAGCCAGTCCAGGATCTGAGGCTCGACGGGCGGGGCGTCCTGGAGGTCGCGCGAGTCCAGCTCGGCGAGATGGGCAAGCGTATTGGCCACGTGGACCAGGGCGACAGGCGTCTTCAAATCCTCGGGCGCATCGAGCGGTGCATGGTGAAAACGCAAGCAGGCGCAGAGGCTATGCGGGAGCCCCCAATGCTCGGCGAGTGCTCCCCCGAGCTCGGCGTGGTCGAATCCCAGCTCAGAGCGCTCCGCCGCCTGGGGCGAGAGGGTCGATGGCTCGCTGAGACTGCTGAGGAAGGCCTGATGCGCCGCCTCCGGCTCCTGCGTGAAGAGGATCAAGAGCCCGAGGTCGTGCAGCAGACCGCCCAAGAAGACCGTGCCCGCGTCCGAGGGAGACTTCTCCTCCGCAAGCAGTCGCGCGATGGCCCCGCAATAGGAGGAGTGCCGCCAGAACAGCTCTAGGGGAAGCATCTCCTGAGTGGGCAGCTTCCCCGAGGCCTGCGTCAGGGCGCCCGCAATCACCAAGCGGCGGAGATTCTCACGGCCCAGCAGCATGATCGCGCGATCCACGGAATCCACGGTGCGCGCCGTGGCGAAGGCGGGGCTGTTGGCGAGCCTGAGAACGATGGCCACCAAGGCCGGATCTTGTGCTAGGAGCCTGGCAAGCTGAGCCTGGCTGCTGTTGGGATCGTCCAGGAGCCGCATGATCTCACCGACCACGCGCGGAATCGCCAGGAGCCGACCTGTGCTCTTGACCAGGGAATCCAAGGTTGGTTTCGACACGCGCCTTTGCTCCAAATCAGCCAAGCCATCGACCATTGCCCTTTGCCTAGGGTCATTTTCCCTGACCGACCAGCTTTCCTGACGCCGTCCGATCGACGGCGGCTCAATCAACTGCCGTTCGACCGACAGCCCTGCGATCGACACAGCGGCCCGGTAGCCCTAGCGGCAAACGCCAGCAGGCGCGCTCGCCAGCTTGCGGCTCCGAGGCATCCTTGGCAAGCCGCCTTGATTCCGGCAACTGAAGATGCCTGCCAATCCCAGCCTAGCGCCTCGGCCCGACTACGGAAAGCTGGGCATCGTCTAGAGCTCACCACCCATCAGTTTCAAAGCGAGTACGGTTTCTCGCTTGAGTTGAGCGTCAAGTTGTTGATTTGCCATTGCAGCTCGACAGCAAAATCGACCGCATCTGCAAGTCTGAAGAAAAGTGATAGGTGGTGAGTCGTCTAGAGATTGAACATCGACTTGAGGGATTCCAGCGTCTTGCCGCTCGATTCGAGCTCGGCAATCGAGTCCCCAGGCTGTGGCGGCACCAAGCCGAGGACACGGAAGGCGGGCACTTCGGCAGCACTCGGATGCTGCGCCCCCTCGCTCTGCAGTGCGGCCCAGCGCCCAACGATGGTGACGCTGGTGTAGTCGGGCGTCTCAGCCTCATAGGACCAGTTGTCGAAATTCTCCCCAACCGCGACCAAGTCGTCTCCGAGCCCCCAGTAGTTGATCACCAGTACCCCGGTAATACTGCTGAGCTTGCCGAGCAGTGACTGAATCGTCTGCATCTTCGGCTGGTGCTCGCGCAGCTCGACGAACTGGATGATGGGAACGGCGCCGATGCCAGCCACCAAGCCCGCCAAGAGGGCGCGATCGCGATCCAGTATCTTGAGGTGGTCCGCGATGACATAGCTGTAGGCCGAGGTCAGGACGCTATCCGTCCAGACGACCTCCATGGCCTCCTTGGTCACCGCGTTCTTGGCGAGAAAGCTCTGGCGCAGCGCCAAGTTGACGGCCAGCATGCGCGTATTGCGAAAGCCCAGACGGACCACTGCCTCACGAATCGACTTGATCTCCTTGGCTGCACGAAACAAGGGGCTGTTGGTCGCATGGAGCAGGGCGCCAGCAATGGTACCATCGGACTGGATGATCTCCGTCAGCTCGGCGATTCCCGCCTCCGGGTCGTTGGTCATCTCCTGGATCTTGAGCGCGACCTCCGGCCGCGCCGGCAGCACCAGGGTGTTGTTGCTGATGAGATGATAGATCTCGGAGAGGAACTCGCCCTCCTTGGGGTCGAGATCCATGTCGTCCACCTGCACGCCGCTCGACAGCAGCCGCTCCAGCTCGGCCCCCGGGATGCGAAAAACGATGCATGGAGTCTCGGTAACGAAACAGTCCTCCGCGTCAGGGGCGTCGCCGCAAAGATCCTCGGGCTCGCTGAGGCCCTGGAACGCCTGGAGGCGCTCAGCCACGCCATGCGAGAGACGCACGGCATGGCCATCCACCAAGAAGACGCGATCACCGTTCAGACCGGCGACCTTGACCCGCTTCTTGGCCCCGACCTCTTGAAAACGACACTTGGCGGCAAGCGCCTTGCGCGTGTCTTCAGGCAGATCTCGTGTGAGCTCGAGCTCAGCGAGCAACGCGATCTCGTCGGATGTTTGCTGCATGCTTGGCGTCCTTGGTCATTGGGCACTAGACGATATTGGATGATGCCCGACGACATCGCCTCCTTGATGCAGTCGGGCCGTCGGTGACTGTCCTCTAGTCTAGCAGCAAGGCCCACAAGGCTTGATCTCGGCAGGTCGGGGAAATCTCAGCTCTGTGAACGAGCCGACATCCTAGGAGCCCCGCAGTGGAGCGCGCTTGACCCCGGTCGGCGCCGCTCAGCCCCCGCGACGGTGCGCGAGCAGGACGTCCGCGGCTTCGCCCCGGGTCCCGTCCTCACGCGTGAAGCTCGAGGTCTGGGCAACTTGATCGTAGACGTCCAAGGCCTTGCGGGTGCTCTGATAGCCCAGCTCGATGGAGACCACCTTGGCATCGGTCAGGGTCTGCGTCACTTGAGTGCCATCGTCTCGGATCTGGAGGAGCCGCAGCTGGCTGAACACGCCATCGCTTGCGTCGATGCGCCCATCGCCATTGCCGTCATGCCGGGCGAGTGCATCGAAGCCGTTGGCTGCGCCAGTCTGGTCCCCGAACAGCTCGGTGCCATCGTCGATGCGACCGTTCTCGCTCCGATCGAGCGCCAGCAGCCAAGTGTCGCCAGCGACACTGCTCATCTGATCGAGCCGTCCGTCGCCGTCCAGATCGAAGGCGACCCCGTCGTCGAAGCCGGTCGTTTGGATCCCCCCGCCCCCTAGATCCAGCACGAGTGGGTCGCCCAGCTGTACCTCGGCTGCCTCCCCAATGCTGAAGTCGAGCGCGACGCGCGCTTGCTCGATCCTGCTGCGACTGGAGTCCAGCTCAGAGTCACCGACCCCAAGCGAGAAGCCCATCTCCAGGCTGGCGGACCACTCCCACGACAGACTGAGCTCGGCATCAAACTTCCCCTCCACTGCGACCGCCGCGCCGCGCGACGCATCGAGCTGCAATGACGCCGCCCCCGCCCTGACTTCCTCCATCGACTCGCCCTCGGGATGCCGCGTCCCCGAAGCGACCGCCGCTTGGTCGAGGGCGAAGGTCTTCCTGAGGATCTGGTAGTCGAGGTCCTGCTCCACCCGACGTGCGATATCCTCGGTCAGATCGACGACTTCGCCGCTCGAAGCCGGGAGACTGCCCTCAGCTCCCGATGCTGGCGGGCGCTGTCGATCCTGGGTGGCCGGATGTCGGTCCAGGCGCGAGATGGCTTCGCTGGAGGGCAGACCGCTGACGAGAGTGGGAGTTAGCATGATTTCACCTCTGCGGATCCCGTGACCTCGATCGCCTCAGCACGAGGCTCTCGCGGAATCGAATGCACCGACACCGAAGAGCGCCAGCTCGGACGACGACTCCGCATGCGCTCGGCGGGCAGCCTCATCCGGGTCCGGAAACGGCACCAGCTCCTGCCTCACTCGAGCCCCAGCTCACCCGTGAACTGGACGGCGACGCCCTCCTGGATCTCCCGCACGACGATAGCCTCCACCAGAGGCGGCTCTTCGCCCCCTCCCAGGAGCCCACAGACGCGGACCTGCACCCGCGTCCCGATCTCCGGCTTCGGGTGTCCGTTCAGGACCAGCAGCACGCCACCCTGACTCAGGTCTCCGGTGTGGGCAATGCGCACGGGCTCCCCCGCTTCATGCAGCTCCACCTCCACCTCCATGGGGAGGCGTGGGTGCTGCCTCCGATCCGAGTCGAAATTCGTCATCTGACTTTGGGCGAGCATCAGCCATCCAGCAGGGGGTGGCTGAAGTCCGCCAATGTCCAGAATTCACTGCCGCGCATGAAGCCAGGCTCGACCGCGTAGACCAGCTCTGATGCACGCCCCTTGGGATCGCGATCGATGACCCAGTGACTCGGCAGGCCATCGAGAAGATGCTCGCGCGCGATCTGGCCATCCTTCATCCGGCATAGCCGCACTTCGCCGGTTTCGAGGTGCCGAAACGCAGGCAGGAAGCCGGTCATCAGACCGCCGAACGTCAGTCGCCTTGGTGCATCGGAAGCTTGTACGGCGTCGACCTTGGAAATATCCCGATTGATCTGCATCGACTCGTCTCCTCGGTGAATTGCTGCTTGTAACGGCCCGCGCACAGCGAACTTGAGCGACGCCTCTGCGCTCGAGCTGAAGGTCAATCCTCTCCTGGAGGGGCGAGCAGAACTGTGAGGGACTTGGCATTCAAGAGTGCCCGCGAGCCGCTAGACTTGGTGAGAAGGTGCGAGAAGGCTTCTAGCGCAAGCCCGCCAGCGTCGCGAGCCTAGGCTCGAACGGTGCCAGATCCTCGCATCGCTAGTCGAGGGACAGTCTTCGGCTAGCCGCCATTCGCTCAGGCGCGCTGCGCCCGAGCGCGCCAACGGAGACCCTGATGGACGTTGCATCGACCACCGGACTCGCAAGCTACGCCAACGCGTCGGCAGGCAATCAAGCTGCTACCCAGGTTGGTGTCGCCATGCTCAACAAGGCGCTGGATACCCAAGCCGAGATGGCCACGGAGATGATTCAAGGCGTCACGGAAGTCACGGAAGCACTGCCGGAGAACGTCGGCCGGAACATCAATGTGACGGCATAGCGCCGTTTGGACGCGAGCGGCAAAGGCCGCTCGAGAGGTCAAAGGATACCGAGGCGGCTCGAGCGACGGGCGCTCCCTCAGGCAGGCTGCCCGCAGAGGGCCGGATGAAGCCTAGATGGTAGCGCGTCGCGCTGGCGGACCGCAGGCCTTCAATCAGCGCGCCCCATCAGAGCGTCGAGCAGAATCCGCGGGCGCTGTCGCGAATCGCCTCCCCTTGGACCACCTTCCCGCTTAGGCCACCGCGCGTAGCGCCCCCTCCGCCGGCTCCGCGAAGAGCTGGCCGATTCGACGCTCCAGTCGCGCCTGCCCTCCCCCGAGACTTCCGAGGGGCGTCACCCCAGCCTCCGCCTGCTCCGCGTCGCTCGCCGCTTCCCCGTCCGATTCCGCGGCCTGAGCGTCGTCGAGACCAAGATCGGCCATGTCCGCCTCAGACTCCGCCTGCTGCAGCTCCGCGAGCTGGCGCTGGGCTTCGATCTCCATGGCGCGCGCATCCGCGGCCACCCGACGGTCTTGCGTGGAAGGCTCGGCCGGGGCGAGTGCGGCGCGCAGCAGGGTACGCGCCTTTTCGAGGTTGGCCGCCGGATCGCCCGAGCCCATGGAGGTGTCGATTCCGACCTCGCCCCCAATGGCGTAGCGTTTGCCGTCAGGACCGACTTGGTAGCTATAGCTGGGCGCGCTGGTGACATATTGACCGCCGGCCGCGACATGCGCCTGCTCGTGCGCACGCACCTCCGCGTCACGCTGCTTCAGTAGCTCGACCTCGCGCTGCTCGTCCTGGCTAAGCTCCTGCTCAGTCGAGGCCGACTCGGAGGCGGAGGCGGAGCCGACCCTTTTGCTGTCTTCCTGCTCACCGTCCTCCCCGGCAGGCGCGCTCGCGGGATCGAGCGCAGCCCCTTCGGAGGGCTCCTCGGCGACGGAGGCGCCAACGCGACCCTGCGCGCCATCTGCGCGCATGGGCGGGTAGGGAGCACTGCTGATTGTGGAGTGGATCTGCATTGGGCGGCCGTCCCAACTTTCCTGGCTGCAAGTCTAGCTCTTGGGAATTGGTCAAGTCGATCTGGACGCCTACTTTGTGAACCGCGACACAAAGCCATCGCTGGCCCAAGCACGGCTGCGCCGCGATAATCCCACGCCATGAGATTCGAGCCCATCGGAATCCTTCGCTCACCCTACACGGACAAGTTCGGCATTCCGCGGCAGCCCGGGTTAGTAACGGCCGCCGAAGGCAGGATCGAGCTCTTTCCGCCCTACGCACGACGGGAGGCCTTCAAGGGACTCGAAGGCTTCTCGCACGTTTGGGTGATCTTTCTGTTCCACCAGGACTGTGTCACCGCCGGCTGGCGGCCGACCGTCAGACCGCCGCGCCTGGGCGGACGTGAGTCTGTCGGGGTATTCGCGAGCCGAGCGCCCTATCGCCCGAATCCGATTGGCATCTCGGCCGTGGAGCATCTTGGCCTCATCGACGGCAAGCGCGGATTGTCGCTGCGAATTCGCGGCATGGACATGCTCGACGGCACGCCAGTGCTGGATATCAAACCCTATGTCCCCTATGCGGATGCGCTGCCACAGGCCGCGTCCGGATTCGCCACGCCGCCAGAGATGACTGGAGTCGACGTCGAATTCTCGGCAGCGGCGATGCAAAGGCTGCGCGCCTTGGATCCCGCGGGCGAGCGCGGCCTGGTGGAGCTGATAAAGCAGGTCCTAGCCCAGGATCCGAGACCCGGATACATGGACCGCTATCCACAGCGAACGGACTTTGGACTCAGCCTTTACGAGCTGAACATTCGATGGCGATTGAAGGATGGGAGGATCGAGGTGACGCGTGTCGAGACTGATTAGAGACAGCGGGCTTCTCCGCCTAGATGGAGCAGTCAGCTTCCAGCCACCCCCCCAGCAGAGGAAAATCATACAGTTGCCGGATTTTTTCGGCCGACCAGCCGCTCATCCGTTGGCTGAGTCAGAGAAGACCTGAAAGCAGCCCCAAAACAAAGCTTTGAGCTGGCTGCTGGTGGCTGACAGCTCTTCTTAGGCTCAAGCCTGTTTGCCGATTCTCGACGTATGCGGACCAGGATAGACCTCCCCGAGGGCCTGATGGGAGGACGGCCAGATCCCGCCCCGCAACCCTGGCCGCTCGACGACGACCGCCCTACCGGCTCGACCTTTCGACCGCTCGCGCCTCGATGGGCCGGTAGGCGCGCTCATTGGCGCTCAATCGTCAGGGCATAGGGCGCTACCTCGTCCCGTCGCGCCATGGCTCGCGGCTGAAAAGGACGGATCACATAGGTGGCGTCGGATTCCGTCTTGATCCGGGCCTCGCGTCCCTCGACCTCGCCTCGAAAGACGGCGGCGCCAGTCGCGTCGGCCGCGTCGTGGATATTGAAGTAGGCACTGTTGCTGGGGCTATCCAATGCAACCACCAGCGTCTGGCCGGAGGCAACCGGGACCGCATAGGCCGGACTCGCATAGCCGGCGATCTCGCCGATCTGGCGCATGCGCCCAACAGTGGGAAAGCTCAGCACCTCGAGCCTTTCATCGGGAGACAGGAGCTGCTGGACCGCAAGGGTATCAACGGCGGGCAAGGCAGTGGAATTTGCTATCGATGAGGTACCGCCCCCACCGCAGGCAAGGAGTCCAACAGCCATCGAAGCGAAGAAAAGGGCTCGGGAAAAGCGCATGCGGAAAATCCTCGTTTTCGCTCGCATTGTTGAAGCGCCGAGTCGTTTTTGAGGCACTGAGTCGTTGCGCCTCGCTCGCGGCGCAAGAATGGCTCGACGTCTTAGACGACAGTCAGTCGTTGCAAATGCGGGAGTCGCAAGATCGCACCTGCCCGACGCGCATCTGACTCATCGCAGAAGCGGGATCGAGTCAGCATCGCATTTGGACGTGACGGATCATGGAGCCCAAACGTCTCGCTAGAGGTCTCGCCCAGGCTCGTCAACTCTTGGGAAGTGTCCGTCAACTGCCTCCCGCTGTTCTGGTCACGAAGCTCCTGCTTCGTGACCTCGGCGACGAAGCGCTGCTTCACGACGCCGAGCGCTTCCGACCCCTGCACCAGGCCAAAAGCAGGACTTACCCTCAGACTCGCGAAGCGGAGCTTCGTCTCACGGGTGACGCAGCTCCAGCTGCGTCACCAGAGACCCAGATCGGAAAACAAAACATGGACAGCTCCTTGGTTGCCTCGATCACCCGGCGCGAAAGTGTCGGATCAACGCGCCGGAACTTCAACCTCAGGCTCGCAGCCAAGCCAATGCGCTCGAGGTAGAACAGTCGCGAACGGCGACACCCGGCCTCCCCAGAGACCCTGTCCCCTGTCCCCACCTCAGTCGCTAACGTCGAGAGCCCCCTCGGCCCATTCCTGCAGGGCACGAAGAATCGCCAGCTTAGCGGGATCTTCCGCATGGGCTTCGGCCAAGGTCATGAGCCGCTCCTCGAAGGCGTCCAATTGGATGCTCGCCCCGCCGCCAGGCTCGGTCAACCGGGTCAGCCTGAAGGCATCCCAGTCGTCACGCTCCTCGGACGTCAAGGTCTCGGGCCAGTTCCTGGCACGATAGCGAAACAGCATCTCCGGCAGACGTCGATCCTCGAAGGCTGGCGGGGAGCTGGCGAGATCGCTCGGGGCCGACTGACGCACGGCTGCGATGGCGCGCCGATCCCGATCGGAGAAGAAACCGCCGGAGTAGAGCATCAGATCGGGATCCGTCTCGACGAGCGGACGCGGGGCTTGGTGGACGGCCTGCACCCGGTCGCGAATCGGCTCGGCATTGGACAGGATAGCGCGAGCATGCCTGGCCACCGCGTCCGGATGGATCCGCCAGCGCTCCGCGGCCTCGGAGGACAAGGTCGGCATCGGCGCAAGCACTGGGGCACGATTCACATGGATCGTCTTGAGCGGGATTCTCTCGATACCTTCGGGCAGCTCGCCCGATGGGGTGAAGAGCCGCTCGCGCATCTCATCGACGCCTAGCTCGAGGAGCATCGCCGGATCGGCACGCAGATCGAAGCAGATGACTCCGTTCGAATTGGTCGGGTGAGGAGCGAGCGGGAAGACCGGCGCGATGCAGCCGAGCGCCGCCGGGTAGCGCGCCGACACGTGGAGGAGCGGGCGGCGCTTTTCGAGCAGCTCGCGGACCCGCCATTTGTCCCTCAGGGTCAGTGCATAGTCGAACAGTTTGGGCTGCGCGCGCCTGAGCAGTCGCGCCATCGCAATGGTCGCGCGCACGTCGGCAAGCGCATCATGTGCCTGCCCGTGCTCGATCCCGTTGGCTGCGGTGAGGTGCTCCAGCCTGAACGACGCCGTGCCGTCGTCGTGCGTCGGCCAGTCGATCCCTTGCGGCCGCAGGGCATGTGCGAGCCTGAGCACATCGATGAGGTCCCAGCGCGAATTGCCGTTCTGCCATTCTCGGGCGTAGGGGTCGAAGAAGTTGCGGTAGAAGAGGTTGCGCGAGACCTCGTCGTCGAACCTCATGCTGTTGTAGCCGACGCCACAGGTCCCGGGTCGGCTGAGCTCGGCGTGAACGGCGGCGGCGAAGTCGGCCTCGATGCCCCCCTCTCGCGTCGCGAGCTGGGGCGTGATCCCTGTGATCAGACAGGCATCAGGGTGCGGCAGCACATCCAAGCTCGGACGGCAATAGAGAAGGAGTGGATCACCGACCTCTTGGAGGTCGGCATCGGTGCGCAGCCCAGCGAACTGGCAGGGGCGATCGCGGCGCGGATCCGCCCCCCAGGTCTCGTAGTCGTGCCAGTAGAAGGTCTGAGGCACGTGCTTGGCAGCCGCTCGAGCCAAGGGCCGATGCGAGGATCGGCCGCGCGGAAGCTGTCTAGATCTTTTCCTTGATGCGAGCGGCCTTACCTGTCCGGCCGCGCAGATAGTAGAGCTTGGCTCGGCGGACGTCGCCCTTGCGCTTGACCTGGATGGCGGCCACGGCCGGGCTGTAGGTCTGGAAGACACGCTCCACGCCTTCGCCGTGCGAGATCTTGCGGACCGTGAAGGCGGAGTTCAGACCCCGGTTGCGGATGGCGATCACCACGCCCTCGAACGCCTGCAGACGCTCGCGGCTGCCCTCCTTCACCTTGACCTGGACGACAACGGTGTCGCCGGGGGCGAAGTCAGGGACTTCACGGTTCATTTGCTCTTGCTCGAGCTGCTGAATGATGTTGCTCATGGTTTCCTTGGCTCCTGTTCTCACCCGGCGCCACCGTGACGATGGGCCAGCAAAAATTCGTCTAACAGCGCCCGCTCGCTGTCGTCGAGACCGCGGCGCTCGAGTAAATCCGGTCGGCGCAGCCAGGTCCGTCCCAGCGCCTGCGCGAGCCGCCAGCGCGCGATGGCGGCGTGATCGCCGCTTGTCAGCACGGGCGGCACCCTACGGCCTTCGATCTCCTCAGGCCGCGTGTAATGCGGGCAATCCAAGAGCCCACTCATGTGCGAATCCTGCATTGCGGACTCTGCATGACCGAGCGCCCCGGGCAGCAGACGGATGACGGCATCCAACACCACCATGCAGGGCAGCTCTCCGCCGCTCAAGACATAGTCGCCGATCGACCATTCATCGTCGGCGTAGGCATCGAGCAGCCGCTCGTCGACGCCCTCGTACCGTCCAGCGACGAGGATCCACCCAGGCGTGCGTGAAATATCGACCATTGCGGTCTGGTCGAGCACCCGTCCCTGCGGCGACAAGTAGGCCACCTTGCTTTCCGGGGCACTGGCCCGCGCGGCCAGGATGGCATCGCGCAGCGGCTGGACCTTCATCACCATTCCCGGCCCACCGCCGTAGGGCCGATCATCCACGGTGCGATGGACGTCAGTGGTGTAGTCGCGAGGACTCCACAGGTGCAGCTCGGCGAGACCGCGCTCCAGCGCGCGCCCGATGACACCCTGCTCCGTCAGGATGCGGAAGCTGTCCGGAAAGAGCGTGATGACATCGAACCGCATTGCTCTCTATCCACGGCCAGCCGGATCGGCGAATCGCGAGGCGAAGGCCGCTTCGGTCGCAATCGCGGTCAGAAATCCGGATCCCAGCTCACACGGATCCGTCGATGCTCGAAGTCGACCTCTCGCACGACATTCTCCCAGTCGAACGGGATGAGCCGCTCGCGATCCCCCTGCACCACCATGACGTCGTTGACGCCGGTCGAGAAGAGGTGACTGATGCGTCCGAGTGCGGTCCCTGCTCCGGTCTCGACGTCCAATCCCTCCAAGTCGATCCAGTAGAATTCGTCCGGACGTGGCGGCGGAAGCTGGCTTCTCCGGATGGCGATCTCGCGGCCGACCAGCGCGGTGGCTTGATCTCGATCCGTGCACTTCTCGAGTCGAGCGATCACGCCCTTGCCGTGGCGCTTACCCTCTGCCACGCGCGACGGCTCGGCATCAGGTCCGAGCAGCCAAGGCTGGTATCTCAGTATGCCTTCGCGGGGATCCGTCTCGGAGAAGACCTTGACCCAGCCCTTGATTCCGTAGACGCCGGAGATGCGTCCCAGGACGATTCGGGACGACTCGGTCTGCCCGCTCAACGCCGGAGGTTGCCGCGATACCGTCTCAGGCAGCGACTGCTGCCGCCTCGCGCGCAGCCTGCTTCAGCAACTGCTTCGCGCGATCGGTCGGCTGCGCGCCCTTGCTGACCCAGTAGCTAGCGCGCTCGCTATCCACGCGCAGCCCGACCTCGCCACCCTTGGCGTTCGGGTTGAAGAAACCGAGCCGCTCGATATAGCGGCCATCCCGCTTCGAGCGAATATCGGCGACGACGATCTGATAGAAGGGGTTCTTCTTCGAACCACCCCGAGACAAGCGAATCGTGACCATGTGCTTTCCTGGCTCAAGACTGAAATCTGGCGATGCGGGACCGCCCCGCAGGTAAACGCGCAAATATACAGAATCTGAAGAGAATTGGAAGCACCAAATTCAGCTCAATGGCGCGACTCAGCGGCTCGTCGACTCAGCAAGAGGCTCGACTCAGTGGTCCGATCCGGCGTTCTCGTCCCGCACACGCGCGCTCGCCGCGGTCAGTGCCCGCCTCAGCTCGGCCTCCAAGCGCCCGAGCTGCTGGCTTGCGGCCGCGCGCGCGCGCTGGCCCTGGTCGGCGATCGTCAGGCTCTCCTCGATCGTTTCGATCAGAGTCCGATTCGCCTGTTCCACCGCATCGATATCGAAGACGCCGCGCTCCACCTCCCGCCTCGCCTGCGCGTTGGCGTTCTTGAGGCTCTCGGCGTTCGCGCGCAGGAGATCGTTGGTAAGGTCAGTCGCGGCCGACAAGGTCTCGGCCGCGCGCGCAGAGCGATAGATGGTCACGGCCCGCGCCAGCTGCTGTCGCCACAAGGGGACGGTATTGAGCAGCGTCGAGCCGATTTTATCGATGAGGCTCTTGTCGTTCTGCTGCACCAGCCGAATGCTCGGTAGCGCCTGCATGGCTACCTGACGCGTCAGCTTCAGGTCGTGCACGCGGCGCTCGAGATCGTCCCGGGCGGTGCACAGGTCTCTCAGCCGTTGCGCTCCCAGCAAGTCCTGACTCGCCTCGACCTCGGCGGCCAGCACGGGGAGCGATGTCGCGTCAAGCTCGCGCAGCTTCGCCTCACCCGCGGCGATGTAGCCCTCCAAGGCACGGAAGTACTCCAGGTTGGCCGTATAGAGGCGATCCAGCGCCGCCACATCCGTCAACAAGCCTGTCTTGTGGCGCTCTAGATCACGAGAAATGGCTTCGATCTGGTCGCGCACCGCCTCGTACTGACGCAGAAAACGGACGATGGGCCGCCCTCTCCCCAGCAGTCGGCCGAGCAGCCCGGATCCCCGGCTCGGATCGAGGCCATCGACATCCAGCCCTTTGAGTGTCGTGATCATCTCAGCCAGTGACACCCCGGCCGCCCCGACGTCTTTTGCGCGCACGCCCTCGAGCATCCGATCGGAGATCTCCGTCAATCGCTCCTGCGCGCGGGCGCCGAAGTGAAGCACGGAGTGCGTATCGGAGAGATCCAGCTCGCTCAATAGCCGCTTGACTTCCTCCTCGGATGCGGCTGGCGAGGACACCTCAATCTCGGGCGCCAGCGAGGCGGCCGCCAGCGCCCCCGAATCGTCATCTGAAAAGGGATGCCACTCGGAGGCCCGCGCCGCATCACCCACGCCCGAGCCCGTTATGCTCGAGCCGTCGAGCTCGCGATTCGTCATAAAGAATCAACTCCGCGCCAATCGGCATCGCCCCCAGACGCCCAGGGCATGGCCGAAACGATAGGCCCCGAGACCCGAGACGCCCCGCAGACCTCCAAAGCCCCGCGCCGCCGCCTCCACTATGAGGTATCCATGGGCTCGAGCACGGCCATCCGCAACCCTAGAACAAAGGCCGGCCGTGCCAGCACATACCAGGACGCGCCGGCCGCTCGAACACGCTTGGGAGGACGCACAGAGAGCGCCGCTATCGACATCCACATGGCCCCACGGAGACAGCCCCCTCATTGCTCACCAGTCGTTTCCGACGAACGGCCACATTACCTCTTTTGCAATCATACTCTCGTATGCATTGCAGCCAAGCCAGCGGCCTTCCGGGATACGAACGACCACCAGTAACCACGTCGAGCCACCCCGCAGAGAATGTCAGAAGTCGCCGCCACCTTGTCGACTGCACTGCTTGTCACGACTTGAAAACAGCCAAAAAAAAAGACACCTCTTTGAATAAATAGAATTTTCTGCAAAGGCACGGAATTTGACTCAGCTCCGACCCTCACGACGACATGATGCGGCCTCGGGCCCATAAAGAGCACCCCTACCGCACCCTAGACCAAAACGGCGACTCCATCACAAAGGGACGCCTACCTGGTACCAGCTTCACAGTCCGGACAAGAAAACAACAGAAACGTCACTCAGCGGTGACAATTCCTGTCCCAGAGTTGTTATGCTTCAACCATACACCGAGCCAAAGAAAAGGGCACCGTTGGGACCAGAGTCGTATCGATGAAGCGGCTATTCACCACCAGCCGACAATCACGCGACCGCCGTCCGACTCATCAGGGACCTAATCCGTCATGCGCGAGCTACTTGTTGTTTCTAAAGACGATTTAACCGATGACATCGCCCGTTTCCTGAGCGAGAACGGATGGTCTCTGTGCTATGCACGAAGCCCCGAAACGGCGTCCAAGCTCGCTGACGAGCGAAAGGTCCTCGTCGGTGTCGTCCTGTTCCCCACCTCACGGGATACACGGCTCAGTGCCCAGCTGCAACAAACTGTTGCCGAGCTACCACAGGTTAAGTGGATCGCCGCGCTGACGGAGCAGATGCTTAGCGAGCGTGAGATCAAGCACTTCGTCGCCGAGCACCTCTACGACTTCCACGTCTATCCCCTTGAGGGAGAGCGACTGACCACCGTCCTGGGCCACGCCTATGGGATGGCGCGGCTGGAGCGCGAGCTGGCTCACCACCAGGAGATCAAGGTCCCGAGCCGCTTCGGCCTCGTTGGTGAAAGCCCCCAGATGCGCCATCTCTACCGGATGCTCCAGCGCGCTGCCGAATCGGACGTGTCAGTGCTCATCACCGGCCCGACC
Organism: Thiorhodococcus minor; assembly: GCF_010820565.1. Taxonomy (GTDB): domain Bacteria; phylum Pseudomonadota; class Gammaproteobacteria; order Chromatiales; family Chromatiaceae; genus Thiorhodococcus; species Thiorhodococcus minor. The sequence goes on along the minus strand of NZ_JAAIJQ010000002.1, from coordinate 68,198 downwards.
GGCACGGGCAAGGAGCTGGCGGCTCGCGCCATCCACGATCACTCCGAGCGAGCCGATGGTCCCTACGTCGCCATCAACTGCGCGGCGATCCCCCCATCGCTGTTGCAGTCAGAGCTCTTCGGCCACGAAAAGGGATCCTTTACCAGCGCCAACGCCCGCAAGTCCGGCTATATCCAGAGCGCGGCCGGGGGCACGCTGTTTCTCGACGAGATCGGCGACATGCCGATGGAGTCCCAGGCGACGCTGCTACGTTTCTTGGAGGACAAGATCGTCACGCCCATCGGAAGCACGCGCGGAAAGCATATCGACGTGCGCATCCTTGCCTCGACCAACGTCGACCTCGAGGGGGCGATCCAGAACAAGCGCTTCCGGGCCGACCTCTACTATCGCTTGGCCTTTCTGACGGTCGAGACCCCGGCATTGAGCGAGCGCGGCAAGGATATCGAGCTGCTCGCGCGGCATTTCCTCGACGAGGTCACGCGAGACGCCGGGACCCGCCAGCTCAAGATCGGTCAGGATGCACTCGCCACGCTGCTCAGCTATGCCTGGCCGGGCAACGTCCGCGAGCTGCGCAGCGTGATCTTCCAGGCCGCGCTCAGCTGTGAAGGGCTTACCATTCAGGCCAGCGACCTCAAGATCCAAGGCCATCCCAGAGGCCCGTATGGCGCACATGGCGGGCACGGCAGGGATGCCCCGGAGAAGCACAACGGGGCATCCGCCGGTCACTATGTCATCGGAACCCTGAAGAGTGCGCGCGAGGAATCCGAGAAACGCAACCTGGAGTATGCCCTGGAGCGCAACGCCTGCAACATCACGCGCACGGCACAGGATCTCGGCGTCTCGCGGATGACGCTATATCGCCTGATGGCGAAGCACGGTGTCGAGCGCAGCGCGATCGAATCGAGCAACTAGCCGCCGATCACCGCCGCCTCCCCCATGAGCGCCTGACCGGGCGGAGAACGCCCCGGCCAGGCGCCTCTCGACCAAGCATCCGAGCAGCTCGATCGGCCCCAGTCGGCGACCGGCCGGGCGCCTCCGCTCGCTCCAACCGGGCCTGTCCCGACTCACCTTTCGAGATTCCGCATTGCCCACCCCGGCGGCGGTTCCGTATGCTCTCGGCTTCGATGTCACTCGAGGTCCAGAGAACGACCGCCTATGTCAGTCACAGCCTGGCTCAAGTCGCAACGGCCACTCGCGGGAAAGGCGCTCGCCCACAGCATCTGGCTGAGCACCGCCAACGGCCTCTTCGCCATCGCCCAGGCGTGGCTGCTGGCCGTCGTCCTCAACGGCGTCATCTTCGCGCAGGCGGGTCTGGCAGCCGTTCGCCCCTGGCTGTGGGGTCTGCTCGGCGTCTTCCTCGTCAGGGCGCTCATCGTCTGGCTCGCCGAGCGGGCCGCCTTCCAAGCGGCGGCCAACGTGCGTGTCGCCCTGCGCGACCGGGTCTACCGGCACCTTCAGACGCTCGGCCCCAGCTATCTCGCCGGTCAGCGCAGCGGCGCAATCGCCGAGACCCTGACCAAGGGGATCGACGACCTCGAGGGCTACTACGCGCGCTTCGTGCCGGCAATGACCCTAGTGATGATCCTGCCGCTAGCCATCCTCACCGCCGTCATTCCGACCGACTGGCTGGCCGGGCTGGTGCTCCTGGTCACGGCGCCCATGATCCCGCTCTTCATGATCATCATCGGCTCCGGCGCCGAGGCCCGCAATCAGCGCCAGTGGAAACAGCTCGCACGCATGAGCGCGCACTTCCTCGATGTGATCCAGGGCCTGACGACGCTCAAGCTGTTCGGAGCCAGCCGCCGCGAGGTCGATGTCATCGCCCGCGTCTCAGACGACTACCGCGCCAGCACCATGCAGGTGCTGCGGATCGCCTTCCTGTCTTCTGCCGTCCTGGAGTTCTTCGCCAGCGTCGGCATCGCCCTGGTCGCCGTCTTCATTGGATTCCGACTCTATGATCTCGCGGTCCCCGTGCCATCTTGGATCAGCGTCCCCGACATCGGCTACCTGCAGGGGCTCTTCGTGCTCATGCTCGCGCCGGAGTTCTACGCGCCGCTGCGCAATCTCGGCACCCAGTACCACGCCAAGATGGGTGCGGTCGCCGCGGCCGAGCGCCTCATCGAGTTCCTCGGAACAGAGCCGAGACAGAGGCTAACCGGCACTCAGCAGCTCGCCGACGCCCGCCCGCTCGGGGTGCGTTTCGACGCCGTGCACTTCAGCTACGAGGAAGGCCGCGAGGCCCTGCGGGGATTGACCTTCGAGATTCCGCCGGGGCAGCGCATCGCGCTAGTCGGCACCAGCGGCGCCGGCAAGACCACCGTGGTGAGCCTGCTGCTCGGGTTCTTGAGCCCGACCGAGGGCCGCATCCTCGTTGGCGAGCAAGCGCTCGCCGACATCGACCTGGAGGATTGGCGCCGCCACCTCGCCTGGGTCCCTCAGCAGCCAAGACTGTTTCAGGGCACGATCGCGGACAACATCAAGCTGGGAGCACAGGACGCCGACCTCGAGGCGGTCCGCGAGGCCGCGCGACGCGCCCGGGCGGACCAGTTTATCGAGGCGCTGGCGGCCGGCTACGACAGCCTTGTCGGCGAGCGCGGCGCAGGCCTCTCCGGCGGCCAGATCCAGCGCATCGCCCTCGCCCGCGCCTTCCTGCGTGACGCACCACTGGTGATCCTGGATGAGGCGACGGCAAACCTGGATCCGGAGAGTGAGCGCCTGGTGCAAGAGGGCATCGACGAGCTCGCGCGTGACCGCACGCTCCTGGTCGTCGCACACCGGCTCGCAACCGTGCGCGGCGCGGACCGCATCCTGGTGCTCGACCGGGGACGTATCGTCGAGCAGGGCGCACACCAGGAGCTTGCCAGCACCAGGGGGCTCTACGCTCGGATGATCGCCGCCTATGGCGGCTCGGAGGATGAATCGACCTCTGCAATCGACACCGGAGAGCGCAGATGACAGAGCTGAGACGCCTCTGGATCCTGTTCCGGCCCTATCGCGGCTGGATGCTGCTCGGGACGCTGGCCGCCATCCTGACCCTGATCGCGAACGTCACGCTCATGGCCGCCGCCGGCTGGTTCCTGACCGCAATGGCCGCGGCCGGCATCGCTGGCGTCGCCATGAACTATTTCACGCCGGCCGCTCTCATCCGCGGCAGCGCCATGATCCGCACCGCCGGCCGCTATGGCGAGCGCCTGGTCAATCACGAGGCGACCTTCAGGCTCATCGCCAGCCTGCGCGTCTGGTTCTACCGTCACTTAGAGCCGCTAGCTCCCGCGCGGCTACAGCAGTATCACAGTGGCGACCTGCTCAGTCGCATCCGCGCGGACATCGATGCCCTAGACAACCTCTACGTCCGCGTGCTGGTGCCCGTGGTCGTCGCCAATATCAGCATACTGCTCTTCACCGTTTTCCTCCTCTTCTATCATCCGCTGCTGGCGATCTCCGGGCTGAGCTTCCTCATCGTGGCGGGCGTCGGCCTGCCGATCTGGTCGCAGCTGCGAGGACAGGCACCGGGACAGCGCATCGCCGAGGACGAGGGGACGCTGCGCACCGCCGTCGTCGACGGCGTGCAAGGCATGGCCGAGCTCACGCTCTACGGCGCGACCGAGCGGCAAGCACAGCGCATCGACGGGCTCAGCCGCCGCCTGGTCGCGGATCAATCCCGTCTCAGCAGCGACCATGGCCTGACCCAAGCCGCCGTCGGCCTCTGCGCCAGCCTGAGCCTCTGGGTGCTGCTGTGGCTCGCCATTCCCATGGTGCATGACGGCACGATCCTCCCCCCGCAGCTGGCAATGCTCGCACTCTTCACCCTAGCGAGCTTCGAGGCCGTCGCACCCCTGCCCCAGGCCTTTCAACTGCTGGGCCGCACCCTGGCCGCAGCGCGTCGCCTCTTCGCCATCGTAGACACCCAGCCCGCGGTTCCGGCCCCCAGCGGCGCGTCACCGATGCCGCGAGGATTCGACGTCGAGATCGCCAACGTCAGCTTCAGCTACCCAGAGGCAAACAAGCCCGCACTCTCGGAGATCTCGCTGCGGGTTCCCGAGGGTGGACGCGCGGCCGTCATCGGGGCGACCGGCTCGGGGAAAAGCACCCTTTTCAACCTCCTGCTGCGATTCTGGGCGCCTAGCGCGGGCACAATTCGCGTTGGAGGCAAGGATATCCTGGATTTCCACGGCGACGACCTAAGACGCCATATCGCCGTCGTCAGTCAGCACACCTACCTCTTCGATGCGACCATTCGCGAGAATCTGCTGATCGCCAATCCAGAGGCATCTCAGGGGTCGCTCGAAGCGGCCTGCCGGGTCGCCCAGATCCACGATTTCATCAGCGAGCTTCCCGATGGCTACGACACCTGGGTCGGCGAGACGGGCGTTCGCCTCTCCGGCGGCCAAGGCCGTCGCATCGCGGTGGCGCGGGCGCTGCTCAAGGACGCCCCGATCCTATTGCTCGACGAGCCGACCGAGGGCCTGGACGCGGCGACCGAGCGCGACCTCATGCAGGCCCTCGGCAAGCTCATGGCCGGCCGGACGGTCCTGCTGATCACACATCGCCCGGCGGGACTGGACTGGGTCGATCAGGTGCTCGTCCTCGACCAAGGCCGCGAGCTCGCGCGGGGCGACGCCTCGGTGGTGCCCAAGGCCACGGCAGCGACGCTTCTGGCGGTCGGGCCAAAGATCGCGGCCAAGACTTCGCAGTGAGGGCAGTGGGCAGTCAGGATTGTACGGTGCCACCGGCGACCTGCACCTAGGGTCGCCAGGCAGCTTACGCACCTCGTTAGGGAGACGCAGCGACCGAGCTCAGCCTGAGCCCCGCAGCTTCTTCCGCAGGCGCTGGCAGCGGCGCTCGCGCTCCTCGCTTGGCGCCAGCGCCTCAGCGTATTCGAGCGCGCGCCCAAGGTTATGGCGCTTGTGCTCGTGATACTTGGCCAAGGCGCTCAGGGCCTCCTGGCTGCCTTGGGTTGCTAGCCCTTCCCAGATCGCACAGCAATCCGTCCAGCGACCCTGCCGCCGGTAGAGGTCGGCAAGGTCCAGGCGTCCGGCGTCCGTCAGCCGGCCCGACGCCGCCTCCAGGAGCCTCAAGGCTTGCGCCAAACGGCCCTGCGCCCAGTGATGTCTGGCGACGGCATGCGGATCCGCGCCATAGCTGTTCGGGTCCTCGAAGGCCTCGCCCAAGACGGGGACCAGTCCGGCGAGCGAGAGCAGATCCCAACGGTTGTGACGCAAGACGCCGCCGAGCGACGCCATCTCGCCACGCTGAATCCAGCCAAGCCATGCGGCCGGCGCCGCCGATCCCGGCAGGTCATCCTCACGTGCGAACGCGAGCAGCTTGGACTCGGCGCTCATCAGTCTGCAATCTGACCAGACGCGGCCGAAGGCGCGGCGCACCGGGGCCAATAGATCGAGATGCCAGAGCTCACCGAATGGATCGGGCCGACCGGCGAGACGAAAGCGCGTCGTCAGCAAGGGCGCATCGAAGGCGCGGCCGTTATAGCTGACCAGCATCGCTGGCGCTGACAGCTCGCCACCGACGGCCTCCAAATAGGCGGGCTCGGCATCCAGGCTGGTGAGCAGATACTGACGCAGGACCCAGGTCTCTGGCTCTGCGATCAGGATCCCGGTCAAAAAGGCCCAGGTCCCAGTCCCCCCCGCCAGCCCGCTCGTCTCGGTATCCAGAAACAACAGAGGTCGCGGCGCGGCATCGGGAGACGCCCCACGCCAAGCAAGCTCCATCAGACTCGCCGAGGCCCGTCCGGCGTCGGCAATCTCCGGCTTCAGCAGGACACGACCATGCCTCAGACGCGCGCCAAGCCGACGCTCCACCAGGAGCACCCCGGGCGCAACGGGCTCAGCCCCGAGCTGCTCGGCCAATTCATCCTGGTCTCCCGTCTTCGAGCGCGCCCGTTGCGGACCGACCATCAGCCTGCGCACACGCTCGGAGAAGGAAGGCTGCTCGGGCAAGGCGGCCGCAGGGGCCCGTGCAGGTGCCTCGGCGAGTCCGCTTTGCCCGCGCAGTCGCCTCAGGCGGTCAGCGACGGACCGTTCGGGGCCGGGCACCGGCGACTCGCCGCCGCGGCTGTGGCGGCTCTCGGAAGAACTGAATCAGCCCCAGCACCAGGCAGGTCAGCGTGACCCCCAGCCCGAAGGCCGAGTAGACGGCGGAATGCAGATAGCCCGCCTTGACGCGATCCCAGTTGTTGATACGCGCCCGGAAGAGATCCGGGGTCACGAAATAGGCCATGCCGTCCCGGCCCAAGGCGGTCAATGAGGAGCGCTTCAGGTGGTGACTCAGAGGCTCGTTTTCCAAATAGATGCGGAAGCTGTCTTCCGTCGCTTCGAGCGGCAGCGCCTGCGTGCGCGGCGTCCACCAGATCTGGTCATCGCCCCAGATGGCGCGACCATAGTCCATGCCCGCCATTGAGCCGGCAATCGGCGTGCCGATGAGTCCGATCAGCAGCGCCGCATTCATCCTTCGCGACATAACAAAAGCTCCAACACCGCGAGTGCGGCCTGGCGCGGCGTCAAGGCGCGCTCCTCGTCTCCCGGCAGCACCGGGCCGACGCAGGCCGGACAGCCCGCGGCGCAGGAGCAGCCGGCGACGAGATCGCGCGCGTCGCTCACCAGCCGCCCTGCGGCATCGAAGAGCGGCGCGGAAAGACCCACCCCGCCAGGGTAATTGTCATAGAGAAAAAGGGTCGGCTCGAAGCGGTCCTGCTCCGCCGGGTCCAGGGCGTCATTGCCAGGCCCGCGCATCTGACCGCGCCCATCGCCGCCGACCACGGCGAACCAGGTCCCCTGCCCGTCCCCGACGGCGCGCCCGAGGTCGTGCAGCTCCGCCATCGCCCTGAGGGCGGCGACATGATGCAGGGCATAGGCCGCGCCGAGAAAGCCCTCGATCGCCTGCTGGCGGTCCGGCAAGGCGGCCTCCAGGGCGCTCGGCTCGGCCTGCCACCAGACCGAGGTCGTATGCAACTCCTGGTCGGGAAGATCGATGTTGCCATAACCGATGTTGTCATGGCTGTAGTAGCGAATCTTCTTGTAGCCGGGATAGCGGCGCACCAGATGCACCTCGCCGTTGGCCGCGACGCCACGCCCGAGCACGGCCCCCTCGAAACGGTCGAGGATCTTGAGCCGGGTGTAGTCGATGGCGTCGGTATAGTAATCGGCGCGGGTGCGGGTGACGAAGGCCTTGCGGCCGGTCCAGTCCAGACGCTCCACCTGATAGGGCTGGGACTGCACCATGTAGATGGCCCCTGCGTAGATGGTGCCGGGCGCCGAGCTGTAGTCGACCTCGGCGATGATCGTCTGGGCGCCGTCGGTGGTGTCGATGACGACGAAGTTCCCCTCGGCGACGGAGCGCAGGGACACCGCATTGGCCGGGTAGCTGTCGGCGACCCAGTACCAGCGGTCGCCTTGATGCTGGAGCACGCCCTCGTCGCGCAGATAGCTCAACATCTCGCCCAGATCCTCGCCGCCGAAGGCATCGCCGTCGCGGAAGGGCAGCTCGAAGGCCGCGCAGCGCACATGCTCGAGCAGGATCAGGAGCTGGTCCGGATGGATGCGGGCGTGCTCGGGCGAGGCCCCCAAGAGCATCTCGGGGTGACGGATCAGGAACTGATCCAGGGGATCGGTGGTGGCGACCAGGACGCCGAGCGATGGCCGCAGCCGGCGCCCTGCCCGCCCGAGCCGCTGGAGGGTCGCCGCCACCGTGCCCGGATAGCCGTTGAGGATGGCGACATCCAAGGAGCCGATGTCGACGCCCAGCTCCAGCGCCGAGGTCGCCACCACCAGATCGACCTTGCCCGCGCGCATCGCCTGCTCGCCGCGGCGACGCTCGCTCGGCAGATAGCCGCCCCGATAGGCCAGGACGCGGGCGGGCCGGCGCGGGTCGTGATCGAAGACGTCCTTCAGGTACTTGGTGATGACCTCGACCATCAGCCGCGAGCGGGCGAAGACGATGGCCTTGAGTCCGACCTTGGCCGCCATGCGCGCGATACGGGTGGTCTGTGAGCGGGCCGAGGCGCGAATCCCCAGGTCCGGATTGATGACGGGCGGATTCCACAGCAGCAGATGCCGCTCGCCCTGGGGCGCGCCGCTCTCCAGGATGGCCTCGACCGGCTCGCCACAGAGGCGCTCGGCCAGCTCCGCCGGGTTGGCGATGGTGGCCGAGGCGAAGATGAAGGTCGGCTCCACGCCATAGAAGCGGCAGATCCGCCGCAGCCGCCGAAAGACGTTGGCGACGTGCGAGCCGAAGACGCCGCGATAGCTATGCAGCTCGTCGACCACGACATAGGCCAGCCCCTCGAAGAACTGCGCCCACTTGGTGTGGTGCGGCAGGATCGCCTGATGGAGCATGTCCGGGTTGCTGACGACGATATCGCCACGGGTGCGTACCGCCTTGCGGGCATCGCCCGGGGTGTCGCCGTCGAAGGTGAAGGCCTTGATGCCGGGACCGCCCGCCGCGCTCAGAGCGCGGCTCAGCTCCATGAGCTCGGCCACCTGGTCTTGCGCCAACGCCTTGGTCGGGAAGAGATAGAGGGCCTTGCGGCCGCCGGACAGGACGGACTCGAGGACGGGCAGGTTGTAGCACAGCGTCTTGCCGGAGGCGGTCGGCGTCGCGACCACCAGATGTCTTCCGACGCGCGCCAGGTCCCAGGCCTCGCGCTGATGGCTGTAGAGGCGCTCCAGGCCGCGGTTGCGCAACGCCTCGGCCAGCGCCGGCGGCAGATCGGCCGGAAGGTCGCGCCACTGCGCGGACCGCGCGGGCGTCGAGCGCGTCGCGGCGATTCTGCCCCGATACTTCGCCGCCAGGCGCGCTTCCAAGCGGAGCACCTGCGGAGAGTCGGCATTCAGTGAAGCGGGCGAAGTGGTCATGGGCGGCTCGAAGGGTCGGAAGCCGCGAATCCATCTCTATCAGCTTCGCCAGTCTGTACAATGCGGCGGCTCATCTCTCAACCATTGGAGACATCATGGCGAAGTATCACATCTACGGGATCGGGAACGCACTGGTCGACATGGAGTACGAGGTCGCTATCGAGGATCTGGGCATCCTCGGCATCGACAAGGGCGTCATGACCCTGGTGGATGAGCAGCAGCAGGCCAGCATCATGAATCATCTCAAGGATCACCACCACCAGCGCGGCTCGGGTGGCTCCGCGGCCAACTCCATCATCGCCTTCAGTCAGTTCGGCGGCAAAGGCTACTACTCCTGCAGGGTCGCCGACGACGAGCTGGGGCACTTCTACATGCAGGACCTCGTCGACGGCGGCGTCGACACCAATCACCACACCGAGAAGGATCCCGGGGTGTCGTCGCCGCTCAGGATGCGTTGCGGGACTCCCAGTCGCCCCAACGCCCTCGCGACAAGACAGCCTTTTAGCCCGGGCTCGTCCCGCTCCGGGGGCTGGCTACGGCTCTGCGCGCCTGCGCCACTCCCCTGCGACGAATGACTCAACGGTGTGCGGGATGCGCTCTGCATATCGCCTCCGCGCCTCGGGCACAGCCCTCGGCACTGCGGCGCTACGCCCGCGCCCACACCTACCCGGGGCCGCTCGGCTGCGCTGCGCTCTCCATGCCTCGCGGGAAGGCCACACCGGCCGCTGCGTCGTCCTGGTCACGCCGGACAGCGACCGTACCATGTGCACCTTCCTGGGGGTAAGCGGCAACCTCTCCTCCGACGAGATCGTCGCGGATGCCCTGCGCGCCTCCGACTGGTTCTACACGGAAGGCTATCTGGTCACCTCGGACTCCGCGCGCGCCGCTGCGATCGAAGCGAAGCGGCTGGCCGATGCCACCGGCGTCAAGACGGCCATCTCGTTGTCCGATCCCAACATGGTGAAATTCTTCAAGGATGGCCTGCTCGAGATGATCGGCTCGGGCGTCGATCTGCTCTTCGCCAACGAATTCGAGGCCATGGGCATGGCCGGGAGCGACGACCTGAACGAGACCCTGGCCTACATGAAGACCATCGCCAAGCGCTTTGCCATCACGCGCGGCCCCAAGGGCGCACTGGCCTGGAACGGCCAGGAGCTGATCGAGATCGACCCGGTCAAGGTCGAGGCCGTCGACACTGTGGGTGCCGGGGACATGTTCGCAGGCGCCTTTCTCTATGGTCTGAGCCAAGGATGGGACTTCCAACGCGCTGGCGATCTCGCCTCGGCAGCCTCGGCCAAGCTCGTCACTTCGCTCGGCCCGCGGATCGCCGCTGAAGAAACCCAACGTATCCTGAAGACGTTCGCCTAGGACGTCATCGGCGTCGATCATCGGCCCGCCCACGCGGTCGAGTCGGCGCCGCGCACCCTGCAAGCACGTTACCTGGGCAGGGCGCCCCGGCGTCGAGGTCGCGTGATCGCGGCGGGACGCCGCTCCTCGCTTCCACCAACCGCGGGCTTGGACCTCGGGATCATCGAAGCACGCGCATCTCGGCCTGAGACTGCGCTCACAGGTCGTACCGCTCGGATGCGAGCGGTGCCGGCAGGGCCGCCACCCGACCTCAATATCCCAGCGGACCGGCCGATACCTCCTGCGATCAAAGAGCGCCCGATTACACGCAGCGGTCAGATTCCCTCGACGGCAGCCCCGAAAAGGGCCAGGCGAAGTGAGACCCACTCGACATTACGCGTCTCGCCAACTCGCTAGCATTGCCGGTAGTGGGAGAAAATCCGTCCTTCACTTGAAAGGCGACCCCGGACACCTGGGAGCCGGGCTGAAGATTTTCGGTATCGCCAAAAGGCTAGGGAGACGACACCATGTTGAGCTTCGATGCACCCTCGCTGCCTTCACCGCTCGTCATGCGGGAATGCACGAGACCGCGCTTCGATGGCAATTTGGAGAAGTTGAAGGATTGGCTTGCCGTGCTCAGAGGCGCGGGCGTGCGACAATCTGGTCCAGCGCTCTTGATGGCCTTGGAGAATCTGCGCAAGGAGGACGTCAGCGCCAAACGCAGACTGACAATTCTGTCGACGCTCAAGGTGCCCATCCTCAAGACCTGCGCGGGCTTGCCGAAACCCTACTCGGGCGAGAGCACGGAGATCGACCGGAGCTCCGGAGTCACGCTCGAGCAGCGGCTGAACCGGCTCATGTTCGCCAACCTGCTCCAGGCATTGCGCCAGTTCGACCAGGAATACCCATTGCCGAGCGGTCGTCAGCTGCGCCGCCGCCAGTGGACCATCCGCAACGCCTTCCGCTTCGCCAACCGCCAGATCCGCTACGCCGGGCTTTGGCGAACGCCCATTCCACCGGGAACTTGGCGAGATGTACACGAGCTCTATCTCTACTTGATGTCACGCCGCCACGGCAGCTCCTGGGAGCCAGGCGCGAGCTCCGGCACGATCGGCGACTTCGATCCGAGTTTCGAATACAAGCTTTTGCTGCTGCTCGGCTTCGCCCTCAAGACCAAGCCATCCGTCGTGCAAAGCGAGTACTTCATGGACGGCCTCGAGGGCTGGGCGGTTCAGACCCGCCTGGATGATCCTCACAACTTGCTCGGACGCATCAGACTCATTATCGTGGGAGTTTCCGAAGACGGACCGGCACGCCAGCTTGAAAGCACACTCGACAGCCCGTTCAGGGGCTGGGTGCTCCAGCCACCCTACCCCTATATCCACGAGATCGAAGATCCCTTCGGCGGCACCGCCTTCGGCATGCAGCCCCCAGGTCTCGCACTATCGGCCTGACCGCGGATGAAGCTGCTAGCGGTCGACACCTCGGGTGAGGCTTGCTCAGCGGCGCTCCTCATCGACGAGGCGATTCGGCAAAGACTGCAGATCGCCCCGAGACGCCACGGCGAGCTGATCCTATCAATGATGCAGGAGCTGCTCGACGAGGCAGGGCTGCAGCTTCAAGATCTGGACGCCATCGCCTTCGGGCGCGGACCGGGCTCCTTCACCGGAGTGCGCATTGCGGCATCCGTGACTCAAGGCGCGGCCTTCGCGGCGGAGCTTCCGGTCGTGCCCATCTCCACCTTGGCCGCCATGGCCCAAGGCCAGTTCAGACGCACCGGCGAGCGCCGACTGCTTGCGGCCTTGGATGCGCGTATGGACGAGGTCTACTGGGGATGCTATGAGATCGGGGCCGAGGATCTCGCCAGGATTCAGGGCGAAGAGTGCGTCAGCCCCCCGAATCGGGTCCCAGCCCCGCCGAGCGGGGACGCTTGGATGGGTATCGGCCCTGGATGGTCGGCTTACCGAGAGATCCTGCGGGCGCGTCTAGGGGACGCCGTGCAAGCGACGCGGCCGGAGGCAGTCTGCGAGGCCCATGACATCGCCACCTTGGCCGTCGCCGAGCTTCGCGCCGGCCGCCAGCTGCCTGCGGAGCGCGCCATTCCCGTCTACCTGCGCGATCGGGTCACGCGCACCGCCTAGAGGCCAGTGACGATCGCGGTCCCCGCACCCATCCGCACAGCCATCCGTCCCAACGTCCAGGCCTTGAGCGTCAGGTGGACCGGTAGGGTGGGCGAGCGAGAGAGACTGTGAAGAAATTCTGCGTAGGTTGGGCTGAGGTACGAAGCCCAACATGGCGGCTAGCCTAACGCTTTGATTGTTGGGCCTCCTGCGTCGGCCCAACCTACAGCAATCTGCGATCTTGCGGTGCGCTTGGATTACTCTCACAGTTTCGAGAGCGAAGTCCACCGAATCCCGTGCTGTTGGCGGACTGCGCCGCGCTTGTCCGGCTGTCAACGGGAGACCGGGCCAATCGACGATCTCACGCCAATGCCCTTAGGCGAGACCCTTAGCGACAGGCCGTCGAGCCTCAGCCCGAGCCGGCACGCGCCTGGCCGTTCAGGGCGCGCTTGACGCTTGGCGACGTCGCATGCCCGTGCCGGCAATGTCGCCGCAAGCAGCTCAGGACATAATGGACCAGCGTAACGCAAACACCCGAGAAGACCGTGACTGCAATGAGCGCGCGCTGCCAAGCGTCCATGGCCGCCAGCCCGAGCATCAGCCAGGTCATGCCGGCGACGAAGGCGGCAACGGCGAGCGCCACGACGAAGGGCCAGCGTGACTGGCTACATTTCGGACAGAGTTTCATGTCTGTACTCTCCTCGAGTCTTGAGGGCGAGCCCTCGAACAGCTGCTCTCGCAAGAGACGGAGCACTCAGTGAGCCGGGTGATCGGCCGATGAGCGCCTCTTTTTGAAATTATTGCTATTTAATTATTCAATGGCAAATCAACGCACCAAAATCCGGCACAGGTCGAGGACTCCGCGCTCCGAATTGGAGCACTCACACATCAGCAGCCTCGTAAGCCGCCGGTAATGTCCAGCCCGTCTCGCGCCGGCCCCGATATCCCCTCGGACTCACGTCGGTTGATGCTCGAGCTCATGATGACAGGCCTGAAGGCGGTCGATGGGCGCCGCGCTGTGCGCAATGCACTGAATGGCAGCACTCCCCGGCGGCCTGTCTGGCTGTGCGCCGTCGGCAAGGCCGCCGAGGCGATGGCGCTCGGCGCCAAGGAGGCCATGGGGGATCGGCTCGACACCGGACTCGTCATCACCAAGCAGGGCCATGCAGATCCGCTCGCGCTGGCGGGATACGGCATAGAGACACGCTTCGGAGGGCATCCGCTGCCGATCGAAGGCAGCCTGGAGGCAGGCCGGGACCTGCAGAGAATGCTCCAAGCCTTGCCAGCGGATCGCGAGGTCCTCTTCCTGCTCTCCGGAGGGGCATCCAGCCTCGTCGAGGTACCCATTCGAGGCATCGACCTCCCCGAGCTGCGGCGGATCAACGCCTGGCTGCTCGCAAGCGGATTGCCGATCACCGCCATGAACCTGGTGCGCAAGTCGCTATCCCGCATCAAGGCTGGCGGACTGCTCGGTCACCTCGAAGACAGACCCCTGCGTGCCCTGGCGATCTCCGACGTCCCCCAGGACCTGCCCCAGGTCATCGGCTCGGGTCCGCTGACACCTGAGCCCGACCTGGCCCAAGGGGTCGCACAGCTGGAGCTTCCCGAATGGCTCTCCACCTGGGTCGAGCGCGGCATCCGTGAGCGCGGCTCACCTGAGACGGGACGCGCGCGGGTAGAGATCCTTGCCACGCTATCGCAGGCAAAGGCAGCGATCGCAACGGAGGCGCGGCAGCGCGGGCTGACCACCTTCTTGCACCCGGAGCGCCTCAGCGGCGACGCGGAAAGATTGGGGAAGCAGCTCGCACGGACGCTCCTTGGCGGCGAGCGCGGCCTGCATCTCTGGGGCGGCGAGCCGACAGTCCGACTGCCCAGGAATCCGGGACGCGGCGGAAGGAGTCAGCACCTGGCGCTCGCCGCCGCGACCCAGCTCGCCGGCCATCATGGCCACTTCCTCCTCAGCATCGGCAGCGACGGCACGGACGGACCGACCGAGGACGCGGGCGCCCTGGTCGACGCCGGCACACTGGAGCGCGCCGAGCTGGCGGGCCTGAGTGCGCGGGAGGCACTGGAGCGGGCGGATGCAGGCACCTTCCTCGAGGCCGGCGGGGATCTCATCCGGACCGGCCCGACTGGCACCAATGTGACTGACATCCTTCTGGGGCTCAAGACGTGAGCGACCTATCGACCGACAATCTCTTTACCGCGGCAGCCCGCTGTCTCACCGAGACCGATCCGGAGCGCAAGCGCACGCTCGCACAGCAGCTCGCGACGAACTGGCAAGCCGGCCGACTCTCGGCCGATGCAGAGCGAGCCGAGCCCGTCACCCAAAGCGCGGGGCTGCCAGCCAGGCTCGCGCTCGTGCCGCCGCGCCAGCTCGTCGCGCGCAAGCTGAGCAGCCGCGACGGGCGCGCGGCCATGATCCACGCCGTCGCCCACATCGAATTCAACGCCATCAATCTGGCCTGCGACGCCGTGCAGCGCTTTCGCGACCTGCCGCCGGCCTTCTATTCGGATTGGATCCGGGTCGCCGCGGAAGAGGCGGAGCACTTCGGCTTGATGGGCGAGCGGCTGCGCGACCTCGGTTACGACTATGGCGACTTCCCTGCGCACAACGGACTCTGGGAGATGGCACAGCGCACGGCGCACGACCCGCTCACGCGTATGGCGTTAGTGCCCCGTGTGCTCGAAGCCAGGGGGCTCGACGTCACGCCCGGCATGATCGAGCGCTTCCAGGCGGCGGACGACAGCGAGACGGCCGCCCGCCTGGGGATCATCCTGCGCGACGAGGTCGGACATGTTGCCGCCGGATCGCGCTGGCTCCGCACGCTTTGCCAGGAGCGGGGACTCGAGCCCAGCTCGCACTTCTTTCGCCTGCTCGACGACTACATGACAGGCGACATCCGCGGCCCCCTGAATCTCACCGACCGACGCCGCGCCGGGTTCGACGCGGAGGAGCTCGAGCGCCTGGAGAGGCTCTGTCAGAGATAGTCCAGCTGATCGACGCCGAACCGGGTCGGCGTCAGCCCAAGGCGGGCGAAGCTGTCGTTCTCGGAGCAGACGTTGCCTTCCATCAGCATCTTGATCTGATCGCGCGAGATGGGGAACCACGAAAAGCGATCCAGCACTGCCGCCGTCGCCCGGATGGCGGCGACCGGAGCCGGGAGCATCAGCTTGGTCTTTCCGGCCGCGGCCGCGATGGTCGTCAGGATCGCCTTCCAGCTCAGACGCTCCGGCCCGCAGAGGCTGTAGGTCTGTGATTCGGTTCTCGGCTCGCTCAACGCCAGCACGAAGGCATCGGCGACATCGGAGACGCTGACGGGCGCAAGCTCGAAGCCCCCCGCGTCGGTTGGCAAGATACCTGCGTAGAACAAAGGGGCAGGCATGGGGCTGTCGATGATGTCCTTTTTGAGCTGGGAGCAGAATTCCATCCGCCCTTCCGGATCGCCGAAGATCACCGAGGGCCGGAAGATCGTCCAGCGCAGCGACGAAGCCTTGAGTGCCTGCTCCGCTTGGTATTTCGTGCGCTGATAGGCGGTTCCCTCTGCATGCACACCATTGGCGCTCATGAGCAGGAAGCGATCGACCCCGAGCTTTTGCGCCGCCACGATGGTATCGAGGACGCCTTGATGCTGCAGCGCCTCGAAGGTGATGCCCTGCGCCGGAAACTCGCGCAGGATGCCGATCAGATAGATGGCCGCATCGACCCCGGTCAGACAATTCTCCAGCGCGCTGAGATCGCCAACGTCGCCATGCACGATCTCGCAGGATTCCGGCTGCGGAACCTTGCTCTCACTGCCAGGCCGCACCAGCAAACGCGGGACGTGCCCAGCCGTCACCAAGCGCTGCGTGATGTTAGCGCCGACGAACCCGGTACCGCCGATGATCGCAACCTTCATGGGTGCCTCCTGAAACGGATTGAGTACCTGAAACGGATTGAGTAATAGTCGAGACCAGAGTAGAGAGAGCGCGCCGGAAGGGTGCATGAAGGGACTCACGCAACCATCCATGCCCAGCCCCGCAGCCACGCAAAGCGGTCGAGACGAACCGCTGGGTCCAGTGCTCTAGCGACACCTTGGCGCGGTGCGCGGCCATGGTCGAGCGCGCATCCTCGGAGGCCGACGAAGTCGGCGGTTATCGCACCAGGGTGGAGCGATAGGCCTCGCGCGAGCCATTGCTCAGGGAGATGGGGACGGTCTGTAGACAGATCGAGCGCGCCATGCGGCTCATTGTCTGGAGGGACGACCGCCCTCGGGCCGAGTCAACAATGTCAGCGAGTGACGGCCTGAGCCTGGCGTCCTGCCGGCGGAGCGGTGGGAGCGACCTCCATCATGCTCTGACGGCGCAAGCGTCGCATACTGCGCCGTGCCGACAAGAAGACCTCGCCGATGGCCTCCTTGGCCGTTTTGCAAGCCTCGCGCACCAAGACTTGGTGGCCGGATGCCAGCTTCGCGCTCAGCTCGCAGCGAATGCGATGGCCGTGGAGCTGGTCGAACTCTTCTTGGACGTTGACTTGGGCTTCGATACGCTCGCCCGGGAACCGATCCGCGAGCTTCTGAGCTTCTGACTCGATTTGGCGACGGATTTCGACATCCAGCGCAAGCGTATCGCCGCCTATCTTTAGGACCATACTTGACGTTCTCCAAGTACTCGGTGCGGTCGCGCGCCACGCGCGCAGCATGGGCACCGAGACGGATCATGAAATGAGGGCGCTAACGCCTCTATGAGAGACGACGTCGCAGAGGTGTCTCTGGAAGCGGAGGGGCGCAGTTACGAGACTTGCGGCGGTGCGCAAATCATGGCGCTCGAGCGCCTGAATTGCAAGACTAGCGCGCTGCGGATGTGCAGTCATCGACGCTAATCGCACCCAGGGATTCGCGATTGGCGCTCTTGGAGTCTCGAATGCCCGAAGGTGACACCATTTTCAAGCTCGCGGCCGCGCTTGCGCCCGAGCTCTGCGGCGAGCGCGTCGAGCGCCTTTGGATCCGCCGCCGGCCAGACCCGCCGGCGGCTGGCCGGCGAATCACCCAGGTGACCAGCCAGGGCAAGCACCTCTACATCATGCTCGACGATGCCATGCGTATCCGCACGCATCTGGGTCTCTACGGCTCCTGGCACCGCTACCGCCCTCGGGAGCCCTGGCAGAAGCCCGAGCGACAGGCCAGCTTGGTGCTCAGGCTCGCGAAGCGCGTCTACGTCTGCTTCAGCGCCAAGGAGGTCGAGATCATAGCGGCAGACGGGTTTCACGACCGGGACCAGCGTCATCGCCTGGGCCCAGATCTCGCACGCCATCCCCCGTCACCAGACCTGCTCGCGGAGCGGCTGGCACGCATCGCCCGCCCGGATGCGCTCATGGCCGACCTGCTGCTGGACCAGCGGATCGCATCCGGCATCGGGAACGTCTACAAGTCGGAGACCCTCTTCCTGGAGGGGGTGCCACCGGACGTGAGGCTTCGCGAGGTCCCGCTCCCGCGCGTCCTGCGGCTCTACGAAACGGCGGCGGAGCTGCTCGCAAGCAACCTCTCGGACGGCCCGCGCGTCACGCGCAGGAGCCAGGACGGCCGCGGCCGTCTCTGGGTCTACAAACGCGCAGGACTCCCCTGCCTGCGCTGCGGAGCGCCGGTCGTCAGACAGATGCTCGGGCGCACTCCACGCTCGACCTATTGGTGCCCGAGCTGTCAGTCGGGTCTCTCGAGCGCGCCCGCCGACGGGCCTGACGCCAGGTGAGCCACAGACATGGCCCCCTGGAGTGGTCCATGCTGCTCGCGCTGACCGCCCTCTGGGGCTCCGCCTTCACCTTGACCAAGATCGCGGTCACTGCCCTGCCGGCGGACTTGGTCGTCGCGGGGAGGCTCGGCGTCGCCGCCATCCTGCTCATTCCCCTTGCCCTCGCGCTCGGGCATCGGCCGAGAGCCGCCCCTAGGCTCTGGGGCTTCATGGCCCTCATTGCCTGCTTCGGCTACGCCCTGCCCTTCTCGCTCGTCTCCTGGGGGCAGCGCTTCATCGACAGTGGCGTCGCCGGTATCCTCATGGCGGTGATGCCGCTCGCGACGCTCGGCCTGGCGCACTGGCTGATCCCAGGCGAGCGCATCACCAGCTACCGCATCAGTGGCTTCGTGCTGGGCTTCTCGGGCGTGGCTGTGCTGATGGGCCCCTCGGCCTGGCAAGCGCTCCTAGACGGCGAGACGCGGCTCCTGCCGATGCTCGCGGTGCTCGGGGGCGCCTTCAGCTACGCGGTCTCCTCGGTGCTCGCCCGACTGCGCCCGCGCAGTGACGCCCTATTCACGGCTGCGGCAACCGTTTCGCTCGCCGCCCTCCTGATGGCGCCCTCGGCACTGTCTCAGATCGACCCGAGCGTGCCGCTGCAGATCGCTCGCTCAGAGCTGATCGCGGTCATCCTGCTCGGCGTCTTCTCGACCGCGCTGGCCGCCATCCTCTACTTCAAGCTGGTAACCATCGCCGGCCCCGCCTTCGTCTCGCAGCTCAACTACCTGATCCCGCTATGGGCCGTCGGCAGCGGCATCCTCTTTCTGCACGAGCGGCCCGAGCCGAATCATCTCTATGCGCTGGGGCTCATCCTCTGCGGCATCCTGGTCAGCCAGCTCGAGCAGCTTCGGCGCTAAGAAGCCACGATCGCCTCATTCGAAGAGGTCGCGGTAGGCCTTGGCGAACATCTTGTAGGCATCCCAGCCGTCCTTGTCCATCACCTGGTCGATGACCCAGCGGTTCTCGTCCTTCGCACCCATGAGCGTCTGAACCTCGTAACCGAGGTGACGCAGAAAGGCATAGCTCGGCCCATCGTCGGCGAGCTGGTATTCGGCGTACTCGTCCGACCGGGCGTTCAGCAGACCGATGAAGGGGCCGCCGTAGTCGCCGGGGCCGAGCAGATCCTGGCTGTTGTCCTGAACGTGCGCGAAGAGCTTCTTCGCCAGCTCGGTGATGAGCACCTGGCGACTGTCGTCGTCCAAGTCGCCATGCGCCAGCCGGTCCGCGATCTGGATCAGGAAGACCAGATACTCCTGGATCACCGCCAAGCGCTGAGCGTCGTCACGGTAGACGAACCGCTCGCAATGCAGGTTGATCGCCTTGTCCATGGCGACGCGCCAGGCGATATAGGCGAGCGCACTGGCGACCTGGGGCAGCGACCGCTCCCGATCCTCATCCTTCCAATGGCTTTTGATACGTAAGGCCACACTATTCTCCCATGTCACAAATCTCCCATGTCACAAAGGGCGCGTGCTGCCGCGGCGCAGCTAGCGCGCGAGGCACCAAGGCGCGGAAACGAGCCTGGAGCCCCAAGCGACGCAACCGGCATACGAGGTGACTCGATGACGCATTCCGCCCTCAATCATCTGGCCGAGACCGTGCAATACAACTGCAATGTCTCGGATGCTCGCCATGGCGCGGACGACTCGCTCTGCATCTACCTGATGAAGATGCGCGAGTACTTCCGCTGGGAGCGCAGATTGCCCTTCGGCGCGCCGCTGGAGCGCCAGCAAGTCGGCGAATGGCTGCAGGCGCGCGAGGAGCTCTGGGAGCAGCTCGAGCACGCCGACCTGCTCCCGATCGAGATCGACGAGCAATGCTACGATCCCTTCGACGCGGATGCCATCAACCGAGCGCTGGCTCCTCAGGGACTGGTCTACAGTGGCGGGCTCGGCACCCATGGCAAGCCCCACTTCGTCCTAGGCGACTTGGAGCAGCATCGGCGCCATGGCGATCGGTCCGTCTTCATCGTCGCGGACGAGTACGCGCGGGATCTATCCGCACCGCCGGCCATGACCCTAGGACAGAGCATCTTCGTGCGTCGCGAGTCGCTCAGACGCATGCTCTGGGAGAAGCTCGAGAGCTGGCGTTGGAGCCGACCGGACAACGCCCTGGGGCGCGCCTTCGCCTGCTACGACTTCGACAACGCGCTCGATGCCTCGCTCGACGCCATGGCGGACCGCGAGGCGCACACCCTGCTCCTTCACGAGCAAGGGGAGACCCTGGCTGGGGAGCAGCTCGGCGATGCCTGGGGACGACTGATCCTGGATCTCGCCGGCACCCCGGCCGAGATCATGGCGCGCGCCGTGCGCGACCATCTCGCCGACTGTCTGGTGACCATCCCACACCTGGCCGCTAAGGCGCAGGCCGCGTCGATCCATTTCTTCGTCGGTCAGCTGACCAATATGCGCAAGGAGATCTTTCCCGGCCTGCAGGACGCCTACGCGAGCTGGAGGCATGACGGAGGCTTGGAGGGCTTCGATGAGGTTGCCGCCAGAGGACGGGCGCACTGGCTGAGCCTCGCCCAAGCCATGCTCGAGATCCATCGCGAGCAGGGCGCAGCGCTCGATCAGGCAATCCGGGACCTCGTTCAGACCAGGCCGCTGTGAAGATCCGTGCCCAGGCCGCGGTTGGCGCGGTCTCGGTTGACCTGCTGCGGTCGGCCTCCCGAGAATAGGCCGAGCAGAACGACCAACCCGCGAGATCTGGAATCACGGAGCGCAACTTGCCCACCCTCAAGACCATCCGAGAGGTCGAGCCCGGAACCTTCATCTTCGAGCGCCCCCTGGCGCTTCCGCCAGCCTTCTGCGAGGCGGTGATCGAGCGCTTCGAGGCCAGCCCGGAGCACCAGTACGCGGGTCGGATCGGCCAGCTGCGCGCGGAGAACCACAGCATCAAGCGCACCACGGATCTGGTGGTCAGCAACAAGCCAGACTGGAAGGACATCGATCAGATGTTCTTCGCCTCGCTCGCGGCGGCGGTCAAGGAGTTTCGCGAGGCCTTTCCCTATTTCAAGGGGCCCTTCAAGGACGAAGGCTATCAAGTCCAGCGCTACCGAGCGGGCGAGTATTACCACTGGCACATCGACAGCGGCAGCCACGAGCTGAGCCAGCGTCAGCTCGTGGCGCTCTGGTACCTCAATGACGTGCCCGGACCGGGCGGCGAGACGGAGTTCCTGCACCAGGGAATCAGCGTCCGCCCCGAATGCGGCAAGCTGGTGCTCTTCCCGCCCTTCTGGACGCACGAGCATCGCGCCGTCGAGGTGCGGGAAGGCGCGAAATACATCGCCACCACCTGGGTGATCTTCGCGTGAGCGAAGCCCAAACCGAGGCAGCCCCGACCCTGCTCGCCATCGTCGAGCTTGGAGGCTATCCGAACCTGGTGCCGCTCTATCGCACGCTGGGCTTCGAGGTCGAGGTGGTGGCCTCTCAGCGCAAGGCGCAAGCCGCGCTCAAACGCCGGATCCCGGACGTCATCCTTGCCGAATACAACTTTCAGTCGGATTTTCGGGACAGGACCAGCAACCTCGAGACGCTCATGGCGGGACTACAGAGACACCCTCACGTCAAGGTGATCTGCTTCTACCAGGCGGAATATCGGCAAAAGCTGGACGGCTTGATGAGCAGATTTCCGATCTTCGCGGCCATCCCCTTTCCGGTCGATCCGAGCGCGGTGGAGGCGGCCCTGCGGCAGGCGATCCAGTGAGCCCAGCCCCTAGGCAGCGCATCGAGCCCCGGATCCAGCCCGCCGGCAGTTGCCGCCGGAGCGCGGCGACAATCGCCAGGACATCGCCTGCCAGGATGCTTCGCCCGTTCTCATTCGCCCAGCGGAAAGCACCAAGCGAAGCCACTCGAGCCGAAGGCGCTCTACCGCTGGTGCCGCGCCATGCGCGGCCGGCCCTTCCCTTGCGCTAGATTTCCGCGACGACCTTGTCGTAGAAGCCCAAGAAGTCGTCAGGGGTCGCCCCTTCACGCCACTCGATGGCACTGCGCGGATGCTGGTTGAGCTGCCCGGTGATGTTGTAGGGGATGGACGGCCCCCAATCCAGCTCCTTGCGTAGCGGTAGGATGTAGTTCTGGATCACGTCGATGATGGGGCGCATCTCGAACTTGGGATTGCGCAGGAAGCCCAGCAGCAGCTCGGTGTGGCAGTTGCCGGCGCCGCGGCCGAAGCCGAAGAGCGTCGCGTCGACCCGGTTGCAGCCGAGGATGATGGCCTCGATGGTGTTGGCGAAGGCGAGCTGCAGGTTGTTGTGGGCGTGGATGCCGATCTCCTTCCCGGTTCCCTCCAGCGCGGACGTGTACTTCCTGTAGAGGCGGTCGATCTGCTCGCGGTAGAGATAGCCGAAGCTGTCGACGATCACCATGGTGCTTGCGGGCGTGCCTGCGACCGCCTCGAGCACGGTGTCGATCTCTTCCTCGGTGATGTTCGACACCGCCATGAGGTTGGCCGTGGTCTCGTAGCCGAGTGCGTCCGCGTGGCGAATCATGTCGACCGCCTCAGAGACCTGATGGGCATAGAAGGCGACGCGGATCATCGAGAGCGGACTCTCGGAGGCCGGGACGATCTGGGTCTCCCAATCGCTCTTGCCCGCATCCGCCATGGCGGCGAGCTTGAGCCCGGTCTTCTCCGCATCGTGATCTCCCACGACCCGCTGGAGATCCGCCTCGTCACAGTGGCGCCAGGGACCGAACTTCTCCTTGGGGAAGGTCTTGGGCGAGTTCTTGTAGCCGATCTCCATATAGTCGATCCCGGCATCGAGACAGGCTTGGTAGACGGCTTTCACGAATTCGTCCGTGAATTGATGGGCGTTCACGAGCCCCCCGTCCCTGACGGTGCAATCGAGCACTTTGAGCTCTGGTCTGAAGGTGATCCAGGGGGCCTTGTCTGACATCGAACGTTCTCCGTGGGCGTGCATTGAATCGACCGCCGCGAGCAGCTTGGATCGCCCCGGGATTCGAGCTCGGCCTGAGGCGGCTCGACTTCGCCGGAAAGGACCCAAAAGGCTCTGCCATCCGCGACGCGTAGCCCGCGATTGTGGCCCCTAGGGATCGCGAGGGCAACGCACCCCTGCCATCCAATTGCCGCAGCGCAACATTACGGTCACCCAACCGCCACGCCCCCGTCTCCTAGCCGCCATGAGGCGTTCACCTTCAGCGCCTATCCTGCCCGGATTTCCACCACATCGATGGCGATCGGCCGGATCGGCGCATCGCCGGGAGCTTGACCCTGAGCACTTCAGCCCCGAGCACTTCAGCCCTAAGCACACAGCCCATGCGCTCCAAGCCGACCCTGTCCGATCGCTTCGATCAGCAGGTCTTCAACAGCATCTATTCCCGTGCACTGGTCTACAACACCTGCTGGGAAGACCCTGCCGTCGACCGCCTGGCGTTGGAGCTCAAGCCGGAAGACCGCCTGCTGGTCATCACCAGCGCCGGATGCAATGTGCTCGACTACGCGCTGACCGGACCCGAGCGCATCCACGCCGTCGATGCCAACCCCCGCCAGAACGCCCTGCTGGAGCTCAAGCTCGCCGGCATCCGCCGGCTCGACTACGAGGACTTCTTCGCGGTCTTCGGACACGGCTACCACCCTGGGTTCCGCGATCTCTACCTCGGCGAGCTGCGCCAGGAGCTCTCGCCATTCGCGCGGGACTTCTGGGACCGCCGCGCCGCCTGGTTCGGCAGCCCGAACGGCAGCTTCTACTTCCACGGGCTCTCCGGCATCGTCGCGCGGGTCTTCCACACCTATCTGCGCGTCCGCCCCAAGCTCGCCGCCAGCGTCCGCGCTCTCTTCGAGAGCGAATCCCTCGACGATCAGCGGCACGTCTACGACACCCGCGTCAAGCCCTTGATCTGGACGCCCAGCGTCAAATGGACCCTGTCGCGCCAGTTGACGATGAGCATGCTGGGCGTCCCGCACCCGCAGCGCAAAGAGGTGCAGGCGCAGCACTTGAAGGGGGTCGCCGGCTTCGTACAGGACGCCATCGAGTACGTCTTCCGCCAGCTGCCCATCTCGACCAACTACTTTTGGTCGGTCTATCTGCGCGGCCGCTACGCCCAGGATTGCTGCCCCGAATACCTGAAGCGCGAGGGCTTCGAGACCTTGAAGGGCGGACTCGCCGAGCGCGTCGTCCTCCATACCTCGACAGTCACGGAATTCCTCCGCTCGACGGAGGAGCGCATCTCCAAGCTCGTGCTCCTAGACCACATGGACTGGATGAGCTCCTATCAGCCGGAGGCGCTGGCCCAAGAGTGGCAAGCCATCCTCGACCGCGCCGCGCCGGATGCGCGCATCATCTTCCGCAGCGCCCATGCCGCGCCCACCTACCTGGACCGCATCGAGCTGGGCGCGGAGCGCCGTCCGCTGCGGGACCAGCTGCGTTTCCACCCCGAGCTGGCTCGACGCCTGAGTCTCATGGACCGCGTCCACACCTACGCCGGCTTCCACATCGCGGACGTCCTGACATGATCGCCACGGACGCACGCGTCCTGCTGCGCCTACTGCTCGGCCAGCCCCGGCGGGGCTCTCACGCCGAGCGGCTCCAGGCCTTCTACGCCCCTCAAGCCAGGGACTACGACCGCTTCCGCGAGCGCCTGCTGCACGGACGCGATGCGCTGGTGCGGCTCATGGAGGTTCCAGCGGGCGCCCATGTCGTCGAGCTCGGCGCCGGGACAGGAAGCAACCTAGCCCACTTCGGCGAGCGGCTCGCCAGCTTCAAGACCGTCACGCTCGTCGACCTCTGTCCGGCGCTCTTGGAGCAGGCACGCGAGCGCACGCGCGCCATGGGCAACGTGCGGGCGATCGAGGCGGACGCGACCACCTACCGTCCCGACGTGCCGCCCGACGCGGTCTTCTTCTCCTACGCGCTGACGATGATTCCGAGCTGGGACGCGGCCATGGCAAATGCCATTGCGATGCTCAAGCCCGGCGGAGTGCTCGGGGTGGTGGATTTCTATGTCTCGGACGCCAAGGGCGGTCCCGGCAGCGCGCGCCACGGCGCCTTCGGCAGACACTTTTGGCCGCGCTGGTTCGGACACGACGGCGTCCACCCGAGCCCGGAGCATCTGCGCCAGCTCATCCGGCGGCTTCCCCGGCACGAGCTACTGGAGCGTCGCGCCCCAGTGCCCTATCTGCCGGGCCTCAGGGTCCCCTACTACGTCTTCGTCGGGCGCAAAGGAGAGCGGCCCGGCTAGGTCGCTTCGTGCACTGAGGCGATTTCTCAAAATTGCCGTACCAACAACCCATGGCACTCGGGAAGCCCATGATGCTGCGCAAACGCATGGGGGGATGAGAGCGCGGCGCCCCTGATGGCTCATCGATCCCGCGTCTCCCGGAGGCATCGCCCGCAAGCGGGCTCCTACCGAGAAGAGCGCGTAGCGGGCTCCTACCGAGAAGAGCGCGTAGCGGGCGATTGGCATGAGGATGCTCGGAAATCGCCTTACAGCGGACCTTCGGGTGCCGCGATCAGCGCCATGCGGACGAGATCCGCCAGCGAGTCGGCCCGCATCTTCTCCATGACGCGCGCGCGGTGGGCCTCGACGGTCTTGGCGCTCACCCCGAGCGCCGCCGCGATCTCCTTGTTCGATCTGCCGTCCGTGACCATGCCCATCACCTCATGCTCGCGCGGCGTCAGCTCCGCAAGACGCCTGACGATCTCCGCCTTCGCCAGGCGGCTGGCGCGCGTCTTCTCATCGAACTCCAGGGCATTGCGGATGCTGCGCAGCAGATCCTCGTCGTGAAAGGGCTTCTCGATGAAATCGACGGCACCGGCCTTCATGGCGCGCACCGCCATGGCCACGTCACCGTGGCCGGTGATCATGATGACGGGCAGACGATGCCCCTCCGTGGCCAGATGCGCCTGCAGCTCGAGCCCGCTCATGCCCGGCATCCGCACATCCAGCAGCAGGCAGCCGGCGCGGCCCGGGTAATAGTCTTTAAGAAAGGCGGCGGCGGAATCATAGGTCTTCACGGTCATGCCAGTCGCCTCGATCAGCCATTGGAGCGAGGTGCGCATGGCCTGATCGTCGTCGACCACGAATACGGTTGCGTCAAGAGTCATCCTAGGGTTTCCAGCGATTCGATCACGTCTCTAGTCTCGTCGGCGGGCCGCTCGGCCAGCGGCAGATTCAGGTGAAAGGTCGATCCCACACCGACATCGGACTCGGCCCAGATCCGACCCTCGTGATTCTCGACGATGGTCTGGCTGATCGCCAGCCCCATGCCCATCCCCTTCTCCTTGGTCGTCACGAAGGCGTCGAACAGGGTCGCGATCCGCTCGGGCGCGATCCCGGGGCCACTGTCCGCCACGCTCACGTGCGCCTTCCCGGAGTCGACGTCGGAGCGAATCCGGAGCTGGCGCCGCCCCTCGGGCCGCATCTCGAGCGCATCGAGCGCATTGCCGACCAGGTTGAGCAGCACCTGCTCGATCTGAACCAGATCGACGCAGATAGGGATCGCCTCCTCGCTGAGATCGAGCAGGATCCGCACGCCAAGCCGCGTGGTCTCGAACTCGAGGAAGGAGCAGACCTCGCGGACGAGATGATTGAGGTCGGCATGGGTGCGTGTCGGCGGCTGCTTGCCGACCAGCGCGCGCAAGCGCCGAATGATCTCGCTCGCGCGCTTCGCCTGCGCGGTGATCTGGTCCATGGCGCCAACCAGCTCCTGCGGCTGGCCGACACCGCTCTGCAGGCGTCGCGTGCAGCCATTGGCGTAGTTGACGATGGCCGACAGGGGCTGATTCAGCTCGTGGGCCATTCCCGTCGCGACCTCGCCCATGGTGCTCAAGCGACAGACATGGACCAGCTCCGCCTGATGCTGGCGCGACTCTTGCTCGGCACGCCGGACGGCCGTGATGTCGCGCGCGTAAATGTTCACATAGCCGAGATCGCGGATGGGCGCAAACAGGAGCGAGTAGACCTGCCCCGAAATCTCCAGCTCGCGCTCCAGGGGCCGGCCCGTGCGCGCCGCCACGGAGACCGCAGCGGCCCAGTCGGCGGGCAAGCCCTCTCCAGGCTCGGCCTCCCAGGCCCGCAGCAAGGGGCGGCTCGCGCTGTTCGCGTAGACAATCAGGCCCGCGTCTGTCACCCGCAGGATAGGATTGGGGCTCTCGCTCGCGAACCGGGCGAGGCTCTTGATCTCCTGCTCCGCCTGCTTGCGGCTGCTGATGTCATGGATGTAGAGGGTGTAGACGCGCTCGTCGACCAGCGCGATGGGGGCGATGGAGATCTCGACAGGCACCTCGGAGCCGTCGGCCCTCGCGACGATCAGCTCGCCCCGGCCAAGCGGCTCCCGCCCCAGGTGCTGAGAGCGGTCCAAGAGGCGCTTGAAGGCCGCGCGCGTCACCTCAGGCATGAAACGCTCGGTGAAGACGACTCCGATGGCGGCGGAGCGGGTCATGCCGAATAGGCGCTCGGCCGAGGGATTGTACTCGATCACCCGCCCGCCATGGTTCAGGGTCACGATGGCGTCCAGCGAGGCCTCCATCATGGCGGCCTTGAGCGCCTCGCTCTCACGCATCTCGGCCTGATGCTTGCGGCTCATCTCCTCGCGGGCCGTCAGCACCAGCTGGGTGAAGTGCTGGATCCAATCCTCGAGCAGAACCAGCTGATTGCCGCCGCGATCGAAGCCGGGCTCGGCGATGCCGAGCGCGCGCTGCGAGAAGCGCGTCATCCGCTTGAGCACCTTGTTGAGGCGCGAGGAGACCAGGTAGATCACCGCGGTGAAGACAAGGATGTAGACCGCCGCCGCGATGAAGCGCTGACGCCGCTCGAAGATGCGCACGTGCCTGGACATCTTCTCCACGCTGGCATGGGGCACGAAGGTGGCGAACAGCAGATTGGAGTTGGCCCCCTCGTACTCCGGCAGGGCTTGCGAGGTAATGACATAGGTGTCCTCCCAATCGCCGAGCGTCGTCTCCGGGATGAGCGCCTGCGAATCCAGGCTGGCGACGATCTTCTGGTCGTCGCTGTCGACCAGGGCCACCGCCGCGCGGACGACGTTGAGACCGCGCTGCGATGCCGCCAGGAAGGCGTCGTCGACAGGCACCAGCACCACCAGATAGCCCATGTCGTAGCCACCGGCATCCTCGACGGCATCGCTCGCGAGCAGGTATAGACGATTGCCCAGGCGCTCGATCACCGTTCTTACCTCGCGCTCGTCGAGGAACTGCGTCGGCACTGAGGACGCAACCTCCGCGGGAGCCTGCGTCGGCCCCGGCTGAAAGATCTCCCGCACCTGACCGCTCGGGTCCGTCAGCAAGACATGACTGGGCGGACTCAGGGCGTCGCGCTCGAAGAAATCGGGCAGCCAAGTCGGGCGGAAGTCCTTGTAGATCACCGGATCCACGGTCTCCTCCGGCGACCAGAAGAGCGGCTCCAGGTATTCGGAGAGCTTACGGTGATTGGCGAGCAGACGCGTGGTCGCGGCATAGCTCGAGAGGTAGCGGTCGAAGCGGATCAGGCTCTCGCGCGCCCGCAGCTCGAGCTGCACCTCGAGCTCCTGTCCGAAGATCTTGTCGACCTGGCGGCTCTGCACCTGATCGAGCGTCGTCCAGATGACGAGACCTGCGACCAGCCCGATGACGATCGCGATCCACGGCATCGGAACCCGTCGCAAAAGCCTGAACAGAAGTGGTTTAATAGAAATTCGAATCACAATGGTGGCTTCTTGTTAGGAGCGACTTCCCGACAACCCTGTTTCGACAACTGAAAGAAGATGCAACTCGATCTGTCACAAGCCCAGAAACCTTCCGTCCTGAGACGCCTCGGGGCCCTGCTCTACGACGTCGTTGTGCTGCTCGGCGTGCTCATGCTGGCCAACGCCATCGTCGTCATCCCCTATGAGGTCGTCACCGGACACCCCGTCTACGAGAGTTTCCTCCCACTGACCCTGATGCGCCTCTATCTGCTCGCCGTGATCGCGGGCTTCTATGTCTATTTCTGGACCCACGGCGGCCAGACCCTAGGCATGCGGGCCTGGCGCCTGCGCGTCGTCGACAACGACGGCCACGACATCGGCATGGGCACGGCCCTCAAGCGCTTCGTCTGGTCGATCGTCAGCTTCGTTCCCGCCGGGCTCGGACTCTGGCTGAGCCTCTTCAATCGCGAGGGACTCGCCTTGCACGATAGCAGGTCCGGGACCCGCCTCGTGCTGACCCAGAAGGCCGCCTGAGCGAGCGGCGACTGCCCTCCTCGCCCCGGCTGGGCGCCAACCTCGGCGCCCCCGCCGAGATCGGCGGGGTCCTAGAATCGAGGGCGAGCCAGGCCGCGTCCAGCCACGGACGCGGCCGCCTTCCAGCCGAGGCAGCCGCTACCGAGCTGACGCAAGGGCTCAGCCCAGGCGACGCAGAAGCAAGAGCGCCGCCGTCACGAAGAGCGCGGGCGGCGCGATGGCGGCGAGCAGCGGGCTCATCCCGAACAGCAGCGCCATATAGGCGAAGGTCCGGCTCAGCAGGTAATAGAGAATCCCGACCAGGATCCCGGCGAAGATCCGCCGTGCCATCCCGGTGCTCCGGGAAGAGCCGAGCAGCAGCGGAATGGCGACGAAGATCATGGACAGGGTCAGCACCGGATGCAGGACCTTGCCCCAGAAGGCGACCTCGTAGGCCCCGGCGTCCTGCTCGTTGATCGTCATGAAGCGGATGTACTTGTAGAGCCCCCAGACCGGCAACGACTGGGGATCCGCCACCACCACCTTGAGCAGCTCGGGGTCGAGCATGGAATCCCATTCGGCCCGGTCGATGCGCTCGACCTCGACACCATCGGCGTCGACACGACTGCGCGCGATCTCCTCCAGAACCCAGTGACCCTCCGAATAGCGCGCGGCACCCGCGTGCGTGGCGACCAGCGAGCCGGCGCCGCTGTCGACGCGGTAGATGTAGATGTCGCTCAAGTGCGCGCCCGAGCGGATCTCGCGAATGTTCACATAGGAGCCATCATCGATCGCCCAGAAGCCGAAGCGCGTGCGCTGGGCCACGTCGCCCGAGAGCGCCTGACGCCGCAGCTCCACGCCGCGCTGCTCGGCCGCGGGCGCCACCACCTCACCGAGCAGCACAGCCAGGATCGCAAGCAAGGCCCCGCCCGCAAGCGCCGCGCGCACGATCTGAGACACGGAGATCCCGGCCGCCCGCACGGCGACCAGCTCGGAGCGGCTCGCCAGCGCCCCGAGACCGATAAGCGCGCCGATCAGCGTCGCGATGGGGAACACCTGATAGAGATAGCGGGGCAGGCTCAGCAGCATGAAGAGGACGGCATCCAGGAGCCCATAGTGCTCGACGCCGATGGACTCGACCTCGTCGGCGAGGATGAAGACGCCCATGAGCGGGACCAGCGCGCCCAGCGTCAGCAGGGTGCCCTCGATCACCGACCAGGCGACATAACGGTCAAGGATTCTCACTTCGGCCCGGGCCCGTCATTCTGTAGACTTTAATCCCAGCATCCTAACACCAGTTACAGCGGGCCAGCCCAGGCCGCCCCGCCCTCTCAAGTATCGCCAGGAGCCACGCGATGGAATTCAAGATCAAGACCGGTGAGATCGCCAATCACAAGACGCCCTGCCTCGTCCTGGGAGTGTTCGATCGCCGCAAGCTCATCGGACCCTCCGAGGACGTGGACGCGGCCACCAACGGACGCATCGGCGCCTTGCTCAAGAAGGGCGACCTCGACGGCGAGACGGGGCAGACCCTGATACTCTACGACCTGCCGGGCCTGGCCGCCGAGCGCGTCCTGCTGGTGGGCCTGGGCAAGAAGAAGGACTTCACCCGAGCCGTCGCGCGCAAGGCCATCGCCGCGGCCACGGACGTGCTGCAGAAGGCGCGCTGCGGCGATGCGACGCTCGCGCTGTACGGCCCCCTGCCGAGCGACGCGGACCTCTACGCCGGCCTGCGTGACCTGGTCGTCGCCACGGAAGACCGCGTCTATCGCTACGCGGAAACCAAGGAGGACAAGAAGGCCCCCAAGACCCCGCTCAAGCGCCTGACGCTCTGGGTCGGCTCCAAGGAAGAGACCAAGGAGGCCGAGCGTGCCGCCGCGCATGGCAGCGCCATGGCGTCCGGCATCGCACTCGCCAAGGAGCTCGGCAACCTGCCCGGGAACATCTGTACGCCGTCCTATCTCGCCGACCAGGCGCACAAGCTCGGCAAGGACTTCAAGCCCCTCAAGGTCGAGATCCTCGACGAAGACAAGATGGCCGACCTGGGCATGGGCGCCCTGCTCTCGGTCTCGCGCGGCAGCCGTGAGCCCGCGAAGCTGATCGTCATGCACCACAGGGGCGGAAAGTCGGACGCCAAGCCCGTCGTCCTGGTCGGCAAGGGGCTCACCTTCGACGCCGGCGGCATCTCGCTCAAGCCCGCAGCCGACATGGACGAGATGAAGTACGACATGTGCGGCGGCGCCAGCGTCTTCGGGAGCATGCTCGCGGCCTGCCAGCTCGACCTGCCGATCAACCTGATCGGCGTGGTGCCAGCCTCCGAGAACCTGCCCGACGGCGCCGCCAACAAGCCCGGCGACATCGTCACCAGCATGTCGGGTCAGACCATCGAGATCCTCAACACCGACGCCGAGGGCCGCCTCATCCTCTGCGACGCCCTCACCTACTGCGAGCGCTTCGACCCCGCCGTCGTCATCGACATGGCGACCCTGACCGGCGCCTGCGTGGTCGCCCTGGGCAAGCACCCCGCCGGGCTCTTCACCGCGGACGACAAGCTCGCGGAGGAGATCACCCAGGCCGGCGAGGCCGCCGCCGACCGCGCCTGGCGTATGCCGCTCTGGGACGACTACCAGTCCCAGCTCGACAGCAACTTCGCCGACATCGCCAACATCGGCGGGCGCGACGCGGGTGCCGTCACGGCCGCCTGCTTCCTGTCACGCTTCGCCAAGAAATACCGCTGGGCACACCTCGACATCGCGGGCATCGCCTGGAACAGCGGCAAGGAGAAGGGTGGAACCGGCCGGCCAGTCGCCCTGCTCACCCAGCTGCTGCTGGAGCGCAGTGGCGTGCTCAACTAGCCCGGATCGCTCACCAGTTGGCCAGCCGGGCGCGAACCGCGGGGCACAGCGCGGGGAAGGAGCCGCATTTGGGGGCCCCAGGGAGAATGACAGGACACCTGCGCCGAATCAGCCGGTGGTGTAGTCATTTCGGGTGCGCTTGCAGTGTGATTTCACCCTCAGCTCGATCAGATCCGGATTGCGGTGGTCAACAAACTGCTCGGCCAGACGGGCAATGCTGCCGGTGTGCGCCTCGACCTCCACCAACAACAGCCCACCGCCATCGGAGCTGATCGCCCCACCGTTGGACTGACCAATCACCTCACGGCGTCCCAGGCCGTGAAATTCCAGCTGAGCCTCATGACACTCCGTCATCGAAGGGTCGCCCTCTCGTGCGCGCATCACTGCCTGATTGCGCATCCGTCAAGCCTGAGAGTGCGGCCCTTTTTCAATCCCCCGGTGAGATATCCGGGCTAGCGGCGAATGCTCATCGGAGGAGCCTCAGGGTCGGCCTGCTCGACGTGAAACACCGAGCAGATGTACTCCAGCTGCTCCTTCAGGTGCTTGTTCAGCGACTTGTTGACCTTGGTGTTGGGCAGCAGTTTCCATTCCGGCTCCAGTGCGGCCAGCGCCTCCTGAAGCTGCCAGCGATAATGGAAGGTCTTGCCGATCAGCGCCTTGACTGCTTCCAATTGCGCCGGCGCGATGTAGGCCGCGTCTACCTGAGCGACACCCTCCTGGGTGATGCGCATCGGAAACAGCCGTGCCGTCTCGATCACCTTGTCCTCGAGCGCTCGAGGCAGCTCGGTTTGGGCTCGCAATCGGTCGCGAAAGGCCACGCCCCCTTCGATGCGCTCGCCGGCGACGGACGCGAGACCGGCGGGCGGCATGCCGCCTTCGCGCAGGTACGCGATCGCCGGCTCGCTGAGCTCGTAGTAGACCTTGTGGTACACCACCTGATTGAAGACGTTCTGCAGAACGAAAAGCATCACGAAGCAGATCAGCGATGCCACGATCGGGGTCGTGACCCAGCCCGAGGCAATGCTGCCGAGGGCGCGCCAGCGGATCGCCTTGCCGCCTTTGAGAAGCCCGATGCCGATGACGGCGCCGATCACGGCTTGCGAGCTGGAGACCGGGATCAGGGGAATCGTCGGCAGCCCCTTCGAGGCGAGGAAGTGCTCCAAGGTCAAGGACGAGAAGAGGAACAGCACGATGGAGTGCGAGATGACGACGACCCAGGCTCCCACGGGATTTAGGGGCACGACGCCGCTGCCGACCGTCATCATGACGCGCTTGGAGTAGGTGAAGACGCCGACGCAGATGGCCAGGGCGCCAAAGAAGAAGAGCTGCTGCACGGAGGTCAACGTAACCCAGCCGCCGATCGACACCTCGGTGAACGGCGACGAGGGAACGAAGACGCCCATGACGTTGCCGATATTGTTCGCGCCCAAGCTATACGAGCCGAAGGCGCCCGCAAGAATCAGTCCCAACCTGGTGTAGCTGTCTAGGCTCAGCACGTGAACGCGGGTGCGATCGATCACGTAGGTCATGGTCTTGTAGATCACGGCCCCGAACAGTGCTCCCAGCAGCGGACAGGCGACCCAGGTCGCGAGGATCTTCGTCAGTGCCGCGGTATCCGTGATCGAGCCGCTGAACCAGTTCCAGCCGATGATGGCGCCGACGACCGCCTGCGTGGTCGACACCGGGAGGCTGGCCCGGGTCATCGCGTAGACGGTGAGCGCTGCCGAGAGAGCTGCCATGAAGGCACCGCCCAATGCATTGAGCTGACCGAGCTTCCCCAGCCCGTGGGCGGCGCCGGCGCCACTGATCACGGCGCCCAGAACCACGAACACGGAGCAAATGATCGCCGCGGTAGTGAACTTGATCATGCGGCTCGCGACCGCCGTGCCAAAGACATTGGATGCGTCGTTGGCGCCCAGAGACCACCCTAGGAACAAGCCGCTGGACAAGAAGATCAGGAGCGTGATTTCCACCGGTGGGGTTCCCCTCGGAGATGTCTAGGCCAAGCAGCGGCAGCGGATCGCGTCGCTCCGTGTCGCAGCCCGTTGAAATGGGAGCCTTGAGATCGAGCCACGCACGCGCCTCGTCCGCTTTGGCCAAGGGTCTCTTCTGCCGTGCTCGGGAAGCGCGCAACGACGGGGCTCGGGTCGCCAATGGATGGCTCGCCCAGCGACGGCTCGCGGCCCGATCACATCGAGCGTTTGATCGAGTAGATCGCCAGCCAGTCACCGACGTCCTCTGCCTCGTCCGCGAGACTGTCGATCTTGTCGACGAAGTAGCGCAGGTGCATCTTATCCGCCAGTCCCAGGTCAGAGGCGAAGATGGCGCGCTTCAGGCGGGTCGCAATCTGGTCGACCTCCTCTTCATGGAAGCCGACCTTGTTGAGGTGGTCATGAACCGCGGAAAGGTTGCGGAAGAAGGCGCGCGCGCCGAGCACGGCTGCTTCGAGCGTCTTCACCGCGTGCGAGGTCATCAGTTTGAAGTCGGCCTGATACGGCTCCTCCACCGCCGGGCATTCGACCGTGACGGCAAGAAAGATGTCCTCGGCGAGACCGAGCAGGTGATTGAGGTCCTCCATCAGACTCAAGACGTCGCCGCGCAGATCCGGGATCAGCATCTCGGTGTGGAGCTGTACCTCGATCGTCCGGCGCAAGCGATTTCCTTCGCCCTCGATTCGCCGCAGCTGCAGCACCAAGTCTTTGCAGTGCCCCTCCGCGCCCGAATCGATATAGGTCGCAATGCCCTGCTCGAACTTCATACCGCCATTCGAAACCTGATCGAGAAAATCGTCGATCAGGCCTTCCATCGTCTTGGTCTTGGAGAAAAGCGCGAGCTTGGAAGTCTTCATGCGGGAAATCCCGGTCTGTCCGAGTCGTCGATCATGCCGGTCTCGGCTGCGGCGAGCGATTGCGCAAGCATGCTCCCGGCGCGCAGAGCAGCAACTGAGCGCACCCTGCCTTCAAACACTGTCGAGCATTGCGGCGCGCTCGCGCTTGTTCAGGCGTGCCTTGCCGGATTCGACCGGATGGGTCTTGTGCTTGCTCCGCTTGGGCTGCAGCAAGCCCGGAGCGGCCGCTCGCAGTGCCAGCAGCGCGTAGAGCGCGAGGAGCATGGCCGCGACGGGCATGGCCCAAGATCCTGGCTGCACCTCAAGCGCGATGAAGCCGATCAGCAGATACCCGGAGATGGCGACGAGGAGTCGCCGGGATGGTCTGATTGTGTTCGATATCATAGGGGGCTATACCTGAGGTTCGGGCCTGCCGACACTGTCTTGCCTTGACGGTGAGGAGGCTATTTTGCCGGGCTGAGTCGCGCCGAGCGCCGAAAGACCGTCTGGCGGCCACGACAGAGGCTCAGCGGTGTCCACGCCAGGTGCTGGGCGACCAACCGGCCTGCCTGGCAACAGCGACCGCGCACACCAACGCGGCTAGGCCAAGACCGATAACGATCCAGAGCAATTCGCCGAACGGTCCACCAGCAAGCGCTTCGTGGCCTTTAAGGATGTACCGGGGTGTCGTCGCCGCTCAGGATGCGTTGCGGGACTCCCAGTCGCCCCAACGCCCTCGCGACAAGACAGCCTTTTAGCCCGGGCTCGTCCCGCTCCGGGGGCTGGCTACGGCTCTGCGCGCCTGCGCCACTCCCCTGCGACGAATGACTCAACGGTGTGCGGGATGCGCTCTGCATATCGCCTCCGCGCCTCGGGCACAGCCCTCGGCACTGCGGCGCTACGCCCGCGCCCACACCTACCCGGGGCCGCTCGGCTGCGCTGCGCTCTCCATGCCTCGCGGGGGCGAGAGCAGCGACAGCGATGGCGGGGTTGGGCGTAGGCATGGACACGACGAGGGTGGCTCCTTGGTTCGACGAAAACTCCAGGGCCCCCGAACGGACTTGCGGACCAGGGCACCTTTCACCAAGAGCTTCAGCAGTTCTGGTGCCAAGACTCAGCGCACCCGCTAAGCGATTGAAATAGAGCACCTGCTCGTCGCGCACCAGCGTTGCCAGGTCCTGCCGGGGGTGCAGCCTTTCGCGCCGCGAAACGCGTTCTGATAGGGGTTAAAGCAATCGAATCAGTCACTTAATATGATGCAGCGAATTCTTGCGGTGCAGCGATTGCTGCACCCCTCTCCGCCCGCGCGCATGCTGCGTCCGCCGCTCAGGACCGCTGTCGGTTAAGCAGCCTGCGGTTCAGTGACTGGCGGGTGATGCCGAGTAGCGTCGCGGCGATTCCTTGGTTGCTCTTCGCGCGGCGCATGGCCTCGTCGATCAGGTAGGTCTCGGCATCCTTCAGCGTTGGGAAACGGCTGTTGATGGCCAGCGGCGGCCCGTCGTGAGGGGGAAGTCCGTCGTCCACACCCTCACGCCGGCCTCGCTCGATCAGCGTGCGAAAACCCTCCATCGAGAGCACCGGACCGCTGCGATGCATGGCCACGGCGTTGTAGATCATTGCCCGCAGCTCGCGGACGTTGCCCGGGAACTCGTAGACCGACAAGAGCGTGATCAGCTCCTCCGGCGGCGCCGGCGCCTGGCGGCCGAGCGAGGTTGCGGCCTCTTCGATGAAATGCGGCACCAGCAAGGGGATGTCATCCCTGCGCTGGCGTAGCGGCGGAATCTCGATGGGGTGGCTGGAGAGTCGGAAGTAGAGATCCTGACGGAACTTGCCGTTTCCCAGACGCTTGTGCAGCGGCCGGTTCGTGGCGGCAACAATCCGCGCATCGCTGACGCGCTGCAGATCCGAGCCGAGGGGATAGTACCTCTGCTCTTGGAGGAGCCGGAGCAGCTTCACCTGGGATGCCTTCGCCAAGTCCCCGACCTCGTCTAGGAGGAGCGTCCCGCCGGCGGCCGAGGCGATGGCGCCCTGGCGCTCACGCTCGGCACCGGTGAAGGCGCCGCGGACATGTCCGAACAGCGTGTCGGCGAACAGATGATCATCGAGCCCCGCGACATTGATCGCAATGAGCTCGCCAGCACGCCCGCTGAGCCGGTGGATCGCGCTCGCGATCAACTCCTTCCCAGTGCCGGTCTCGCCCGTGATCAGCACCGGTTCGGGCGAGTCCGCGATTGCATCCATGTACTGAAAGATGGCCTCCATGCGTCGATTGCCGGTCACGATGTCGGCGAAGGCGTCTGGATTCCGCAGCCGCCGCGTCAGCAGCGAGGCGCGTAGCGTGCCCAGTTGGTCGCGCAACGAGCACACCTCCAAGGCCCGGCGCACGGCCGAGACCAGACGGCTCTCCTCAACCGGCTTGACGAGGTAGTCGAAGGCCCCCTCGCGCATGCAAGCGACAGCGGTCTCCACGTCCTGGGCCGCGGTCATCACGACCACGGGAACCTCGGGATGGTCCTGCACCAGCTGCGGCAGCAGCTCCAGCCCGCCGATGTTCGGCATATAGAGGTCGAGCAGGATCACCCCGGCCCGGCTCTCCTCCAAATAAGGCAGCAACGTCTGCGCGTCCCGCAATGTCACGACCGGTCCGACACCATGGGATCCGAGCAGCATGCTGGTCGCGAGCAGCAAATCGGCCTCGTCATCGACGAGCACGACGGGTAGTGCCTTCTGGGTCATCTCATGTCCTCCTGCGGGCGATGCGCTGGCCCCTGGTCTCGCCCACAAGCCTCGCCGCCAATCCGATCACGGCAGTACCTAAGGTGGGGGCGGCTCCTGCGGTGCCTGCCGCGCCGAACGGCGATCGATCGCCGGGCACGCGCCTTCGGGACCCTGAGCGACAGCGCGATCGGGCTCCGCGATCGGCAGTTGCACCACGACCTCGGTCCCGATGCCGCGTACCGAGCCGATCGCGATGGTGCCGCCGTGGTTCTGGATCACACGCCGGCAGATGGACAGCCCCAGTCCCGTGCCGCCTTGATCGGTCCGGGTCGTGAAGAAGGGGTCGAAGATCTTCGCCAGATCCCCGTCGGCGATGCCGCTGCCCTGATCGACGACCGCCACCCGTGCCTGATCGCCCTCGTCGACGACATCGGCCTCGACCCAGACTCGGGCCATCCGATCGGGCAGCGCCTGCAGTGCATTCAACAAGAGGTTGATAAAGACCTGTTCGAGCTGCTGGGCATTGCCCCTCACCAGCCGCAGCCTCTCGGGCACCCGCAGCTCGCAGCGGTCCGTGTGCTTCTGGATCTCGTGCTGCAGGACCGAATAGGCCGACTGCAGCACCTTCGGCAGGCTGACGTTGGCGCCGTACTCGCCTGGGTCATGGCGGGCCATCTGCTTCAGGCTCCCGACGATGCTCTGGATGCGCTGAGAATTGCGCTGCAAGGCGGTCAGCATCTGTGGCAGACCATCGATCGCCTGAGCGATCGGCAGACCACCGATCAGAAAATCCCCGTGCTCCGCGTGCTCCCGCCGCAGGATCGGGAGGATGTCCGCGCAGCTGCGCTGCAGGATCGCGGCGTTGAACTGGATGGCGTTGTTCGGGTTGTTGATCTCGTGGGCGACACTGGCCGCCAGCACGCCCAGCGTGGCCAAGCGAGCACTGCGGATCGCCTGGGCCGCGAGCAGCCGGCGCTCCGTGACATCGGTGGCGATGACCATGGCGGTATCCACAGCGCTCGCACCGCGCAACGGCACGATCCGTACATCCCAATAGCTCGAGTCAGCCTCAGAGTACTGAAATTGCTGCGCTTCACCCGATGCGAACACCTGCGCGAGCGCCTTGCGATACCACTTGCGCAGCCCCTTGGGGAGGATCTTGGACGAATTGCGGCCAACGGCACTCTCCTCGGGCGCCTTCGGCCAGGGCCGGTTGACCATAGTGATGCGCCCTCGCGGGCTCACGCTCATGATGATGTCGGGTGACTGGCTGAAGAGGACCCGCAGCTTCTGCTCCGAGCTCCGCAGCTCCTGCTCGATCCGCTCCCGCACGCCGACCTGGCTGCGCAAAGAGCGCATGAACAGCGCCGCAATCAAGGTCATCGCGAGACCACCGCCAAGCATGATCCAGGGCTCGCGCAGCAAACCAGCGGCGCTACGGTACTGTGGTGTGGGTGCACAGGTCACCGACCAGTATCGGTCGGCGACCCGGACCACCTCCTCGATTCGCTGTGCATCGACGAGGCTCCAGCCCTGCCAGACTCCGCCCTGGACGCGTGGCCCGGGACCCAGTCGGCTCGCATAGAAATCGAGGAAGGCCTCCTCCGGCGGGGCAGACAGGTCCCGCAACAGGATCTCGACGCCCCGCGGCTCCAGCACGTGAATCGCCGCATCCACGACCGCCGCCAGGTCGAGCATGGCGACGACCACACCTTCTGGCGACCTCGTCTTGGCGCGATCGCCCGGCGCGGCAGGCCGGGCCCCCGACACTGGAGTCACGACCATGACACCATACCGAGCCGCACGTTCCTCTAGTGGGATCCGTCCGCTAACGGCTGTTTCGCCGGTTGCCAGCGCGCGCTCGATCAGCGGCCGCACCAATGACTGAAACGCCTCCCTTGCATGGGGATCGGTTTTCTCGGTCAGATCACCCGGAACCGATGGGTCCTCGGCGAGCGGAGGGTCGCGGTAGCGGATTGGGAATAGGTCGCGCGGAGCCGACCCTCGAGCGCTGGCATCGTCGGCAGCCGTGCGCGGAGATCGCCAAACCAAGCTATCCAGGCCTGGATGACGCGAACGTAAGGATTCCGCAAACAGCGCGAAGCTGGCACGGTCGATATCCGGGCTCAGGCTCATCAGGTCCGCGATCGTCTGGACCGCGTCGAGCGTGTCATCGATGCCCTTGTTAAGCGCTTTCCGATGGTCCTGCGCAGCCCACAGGAGCTCACTGCGCCGATGATCCACAAGCTGCAGCCAGACGAGCACGGCGCTGCTAACCGAGGCGATGATCCCCAAGAGGACCAGCCCCGGGAGCTGCAAGCGACTAAGGGAGAGCGTACTCAAACGCATCGATCGTCAATCGGCATCGGGCGGGGGCATGTCACAGGCTGGCCTGCCAAGCTGGGTCGATCGACCTCGCACTCAAGTATTCTTTGGAGCACGAGCTCCAGACCGGTTCTCCGAAAAGACGCGAAGGGGAGCCCACCGCCATCGGAGCTGATCGCCCCACCGTTGAACTGACCAATCACCTCACGGCGTCCCAAGCCGTGAAATTGCAGCTGAGCCTCATTACACTCCGTCATCGAAGGGTCGTCCTCTCGTGCGCGCATAACTGGCTGATTGCACATCCGCTACGCCTGAGAGTGCGGCCCTTTTCCAATCCCCCGGTGAGATATCCGGGCTAGACGTGGTGAGCCCAGTCTGGAATCAGTCGCCAGACGCCGCGCATCTCGGCGTGGACTTGATCGGGGTCCGGCTCGAAGCGCCGGACGGCGGACCAGAAGCGCGGCGAGTGGTTGTGCTCGAGAGTATGGCAGAGCTCGTGCACCATGACGTAGCGGACCAGCCTGGGCGGCAGGAAGAGGAGCTTGGCGTTCAGGCTGATCCTGCAGTCGTGGGTGCAGCTGCCCCAGCGGCTGCGCTGATTCCTGATCGTCAGAGCCGTATAGCGCAGCCGGGTCTCCCGGGCCACCGCGTCCAGCATGTCCTCCAGCCTGACCTTGGCGTAGCGCATCAGCCAGCGGCGCAAGGCGGCGTGGCAGGCGTCGACCTGGTCGATCGCGCCCGAGACCAGCAGGCTCCCCTCACCCTCCGCACGCGCACTCAAGCTCACGGACTGGGTTTGGCGATAGTCGACGCCCCAGGACTCATCGATTGCGAGCAGGTCGATCCGACTCGGACGGCTCGCAACGGTCGTGGAACGCTCGAGCCGCGCGGCCTCGAAGGCGTCCAAATGCCGCGCCACCCAGTCCGACTTGCGTGCCACCAGCCTCAGCACCTCGCGCCGGGTCACGCCTTTGGGCACGGTGACGACGAGGCCGTCGCGCGGCGTCACCCGGAGCCAGACCGACTTGGCCCGACCGGACCTGCGAATCTTGAAATCGATCCCGCGGCCGTCGGGCAGATCCAGATGCACGGCGTCAGGCATCAAAACACCCACGCAATGAGCAGCGTCAGGATGAGGAAGAAGGAGAAGAACGACCCCAGCATGAACTGAAGCTCACCGATCAGCCCGTCGCCCGCCGCAACGGCCAAGACGACGAAGAGCGCGACCGTCACGCCGAAGCCCCAGGGCACGGCCTCCTTGATGCTCATCCCCTCGCTCAGGGCCGCGAGCGCGGGCGTGGCGGCCGGCAGGAAGACGGCGATGACCGCCACCAGAACCAGC
This sequence comes from Thiorhodococcus minor, assembly GCF_010820565.1. Classification (GTDB taxonomy): domain Bacteria; phylum Pseudomonadota; class Gammaproteobacteria; order Chromatiales; family Chromatiaceae; genus Thiorhodococcus; species Thiorhodococcus minor. The sequence goes on along the minus strand of NZ_JAAIJQ010000002.1, from coordinate 26,877 downwards.
ACGGCCACCAGGATGGCGATCGCCAGCAGTTTCAGGTCGCCCCGATTGCGCTCGCCCATGCCGATCAGCCGCCGGCTTGGGGCTGGGCCTTGACCAGCTCGCGAACCGCGGTGGGATCGGGCAAGCCGCGGACGAAGAGCTCGGGATTGTCGCCGGCGGTGAAGACGGTCACGTCACCAGCATTCATGATGCGCTGAAAGAGACTCTGGGATACCCGGACGGTGCGAACCGAGGCCATGTTGATCTCGGTGTACTCCTTGCTGAGCAGGCCGTGCGTCCAGATCAGCTCGTCCTCGGTGATCACCAGCCGATCGGCGCGCGCGGACACCCACCAGCCGAGGAGCTGCAGGGTGGCGAGCGCGAAGACGCCGATGCCGATCATCTGCAGAATCCTGCCGTCGACCTGTCCGGTAAACTGCGGCGGCAAGAGCTGGTCGCCGAGGACCGCCACCAGAATACCGCCGGCGATCAGGACGAGCGCGAAGAGGACACCGAAGGGGCGCATGCGCAGCACCGACGGATGTGCTTCGTAGAGTGTATTGGACATCGAACGATGACTCCTTGAGCTGACTACACAAAATCCAACAGCAGAGGGTCTCGAGGCCGAACGACCGTCGCCCGCAGGACGCCGCTGGACGACCAGGGGATACTAGCAGCAAGCGGCCCGACCGCCCTAACCTCAGCCCAGGCGGGCGCGCCGCCCGCTTGACCACCCGCCGCTCGCCGCGGCAGCCACGACCCGAGACCAGGCCCACAGCTATAATCCGGCACCATGAAGCAAAGCGCACTCCTGAGCCTGACACCCGGCCCGATCCGCACCCGCCTGCTGCGCGATCTCATCCTCCTGGTCGCCTTCACCGTCGGCCTCCTGGCGATGATCAACGTCCTGCTGATCGACGAGATCAAGCAGGATCTGGCCGGCAACCGCATCGACGCGGCCACCGCCATGGTGCGCGACGAGGTCCGCAACCTCCTGCTGCCGGTCCAGCAGCAGCTCCTCATCATCCGCGACGGCCTGGAGTCCGCGCACATCGCGCCCAAGGACGAAGACGCCCTCAACCTGCGGCTCATTCCGACCCTGGCGCACATCGAGCAGATCGCCGGAGCCATCGACGCCACCGGGGACGGCCGCGAGTACTTCCTGCGACGCGACGGCGAAGACTGGGTGACCCGCCTGCGCACCCCTGGGAGCCCGCCTGGCTTCCGCGCCAACCGCTGGAGCGCGACCCTGGAGCCCATCGGCAGCCAGACGCTGCAGCTCGACTACGATCCGCGCGAGCGCCCCTGGTTCGTCGATGCGGTGGCGGAGCCCGACAAGCTGGTGTGGAGCGAGCCCTACATCTTCGCGTCCCTCGGGGTGCCTGGAATCACCGCCTCCATCGCCTGGCAAGATCAGGGCGAGACCCGCGTCACCGGGCTAGACGTCACCCTGGAGACCATCCTCGGCGCCATCGACCGCCTCGACATCGGCGCGGCGGGCCAGGGTTTTCTGTTCAGCGGCGCCGGAGGTGTCTTCGTGCCACCACCCAATGCGGCCCAGACGGGCACGCCCGACCCGCGCGCGAGCGCCTTCTTCTCGGCCGACAGCCAGCTCGGCGGCCCGCTGCAGATCGACGCCGTCGCCGCCTGGAAAGCCAATGGCAAGATCAGCGGCGATCTGATCCGCTTCCACAGCGGCGGACAAGACTGGTGGGGCGGCTTCCGGCCGCTGACCGAGGACCCGGACGCGGTCTGGATCGCGGTCGCCATGCCCGTCTCCGCGACGCTCGCCATCCTGCAGAGCCGCTGGCACATCATCCTGGTCACCACCCTGGGCATCCTCGGCGCCAGCCTGGGGCTCGCCTTCATCGTAGTCCGCAAGTACAGCCACCAGCTCAAGGACTTGCCCAAGCTGAGCATCGACCGCAATCAGCCGGAGCAGGACTTGCGCTATCTGATCGGCTCCGGCGAGGGACCGCATCTGGAATTCAAGTCCACGATGCGCATGAACCTACACGCCAAGACGCCCGGCAAGGAGATCGAGCTGGCCTGGCTCAAGGGGGTCGCGGCCTTCCTCAACACCGAGGGCGGCATCCTGCTGCTCGGCGTCGCCGACGACGGCACCACGCTCGGACTGGACGCCGACAAGTTCGAGAACGAGGACAAGTGCCAGCTCCACTTCAAGAATCTGCTGAGCCAGCACCTCGGCCCCGAGTACGCCCGGCTGGTGCGCTTCTTCATCCTCGACCTCGACGACCGCCGCATCGGCGCCATCGAATGCGAGCGCTCCGACACCCCGGTGATCCTGCGCGACGACAAGAAGCGCGAGCTCTTCATCATCCGCAACGGCCCCTCCAACATCGAGCTGCCGATCAGCCGCGCACTCAAGTACATCCGCAGCCGGTTCTAGCTCAGACGGGGCGCCCTGCTCGGTAGCCGCCGGGCGCCTCTGCTTGCCCCAAGCACCGGGAAAGGGCCCCTCGGCCGGAGTCAGACACCTCTGCACTCCAACATCTTTGCCGATCCTGCTCACGATAGGTTTACATTGGTGCATTCCTCTAGCCGGCGTCGAAGGATGATGACACTGCTCCCTGGGGCTCGCCCATTGGGAGCCAGTATCCCCGACTTCTGCATGCTTACGGAGAAGTTGAATGAAAGACGTTGCGACTCAAACCATCGACAAGGCGACCCGAAATGGGGCTGATCGACGCCGCCTGAGAGCCACCGACGCCTTGCATCGGTAGCCCTCTCCCTCGCCAACCTTGCCCCTTCCCCCTCCCGGATGCCTTCTTCCCCCTCGGGCGAGGGGCCCTTTTTCGGCGCCGAGCTGCGTTGACTCAAGCCTTAGCGACGACCTGCAGGTCAGCGGGCTGTTCGATGCCTGGGTCGAGCAGTGTCCGATCCGCTGGAGCAGTCCCAATGCCCCGCTGCCGGGCATGGAGAAAGTGCTCAGCAAGAATGCGATGCGTTGTGGCATGGGCAAGCTCGACGAAACCGCGGGGGTCGCTTGGCAGCAACAGCACCTGCAAGCGGTTACCGAGCCGCTGCTCGATGAGCCCTGGATCCTCGATAGCGAAGCGGCCGTCAGGAAGGCGCTGTGCTCGGCTACCACCCGCACAAGCCGGGACGCCCCTCGCACACCTACCACACCGACTTCGTGGCCGACTTGCGCCTGGTCCTGGACGTCGAGGTCCAAGCCGGGAATCAATCGAGCCCCAAGCACAGCGCCCCGAGCTTGTGGGCGCTGCTCGAGCGCTTGGGGCGGGCGCGCTGGCCGGCGTTCATCCGCGGCGACCGTGACTGGGGCACCGAGGCCAATACGGCCCGCGCCGAGCAGGAGGGCTTGCCCTACCTATTCAAGCAGCGCTTGACCAAAGGCACCAAGCGGCTGGTCGAACGGCTGCTGCGTGATGCCAACTGGAGCGAGGCCGGTCAGGGCTGGCAAGGGGCGGAGGCCTCCCTGCGCCTGTCGGGCTGGAGTCGCGCCCGCCGCGTCGTAGTCTCGAGCGGGACGTGCGCATCGATGAGCACGCCGTCCTGGTCACCTCGCTCGAGGAGGAGATCCTCACCATCGCCGCGCTCGTCTACGACTGGTGGAGCATCTTCGTACGCCTGGCCGAGCCCGACAAGCATACCTAGGCCATCACCAGCCGCCCGCGCTTGCCGCAGGCCCCGGCCCGCCAGATCACGCACGGACGCCAGCGTCACTCCGCATCAGTCGTCCGCACGCCGAGGCCGCCTGGGTCGCTCTCGCGCACCATGGCGAAGTACCACCACGGGCGTCAGTTGCAGCCGCCCGGGCCGCTGCCGGCACCAGGGTAGCAGGTCAGTCCCTCTGTCAAGCAGATTGTGTATGCGCGCAGTCTCGCGCAACACGGGGCCGACGGGCTCAACTGCTCTATTCGGGCTCATCCATTTCCAGCTCGCTTTCCCGCACCCGAAATACTCGGCTCCCGCGCTGCCTTTCCAGGGCCTGGCTACAATCCCGCCCCCAACGAGAGCAGCCGCAAGAGCCCCGTCCACTTGAAGGACCTCATCCGCCTGCGCGGCCTCCGTCAGAACAACCTCAAGAACCTCGACCTGGATCTGCCGCTCGGCGAGCTGATCGTTGTCACGGGCGTCTCCGGCTCGGGCAAGTCGTCGCTCGCCTTCGACACCCTCTATGCCGAAGGCCAGCGGCGCTACGTCGAGACCTTCTCGCCCTATGCGCGCCAGTTCCTCGACCGCATGGACCGCCCGGCCGCGGACCGCATGGAGGGCATCCCGCCGGCCATCGCCATCGACCAGACCAATCCGGTACGGACCTCGCGCTCCACGGTCGGGACCATGACCGAGCAGAACGACCACCTGGAGCTGCTGTTCGCCCGCGCGGCATAGCTCTTCTGCCACGGCTGCGGCCGGCCCGTGCGAGGGGACGCAGCGGCGCATGCGCCCCCAGGGCGGAGCTGTCGCCGCACGACTACCTGTCCCACATGGGTTTTCGGCAGAGGTCTCTCGTGAAGGATCTGCCCCCATGTTAAGCTGCTGCTAATGAACGACTACCGACTGAGCCACGCAGAGCTGGCTGAGCTGCGTGCTGCCCACCACCGGGTGCGCGAGATCGGCGAGGCGCACCGCATCAATGCGGTCATTCTGCTCGGTCCGGGTCGTTGGGCGAGAGACGTTGCTGATGCCCTGCTCCTGGATCCCGAGACGGTGCGCAGCGATTTCAAGCGTCACAAGAAAGGTGGCCTCGACGACCTGCTGCGCATGAGCGATATAGGCAGCGAGGACTTGCTCGATAGCACTCAGTTGCGCGCGCTGGATGCGCGCCTGCAGAGCACAGTGTATCCCACCGCTGCGGACGTGGCGCGCTACGTCGAGCAGACCTGGGGCGTGCGCTACACGCCCAGCGGCATGACCGCGCTGCTGCATCGTCTCGGCTAGGCCTACAAAGAGCCCTCGCTGCTGCCAGGCAAGCATCCGCCGGTCGAGACCCAAGAGGCATTCGTCTCCAAGTACCAGAATCTAAAGGATAAGAAGTCCGAAGAAGATGTCGTCGTCTTCATGGACACGGTTCACCCGCAGCACCATCCGGTGCTCGGTTGCGGCGGAATCAAGCTCGGGAACCGCGACGAGATCCAGAGCAATACCGGACGGGGCGCTGAACATCTAAAGGTGCGATCAACATCGAGACGTTGCAGCAAGGCTTTAAAGGTGCAAAAATACAACGTTCATAATCAGGGGCTTATGATTATCGCTCTTGCGCATACCGACGACGTTTGCCAGATCCTGGCGCGGGCAGCTGCATCGAATCAGAGGGCTACGCTGGTGCACTCTTGGTGACCTTCAGAGCCATGGACGTTGGAGCTTACCTACCTTGTGGACGGTACCATCGACGCGGTCTCGACGACCGCCTTGCTCAAGCAGTTGGAGAATGCTCACCCAACCGCTCCGCGGATCATCGTGATTTGCGATAACGCCCGCTACTACAAAGGCAAGAGCGTTGCGGACTACTTTAGGCCTTGATCATCGTCTGGTCCAAAACCCAGTGCAAGCGTAAGGATCGCTGCGATCTTGGTTAGGAAATTCAGTGCCTTACGCAGGGGCGCCTTGCTCCCGGCGGCCAGGTGGACCGAACGATGATCGAGGCCCTACTTTAGAAACCTCCCGCATTCAACTTGAGCCATTACCGCCTTATAGCCCCAACCTCAACCTGATCGAGCGCTTCTGGAAATCCTTTCAAGAAGCGCGTGCTTTACAACCGCTATTACGAGCGGTTTACCGAATTTCGAACAGCCTGCAAAGCGTTCTTTGCGGAGCTCGAAAGGGATTCGCCGCAACTACGCACACTTCTGACTGAGAACTTGCAGGTTATCGGTCATTGAGAGCCGCAATTCCGCATTCGTCAGGTATACAAGAGCGGCAATATCGTGAAGAGAGCTCCAGATTGGCATTGAGTGCCGCTGAAGGATACCAAAGATCAGCCCGCGGGCAGGAGGTGGAAACGTTTCCACGACTTCATCGTCATTCACTCTATTCTGAATTAAGTTTTTTACGCGCCCTCGTTGAAGATAACCAAGTCCACTAGCCTAACAAGGTCGAACTGGTAAACGAGCATTATTTTCCCGCCTCTTGCATCAATCAGGAATCAGCTTCCTGAGCACAGGCAATCCGCTCGCCGCCTCGTCCCGCGCTCCGATTAAAAAACCCTTACCCTTCGAAATAGAAGGTTCCAGTATCACTGGTTTTTCTTGCCGGGACACTGCATGGTTGTAAGCTTCGGAAGACCGATTTCAGTCCTCTTTCCTGCCCGCCACGCATCTGCTCTTGCCGAGCGCAAGGTGCGTATTGAAAAGATCAAGCTGAACGAGCCTCAAGGTTGATATGGATATCTCCTTGCATCGGCCAAGAAGCGCGCGCTATTCGTAACGGGCCAGTGCGGCTTGACAATAATTGCATCAGAGTCAAGACAGCATCGATTTACAATATATATTCGCGCCTCGCGGTCAGACCGAGAATCTAGGCTACCGCTCGCCCTCTATCAACCGAACGACTGATTTCTGGAGCAGTCCATGAAAACTGAACTATGGTGGGAAAGAGATGATTTGTACTACAACGACAACAACGAGCTCGTCTTTGCCAACCAAAACATAGAGCAGTTTGCCCGGCAGCTCGGCACACCGCTTTTCGTTCACAGTGCAGCACGCATTCTTTCCAATATCACTCGAGTAGAGCAGGCCCTGCAGAGCACGGGGCTGGAAAGCAGAGTTTTTTACGCACTCAAAGCCAACCGCTTTGCCCCTCTGCTGACCTTTATCAAGGCAGCGACCGGTTGTGGTATCGATGCCTGCGCCCCTGCCGAAGTCCGTCATGCCCTGAGCTGCGGATTCGCCCCCTCTGATATCTCCTATACCGGCACATCCGTCTCCAATGCCGATCTTGATTTCCTGACTGGAATCCATGGTCTCAAACTCAACTGTGACGGCCTAAGCATGATCAGACGTGTGGGCGAGCGAGCCCCTGGTCGCGAGATAGGCTTGCGCATCAATCCAGCCATGGGCACGGGCTACGGCTCCAACGAGCTGCTCCGATACAGTGGCGAAAAGCCGACCAAATTCGGTATATACGCCTCGGAGCTCGACGAGGCCATAGAGCTTGCCGCTCAATATGACCTGACCATCACCAGGATCCACTTCCACACGGGTTGCGGTTATCTCAACGACCAGCTGGAGTCATGGGAAGAGGTTCTCAAAACCAGCCTGGCGATGATCCGCAAGATCCCTAGCCTCAGTGCAGTCAACCTGGGAGGCGGACTCGGCGTACCGCTCACCCGCCATGACAGCGAGCTCGATCTCGGCCAGTGGGCAGGGGTCATCAGGCGCGTTTTCGGCACGACCGGGTATGAGATCCATGTCGAGCCTGGAACCTATATTGCCAAGGACGCCGGCCTGCTCATTCTCGAGGCGAACACCGTGGAAACCAAATCCGGCAAGCTCTTTGTCGGCGTCAATAACGGGTTCAACCTGACCATGGAGCCGGTCCATTACCAGCTTCCCGCCGAGCCTGTTATGTGCCGGCTTCCGGATTCCCAGAAAAAGACCTTTGCCCCGGAAAACATGCGGCCGACAACCTTCGTCGGCAATATCAACGAGGCACTCGACGTCATGTATGACGACCTTCCCTTCCCCGCAGTCGAAGAAGGAAGCCTGTTGGCGCTTATCAATGCCGGCGCCTACACCACTTCGATGAGCTCGAACCACTGCATGCGGGGAGAGTATTTGGAATGCCTTCTGCTCGACGGTATTGAGCTGCGCAAATAGAACGCCTCGACGAGACCGACGAAGAAGACAGATCTCATCAAAAATCATCACATACACTGGAGAAACGATATGCTGATCTACCCCGATGAATACAGGCTCAACCCCAACGACGGCTATCCTCAGAATAAGGATTTCCTCGTCACCCGCCAGGAAGATGGTAAAGGAGCCGGAGTCTATGCCAAAAAGAGCCTCAAGCGCGGTGAGTTCGTCGCCCGCATCACTGGGAACATCGTTCCCAATATCGCTCAGCACACCCTGCAGATGACGCCGACCACCCATCTCCACGACCCCTATTTTACTGGTTATCTACTCCATTCCTGTGCGCCCAATATCTTTCTCGATATGACCGAGTTCGAGATTTGGGCCCTGCGCGACATTGAGGTGGGACAGGCCCTGACCATGGATTACGCCTCCACCGAAGATGTTCTCTTCAAGCAGTTTCCATGTCTCTGCGGCACGCCTAACTGTCGTTTCTGGATCACCGGCCGCAAGGAAATGGTGAACGCGGAGGGGTTACGCGTCATCAGCGAGCAGCTCGAAGCCCTGGGTCGCGACTCCAGCGAAATCGTCACAATGGACTGTGCATGAGAAGGCGGCTATGACGACACAGGTAAAGGCCGCTGCCGCCTATCCGGCAGCAACAACGGAGCAGATCAGCCAAACCGACAAACGCCACACCCTCCATCCCTGGGCAGACTTGGCGACTGCGCCCACGACCGGCGACCTGGTGATCAGCAAGGGAGAGGGGTATCACGTCTACGATAGCGATGGAAAACGCTACATAGACGGTATCGCCGGCATGTGGTGCGTCAACATCGGCTATGGCAGCTCGGAAATTGCCGAGGCCATGGCCAAACAGGCTCGAGAGCTCGCCTACTACACGCCCTTTGGTGCCATGACCAATCCGCTTTCCGCAGAGCTGGCCCGTGTTCTTGCGGAAATGGCCCCCGGTGATTTGAATCGCGTGCAATTCACCACCAGTGGCTCAGGGGCAGTCGATTCGGCGATCCGTTTCGTCCACTTCTATTTCAATGCCATTGGCAAGCCGGAAAAGAAACATATCATCTCGCGCCTGGAGAGCTACCACGGCAGCTCGTATCTTACGGCATCTCTCTCCGGCAAGCAGGTCGACCGCACCTACTTCCATTATATGGATGACATCATCCATCATATTTCCGGGCCCAATCCCTATCGGCGCGAGCCTGGTCTCTCGCTAGAGGCGTATTGCCAGCAGCTCCTGGATGAATTCGAGGCCAAGATCCGGGAGCTGGGGGCGGAGAGCATCGCCTGCTTCCTCGCCGAGCCGATCATGGGCTCGGGCGGCGTGCTCGTTCCTCCACCTGGTTATCACAAGGGGATGAAGGCACTCTGCGAGAAGTACGACATCCTCTATATCCTCGATGAGGTGGTCACGGGTTTTGGCCGCCTCGGGCATTTCTTCTCGGCAGAGCCGGTTTGGGGGATCACGCCGGATCTGATCACCTGTGCCAAGGGCATCACCAGCGGCTACCAGCCCATGGGCGCGGTGCTCATCTCCGATCGCCTCTTCGACCGCATTTCCGGCGACAATGCACCTGAGGCCGCCTACTTCACCAATGGTTACACCTATTCCGGTCACCCGATTACCTGTGCCGCCGCCTTGAAGAATATCGAGATCATCAAGCGGGACAGGCTCTGCGAGCATGTGCGCGAGATCGGCCCCTACTTCCTCGAAAGGCTGAAAACCCTGGAACAGTACGAGATCGTCGGTGAGACTCGGGGCAATCACCTCATGGCCTGTGTCGAATGCAACATCAGCGGCAACCCGGTTGCGGCCGAGGCCAAGGATATTACCGCCGCACGCACGGTGGACAAATACTGCGACGAGGCCGGTCTCATCGTCCGGCCCTACGAGGCCCTCTTGATTCTCTCCCCGCCCCTGGTGATCGATAAGAAAGGCATTGACGAGCTGGTCTCCATCATGGCCCAGGGTATTGAGCGAGCGACAGAGGAGCTGAAAGCCGAGGGGCTTATTTAGATCCCAGCTCGTGACGGCGGCCAATCATTCCAGTTGATCAATTGGGGGAACAGTATGCAGGACAAACTACTTATAAACGGTGTGCTCGTTGCCGGACACGGAGGCATCGAAAACATCGTCAACCCCGAGAACGGGGAAACCATTGCTCAGATTCCAGGCGCGAGTCCAGCCCAGGTCGATGATGCGGTCATGGCGGCTGAAAAGGCCTTCGAGACCTGGTCGCGGGTCACGCCCTCCGAGCGCAGCGCCCTGCTCGCCAAGGTCGCCGACATCATTGAGTCGCGTGCCGAAGCGCTGTCCCGGCTGGAATCCCTGGATACCGGCAAGCCCTATCAGCGCATGCTCGAGGATGAGATCCCGGCCATTGTCGACTGTTTTCGCTTCTATGCCTCGGCCTGCCGGCTGATGACCGGATCGGCTGCGGGCGAATACTTCGAGGGCATGACCAGCATGATCCGGCGCGATCCCGTTGGCGTGGTCGCCCAGATCTCGCCCTGGAATTACCCGCTGATGATGGCCGCCTGGAAGATTGCACCCTCACTGGCGGCCGGGAACTGCGTGATCTTCAAGCCCTCCGAGAACACGCCCCTGACCATGCTCGAGCTGGCGCCCTTCTTTGCCGAGCTCCTTCCGGCGGGCGTCTTCAACATCGTTGCCGGAAACGGGCCGGAGGTCGGGGCCGAGCTGGCCAAGCACCCCCGGGTGCGCATGATCTCGGTCACGGGCTCGGTCAACACAGGTAAGGAGGTGCTGCGTCTGGCGGCCGGGAACCTGAAACGCACCCACTTCGAGCTTGGCGGCAAGGCCCCAGTGATCATCTTCGATGACGCCGATATTGACCATGCCGTGGAGACCATCCGCAGCTACGGCTACTACAACGCCGGACAGGACTGTACCGCCGCCTGCCGCGTCTATGCCGCCGAAGGAATCTATGATGAGTTTTCCGCCAAGCTGGCCGAGGCGGTCAGCACGATCAAATACGGCGATATCAACGATCCCGAGGCCGAGATTCCGCCCCTGATCACCGCACGTCACCGCGAGCGCGTGGATGGCTTCGTCCAGCGCGCGCTGGCCACCGGTCATATCGAGGTGCTGTGCGGAGGCAAGCCGGTCGACGGCGCCGGCTATTTCTACGAGCCCACGGTTCTCAAGGGCGCCTTGCAAAAGGACGAGATCGTGCAGGAAGAGGCCTTCGGCCCGGTCGTGTCGATCACCAAGTTCGACAACAGCATCGCGCAGGCGGTCGAGTGGGCCAACGATTGCGAATATGGCCTCGCATCATCGGTCTGGACCAAGGATGTCGGGCGGGCGCATGCCGTTGCCGCCAGGCTCCAGTATGGCGCCACCTGGATCAACACCCATTTCATGCTGCCCAACGAGATGCCGCACGGAGGCATGAAGCAGACCGGCTACGGAAAGGATTTGTCCATGTACGGCCTCGAGGATTACACCATCGTGCGGCATGTGCTGGTGACCCACTGAAACAGGCACGGCAAGCGCGGTGAGGTTTGCTGACCGGCCGTGCATGGGGCCATTCCGCCCGAGAATAGAGCCGAGGGCTCTGGGCAAGGCGGCGAATCGAGCCGGGCTGGCTCCTGGGCGAGGTTGGGCGAGCACAGCCTCCGTCACGCTTGCCCAACCTCAGTCTGAGCCGTGCTGCTCACCCTCGCCCGAGCCTCCCTGCTCTGGAAGGATGGCATAGTGCTGCAATCTCAGACTCAGCAGGATCGAGACCCCAATTCCGACGATGCTCAGGGCGGACAAGGCGATCATGACGTCTCTAGTGACGACCTGTGACAGGGTCGTACGCTCGTAAATCGAGAGGCCAGAGGCGGTGAGAAAGGCCGTGTATCCGCGATGCTCGAGATCAGGCGCTCCGGTCTGGAAAGGGCATGCGTTAGGTGCGCGTCGCACTTGGGACACTGATATGGGGACGCGCGGCCTCGGCGCGCCGACCCCGGAGCTCGGCGTTGCGGGCCTCGGACACCGAACGCAAAGCCGCAGGCTGGACATCGCTCTGTCACGGTGCGTCTCCATGAATGCCGATCATTGGGGTTGTGCCAATCGCCTCGCTTCGGATGCGCGCGGCGCCGGCTCCCGGGGCGGCATGGTGTGGCCTTGGCCTCACCGCCAGCCAGACGGGCTGAAGATCAGAATTGGAAGGATAGATTCGCACTGATGACATAGTCGGCGAATGCGGCATCGCCGCGAATGTCCAGCCCCGTCAGGTCGGACAGCTTCTTGTCGGCCAGGCTTTGCAGCCGGTTGCGGTAAACCGCGACGGGCACGCTCAAGTCGAAGCTCCACGCCTGCTTGGTCAGGTGAATCCCTGGCTCGATGAAGACCGCATAGCCAGGGCGCCGAAACCCCTCGCTAGCGCCGAAGACATCCCGGACAGGAACACCTTCGATACGGCCCCCGAGGCTCAGCACCATGCCCCATGCGGGCTTGACCGCGTAGTTTAGGCCGAGCCGGGCAATGTATTGATCGGGCACCGAGTTGACCGCTTGATAAGGATTCGGCGGCCGGTCGTTGGGGGTGGTCTCGACGCCGTTGGTGTTGCGCGGGTTGAAGAGGTAATAGCCTTGCAGATAGAGGTCCAGGTCTGGCGCGAAGCGATAGAACCCGTTCAGCTCCAGTGTCCACCCGAAACCGCCGTCGCCGGGCTGAATCGATTGGTCCACGGCGGCCTTCACCGGGCCTTGGCTGGTGTAGAAGGTGTCCTGGGCATCGTACTGACCGGTGGGCAGCTTGGGCCCCATGCCCAGGGTCAGGTTTGCGTCGGGCCGCTGGGCCGGATCCAGAAGCCAGTAATGCGCCGCGATCCGGATGTCGCCCAGCCCCCCGGCGGAGGTGGTATGCCGGTTGATGTTGTCGTGCTCATAGAGGGTCGAGCGGGTCGAGTAGACCCAGGGGATGACGGCAGAGAGGGTGATGCGGTCGGTCCAGGCATGCTGGACATTGATGTCCATGTACCAGGATTCGTTGATGGCCTCGGCGCCCAGCTCGTTGGGCAACGTGAATTCGTCGTCTCCGATGAAATGCCGGTCGGACTGAAACCACTGGAAATTGGTCGCGACACGCGTGTCGCCCGACGCCAAGTACCGATCGTCGCCGGTCAGGGTGAGCGGACACATGGAGCCGCCGCGCACCGCGATGCAGCCATGGGCGCTGGCGTTTTGAGTGGATGCCATGAGCCAAAGCAGGGCGAGCGGCCAGGCGGCATTTCGCATCCTCAGGATCCCCCATCTCATTGTTGTTCTGTTGCAAGCAGAGGGCTTGTCGGCTTAGCTCGGGATTCGGCGCGAGCCCGTCCAGGGAGATTGTGCGCGCCAGTCGTGCGATAGGGTCGCTGTCGTCGGAGCCAGTCGTGACGACTCTGCTGCCATGCGCCGAGCCCAAGTCTCCCTCGAAGCGGCAGAATAGGGTCCAGGGCTCGCGAGAGGCAAGGCTCGATGTTGCAGTCGATCGCCTATGACTTGATCACCCTGCATGCTCCCCGGTCCCTTGTCTCTGGGCCATGCCGTTGGCACGGCTCTTTGAATCCCTGCCGCTTTCGTCACCCATGCCGCGTCCACCGAGCAAATTCTCAACCACATCGGTGAATCGCCGCCCCCACCACGGATCGCACCCGCGCGCGGACCAGCGGCCTACGGGACAGTGAATGTAACTCGTGAACAGAGCGCATGTCAGTTGTCCACGCGACTGCGGAATCCGACCGAAGAAGCTTCAGTGTCCCGAATTTGACCGACAACCCATCGTATGGCGAAGGCCGCGAGCTCCCCCTCCTCGGACCTAGCGGACAAGACGGGCCAGGATTGCGGAGGACCGTCGCACGAAGACCGTCACACGAGGGCAGGAACGGGATCCGAGCTCGGACGATGGCTCGCCGGGCTGTCCTAAGGGTCCTTGGACGCGCTCACTCCACTGATCGCCTAAGGGCTTGCCCAACCCACGACAAGAACGGGGGCCGAAGCCCCCGTTTGCTCTGCAGTCAGTCGACGGCTCGGGCTTAGAAGATCGAGACCTGCCCGCTGACGCCGTTCTGCACTTGGTTGGAGCCGACGACGTTGAAGCCGCCGATCGAGTTGCTCTGATCGACCGCGACGGCCTGCTCCTGGGCGAGGAGGTGCGCGCCGAGATCGAGCGTCGGGCTGTTGATGTAGCCGAAGACGGAGCCGAAGGTATCCCCGGCGAAGGCGAAGCCGCCGGTCACGCCGCTCATGGCGGCCTTGTCGAGGGTACGGTCGGCGTTCAGGTCGTTGATGGTCAACATGGTTGCTCTCCTGTGAGTTTCAGTTTGCGTTTCAATGGGACTGGGGTCCTTAGGCGACCTGACCGGCGATGCCGTTCTGGGTCTGATCCGAGATCACCAGGTTCAGTCCGCCGATGTTGTTGGACTGGTCGACGGCCAAGGCCTGGTTCTGCGACAGCAGGTGCGTGCCGAGGTCGATCTCCGGGGCATTGACAATGCCGAAGAGCGAATCGAAGTCGCTGAAGCTGAAGCCACCGCGGACAGTGGTCATGGCGGCTGCGTCGAGGTCGTTGCGAACGGCGAGGTCGGTGATGGTCAGCATGATGGTTTCTCCAGGTGCGTATTTGTTTCGAGTGATTCGCGCTCTGTCGTTGCGCTTGCCAGGGATAAAGCAGCTGCTGTGCCAACCTTCGAAAACGAGCCGCGAGGGCGCCTAGGATAAGGCTTCTGCGGGTTTGCCACTGTGGGTCAGGGTCAAGATGGGGGGATCTCTGTTCGTTTCTAACAAACAGACATGAAATAAGTGTTGGCGAGAAACGCAACAAGATCCTGCGGGCAGTTATCCCCGCGGCCTGTGACCAGAGTTGTGGATAAGCTGTGCGCGGAAGCGCCAAGCCGGCGTCCGGCTTCATCGAGCCGACATCTGATCGCAGCTTGACCACCTGGCCGGGGCGATCCGCAGATCGAGCTCCGACTCAAGCACGTCCTCCCAGGCCGACGGTCCGCGGGCGGGCACGATCAGGGGTGGACGGGGCGGCTCACCGATGCGGCTGAGCATCTGCTCGATGGACGCGGCCTCGGTGACGAAGGCGATGAGGCGCTGGCACCAGAGATAACGGGCTGGTGAGCGCATGCTCGGGGCCGTCTCGGTCGGTGGGGGCTGAGCTCAACACCTATGCTTGACGCATCTGTCTCCTGGGGCTCATTGACGGTGGCCGCCGCACGCAGGGGCGAGCTGGAGGCCAGCGCGCCATGGTCACGCTGGCGATGCTGCCTTGGTGGCCGCCAATTTCCGAACAGGCCGCTGGAGCTGATCGATCAGCTCCAGCGGCCTGAGCGTCAACACCCTAGGCGAATTCCTAGCATCCTCGTAGCAGTCGCCTGCAAGCGGGCTCCTACGAAGACGGCGCCGTAGGAGCCCGCTTGCGGGCGATCCCGAGGCTTAGGCGGGAAAAATGACCGGCGGAGAGCGTCTTGCCCTCATCCCGTCACTCATCTCCTGAGTGTGAAAGGCTGGTAGGAAGATTGGCTCTCTTACGTCTAGTGTGGGTAACCGGCTTGGAGCCTGCTGGATCATAGCGCCGCCTGCGCACGCCTTTGGTTCTTGAATGGACAGGCGGGCAGATGCCTGAGCTTGCCGGCGACGAGGTCGGCGATGGTGATGAGATGGCGCACGGAGCCAAAGCCCCGGGCCTTTGCCTTGGCGGCTTGGATCTGGGCGTTCGCCGCCTCGACACGCCCGTTGGTGAGCTTGGAGTCGAAGGCGTTGAGGATGCCCTCCCAGTGAGCTTTGACGGTCTTGGCGAAGTCTTTCATGGGCGCGAGGCGACAGCGACGTGCCCAGCTGTACCAGCGCTCGAGCAGGGCCTCGGCCTCCTCGCGGGTGGAGGCGAGACGGAAGATCTCGCGCAGGCTCTCCTTGATGCGGTAGGCGCGATGGGTCTTGAGGTTGAGGCGGCGCAGGTCGGTGTACTGCAGGAGTTGGCCCTGGCTCCAGTCCTGTTGGTCCTTCAGCCAAAGGTAGCGGCTGCGCTTGAGCACGGGATTGGACTTTACCTCCGCGCGGCGGACCGCATCGACGGCCTTGTTGGCGAGCTGGATGACGTGAAATTCATCGAAGGTGATGTTGGTCCAGGGCAGGTGCTCCTCGATGCCTGAGCGGTCGCTCGCCGACATGTCGATGCAGACGTCGCGGATGTTCTCCGCACAAGCGCCGTGGGCCTCGAGGTCATCGGCGAGCTGCGCTACCACCTCGGCCTTGCGCCCCTCGGTGGCGAACAGCAGGCGCGGCGCCTCCAGGTCATGAAAGAGACTGATGTCATGGTGTCCGCGCCGCGCGGCGGTCTCATCCAGACCCACGGAGGTGACCTCAGAGAAGTCCTCTTGGGCCCGGGCGCGCTCGACATAGAAGTCCAGCACCCGCCACAGGCGCATGTCGCTCACCCCCAGCAGCTGCGCGACCTGGCGCACCGTCATCGCCCGACACAACGCCACGATCAGCGCCTCCATCAGCTGAAATATCTTCGTACGACCCCGATTCCGCCCCGGGACGCGGGCGTGGATGCCTTTCTGTCCAAGCCCTTCGATGTCGAAACGGCGGTGACGCTGATCGGCTCCTCGACCAGACGGACCCTCCACACCCCGCCAGCGGCCACCGCACCACACAAACGTCAGGGGTAACCGGCTGGCGCACTCGGACGATGAGGGTGCGCTGATGGACTGCCCCCGCTGTCAGGATAGAAGCCCGGGCTGATGCGAGAAGAGTCGCAGGCGAGACAATCGATATCTTTGCTAGGATGTTTCATCAATCCCGCTCCTGGCCTCGATAGGCATTCAACACCCTGCAAGGCTGTTGCGATCAGCCCTCAACAGACACCAAGCAGCATGTCGACCCAGCGACTCGAATCACTCGTTCAGGCACTACTCGACGGCGACGAGACGCAGGCGCTCGACGAGCTCGAACGCCTGCAGCAGGCCAAGGTCACGCCCAGGCGCATCGTCTCTGAAGGCATTGAGGAGGCCATGTCCAGACTCGATGCCAAATGTACCCTGGAGCAGTTCAATCTCCTGGAGATCATGCTCTGCGGGCGCGCCATCACGGCCCTGATCAAAAGGCTCTACCCGCTCGATCAGCCGCCACCCCATAGCCGCGGCACCATTCTCCTGGCCAGCCTGGAGGGCGACATCCATGACCTGGGCAAGAACATCGTCAAGGTGGTGCTCACGGCGACCGGCTATTTCGTGATCGATGGCGGCAAGGACTGCTCGCTCGATCGGTTGATCGACTCCGCCAAGCAACACACACCCATCGCGGTCGGCGTTAGCGGACTCATCACCACGGTGATCCCGCAGGTGCTGCAGGTCCGGGACCGACTCGCGCGCGACGGACTCGGCTCGGTCCCGGTACTGGCCGGTGGCGCGGCCTTGCGTCAGGCGAGCGCCGAGCAATTGAAGGTCGACTTCCTGGCTCAGACCGCCTTCGATGGCCTGGGCTACCTGGAGCAAATCACGGGGGCACGGACATGACCGGCGCCGAGCGACTGCGCGCGGCCATCGCCTTCGAGTCCGTCGACCGGGTGCCGGTGATCGCCCAGGTATTCGGTCATGCGTCCTCGCTCGCTGGCGTCGCGCTCAAAGACTATCTGCGCGATGGCGAGCTGCTGGCCCGCTGCCAGGTCGCGGCCTGTCGGCACTATGGGCTGGAGGCCGTCTTTGCGCTCATGGATGCCGGGGTCGAGACCGAGGCGCTGGGATCGAGGCTACGCTATCGTGACTCGACCTATCCGACCGTGGAGCAGTATGCGCTCGACCCCCATGGCGAAGGGATCGATCAACTGCCACTCGATCGGGCCTGCACCGCCGGCCGCATACCCGAGCTGCTCAAGGCAACCCGCCGGCTGCGCCACGACCTCGGCGATGCGGTCTTGGTGATTGGCTGCGTGACCGGTCCGATGACGCTCGCCGCCCAGCTGATGGGCCTCGAGGCCGCACTCTACCTGGCCATCGACCAGGCGTCCCGCTTCGCCGAGCTATTGGATGTGACCGCCCGATTTGCCCAGAACTGCAGTCGCAAGCAGTTGGAGGCCGGCGCCCATGCGGTCATGCTGTTCGACCCCGTTGCATCGCCAGAGGTGGTGCCACCGCAGTTCTATCGCGAGCTCGTGCTTCCTCGAGTGCGCGAGGTCCTGGCCAGTCAGCGCCAGCATGGAGCGGCCTTCACCTGGATCCATGTCACCGGCAACACGCTGCCGATCTTGCGCTACTACGCGCAAGCGGGGGCGGACCTGGCCAACATCGATTTCAGCACCGACCTGCATCAGGCCAGTCAGACGCTGCCCCGCACCTGTCTGAACGGCAATCTCAAACCACTGGCCTTCGTGAACGAGACGCCGGCGACCATTCGGGCAGCATCCGAACGGCTGCTGCGGGACCTTGGCCCGCGGCGCGGATTCATCCTCTCGCCTGGCTGCGAGATCCCGCTCGAGGCACGACCCGAGACGATCGCCGCGATGATCGCGGCGGCACGTGACTCAAGTAACGTTCATTGACATGCCCAAGCTCAGCGTCATCACCGAGGAATCCGCACCGCAGTGCCTGGCGTTCGAGCCCGGACCATCCTTGATGGCCCTGCTGCAGACGGCCTGGCTACCAGTTCGCAGCGGCTGCCACAACAGCGGTGCCTGTGGACTCTGCCGCGTTCGGGTCATTCGCGGCGATGCCGGACAAGCCAGCCTGGCCGAGACGCTGCACCTGGACTCTGGCAACCTGGCCGCCGGCGAGCGGCTCGCCTGTCAGATCTTTCCGAACGCCGATCTCGAGGTCGAGATCCTGGCGCCGGCACGGGCGTTCGAGCCGCGGCCAATGCACAGCCTCACGCGTGACGACAACCCGTCCCCGTCGATGCAGCGGCCGTGCCGACCCAGCCCAGGGGCGGACGACCGGCTTGGTATCGCGGTCGACCTGGGAACCACCATGCTGCGCCTATCGCTGTGCGATCTCGGCAGCGGCGAACGGCTGGCCGATTGTGCTGGCGTCAACCCGCAGCTCAGCTCGGGCCTCGATGTCCTGAGCCGACTGCAATCCGCGGTCGAATCCCCCGATGCGCGCGCGCGGCTGTCGCAGAGCGTCGTGGCCGCAATCGGCACGGGTATCTGGGACATGATGATGCACACCAGGGTACCGCTCGCACGGATCCAACGCCTTTCAATCGTTGGCAACACGGCCATGCTGGCCCTCTTGACGTCGAATCGGATCGAGCAGCAGCTTCGACCGCAGCATTGGGATCAGCCAGGCGCGGCGTTGACCTATGATGCCGACACCTGGTCACTCGCTTGGGGATTGGCTCCAGACACGGAGATCGAGCTCGTGCCGCCCCTTGGCGGCTTCGTCGGCTCCGACCTGCTGGCCGCCGCGCTCGCCGCCCGGCTCGATGCGAACGCGGCGCCGGCACTGCTGATCGATTTTGGCACCAACTCGGAGCTGGCACTCTGGGATGGCGAGCACCTCCATGTCACCGCCGCGGCCGGTGGTCCGGCCTTCGAGGGCAGCGGCATCAGTTGCGGCTGGCCGGCCGAGCGCGGGGCCATCACCCGTGTCAGGCCGGGTGATGAGGATCGGCTCGCCTTCGAGGTGATCGGCGGCGGCGAGCCGCGAGGGCTCTGTGGCTCGGGACTGGTGGATCTGATTGCGCTCTTGCTGCGCAGACGGCAGCTCTCGGCGATCGGAGGCTTCGCGAGCGCCATCCCTGCGCGAGGATTCCAGTTACGCGATGCGGCCATGACAGCGCCTCCGATCCGATCACCGCTGACACTGACCAAGGCCGACGTCGATAGCTTCCAACGCGCCAAGGCCGCCATTGGTGCCGGCATCCAGGCGCTGCTCGACTCGGCGCAGCTGCCGGCCGGGTCGCTACGCCAGCTCTGGATTGCGGGTGCCTTCGGGGCCGCGCTGGACCTGGAGAATGCGCGTTCGATAGGACTCTTGCCCGCGCTCGATGATGCGCGCTGTCATTTCGCCGAAGGCGCCGCCCTGTTGGGCTGCGAGCAGATCCTGCTCGACAGGGCCGCCGCCGCACAGGGCAAGCGACTGCGCGACCGCATCAGGCTCATCAACCTGGCCCAGTATCCCGCCTTCGAGACTGCCTTCATGGCCCACCTCTACCTACGCCCGCAGACGGAATCCGCAGCAGCCTTCGCACCATGAGCACAGCCTCCGACAAGGGCCTGGTGAAGCTCGCTCAGTACCTGGCCGGCATCAGCGCCCATCAGGCCATCTGGCCCGAGATCGCCAATGCACTAGTGCAGTTGCTTGGAATCGAGGTCGCCGCGGTTGGAGAGCGCGACCCAGGTGGCAAGACACGTCTTGCCCATTGGTCGTGCGCGGCCGATACCGACCAGAGGCTGCGAGATGATCACCAATCCATGCTCCTGGCTGCCATGGACGAGGTGCGCGACAGTGGCTTCTTCACATCGCGCCGACTGATGCCCGAGGATGGACGCACGGCCCACCCGTGGGAACTGCTATTCCTGCCAATGATGCGCGGCAATCAGGTCACTGCCGTCCTGCTGATCGGCGCCAAGCGCACCACCGCCTTCACGAGACAGGAGCTGGATTTCCATCTCGCCATCGCCGGTCTGGCGGCCGTCACGGCCGAGCGCCTGATCGGTGAGCGCGAGTTGCAGCAGCACCGGGCACATCTCGAGGAGCTGGTCGCGCAGCGCAGCGGCGAACTGCTCGAGAGCAATCGTCGCTTGCACCAAGAGGTCGCCCAGCGTCAGCAGGTCGAGGTCGCCTTGCGGGCCGAGAAGGACAATCTACTGCGGATCCTCGAGGCCATGGACGACTTCGTGCTGATCGTCGGCCCCGATCATCATGTGCAATACCGCAACCCGGCAATCAAGACGGCCTTGGGCGATGGCGGACAACAGCTTTGCCATGAGCTGTTGAGCGGCCAGGAGCAGCCCTGCTCCGACTGTAGGCTAACGGAGACCCCTCGCGCCAGATCGCAGCGCGTCGAGTGGCAGTGCGCGACCAACGGCCGCATCTACGATCGCACCATGACGGAGCTGCAAGATATCACCGACGGCGAATTCAGCTCCACCCTCGTCATCTTGCGCGACATCACCGAGCGCAAGCGCTCCGAGGAACAGGTGCGTCAGATGGCCTACCATGATGACCTTACCGGTCTCCCCAACCGTCTAATGTTCCAGGAACAGCTCAGGATCGAACTCTCCCGAGCCGAACGGAACGGCACCAAGCTGGCGCTGTTCATGCTCGATCTCGACAAGTTCAAGGCCGTGAACGACACCCTAGGGCACCACGCCGGCGACCAGCTATTGCGCGAGGCGAGTCAACGGATGCGTGCTCAGATCCGCGGCCAGGACATCCTTGCCCGCACCGGCGGTGACGAATTCATGCTCATCCTGCCCGATCTGCATGCCGAAGAGGGCGCCATACGGGTTGCGGCCAAGCTGGTCGATGCCTTCGCGGCACCCTTCGCACTCTCGGGGACCTCGGCCCACGTCACAGCCAGCATTGGTATCGCCCTCTACCCGGATCAGGGTCTAGCCGGCAAGGTGCTGATCGAGAACGCTGATCGCGCCATGTATGAGGCAAAGCACCGAGGCCGCAGCGGCTACTGGTTCGCCCACGACCTCCCATCAGGATAGAATTAGACAGGCATCCAGGCCAAACAACGACCTCTCCCTTGGTCATGGGCGTTGGCAACAGGGTGGCCTCTGGCTGTCCGTCATTCAGACCCTGGGCGTCGCCGAGACACTCGGCCGCCAGGGTGCTCAGTGTCGTGCCCCGTTGCGGAAAGCATCGCAAGACGCTCGGGGCCTCGGACAGGAGGGACTCGGCCCGCGCCGGATCCTGGCCGGCGAGCCGCTTCAACAGACCCGCGCGCCAATACCTTGGGCCATGCCGTCACCCCCGGTCGTTCCACCTCCGCGTCCTGGCTGTCGCAGACCCGTCCCCACGCCTGCTGCCAATCTTCACGCGCCGCAATCGGATTGCACGGCGGTCCACCAAGAACCTCGCCGGCCGAACGCAGGTCCGGCGCCAGACCAGCACGGCGCAAGTGTCTTCCAGCTGTCTCAAGGGGAGGACGAGACGCGCCTCAGTGCTGGGCCTGCGCCCCAGCAGCTCATCCATCGCCCGGCCTCGCTCAGCCCACGGCGGGCAAGCCAGTGCAGGATCCGCGCGCACACCTGTTCGGTAATGACGGCGAGGCCCCGCCGATGTCAGTTCATCCGTGGGGCGAAAGCACACGGATTCAGAGGCATCGACGGCCACCTCCTCCGGCTTGAAGATCCCATGCCATCGCGTCTGCACCAACCTCGGAATGATGGACACGCACGCCGAGCCTCCGCACTCCCCGTCTGACACCTGGTCTACAATCCCGCCCCCGACGAAACCTGCCTCGAGAGACGCCGTCCTTTGAACGGCACTGGCGGACGGGGACCGCTACCTGTTGTGCAGTGACGGCCTCACCAAAGAGCTCGGCCCGGAGCGGATCAACGCCATCCTGGCTGCGTCGGATCCCGGAGACGCCGCGCAGGCCCTGGCCGACGCCGCCTGCGACGCCGGCGGGCGGGACAATGTCACCACCCTAGTGATCGACTTTCTCGCGAGCGGCGGCTGAGCGTCGTCCGTCCTTCTTCGGCGCGATTCGCTTCCGTCCCCGATGCCGACCGCGGGCTCGAATCGGGACTATAGTCCAATTGAGCGCAAAACCTTGCGTGTTGTAGGTGAGTCATCGCGTTTCGAAGGGTAGCCCCGGGAGGGATTCGATGATCACGACTCGCTTCGACCCGAAGGTCCACGGATTCCATTTCAGCAACAGCGATATCCGTTGGCGCATCCCGCTGCCCTTCCTGGGCTTCATCACGGGCAAGGCCCTATGCGGCGGCATGGTGTATGCCGCCCTGGACTACTTCCACGCGACTGCTGCCGTGCCCGAGGCGACCCAGCCGCCTGCCGAGGGCTCGGTCCTGCACGCCTATATCTTCAGTCGACAGAATGACGCGCACCTCAATACGGTGCCCAAGTTCGGGTCGCAGTGGATGCCGCTCGTTGGGCCGTTCGTCGCCGTCAACTCCTCGACCGAGTACCAGAAGCTCAAGCCCTATCTCCAGCGCGGTCTTCCCGTGCCGATCTGTCTGGTCGGCAAGGACAAGGGGCATCACTTGCTTGCCATCGGCTGCGAGCCGTACCGGATCTCGATCCAGGCCTACGACCCGAATCATCCGGACAAGATCGTCACCATCGAGCAGAGCGGCGGCGAGCTGCAGAACTCGGTCGACAAGGGAAGATGGCCGGCCTTCTTCGTCGATGATCTCTATCACTTCCGGCACCCGCCGCATCTGTCAGGCATCGACATGCTCGGCAACTGGCGCTGCTGCATCTATTGCCGCACCCTGTTCTGGAGTCAAGGGCCGCGAAACGGCGTCTGCCCGGCCGGGGCGACGCACCTCTGGACCTATGGGACCGAGTACTTGCTCGACATCGGGGTGGCGAGCGGAGACCGAGATTGGCGTTGGTGCCGCAAGTGCCAAGGTCTCTTCCTCGCGCTGCTGCCCGGTACCTGTCCGAGCGGCGGCGCCCATGACGGCGGCACCAGCCAGCGCTTCACCCTAACGCACTATGCGCCCGGAGTTGGCGGGCAGCGGAACTGGCGGCGCTGCATGAAGTGCGAGGGCTTGGTCTTCACGGGCGCGGGCGGCCCGGCTGCCTGTTCAGCAGGCGGCAAGCACGACTGTCACCATTCGGACTACGCGTTGCTCATGGCGTAGGGGCTGCGCCTGCGCACAGAGCCTGCGAGAAGCACTTCCGTGTACGTCGGATTGCCCTGAGCATGCAGGGTAGGGTACGCACCGCGTACCCTCCACACGCCGACGTTCATCGTCCGGGGGCCTCAGCGGCTGTATGCGCGTTAGCGCAGCCGAAACCGACGCTCCGTGGTCTGCCGTCGGGTTACGGCGCGCACCGCGCGACTCAGCAAAGAGCCAGCCTCTCAGCATGCGCGCCTAACCCGACCTACGGGACTCAACTACCCAGCCTGGGAGCAGCTGCGCGCGTGCTTCGGCGCCGCGCGCGTCGCGCCGCTGCGCCCCCTGATCGGGCACCGCTATGCCGAGAAGAAGGACTTCTGCGAAGCAC
This sequence comes from Thiorhodococcus minor, assembly GCF_010820565.1. Lineage (GTDB taxonomy): Bacteria > Pseudomonadota > Gammaproteobacteria > Chromatiales > Chromatiaceae > Thiorhodococcus > Thiorhodococcus minor. The sequence goes on along the minus strand of NZ_JAAIJQ010000002.1, from coordinate 2,942 downwards.
TGCAAGCCCACAGCGACCTCCCCCTCGCGGCGCTCGACGCGCGCTTCTGGAGCCAGGTCGACGGCGGATATAAGCGCTTTCTCGAGGGCTTCGCCTGGCTGCTGGAGTACCGTGAAGCGCTGCACGTCTATGCCGAGATGATGCGCCAGTCCCTACGCATTCAGTCCGTGCTCAAGACCCAGGGGCTCGGCGCTCAGGCCCTCACCACCTTGCAGGCCGAGCAGGCCGCCCGCGCACTCCTCACACCCCGCGCGCGCGCCTTCACCGACCGCCTGCTCGCGTGCGTCGAGCCGTCATTCCGCACCCCGTCAGCCGTTTGCAGACTATATCGCCACATAGCGCGGCCCGAGCAGTTCCAATATGACGCTGTGCTGTTGCTGGACGTTGAGCACGATCTGCTCGACGTGCTCAACGACCAGCACATGGATGCCTTTGAAATATTGGAACACCCAACGCGCCGTGGGATGCGTGGTGGGCTTGCCCTTCTGGTCGGGAACGGTGGCCTGCTCGGCCTTGAGGGTCTCGCGGATACGCTGCTCCAAGGCGGCGTAGACCAACAGGCACAGGGTCATGACCATCATCAGGGCCATGATGCGCTCGGGCTTCTTGAGGTAGAGCGTCGCGGCCATGAACATCGGATCCTTGAGGAAGCGAAAGCCGCGCTCGACCTTCTGCTGGTCCTTGTAGGCGGCGATGAGATCTTCATCGCTGAGGGTCTGCGCATCGAGCTGGTTGGTGGCGAGGATGAAGCAGCTCTTGCGCTCGAGGCGACGCTGGCGCTCCTGCACCCGCGAGGCGAGCGCGCCGACGATGCGATAGACAAAGAAGTCTGGCTCGCGTCCCTTGGCCGGGCGCCCCTTGCCCTTGAAGCGGGGCAGCGCCTCGATGTGGGTCTCCCCGAGCATCGCGCTCTTGAGGGTGCGCTCGAAGCGCGCCAGGGCCTTGAGCGCATCGGCCTCGCAGGCGAAGTCGGTGCTGCACAGGCGCTCGAAGCCCTTGAGCTCGGCGTGACCCTGCTTGAGACAGTGCTTGTCGACGCGCTTGAGGGCGCGTTGACGCGCCTGCGGGGAATACACCACGACCCAGCGTTGGCGTACTTCGCCATAGCTCGTGCCCAGGGTACGCCACGCCGCTTGCGTGGGATCATCCATCAACGCTGGGGCCACCGCATGGATGAGCTCGCGGGCGAGCGTGAGCGTTTCGGGCACGCGCGAGATCCACGCCTGGGTGCTTAGCTCCTGGAGCGTCTCGCGGGTGTAGAGCGCGCTGTCGGCGATGAGGATCTCCAGCCCGACAGCGCCTTGCAACTGCTCCATGTAGGTCCTGACGGTCTCGCGGAAGGCCGTTTTGTCACTGCTGTTGCCGCTCAAGGCCTCTATCAGCAGGGGAATCCCGGCTTGGCGCTCGCAGAGCAATTGCAGCACTACCTGGTTCAACTCCGGACGGTGATCGCGGCTGTAGCCCCGGGTGATATGAATCGCGCCCGCCGGCTCCTCAAGGTCGCTATTGTACTGCCCATCGACATGGAAGCTGCTCGCGTCCAGATGCCCGAAACGACACACCAAGCCCAAACGCTGCACCGCCCGCGCGGCCAGCTGCGCATACAGTCGGCTCGGGCCATAGGCGTAAATCCGGTCCAGCGCGCGCCCGAGCACATCGTCGTTGAGATGCTCCGCGGTGATCCCCGGACCAAGCAGGCGCTCCACGGGCTTGTCCTTGAAGAACAACGGGGTGAGGTACAGGGCGCGCTGCGTAAAGCCCAAGCCGTTGAGCACCATCGCCTTAACCGCCTGCCCGAGGGAGACGTTGCGGCTGTCTTCATCCTGCACCAGCGCTTGGTCGATCAACTCCCCCAGACCTAGCTCGTCGTACATTCCGGCCACGAGCCCCAGGTGATTGAAAACCTGGCTGCTGTAATGGCGTGGACTGGCCATGGAGCCGGTGCCGATGTGGATGGCCATGTGTGCTTCCCCCCAGTATTGGCGAACAACGCCATGATAGGGGACGTCAGGGAACAGCTTCCGCTAGGGTGAAGACTGTGGAAGAACGGTCTTCAGTCACGATCACTGGCAAATCGTTAATGAATCGTGTTCAAAGCGACTGCGATTCCATTGAAAATCAGCGATCATCCGCAAGAAGAAAGTCTTTCCTACACGCTTTGGCGTGCGGAATGTCGGCTGCAAACATTCGCCGTCACGATACAGGGTGCGCGCGAAGACGCGTTGGACGGCTGGCCATGTGTATTGGCGCGTCACCTCGGGGCGCTCGCCCCACTCCTCCCACACCGCCAGAATGTTTGCGGCAAAGTCTTCGTGCACCTCGCCACCGCGGGTGAGCGGCGTCGGCTCCACGGTGATGCCCGCGGCGCCGACGGTGTTGTTGACCAGGGTGCGCAGCACGCCCCGCGTGAGGTCGTGATTTTGCTCGAGGTGACGGGCTTGCTCGCGGATGCTGGTTCCGGCCTGGCGCACGGCCGCAGAGCCAGACAGGGGTCGCGCCGTTGCTTGCGCGAGGTATCCGGGCGCGCGGCCTCGTAGTAAGCCAAAGCAGCCCTGGCTTGAATGCGCCGCAGCGCCCAGGACGGCGCGACGGTGGCGATGGCGCGATCGACCAGATTAGCCATTGCCGAAGCTCGCAACACTGACGCTCAGCCCGCCACGGGTGTGGGCGGTGCTTGCAAGCTCGGCCATGACGCGACGCTCCCACTCCTGGCGCCCGGCGCGGATCTCGGTGAGATCGGCCATGGTGAGGGTGCGCCCCTCGAAGGCAGAGGATTTGCCGTGCTGCAGCAGGTCCTGCTCGGCGGCGAGGTAGAGGTCGCGCATGTCGGTGGCGGTAGACATACACGACAGGCTAGCGTGAAGTCGGAGAGTAAGCCGGGTCCTTGCCGCCGTTTAGGCCGAAGTTGGTGTTCTCTGTTTGCCGCCTGGTTTCCCGGCGGT
>NZ_JAAIJQ010000029.1 GCF_010820565.1 Thiorhodococcus minor | reverse complement strand
TTGTGCAGCCGAGTCTCGTGCTGGAGGCCCTTTAGAATTCTCATCGTTTTGTCAAAGATTTTGTCGATAAGGGACTAAGATTCGACGACATCTTCCAAACGCCCTGCCCCGCCGCCCGCTGGCGCTTGCTGGTATCGTTTTAGCGCCAGGACGCGAGCGCCTCCGAGGCTGAGGAAGACGCATCCGAGCGCACGGAACCGTCGACCACCCTGGCTTCACGGCCGCGAATTGCCCACCCCCCCAGGATCGACACCGCAGTTTCGGTGAAGTCAGCTAGGCGGCTCGTCAGGGTCGGCGACAGCTCAAGCCCCGGCTCGAGCCGCTCAGGGACGATCCCGACCAGCACGATCTCCTCAAGTGTGTACTCCAGCAGCTCGGCGACCGCGAGCACGTCGGTCACGCCGAGATGGTGCACCGAGAGCTTCTGCGACAGGACACGCCGGATCTCGTCGTCGCGGATGACTTGGATCTCCCCTGGCGGCAGCTCGCCCGCGACGGCGTCCAGCATCAGGATCCGGCCGTGGTCCGCGAAGAGCGGGAGCAGATCCAGCCCGGACGTGCCGCCATCTTCGAGTCGGACGGCCGGCTCGAATCTGTAGTCCAGCTCCAGCCGGCGCAGGGCATGGACTCCCACACCCTCGTCGCTCAAGAGCAGATTGCCCCAGCCGATGACCAGGGCATCCGCGACACCTTCAGAGGGCCTTGACACTGACGATCTCCTGCCGCTCGTTGTCGTGCAGGTGGATGGCGCAGGCCAGGCAGGGATCGAAGGAATGCACCGTGCGCAGCACCTCCAGCGGACGCTCCTCGTCCAGGATGGGGTTGTCGATCAGCGAGGCCTCATAGGGGCCGCGCGCGTCGTTCTGATTGCGCGGGCCGGCGTTCCAGGTCGATGGCACCACCGCCTGGTAGTTCTTGATCTTGCCGTTCTCGATCACGACCCAGTGCGAGAGCACGCCGCGCGGCGCCTCGTGGAAGCCATAGCCCATCTGCTCGCCCTTGGGGAAGGTCGGCGGGTTGAAGCTGGTGACGTCGCCGCTCGCGATGTTGGCGACCAGGGCGTCATAGTTATCGACCATCATGTCGTAGAGCACCTGGGTGCGGATGCAGCGCGCCAGGTGACGCCCCAGCGACGAGTGCAGCGCGCTCAGCGGCACCTCCTTGCCGGCGATGGCCCCGATCCGCGTCACCGCGTCGTCGAGATACTGGAGCGTCCCCTCGTGACCGGCCGCGACCATAGCCAGTACGTTGGCCAGCGGGCCGACCTGTGCGGGCTCGTCGTTGAAGGTCGGCGACTTGACCCAGGAATAGGCGGCCTCTTCCTGGAAGTCCGTGTAGTCGGGCACCGTCTCGCCCTCATAGGGCGAGCGCGTCCAATCGCCCTGATACCAGCTGTGCTTGATGCTCTCCTTGACGCTCTTCTCGAAGAAGGGATCGCCGAAGTGCTTCACGGCCTGGAAGGCATCCAGATCGGCCGCCGGGATGTAGCCGCCGGGCATACCGAAGTCCGTCCCCTTGGTATCGCGCGGGAAGTCCGGCACCGACAGGTAATTCATGACGCCCGCGCCATAGGGCAGCCAGTCCGCATAGAGGGCGGCGACGGCGATGACGTCCGGCAGATAGACCTTGCGCAGGAAGCCTTCCAGCTCCGCCATGAGCGTCTGGATATAGGCCAGGCGCTCCATGTTGAGCGCGGACTGGTCGTCCGGGTTGATGGCGTTGGCCACGCCGCCGACGGCCAGGTTCTGGATGTGCGGCGTCTTGGAGCCCAGGATGGCGGTGATCTGATTGGACTTGCGCTGATACTCCAAGGCTTCCAGATAGTGCGCGACGGCCATCAGATTGGCCTCAGGCGGCAGCTTCATGGCCTCGTGGCCCCAGTAGCCGTGGGCGAAGATGCCGAGCTGGCCGCTATCGATCAGCTTCTTCACCCGCGCCTGGACCGCGGCGAAATGGGCCGCGTTGTTGTTCGGCCAGTCCGAGAGGCTTTGCGCCAGGGCCTCGGTCGCCTTGGGGTCGGCCTGCAGTGCAGAGACGACGTCCACCCAATCGAGCGCCGAGAGGTGATAGAAGTGCACCACATGGTCGTGGATGCCATGCGCCGCGATGATGAGGTTGCGGATCAGCTGGGCGTTGAGCGGGATCTCCAGCTTGAGCGCGTCCTCGACAGCCCGCACGGAGGCGATGGCATGGACCGTGGTGCAGACGCCGCAAATCCGCTGGGTGTAGAGCCAGGCGTCGCGCGGGTCGCGCCCCGTGAGAATCGTCTCGATGCCGCGCCACATCTGACCGCTCGACCAGGCATTGACCACCTTGCCGTCCTGGATGTCGCAATCGACTCGCAGATGCCCCTCGATCCGCGTGACCGGATCCACACTGATACGTTTGGTCGTCACTGCTGTTGCTCCGCTAAGTAAGGTTTCGGCCCGAGCCCATCAGGAGCCTGTGGGAGCGCCGCCTCGGCGCGACGGCTCCGATCATCGAGCCTGGCTCGTCGCGGCGGGGCGCCGCTCCCACGGGCGCCGCTCCGCCCTAGCATCTCAATGCCCCGCGGCCAGAACCGGCGTCTTCTTGACGAAGAAGAGGTACGCCATGATCTCGACCGCGACGACGCCAAGGGTGATCATCATCTCGCCCACCGCCGGGAAGTAGTGCCAGCCCGGCCCTGGGTTGTAGGCGATCAGGAAGGCATCGAAGCGATAGAGGGCGCCGGCCAGGACCACCGCGAGCGCACTCCAGAAGAGATGCGTCGGATGCCTTCGCCGCGCTTTGCCGAGCAGGCTGACGATGGCGTAGCCGAAGAGCGCCATCTCTCCTGCGAAGAGGATCGGCGCCCGGCCAGGCTCGGCCAGCGCGGCGAGATTGCCCGTCAGCGTAAGGTCGCCGATGCGCAGCACCAGATAGGTGATGAGCAGCCAGGGAATGACGCCCGCAACCTTGGCCAGCAGATCGGTCTCCAGCTTGCGGCCAAGATTGACCGAGGCATAGAGCGACTCGAAGACCACCATGCCATAGCCCATGGTGATGGCCGTGATGAGGAAGAGCAGCGGGATGATGTCGCTCTGCCACAGTGGATGCACCTTGTGCCCGGCGATGATCAGCAGCGAGCCGAGCGAGGACTGGTGCATGGTCGGCAGCAGGATGCCCACGCCGATGAAGAAGAAGAGGATGTGCCTGAGCATCCGCAGGGCACGGTTGGCCTTCATCGCCTCCAGAATCGCCGGCGAGAACTCGATCCAGAGCACCAGCACATAGAGGCTGATGCACAGCGCCACCTCCAGCATCACGGAGTTGAGGTTGGCGTACTGCGGCAGGAAGACGTTGTAGAGCTGCCAGTAGCGGCCGACGTCCACGACGATGGAGGCACCCGCCAGGGTGTAGCCGAAGACGCTGGTCAGCAGGGCCGCCCGCACCATGGGGTGGAACTGGCCCTTGTTGAAGACGTAGACGGCCACGGCCATGGCATAGCCGCCGCAGGCGATCGCGGTGCCCGTCACCACGTCATAGGTGATCCAGAGGCCCCAGGGATAGCCGTCGCTCAGGTTCGACACGTCGCCGATCCCGAAGATGAAACGGCGCACGAGGAAATAGGCGGCGATCAGGGCCAGCAACGCCAGGAAGTAGAACTGCCGTGTCAGCAGCTTGCCGCCGACGGGACGATAGACCTCAGTCATCAGGCACCTCCTCCGCCTGCGAAGCCTTGCCATCGGGCGCTTCGGGCGGATCCATGCGGTCTTCGTGGGTGTTGCGATAGGCCGCATAGACCAGACCACCGAGCAGCAGCGTCGGCGCCATCATGCCCTGATAGAGACCGTGCTGAATGGTCTCTGAGAGCCGCGCGCGCGATTCGCTGCCGAGGTCCGGCATACCCAGATGCTCGAAGGGCACGCCTGCCATCATGAGGTACTGGGTGCCGCCCGTTTCGGTCTCGCCATAGACCTTGGGGTAATAGCCGCGCACCTCGGCCGTGCGGGTCTCGCCGCCGTCCAGGCTGTGGATGGGATAGGACTGGCGCTCGCCCGACTTGAAGGTCAGGCGGCGATGGGCCTCCTCCAGCAGATCCGGCACGGCTCCAAAGAGACTGGCACCTGTCGGGCAGGCCTCGCAGCAGGCCGGGATGCCGCCCTCCGCCTGGAGGTGCGCGCACATCTGGCACTTGACGATCTTGGGGAACGTCTTGTCGTACTCGAACTTGGGAATATTGAAGGGACAAGCCAGCTGACAGTAGCGGCAGCCGATGCAGGCGTCCGGGTCGTACTGGACGATGCCGGTCACCGGGTCCTTGGTCAGGGCGCTGACCGGACAGGCGGAGACGCAGTCCGGGTCGACGCAGTGCATGCAGGCCCGCTTGATGAAGCTGTAGCCGTCTTGGGGCCGGTCCTTGACCTCGGCCGTGCCCTGGGCGTAGGCCTTGATCTTATTCATGGTGCGGCTGTTGAGGTCGTCAGGGGCATCCCAGACACCCGTCACCCCATGGGCCTGCTCGGCGCAGGAGGTATGGTCCATCGGCATGTCGTTGGCCTCCTTGCAGCCGACCTCGCAGGCCTTGCAGCCGATGCAGAGGGTGGCGTCATAGAGGATGCCGACGGCCTTGGGCGGCAGCTCCTTGGGCGGGCGCGCCTCGGCGACACCACCGCTCAATGCCGTCGCGGCGCCGGCGACGACGACCTTGCAGAAATCGCGACGATCGATCTTCATGGCTTACCTCGACTCAGACTCGCTCTCGGCCGATGACTCCGCCTCGGCCTTCTTCAGCTTCTTGCCCGCATTGAGCGCATAGACGGCCCCACCGCCCCCGACCGCACCAGCCAGCGCCGCGCCGGCCAGGCTGGCCCCGCCCGGGTGCTCGGTGAAGATCTCGGGGAAGAAGGCGGGCGGCGTCACAGACTTCACGTCGGCCTGCTCGTGCAGGGCCTTGTGGAAGCCGACGCCCTGCTCGGCACAGCCGAAGCAGGGGTGCCCGATGCCCACGGGCCAGGTGTTTCCGCCGACGTCGCCGAACTCGATGGCCGGGCAATTGGCGTAGGTCTCGGGTCCCTTGCAGCCGAGCTTGTAGAGACACCAGCCCTTGCGGTGCCCCTCGTCACCGAACGCCTCGGCAAAACGACCGGCGTCGAAGTGCGGCCGACGCTCGCAGTTCTCGTGGATGAGGTGCCCGTAGGCGAACAGCGGCCGCCCCTTGGCATCCAGCGCCGGGAGCTTCTTCAGGGTCAGGTAGTACAGAACGGTCGAAAGCAGGTTGTAGGGAGATGCTGGGCATCCCGGCAGCGTGATGACCGGAAGCGCGCTGCCGTCCGACCTGGTGATGCCCTCACGCTCCAAGGCCACCGGCAGGCCCACGGCCTCGGTCGGGTTGGGCGCCGCACTCTGCACGCCGCCCCAGGAGGCGCAGGAGCCGATGGCGACCGCCGCCGCGGCGTGCGGGGCGATCTCATGGAGCATCTCCTGCGGCGTCTTGCGCGCCACCTTGCAGTAGATCCCGCCGTCGCGCATGGGCACCGAGCCCTCGACGACCAGGATGAAGTTGCCGCGGTTCTGGGCGATGGAGTCCGCCAGCGCCTGCTCGGCCTGGTGCCCGGCGGCGGCCAGCAGGGTCTCGGAATAGTCCAACGAGATGAGGTCGAGGATCAGCGACTCGACCGTGGGATGGGTCGCCCGCAGCAGGGATTCCGTGCAGCCGGTGCACTCTTGGAAATGCAGCCAGATCACCGTCGGACGCGCCTGCGACTGCTCGAGCGCGGCGAGCACCTCGCGCGACATCCCGAACGGCAGCCCCATGGCGGCCGTGATGCTCAGGGCGAACTTCAGGAAGCGGCGTCGGCTGACGCCGCGGATCTCAAGCTGGTTGGACAGGTTGGGGCCGATGTCCGTTTCGGTCAGGGACTGCGCCTGCTCGCTCATGTCTACTGCCTCCAAGAGGGTCGCCCAGGATCATGTTGGCCATGAATCCACTATCGAGTCGTCGGGCCGTCTTGGATTGGCGAGGCTGAAGCACAGGTTGAGATGTGTCATGGCGCTCTTGCGCCCTGGTGACATATCCCTTCATCGAGCGTTACAGCATTCGGGCTCAATACGGGATCCACGCACACACTTCAGTTAGCTACATCTTCTTTAGCTAATATTCGTTTGTAGTTATTTTCTTATATTCTCCAAAGCGGCCTTTGTCCAACCTCGAGCCCCCTTGCCTTGGCTCAGGTCAAGGAAGTGGCGAAGAATCCCAAAAGCGCGCGAGAGCGCCCTATTTTGTGACTTGCCTCACGACCGAAAAGCGAGGCCAGGTGCAGCCTTTCTAAGGTGACGAAGCCATGCCAAGCGAACGCGCCTTGGAGCGCAAGGTCGAAGCCCTGGACAAGGCGCAGCGCTGATTCGAGACTGCGCACACTCCCAGAAGAGAGCACGAGCGATGCGAAGACGGGTTATCAACAAAGGGGACACCCAGTTGGGCGTCACATGGGCCTGGGGCTCGCGCACGATCGGGACAGCCTTGCTGCTCTTAGGCTCCCTTCATGCCGGGGCGTCGGCAGTCCAGGACGCGTCGGACAACAAGAGCTGTCTGCGCTGCCACCAGATGGCAACGCTTGCCTACCGAGATCCGACAAGCGGTGAGATCGTCGACCTCTCCGTCGACCCGAATGCCTTGTCGCACTCGACGCATGGCGAGCTGGCTTGCTCCGACTGCCATGCCGCGGACTATGAGCAGTATCCGCACCCGGATCGCCTCAAGGACGAAGCGCTCGCTTGCGTCGGCTGCCATGAAGAGCAAGACGATGCGCAAGAGCGCCGCTATCGCTTCGAGACCATCGACAAGGAGTTCAAGCACAGCGTCCACGTCACCTCGGACGCACCCGAGGCGGCGGATTTCGGCTGCCACAGCTGCCACGACCCGCACGCCTTCCGCAACTCCGAGGTCGGTGAGGACATCGCCCAGATCGTGCGCGACGACAACGCCATCTGCATGTCCTGCCACGAGGAGCTGAACGACCCTTACCGCGACCCGCATCTATGGCTGCCCAAGCGGGAAAAGCACCGCGAGGCCGTGCGCTGCCTGGACTGCCATACACCTGTGTCCGAGAGCGGTCAGCCAGTCTCACATCAGATCCTGGCCGGCGAGGACAGCAATCGCGACTGCGTACAATGCCATTCCAAGGCGCCCCAGCTGCTGAATCGGCTCTACCAGTACAGGTCCGAAACCGACCTCGCCAACAAGGGCTGGCTCTCCAAGGCGGTGTTCAATGAGGCCTATGTCGTGGGGATGAGCCGCAGCCCCCTGATCGACCGCGCGGCCCTGGCCATCATTGCCATCACCCTGCTCGGACTGGGTGCCCATGGCTACGGACGTTATCGAGCCTATCGCCGCTCGAAGGAGGATCAGACATGAGCGAGCTCTATCTCTATCCGCGCTGGGTGCGGCTGTGGCATTGGACCAATGCCCTGCTCTTCATTCTGCTCATGTTCTCCGGCGCCAGCATGCACTTCAACGGCGTCGGCCTGCTGCTCGACTTTCAGGCGGCAATTACCCTCCACAATACGGCGGGCATTCTCCTCACGGCCGGATGGATCGGCTTCGTCATCGGCAACCTCGTCACGGGCAATGGCCGCCACTACCAGGTACAGCTGCGTGGCTTCCTCAAGCGGTTGATCACGCAGAGTATTTACTACGGCTATGGCATCTTCAACAATGCGCCGCACCCCTTCCATCCGAGCAGCGAGGCCAAGCTCAATACCCTGCAGCAGGTCACCTACATCGGCGTCATGTATCTGCTCATGCCACTGCTGATCCTCAGTGGCTGGGCATTCCTGTTCTCGGTCTACCTGCCCGAGACCCTGTTTGGCATCGGGAGCGTCTGGGTCGTCGCGATGTCTCATCTGACGGTCGCCTATCTGCTCATCCTCTTCCTGCTCGTGCACATTTACATCATCACCACGGGAGAGACGGTGTTGACGAACATGCGTGCCATGCTCACGGGCTGGCACCGCGATACCCATCAGGAGACGGAGGCTTAGCCGACCGCACGCGCCCCTGAGTCGGCACGCCGAAACCCGCTGGAATCTTTACGAGTAACGCTCATGACCGCGCTTCAGAATCTGCTCTCCACGCCGACGCGACGCCGGATCTTCACGGCAGCCATGGCGCTGCTCGCGCTGACGCTGGCCTACAAGCTGCTGTATCCCATTGTCTTCGATGCTTATGTCGGCAAAACCAATGCGCAGCTCACCTATGAGAGCAGCAAGCCGCTGACCAATGCACAGTTCGAGGCGCTTGCCGAGGACATCACCCGAGATGCCCGCTACCGCAAGGCCGCGGCCATCGTGGAGGCCGATCAGGATGCCTTCGCCCGCAAGGTCAAAATCGAGATGCTCATGGGGACGGACTCCGTGGTCCGCGATGCCGAGCCCTCTCACATCAAATACTTCCGCGACGCCGGCATCCGCCGCTACGAAGGCCCGGAGACCTGCCTGACCTGCCACGCCAGGATCAAGGTCGACCATCCGGACGGCACGACATCGACCGTCAACACGCTTGACGACATCGTGAATTCGGTCCATTTCAAGTTTCAGAGCGACTCTGGGGGCTTTTCGACCTACGGCTATGACGGGAGGCAGGTCAACAGCGGACCACACAAGATCCCGGTCGGCAAGATCGACCGCGCTTGTGGCATCCCGGGGAGCTTCACCTGGACAGGCTGGGCCGCGCTCGTCGAGGCCGAGCCTGAGCACGCCGCCAACGGCGAGACTCAGCTCCGCAGCGAGGGCTGTGGGCAATGCCACATTGGCGGCAACTACCAGCCCGCCACCGAGAAGATGATGCCGATCGGCGATGTCCCCTCTGAGGCCAAGGAGGGGATCGACTGCCTCATCTGCCACTCGACCGACTACGACATGAACCAGCGTGTCGTGATTCGCGACGAGCACGGCCTGCGCTGGGACCAAGACCGCAGTCTGCGCGCCGCCCTGACCGTCGGCCCCATCCGCTCGGAGAATTGCCTGCGCTGCCACCAGCACAACATGGGCGGCGATGCCTACCAGCACAACGCGGCTGCCCAAGCCACTGGCTACAAGCACCAGCGCATCCTTCACCGTGGTGCCAAGCGGGGCAACCCGTTCGCGCCCCAGGACGACGTCCACGCGGCCGCCGGGCTGCAATGCACGGATTGTCACCAACCCGAAGGCCACAAGATTCCGCGTGGGCGCAAGGGCGTCGATCTGGTCGCCAACGACCTTCCTGACAAAGAAGTCTCCTGTGAGAGCTGCCATTCGCGCGCGCCGCACAACAGCTCGGAGCACAAGGCGCTGCTGAATGGACACATCGAGCGCCTGGCCTGCGAGACCTGTCACATCGCCGAGCTGCAGCCCGACAACGTCGTGCTGCGCGATTGGGTCCACCCGACCTGGAATCCCGAAGAAGGCATTTGGGAGCCGACCGACGTCTATCGCTCCGGCGCCCCCGGCAAGGGATTCACCTTCCTCTGGTTCAACGGCAACGGCACCTTCCTAGCCAACGCCCTGGGCAACAACCCCATGGGGTCCGACGCCTACAACCCGCTCATGCAGCAGATTGCGCGAATCGACAACCCGGACGTCATCGCTGCCGTGCGCGCCAAAGCGGAGGAGCTGAAGGAGCGCTACCCGGATATCGATGTCGATCGCTATGTCGAGATGGCGACGAATCCGCTGTCCCAGCTCCCGCCCGAGCTGCTCGCCAAGCGCGAGGCCATGATCCAGGCGAACCTGCGCGCCGCCATGAACGACGGCGACAGCCGCCTCTACCCCTTCAAGCTGTTCAACGCCATGATGTACGAGGACATGACGAATCAGGGCCCCTTCGGCGCCATGATCCTGCCGTTCGACTACACCACCTACTATGAGACGGGCGACACCAAGGCGGCCGTCGTCAAAGCCCTGCAGGACCCCATCGTCAAACGCATGTACCAAGAGCCCTTCAAGCTCTACATGATGGACGAGTTCATGGCCTACTTCGGCATCACCGATGGCTGGAAGACCATCTATCCCGTCGTGGACGACAAGCTCGTCAACGTCGAGCCGCACTGGATGCGCCAGATGGGCACCCTCATGATCAACCACGGCATTCAGCGCCAAGGACGCGATTGCAGCGACTGCCACTCGCCGAACGGCATCATGGACTTCGCCATGCTCGGCTACACCCCGGAGCGCGTAGCAGAGCTGCAAGACATCGACGTCGTCGAGCGCGTCGCAGCAAGCGACGCTGGCCCGGGAACGACAAGCAAGGAGTGACGGCAGCCCATTCGGAGGCCCGCTCGCGCGAGCTCGCGGGGCTCCCTCGGACCCATAGTCCTAGCGAAGCGTGCTGGGCCGCGACCCACGTGCGACTCCCCTAGCCTCCGTCCTATCTTTCCGACACCCACCTCCAGAAGCCGCGTGCCGGCCAAGCCCGAACAGATGGGCTCGCCGCTCCACGGGATCGACGATCCCCGTGTCCCCTGCCCCCCGGCACAGGGAGCGCCGTGCTAGAGTCGAGCTGCATGTCAGCGATTCTCGACTCCTCCGCTGACGGCGCCAACGCGAGGTTCACCGAGGCACCTCGCACCCAACCAGGAGATCAGAACAATGAAGAGACCAGGGTTTCGAGCGGCCGCTATCGCCGTCTCCGCGCTGCTAAGCGTCGGAACATCCTCTCCGCTCTGGGCACAGCCCGGACAGGGCTACTACCAGGGCGGACAGCGGCAAGGCCCGCCTCAGGGCCAGAGCCAACAGCGCTACGGGCAGAGACCGACGCAGGGACAGGGACAGGGACAGGGACAGGGACAGGGACAGCAACGCCCAGGACAGGGACAAGCTCAAGGGCCCAGCCGAGGACAAGGTCCATCGCAAGGACAAGGACCCGGGCGCGGCTCAGGGGGATCTAGCCAGGGTCAAGGCCCAGGGCGAGGGGGCTATGGCGGAAGCGGTCCAAGCTACGGCGGGCCTGGTGGGCCTGGCTACGGCTCTGGTCCCAATTATGGGCGGGGCGGCGGCCCTAGCCGAGGCTATGGACCAAGCCGTGGCTATGGCCCTGGATATGGGCCCGCGCCTGGCTATGGACCACCAGGGTCTAGCGGCGGACGCCCGCCCTACGAGCCGGGTCGCTACGGTCCGCCTCCCCGCTACTGATTCGCTCGACGCAGGGCCTTTGACAGAAGGCGACGAACGGAGCTAGGTGGCGGCTGCCACCCGGCTCCTTGGGTGCTTCACCGCAAAGACACCCGCCTCAACTGCCGCTTGTGTTGCAGCACCAGGGGGATACGGAGACCAATCCCGCCCAATTGCTCGACCAAACGGCATCGACGGCCCGAGCTCAGCGCCCAGCGCCGCCGGCCTCCGCCGCGAGCATCTCATCGTAGACCTCCCAGGCAGCAGCCGCTTCCTCCGCCGTGACCTTATTGATGACATGCCCCAAATGGACGACCACATAGTCGCCCACGCTGACCTCTTCGTGCTGCAGCATGAAGAGACTGGCCTCGCGCTCGACACCCTTGGCCTCGCAGCGCGCGGTGAAGCCGTCGATCGACTTCACCTGCATCGGAATTCCGAAACACATGGAATCTCACTCCCCATTGATCCACAGCATTCCATAGCCGAGGCTAGGACGCGTTAGACTCAGGCGCAAGGAAAGTTGTCACTCGCGGCCCTGCCCGCCCGCGTACTCGGAGCGCCCCATCTTGCCCTCATCCACCCTGATTCTCGGCCTCGGCAACGTCCTCATGACAGACGAGGCCGTCGGCGCGGCGGTGCTCAAGCACCTGGAGGCAGGCCCGCCCCCGCCTGCGAATTGGACGCTGATGGACGGCGGCACCCTGAGCTTCACCCTAGCCGGCCCCATTGGCGACGCCGAGCGTCTCATCGTCGTCGATGCCGCCGCCATGGGCGATGCGCCCGGAACCCTGCGCGTCTTCGAGGGCGAGGCCATGGATCGCCAGCTGCGCACGCACGCCAAGAGCGTTCATGAAGTCAGCCTGGCCGACCTCATGGACATGGTCCGCCTGACGGATCAACTGCCGCCTCAGCGCGCCCTGATCGGAATCGAGCCCGAGCATATCGGCTGGGGCGAGCAGCTGACCCCCTCCGTGGCCGCGGCGGTGCCGCGTGCGGCCACAGAGATCCATGCGCTCTATGCGCGCTGGACCATGACGTCCCCGCCGCTCGACGCCAATCATGGCGGAATTCCGAGCGGCTCCAGGTAGACGACGCGAGGATCGATGGGAGGCATCGAGATGCACGTCCGCAAGACCTCCTGCAAGACCCCACTCAGAAGCATCGGCGACAGCCTGAGCGCGCGCGGCGTCAGCCGCCGCAGCTTTCTCAAGCTCTGCACCACCATGGCCTCGCTGCTGGCACTCCCGACGAGCGCCGTGCCGCGCATCGCGGCGGCGCTCGAGCAAGCCAAGCGCCCCTCCGTCATCTGGCTGTCCTTCCAAGAGTGCACCGGCTGTACCGAGTCACTGACCCGTAGCCACGCCCACCCCCTGGAAGACCTCATCCTCCACCTGATTTCACTCGACTATCACCACAAGCTGCAAGCAGCCTCGGGCGAGGCCGCCGAGGAAGCGCGGCTCGCGGCGATGGAGGACAACGCTGGCAACTATCTGGCGATCGTCGACGGCGCCGTGCCGGGTCCCTCTGCCAACCCCGGCTTTTCAACGGTCGCGGGGCACAGCAACGACCAAAGGCTCCTGGAAACGGTCGCGGACGCCGCCGGGGTCATTGCCGTCGGCACATGCGCTGCCTTTGGCGGCTTGCCGCAGGCGAGCCCGAATCCGACCGGTGCCTGCGCCGTCATGGATTTGGTGACCGACAAGCCCGTGGTCAATCTACCCGGCTGCCCGCCCATCCCCGCGGTCATCACGGGCGCTTTGGTCCATTACCTCGCCTACGGCGCCTTTCCCGAGCTGGACGACGAGGGCCGCCCGATCGCCTTCTACGGCGACTCGATCCATGACCACTGCAACCGCCGCGAGCACTTCGATCGTAGACGCTTCGCCAACAGCTTCGACGACGAGGGTGCCAAGGCCGGCTGGTGTCTCTGCAAGCTCGGCTGCCGTGGCCCGACGACGCACAATGCATGTGCGACGCTGCAATGGAACGACGGCACAAGCTGGCCGGTCGGCTCAGGGCACCCATGCCTCGGCTGCTCTGAGCCGGGCTTCTGGGATCGCGACCGCTTCTATGTCTCGCGCGGTGGATGCGCTCGACGGTGACGACTCGAGCGGATACCGCGCGGGGCTCGCCTTCGCGCGGCGAAGCGCGTGAGCGGCTAGCGTCAGATTCAGCGGAAGGCGGGTTGGCGGTTTCGTGAAATCCACCACGAAAGCATATTCGAGAATACTAACTTCCCGATCGAAGCTGAGCTGAATCAAGAAGGACCAGAGTCAAACGGCCTAGAATCCTCGAATCACAAGCGAGGCCCGCCATGCCAGAGTCTGACCGAGCGAAAGAGCAACCGAGCGCTGCCCAGGACTGCCAGGGCGCCCCACGCAGTTTCGGAAATGCCTTTCCGGTCCTCAATGAGATTCGTCACGCCCTTCAAAGATTCGTTCAGACCGGCGAGGAGACGCGCATCGACCTATCCGCGATGCCCTTCGGACCTGGTGATCTGGACCGCTTGACGGATTGGCTGGGCACGGGCGAGGTCCAGGCCAGGGTCGACGCCTTGGGACCCACTCGGGTCCAGGAGACCGCGATCGCCGGCGTCTGGCTGGTCGACTATCGCAATGCCGAGCAGCAACGGCTCACCCTGCACCTGGAGGTCGCGTCCGTCCCGGAGATCTTACGCCCGCAGCCGCAGGACCTCGCGGATGCGCTCACTCAGCTCGATGCCCGCCTGGAGCAAGCAACGGGCACCACGCCACTATCGTCCTGACACCCCCCATAGGAGGGCCCATGGCTACCCCAAAGCGCCCTGACAAGACCCTTGGCGAGAGCCTGCGAGCGCATGGCCTCTCGCGCCGCGGCTTCCTCAAGCTCTGTGCCGCAACAGCCTCCATGATGGCACTGCCCGCCAGCATGGTGCCCCGCATCGCGGCAGCGCTGGAGCAGGCCAAACGCCCCTCGGTCATCTGGCTGTCTTTTCAGGAGTGCACCGGCTGCACGGAGTCGTTGACGCGCAGTCACGCGCCGACCCTCGAGAATCTCATCCTTGACATGGTCTCCCTGGATTACCACCACACGCTCCAGGCGGCCTCGGGAGACGCCGCGGAGGCCGCCCGCATGACGGCCATGGAGGCCAATGCAGGTGAGTATCTGGTCGTCGTCGACGGCTCTATCCCTGGACCTGACGCCAACCCGGGTTTTTCGACCGTGGCTGGGCACAGCAACTACGACATCCTGATGGAGACGGTCGAGCATGCCGCCGCCGTCATCGCGGTCGGCACCTGCGCCGCCTTTGGCGGCTTGCCGCAGGCGAAGCCGAACCCAACAGGCGCCATGTCGGTCATGGACTTGGTCAAGGACAAGCCTGTGATCAATGTCTCCGGCTGCCCCCCGGTTCCCATGGTCATCACCGGGGTCCTCGCGCACTACCTGACCTTTGGAGCCTTGCCCGAGCTCGACGGCTATGGTCGGCCCATGGCCTTCTTCGGCCAGTCCATCCATGACCGCTGCTATCGCCGCCCCTTCTACGATAAGGGGCTATTCGCGGAGACCTTCGACGATCGCGGCGCCCAGGAAGGCTGGTGCCTCTACCGGCTCGGCTGCAAGGGGCCGACCACCTACAACGCCTGCGCGACCATGAAGTGGAATTCCGGCACCAGCTGGCCCATCGAAGCCGGGCACCCCTGCCTCGGCTGCTCGGAGCCGAGCTTCTGGGACGGCGGCAGCTTCTACGAGCCCGTCTCCGTGCCGCTCACGGCCAACGCGAGAACGCTGCTAACGGCTGGCGCCGCCGGCGCGGTCGTCGGCGGCACAGTTGCGGCAGTGGCGAAGCATCGCGTCAAGAAGGCGGACGCGAACCGACAGCCCGTTACCATCGAAGAGCTGGAGAAGAAGCTATGAGCGACGCGATGGACTTCCTGCTGTGGACCAAGGGTCCCATGTTCAACATTGCCATGGCCATCTTCGCCATCGGCCTCCTCGCCCGTCTGGTCGAGATCTTGGTGCTCGGCCGCTCGACCAATTACGCCGAGCCGCGCGCCAACGAGTGGATGCCGGGCTTCCGCACGGTGCTGACACGCACGGTCGCCGATCCGGGAACCTTCAAGCGGGCGCCCTTCAACGTGGTGGTCGGCTGGGTCTGGCACATCGGCTTCCTGATCGCGCTGCTGCTCTTCATCCCGCACATCGAGCTGATCAAGGGCGTGCTCGGGATCTCCTGGCCGGGACTCGCGAACCCAGTGGTCGACTTCTTCACGGCCGTGACCCTCTTGAGTCTGATCGCCACGCTCGTCCACCGTATGACCCACCCGGTCAAGCGGCGCATCAGCACGGTCGAGGACTATCTGGTCTGGACCATCGTCTTCCTGGTGGTGCTGACCGGCTATCTCGCCTACCACCGGCTGGTGAATCCCTACCCGCTCGCGCTCGGGATGCACATCCTCTGCGCTGAGATCTTTCTCATCATGCTGCCCTTCACCAAGCTGACGCATATCTTCACCGCCTTCATCGCCCGCTGGTACAACGGCGCCGCTTTCGGTCGCAAGGGGGTTCAGTCATGAGCGCACAAGAGAGCACATTGTCGTTGGAGCGCGGGCTCGCCGCCTTCCGCGCCGAGATCGACGCGCCGACCGCGGCCTTCTTCTCGAGCTGCGTCCATTGCGGAATCTGCGCCCAGTCCTGTCCCTTCTACCTCGAGACCGGGGATCCGAAATACACGCCCATCCTCAAGCTCGAGCCATTGCGGCGCGTCTGGGAGTCCGAATTCACCCTTTGGGGACGCATCAAGCGCCTGCTCGGTCTGGAGCAGAAGGTCACAGACGAGATGCTCGCCGAGTGGGAGGAGCTGCTCTATGACTCCTGCTCCATGTGCGGGCGCTGCTCCATGGTCTGCCCCGTCGGCAACGACCTGGCCTACATGATCCGCAAGACGCGCGAAGGCATGGTGCAGTCCGGCCATGCCCCGGAAGGCCTCATCAACGCCTCGATCCGCGCCATCACCACCGGCAGCCCCATGGGCCTGCAGTGGAAGACGCTGGCCGTACAGATCAAGCACGTCGAGACCAGCAGCGGCTTGGAGGTCCCGGTCGACAAGGCCGGCGCCGAGTACATGGTGCTGCTCTCCTCCATGGAGGTCATCAACTTCCCCGAGTATCTGGAGGCCATCACCAAGATCTTCCATCACGCGGGTGTGACCTGGACCCTCTCGACCGAATGCTTCGAGGCCACCAACGCCGGCATCCAGATCGGCAACAAGGACATTGCGGCCCAGCTGGTCGAGCGCGTCGTCGCCGCCGCCGAGAAGCTCAAGGTGCCCAAGGTCATCAGCCCCGAATGCGGGCACGCCTTCACCGCCATTCGCTGGGAAGGCCCCAACCTAATCGGCCGGCGCTATCCCTTCCGTGTCTTCCACATCGTCGAGGTATTGGAGGAGCTGCGTGCGACCGGACGCATCAAGACCGAGGGCAAAGAGATGGATCGGCTCTCGATGCACGACCCCTGCAACCTCGCCCGCAAGAGCGGCGTGATCCAACAGCAGCGCAACCTCATGGACCTGGTCGCGGACAACTTCGTCGACCTCGAGGAGCACGGCCGCTACCAGTGGTGCTGCGGCGCTGGCGGCGGCGTCAGCTCCAACGAGCGCGCGGAGCCGCTGAAGATGGCCGCCTTCAAGCGCAAGAAGGCACAGATCGAGCAGGTCGAGCCGGAGCGCATGGTGACCATGTGCGCCACCTGCAGGACGCAGCTCGAAGAAGGGCTGGAAGAGTTCAACATGGACATCCCGGTGGTCGGCCTGACCGAGATGATCGCGGATCATCTCGTCGAGAAGGAGCCGGCCCCCGAGGAAGATGCCAAGGCCTGACGCAAGACGGCCTTCACCGATTAAGGCGGGGTCGGCGCGCCGACTCCGCGCAGGAGATTCACGAACATGAGTGAGCGTCTAGTCGTCGACCCCATCACCCGCATCGAGGGGCACCTTCGCATCGAGGCCCAGATGGAGGGGGACCAGATCGCCCAAGCCTACAGCTCGGGCACCTCAGTACGCGGCATCGAAACCATCCTCAAAGGCCGCGATCCGCGTGACGCCTGGGCCTTCGCCCAGCGCATCTGCGGCGTCTGCACCCTGGTGCATGGCATTGCCTCGGTCCGCTCCGTGGAGGACGCCCTGCAGGTCGAGCTGCCGCTCAATGCACAGCTAATCCGCAACCTCATGATCGGCGCTCAATACGTGCACGATCATGTGATGCACTTCTACCACCTGCACGCACTGGACTGGGTCGACATCGTCAGCGCCCTGAGCGCGGACCCGGCGGCGACCTCTGAGCTGGCCCAGTCCATCAGCAGCTGGCCGAAGTCCTCGCCCGGCTACTTCTCGGACACCCAAAAGCGCATCGAGACCTTCGTCGAATCCGGGCAGCTCGGCATCTTCGCCAACGGCTACTGGGGCCATCCAGCCTACAAACTGCCGCCGGAGGCCAACCTCATGGCGGTGTCGCACTACCTCGAGGCGCTTGCCTGGCAGCGCGACGCGGCCCGGCTGCACGCCATCTTCGGCGGCAAAAACCCGCACCCCAACTTCCTGGTCGGGGGCGCGCCCTGCCCGATCGATCTGAATTCGGACTCCGCGATCAACGCCTCCAAGCTGGCGCAGGTGCAGGACATCATCCAGTCCATGCTCACCTTCGTGGATCAGGTCTATGTGCCAGATACCCTGGCCATCGCCGGCTTCTACAAGGATTGGAGCACGCGCGGCGAAGGGCTCGGCAATTTCCTCTGCTATGGTGACCTGCCCGGCGAGGGCGGCATCATGAATCCCGACAGCTTCCTCTTTCCGCGCGGCGTCATCCTCGACCGGGATCTCTCGAAGATCCACCCGGTGGACCTGCACGAGGACAGCGAGATCCGGGAGTTCGTCGCCCATTCCTGGTACGACTACAGCTCCGGCAACGACCAGGGTCTGCATCCCTACGCGGGCGAGACCAACCTGGAATACGACGGCAGAGGCGGCGTCAAGCCCCCCTATTCCCAGCTCGACGTCGCGGACGGCTACTCCTGGATGAAGGCGCCACGCTGGAATGGCAAACCTGTAGAAGTCGGCCCCCTCGCGCGCGTCCTCATGCTCTACGCGACAGGTCACGAGCAGACGCAGGATCTCGTCCAGATGACGCTCGACAAGCTCGACCTGCCCATCGAGGGGCTCTTCTCTACGCTTGGCCGGACGGCTGCCCGAACGCTCGAGACCAAGATCGTCGTCGATTCGATGCAGGGCTGGTATGACGCACTGGTCGCCAACATCGCGACCGGCGACACCAAGACCTTCAACGAAGCCTTATGGGATCCCTCCTCCTGGCCACGCGAGGCCAAGGGCGCGGGCTTCATGGAGGCACCTCGCGGCGCCTTGGGGCACTGGATCGTCATCAAGAATGGCCGCATCGGCAACTACCAGGCCGTGGTTCCCTCGACCTGGAATGCGGGGCCGCGAGACGCGCAGAGCCAGGCCGGCGCCTATGAGGCCGCCCTGCAGGACAATCACCAGCTCGCGGACGTCAAGCAGCCGGTCGAGATCCTGAGGACCATCCATTCGTTCGATCCCTGTATCGCCTGCGCGGTCCACCTGACGGATCCTGACTCGGGCGAGGACCTCGAGATCAAGATCACCTGAGCCGCACAGCGCGCTTCTTGTTCGGCGCCCTGGCAGGCACCGGACGAGAAGCGCCTCGGCACACTCGCCAAGCTATTCCGCGCACCCCTGCGGCTCGCCCGCCGCGGCGACGTCCATCAAGACCTCGACCCGCCCGTCGGATTTGATGCGGGAGATCGGCAGATCCTTCCCCGAGCGCCATTGCGCCAGGGCCTCCCGCTTACCTGCCCCTGAGACGAGGACGAGAACCTCATGACTGGAGGCAATGGCATCTGGGGTGAGCGAGACCCGATCCGGCGGCGGCTTGGGCGCATCATGCACGGGCATCGCCAAGACGCCCTCGGGGATCTCCTGTCCTGGAAAGAGGCTGGCCGTATGACCGTCCTCGCCAAGCCCCAGCAGCACCAGATCCAGGGGAAGCTGAGGCGCGATCAGCTCGGCGTAGGCTTCCGCCGCGGACTCAGCGCCCAGCTCGGCGGGAATGGGGTGAATGTTGGCTGCCGGAATGGAGACACGGCTCAGGAAATGCTGATCCGCGGCATGGCTGTTACGCTCCGGATCGCCTGGGGGAAGACAGCGCTCATCACCGAAGAAGATGTGCCATCTGTCCCAGTCTGACGTCGCGTCTACGAGTAAAGTGTAGGCATTCAGAGGGGTCCGACCGCCCGCCAGGACCAAGCGAAAACACCCACGCGTCGTGATCGCGCGCCGCGCGGATGTCAGGATTCGCTGCGCCGCGAGGCGGGCCAGCTGCCCCGAGGACTCGCAAAGGTGGAAATCGATCTGTGTGTCCGGCATCGCAAAATCCGCCTCATGATGTCCTAGAATCCCAACGGCTAGCAGCCTGGATCTCCAAGGGCTGCCCGCGATGCCAATGAGGTCCAGTGGCATCGCCTTCGCCCTCGGTCATCGAGCCGTTCAGTCGGGTGGACGAGCGAGAGCTTATTCCACCGAAGCCTGCGACGGCCTTGGCGGACAAGTGCAGCGCAGTCCACCCTACGCAAGACGGCTGACCGAAACAATGATCGACGCATGGCTTTCGTTTTCGCGGAATCCGAAGAGCCCGCGGGCCGCTTCTACCAGAGCGCGCGTGAAGAGTATTGCGGGATCCGAACGTCAGCGCTGCAAACCCGGCCGGCCATCTCCGGTCAGCCATTCAACACAATCATTGGAAGTGATGTGACCGATGAAGATACTCCTGGTCGACGATTCTAAATCCGCGCGCTATGCGCTAAGACTCCAGCTGCAGCGCCACGGCGTCGAGGTCGATACGGCCGAGTCTGCTGAGGCAGCCTTCGTGAAGCTCAAGGGCGCCTTGCCGGATGCCATCTTCATGGACCACATGATGCCCGGGCTCAACGGTTTCGAGGCCCTGGAGGTCATTCGCGAGGATACCCGCACTTCCAGCATCCCAATCATCATGTGCACCTCGCACGAAGAGCCTGAGTTCGTCGCCCAAGCCAAGAAGAAGGGGGTCTTCGGCATCCTGCCCAAATCCGCCGCGCCCGAGCTGCTGCCGGAAATGCTCGAAAAGCTGCAGGGCGCACTTGGCGTAAGCGCGCCCGAGCCTGCGGCACCTGCCGCCGGCAAGGCCGAGGTAGCGGCGGGACTCTCCGAGGAGGCCATTGTCCAAGTCGTCGATGGACGGCTCGAAGGCCGTCTGTCGAAGATCCTGCCGGCGCTCATCGAGGAGCTGCGCCGCGACCTGAGCGCAGGCATCCTCAAGGATGCGCACCACGCCATCGAAGAGCGCTTCGCCGCCGAGCAGGCCGCCAAGCGCAAGGCGGCGCCCCTGCCGACGATGGCGGACCTCCAGGCGATCTCCACGCGCATCGCCACCGAGACCGTGCCGGATCTCATCAAGCGCAGCCTCCAAGCCGAGCGCACGCAGATCATGGAGCTTGTCGACAAGCACCTCCGCGACGCACTCCCCAAGGCGGGAGGCGGCCACGCGGCCGAGCAAGCAGAGGAGATCGCAGCCAAGGCGGCAGCCATGGCCAGACGCGAGTCACAGGAAGCAGTCGATACGGCAATCGCCGCATCTCACGAGTCGGTCCAGGCGCTCGAAGTCTCACTGAAGAAGGCCAAGAGCACCATCTTCGGCCTCATCGCCTTGGCGGCCATCCTAGGCGTCGGCGCCGCTGGTGCTGTTTTCCTCGTGCTCAGCGGCGGCTAGCGCAAAAGACTGACGGGCGGGAAAAGCTCCTGCCCCAGCCCAGCCTTTCAGCGGACTGTCCTCGGGCTCCACCGGGGCCACAAGCGGCCCAGCGATGTCCCTGACATCGGCACACTAGAAAGAGAGGGCGCATGCGACTGCGCTCGGCGTCGCCAGCCAGCTCGCCGACCTATCCGCTCCAATCTCGCGCGGCCCCGCTTAGACACCTTCGCCCGATCTTTGCAGATAGGCACGGATCGGCGCTTGACGCGACACTTTGCAAAATCGACACTGATCGTGGCTCTTCGATCCCGCAATGCCGAGCGATCGCGCTAGGACAGGAGAGTCGAATCACAGCGAGCGATGCGCAGCCAACTCATCTGGAGGACACGACATGGCCGAGACCATGACCGAGATCATGAATCCAGGCACGGCGAGCAAAGAGCCGGGCTTTCCCCATGCGCCCCAGGACTGGAGCACCAGTGCCGCCGAGACGGCCGCCCAAGGAGATGGCATCAGCCTATCGGACGATCATTGGGAGACGCTCAAGGCACTCCAGGCCTACTTCGACCGCAAGGAGCAGCCCAATGTGCGGGAGCTGCACGACGCCTTGGACGAGGCCTTCCACGAAAGAGGCGGCATCAAGTACCTCTACGAGATCTTCCCCGGCGGCCCAGTGGCTCAAGGCTGTCGTTTCGCTGGACTGAAACCACCCGCGGGCGCCGTCGATCCCTCGTTCGGCAGCGTTCAGTAAGGATCCAACCAGAAAGAGCTGCCAGCCGCCAGCGATCAGCTTCCAGCTGCTGGCTTGCCGAGACGCTTGCTTCTTGGCGCCTGATCCCAGGGCGACCCCAGGCAAGCGACGCGGCCGGCCGCTGCCTGATTGCGAAAATGCTGATGGCTGGTCGCTGACAGCTCTTTTCGAGCTCGAGCTTGGAGAAGCAATGCAGGACTTCGAGGACTTCCACGATCAGGACAGGCTCCATGCGCTCACTGAGCTGGGTGACGAGGAATGCGTCGACATCGCGTTTACGAAGCCACTGGAGCCTCAGTCGCTAGAGCCGCAAATGCCGGAGCGCGACGAGGACGGATTCTTTCTCGATCGACGCCAGTTTCTCGAGGCGCTTGCGGCCACCTGCGCGGGCCTCTTGCTCGGCTCACCCAGCTACACGGCGGAGGCGTCCTCCAAACATCCGTTGCAGTACAAGGTGAACGACCTCGTCAAGGGGATGCGTCGGCAGGGACTCATCCTTCCCAGCGAGCGGACCTCATGGTCGGTCTACGACTTCACGACAGGTACCAAGCTCGTCTCGATCAACGAGTCCGTACCGCGACAGGCCGCCAGCATGATCAAGCCCTTCGTGGCACAGGCCTTTTTCTTTCAAGCCTCACATTCGCGCAAGGTACGCTATACGGCCGAGGTGAGACGCGTGATGGAGCGCATGATTCAGAAGAGCTCCAATCCCTCGACCAACCGGCTGATGGATATCGTCAGCCGAAACGGCTCCGGACGGGGACCGCGCGACGTCGAGGCCGTCTTGAAGAAATACGCGCCCGGCGTCTTCCAAGACACGCGCATCGTCGAGAAGATTCCGCGCGGAGGCGGCACCTATGCCAATAAGGCCTCGGCCCACGACTACAGCCGCTTCCTCTATGCGTTGAAGCACGGCAAGCTGCCCTACAGCAGCGAGATCAGACGCATCATGCGCCTGCCGAACCACGACCGCATCGTCGCCAAGGTCCCCAGCATGCCGGACAACATCCGAGTCTGCGACAAGACCGGCTCGACAGCGCGCCTCTGCGGCAACATGGGCATCATCGAGGCACGCGATAGGCGCGGCCGCATCCACGCCTATACGATGATCGGGATCATCGAGCGCAGGAGCAGGGCCAAGAACTACGGACGCTGGATCACGCGGCGCAGCGACGCCATCCGCAAGGTATCGAACCTTGTCTACCTGGAGATGAAGGATCGCCACAACCTGGTGTGAGCCAGGCAATCGATCCAAGCCAAGCGGTGCCCAGACCGAGCTCGGCTAGGCGGTCCCCTGTCCCAGCTGCTCCAGAAAACGCTTGACCAGTGTGAGCAGCTCGGCCGCCTCCGAGCGCCCTTGCCAAACGGCGAGAAGCTCCTTGCGACGGACCTCCATCACCTCGGGCGGATTTGAGAGATAGCCCATCGACCAGCTCCCGAAGAGGCGCTGCTTGATTGGCGCCACGCCAATCAAGACGCTGTCGTAGTGGCGCCGATCGTTGAGGATGTCGCCATAAAGCCGAAAGAGATCTTCTTGCTCGCCCTCCAGCACCTGGATGAAATGGCCGCCTCCACCACAGAGGACGCCAGTCACCTTCAGCTCCTTGTTCTTGCGTCGGGCGCTTTCCAGGATCTGCTTCAACTCATCTTCACCGACGCCACCGCTGACGCGGCTCACGTACATCATTCGGGTCAAATTTCTCATGCTCTCCGTCCGTCATGCCGAGGCTGCTTACCGGGAATCGACCTGTAACGGGAATCGATCTGTAATCCGTCCCTAGTCTAGGCGGCGATCATCGATTGACCCAACCTCCGGCTGTAGGGTGGACAAGCGCAGCGCAGTCCACCAACACAGGCGCGGGATTCGGCGGACTTCGCTCCCGCTCGTCCACCCTACGGGTCCAACTGACGATCGAGGCCCTAGTCTAGCAATGGTTGAGCACGCAGTCTGAGCACGCATGCGCGGCATGCCTTCGCCGGACGTCACCCAGCCCAGACGCGCGCGTTGCGGAAGAGCCGCATCCAAGGGCCGTCTTGACCCCAGTCCTGCGGATACCAGGAATTCTGGACGGCACGGAAGACGCGCTCGGGGTGCGGCATCATGATGGTCACGCGGCCATCCGTCGTCGTCAGACCGGCGATCCCACTGGGTGACCCATTCGGATTGGCGGGATATGACTCAGCCACGCGACCGTCGTTTTCGATATAGCGCACAACGACATGGGGCTCGGCCGCGAGGAGATGCTCGGTATCGCGGAATTCCGCGCGCCCCTCGCCGTGCGCAACGGCGATCGGGATGCGCGAGCCTGCCATCCCGTCCAGCAGCACCGAGCCCGCCTCCCCAACCTCCAGCATCAGCGTACGGGCCTCGAACTGCTCGGAGCGGTTGCGCACGAAGTGCGGCCAATGGTCGGCACCCGGAATCAGCTCTCTTAGGTTCGAGAGCATCTGGCAGCCGTTGCAGACGCCTAGCGCGAAGGTATCCGAGCGCTCGAAGAAGGCCTGAAACTGGTCCCGCGCCTTGGCGTTGAAGAGAATGGTCTTGGCCCAGCCCTCACCAGCGCCCAGCACGTCACCGTAGGAAAACCCGCCGCAAGCGACCAAGCCACGGAACTGGGCGAGGTCGACGCGCCCGGCGATGACGTCGGAGAGGTGGACATCCACGCAGGCGAAGCCGGCCGCGTGGAAGGCAGCCGCCATCTCGACCTGACCGTTGACGCCTTGATCCCGCAGAATGGCGATGGGCGGACGCGCCCCGCGCTCCACGTAGGGGGCGGCGATGTCGTCGTCAGGGTCGAAGGTCAGGACGGCACTCAAGCCCGGATCCGGACTGGCGATCCGGCTGAAGGCCTCTTGCGCGCACTCAGGATTGTCGCGCAGCGATTGCATCCAGAAGCTGGTCTCGGACCAGGCTTGCTGCAAGTCCACGCGACTCGCCTCGAACAACACCTTGCAGCGGCGGCAGATGCGGATCTCGTCGCTGTCGTCCAGCATGGCGATGACCGGGCTGAACTCGGCGAGTCCATAGTAATCCAGGATCCGCAGCACGATGTCCGTTTCGCTATGCCGAACCTGGATCACGGCACCGAGCTCCTCGCTAAAGAGCGCCGACATATCGTCCGGCCCCACGGCCGCTAGGTCGAGGTCCACGCCACAGCGTCCGGCAAAGGCCATCTCGCAGAGGGTCGCGATCAGCCCGCCGTCGGAGCGATCGTGATAGGCGAGGATGAGATCGTCCTCGCGCAGCTCCTGGATGGCCGCAAAAAAGCGCCTGAGCAGCTCCGAATCGTCCAAATCCGGGACCTCACCGCCGACTTGGTTGAAGACCTGTGCCAGGCAGGAGCCGCCCAAGCGATTCTGTCCGCGGCCCAAGTCGATGAGGATGAGATCGGTGTCGCCCTCGTCCGTTCGCAGCTGCGGCGTCAGCGTCCGCCGCACGTCCACCACAGGCGCAAAGGCGGAGACGATGAGTGACAAGGGCGCGGTCATCTCACGGCGATCGCCCTCGGCGCCCTGCCAAACCGTCTTCATGCTCATGGAGTCCTTGCCGACCGGAATGGCGATCCCGAGCGCCTCGCACAGCTCCATGCCGACGGTCCTTACGGTGTCATAGAGCCGGGCGTCCTCCCCAGGATGCCCTGCGGCCGCCATCCAGTTCGCCGATAGCTTGATGTCGCCCAAGTGCTCGATGCTGGCAGCCGCGATGTTGGTGATGGCTTCGGCCACGGCCATGCGGCCCGATGCCGGCGCATTCAGCAGCGCGATGGGTGTCCGCTCGCCCATCGCCATGGCCTCGCCGGTAAAACCGCGAAAATCGCTGACGGTCACCGCGCAATCCGCAACCGGGACCTGCCAAGGCCCCACCATCTGATCCCGCGCCACCTGTCCGGTGATGCTGCGGTCGCCAATGGTGATGAGAAAGCTCTTGTCCGCAACCGTCGGGAGCCGCAGGACGCGGTAGAGCGCCGCGCCAATGTCGATCTCGCTCGGGTCGAAGTCGTCGCGCGGCGGCTCCACCCGGGCCACATCACGCACCATCTTGGGCGGCTTGCCCAGCAGCAGCGAGAGCGGCATGTCGATGGGCCGATCCTGGAAATGCGCATCCTCCAGGCTCAGATGCGCCTCCTCGGTCGCCTGCCCGACGACGGCATAAGGACAGCGCTCACGCTCACAGATCGCCTTGAAGACATCGAGACGCTCGGCGGCAATGGCCAGGACATAGCGCTCCTGCGCCTCATTGCACCAGATCTCCATGGGCGACATGCCGGGCTCGTCATTCGGGATCTCGCGCAGCCCGAAACACCCACCGCGCCCGCCGTCATGCACCAGCTCTGGCAAGGCATTGGAGAGTCCGCCCGCACCCACGTCGTGGATGAAGAGGATGGGATTCTCCGTGCCGCGTGCCCAGCAGCGGTCGATGACCTCCTGACAGCGGCGCTGCATCTCGGGATTGGCGCGCTGCACCGAGGCGAAGTCCAGATCCTCCGCCGAGGTGCCGGACGTCATGCTCGAGGCCGCGCCACCACCGAGCCCGATGAGCATCGCCGGGCCACCCAGCACCACGAGTGGCGTGCCAGCTGGGAACTCGCCCTTCTCGACATGCTCCGCACGGATATTGCCGATGCCACCAGCCAGCATGATCGGCTTGTGATAGCCACGCAGCTCCGACGCCCCGCCGGCGCGGGGAATCTCCTGCTCATAGGTGCGGAAGTAGCCAGCCAGGTTGGGACGGCCGAACTCGTTGTTGAAAGCCGCGGCTCCGATCGGACCTTCCAGCATGATCTCCAGGGCCGAAACGATTCTGTCCGGTTTGCCATGGTCCTGCTCCCAGGGCTGCTCTGCCCCCGGGATGCGCAGGTTGGACACGGAGAAGCCACAGAGACCAGCCTTGGGCTTGGCCCCTTGCCCGGTGGCGCCCTCGTCGCGAATCTCCCCGCCCGAGCCCGTCGCGGCGCCCGGATCCGGCGCGATGGCGGTCGGATGGTTGTGCGTCTCGACCTTCATGAGGAGGTGAATCTCCTCCTCCGACTCGCAGTAGACACGGGTATCGGGACAGGGGATGAAGCGCCGGCCGTCCCACCCCTCGAGCACCGCGGCGTTGTCCTTGTAGGCCGACAGCACGCCCTTGGGGGCCTTCTCTGTCGTGTTGCGAATCATGCTGAACAGCGAGCGGTCTTGGCGCTCACCGTCGATGACCCAATCGGCATTGAAGATCTTGTGTCGACAGTGCTCGGAGTTGGCCTGGGCGAACATCATCAGCTCGACGTCCGTCGGGTTGCGGCCCAGGCCATTGAAGCTGTCGACCAGATAGTCGATCTCGTCGTCCGAGAGTGCCAGGCCGAGGTCCAGATTCGCCGCATCCAGCGCGGGACGTCCGCCTCTCAGCACATCCACACGCCCGAGGGGACGCGGCTCCGCCACATCGAACAGACGACTCGCGGATGCCATGTCGAAGAGCGCGACCTGCGTCATGCGATCATGCAGCAAGGCCGCGGCAGTCTCGAGCCCCTGCTCCGCGAGCACATCGCCGGACGTGGACAGATAGTAAGCGACCCCACGCTCGATCCGCCGCACGGCCATGAGTCCGCAGTTGTGCGCGATATCCGTTGCCTTGGATGACCAGGGCGAGATAGTCCCGGGCCGCGGCACGATCAGGATCAGCCTGCCTTCAGGCGCGTGCGCCGGCAGCGTCGGCCCATAACGCAGCAGACGCTCGAGCACGCCGCGCTCCTGCTCGCTCAGCTCGGCGGACAACTGAGCGAAATGGACGTATTCCGCATAGGGTTGGACCTGGGTCCCGGTCTGCTCCCTGAGACGATCGGCAAGCTTCTGGAGACGGAATTCGGAGATGGCGGGGGCGCCACGGAGGACCAACATGGGCGATTGCTCTAGGTGCTAGGGATGACGGGTACATCATAACTTGAGTGCGAGCATCGGGGCGCGCACCGGATACGTCGCGCAACCGGTGCGCGCCGGGACGCGCGGCACACTGGCCGCACTCAGCGGGCCTGACGCTGCCGCAATGCCTCGAAGAGGCAGACCCCGGCCGCGACCGAGACGTTCAGACTCTCGACCTTGCCGCACATGGGCAGCTTGACCAGGGCATCGCAGCGCGCGCGCGTCAACCGGCGCAGCCCGCTGCCCTCGCTACCCATGACCAGTCCCAAGGACCCGGTCAGGTCGGTCGCGAAGAGGGTCGCATCGGACTCGCCCGCGGTCCCGATCAGCCAGATGCCGCGCTCCTTGAGCGCGTCCATGGTCCTGGCCAGATTCGTCACCTGGATATAGGGCAGCGTCTCCGCCGCCCCGCTCGCAACCTTGCACACGACGGGCGTCAAGCCCACCGCATTGTCCTTGGGCGCGACGACGGCATGCACCCCGGCCGCATCCGCCGTTCGCAGGCAAGCACCAAGATTGTGTGGATCCTGAATCTCGTCCAGGAGCAGAAGGAAGGGCGGGACATCAAGGGTTTCGAGCAAGGCGAGGAGATCGCGCTCCGAGCGCGCGGCCGGCACGCTGACCCAGGCGATCGCCCCCTGATGCGACGCACCTTCCGCCACGCCGTCGAGCGCGTCGCGGTCCATCTGGCGGATCTTGACCCCGGCCGACTTCGCCAGCTCGGCGAGATCCCCGAGGCGGCGATCTCGCCGGCTGCGCTCCAGCCAGATCTCGCGCACGCCGTCCGCGCCATGCTTGAGCGCGGCGCGGACGCTGTGAATGCCCGCGACCGGCGTCTCATCCCGCATCGTCAAGACGCCGACTGGGATCCGCCAGAGCGGCGCTTGCGCTTGGAGCGGCTACGGCTCTTCTTCGCGGCGGCCGGCTTGGGAGACGCTGCCGGCGCCTCCTTCTTCGCATCCCGGCGCTTCCCGCGCCCGGCCGAGTCGGCTGGAACGAAGTCGATCTTGCGGTCGTCGAGATTCACCGCGGCGACCTGCACGCGCAGGCGGTCGCCGAGACGGTAGACCATGCCGGTCCGCTCACCATGCAGCCGATGCCCGATGGGGTCGAAATGGTAGAAGTCGTTGTCGAGCGCGGTGATGTGCACCAGGCCGTCGACATAGACCTCGTCGAGCTCGACGAAGATACCGAAGGAGTTGACGCTGGTGATGGTGCCGTCGAAGCTCTCGCCGAGCTTGTCCTGCATGAACTCGCACTTGAGCCAGTCCTCGGCATCGCGCGTGGCCTCGTCGGCACGGCGCTCAGTCCCCGAGCACTGCTCGGCGACCTGCTGCAGGTCCGTCTGGGACAGCTCGAGGTCAGCCGCCTTACCGCCCGCGATCAGGTGCTTGATGAGCCGGTGGACGATGAGGTCCGGGTAGCGGCGGATCGGCGAGGTGAAGTGGGTGTAAGCGTCGTAGGCCAGCCCGAAGTGGCCGGCATTGTCCGAGCTGTACATGGCCTGCTGCATGGAGCGCAGCAGAACCGTCTGTATCAAGCGCCGGTCGGGGCGGTCCTGGACCTGCGCGAGCAGCTCGGCATAGTCCGCCGCGGTCGGCTTGGCGCCGCCGGGGAGCTTCAGAGCCAGCTGCCCCAGGAACTCGCGCAGATCCGTCAGCTTCTCTTCGCTCGGGGTATCGTGGATGCGGTAGATCGCCGGAATCCGCTTGCGCTGGAAGAGCCGGGCCGCGGCAACATTGGCCGCCAGCATGCATTCCTCGATGAGACGGTGGGCATCGTTGCGCACCTGGGGAACGACCGCCTCGATCCGGCCCTGCTCGTTGAAGGCGAATTTCGTCTCGGTGGTATCGAAGTCGATTGCACCACGCTCGGCACGGCGCGCTTGCAGCACCTGAAACAGCTGATAGAGCTCGTGCAGGTGTGGCAGAACCTCGGCGAAGCGCTCGCAAAGCGGGGCATCGCCGTCGACCACCATGGCCGCAACCTGGTCGTAGGTTAGGCGCGCCTGAGAGCGCATCACCGCCTCAAAGAAGCGCGTGCGCGTGACCTTGCCTTCGAGGCTCACGTAGATCTCGGCCGTCATGCACAGCCGGTCGACCTGCGGATTCAGCGAGCAGAGCCCGTTGGACAGCACCTCGGGCAGCATGGGAATCACGCGATCGGGGAAATAGACCGAGTTGCCGCGCTTCTGGGCCTCGGCATCGAGGGCAGTGCCCGGACGCACGTAAGAAGACACGTCCGCGATACAGACCAGCAGCTTCCAGCCCTTGGGCTTGCGCTCGCAATAGACGGCGTCGTCGAAGTCCCGCGCATCGGCGCCATCGATGGTGACCAATGGCAGCTTGCGCAGATCGGTACGGCCTTCCTTCGCCGCTTCCGGCACCTCTGCGCCCAGACCGGCGATCTCGGTCTCGACCTCGGCGGGCCACTCTACTGGCAAGTCATGCGTGCGGATGGCGATGTCCGTCTCCATCCCAGGCGCCATGTGATCGCCGAGCACTTCCTGCACACGCCCGATCGGCTGGGTCCGGTGCGTCGGCTGATCCGTGATCTCGGCCATCACGATCTGACCTTGCTCGGCACCATTGATCCGATCGCTAGGGATGATGATGTCGTGGGTCAGGCGTTTGTTGTCCGGGGCGACGAAGCCGACGCCGCTCTCCTGATAGAGGCGGCCGACGACGCTGCGCGTGTTGCGCTCCAAGATCTCGACGACGGCCCCCTCCAGCCGCCCGCGGCGATCACGGCCGCTCACCCGAACGACGACCCGGTCGCCATGGAAGAGCGCGCGCATCTCCTTATGATAGAGATAGAGGTCGTCACCGCCTTCGTCCGGTCGCACGAAGCCGAAACCGTCCGGATGACCGATGACGCGCCCGGCGATGAGATCGCGCTTGTTGACTGGGCAGTAAGCCTGATTCCGATTACGGACCAACTGGCCGTCGCGAACCATGGCACCGAGACGGCGCTCGAGCGCGATGACATCCTGCTCTTCCTTGAGGGCGAGGACTTCGGCGAGCTCCTCGAACAAGAGTGGAGCACCCTGCGCCGTCAGTGTCTCCAGGATGAACTCCCGGCTGGGGATTGGGTTGGCGTACTTCTTCGCCTCGCGCTCGCGATGCGGATCCCGGGTCTTTCCTGGGGCTGATGGTCTGCGGCGTGCCACGTGATCTCGTTCTTTGATTGAAAGCCCTAGTGTAGCGTTGACAACCCCAACCTGTCTCGCTAACATTCGCGCTCCACTGGCGGAGGGCATCTTCCAAAGGGCTTTTCCCGCTGGTACTGCCGAGGTGGCGGAATTGGTAGACGCGCATGGTTCAGGTCCATGTGAACGAAAGTTCGTGGAGGTTCGAGTCCTCTTCTCGGCACCAGATTCCGAAGCGGTGGCGTCATTCCAGTCAGGAAACGGCACCGTTCAATAGCAAAGCGATCAAGGCCGACTGGGGGCTACCCGGTCGGCCTTTTTCTTTTCCCCAAGCCTGATTTGGCTCACACCGCAATGCCGCGGGAGACCCGACAGGGAAAACCACCACGCGCACCCTGGGGGAAAGCCCCGATTCGCGCTCGCTGGCGTCGATCATCGGCTCGGCCAGTTGTCGCCCAGGGTGGACAAAGGCAGAGACTGTGAGAGTCATCCAAGCGCACCGCGAAGATCGCAGATTGGTGTAGGTTGGGCCGACGCAGGAGACCCAACAATCAAAGCGTTAGGCTAGCCGCCATGTTGGGCTTCGTACCTCAGCCCAACCTACGCAGAATTTCTTCAAAGTCTCGCAGCTCAGTCCACCCTACCAGTCCAACGAACGACCAAGGCCCGCTCGCCCTGCCCGCCCAGCGCGTCGCCAAGCCCGCTTGAGCGCCGAGAGAAACGGGCCGGACCCTGCGCCACCCAGGGCGCTTGATTCCTACCGCTGACGCGCTAATGGCTGTCTTGACTCAGGAGGAGCGCCACGCGGCCAACAGCCAGACAAGCTATTGACCTCGGCAAAGCGGCAGCGGAGCACTCCGGGGTGCAGGGTGATTGCGCTTGTATTCGGCAATCCTCGGCCCGAGGCGCTCCTTTGGCCAGTATTTCGGAGCACCGATCTCCTTCAGACAGGACGCATTCCAATACAGTCCTTGCCGTGATGGCGATCGGCCACCAGCGATTGCGCGCGCCACGGCCTCGATGTCGGCTGCCTCGGGATAGATGTACAGGGTGGTCGGATTCGTTGCCGTGATCTCGACGATCTCCCGAGAGGCCGACGGCGACCAGCTGGTGCAGCCGCTGCTGCGCCCCCCAGAGTAGTCAACCAGTTTTCCCAGAGGCACGTACCCTTCGTCATTCGCATAGGGGCTGCCCGGGTCCCGCAGCAGACAGGCGCCCTTAATCAAGACCGCCGCGTGTCCGCCGATCGCGCGCTGCTCGGCGTTGGCCGTCTCGCCTTCGCCGTCGAACGGAAGGAAGGTGCGCACCAGCGGCGCTTTCCCTTTCCCCGAGAGGCGGTAATAGCCCTTGAAGGATGTCCTCGCCTCGCCGGTCACATAGACGCCACCGGCCGTCAGTCTCGAGCCTAAGGCATTGCTGAAATGCTTCGCACAGCGTCTGCCGTTATTGAAATCCCCGACACCCTTTAGACTGCGCCCCCCACCGTGCCCCGACGCGATCGCGCGAAACGATCGCTCTGCTTCACAGATGATGTAAAACCGCCGTCCCAGCCCACCCTTGCTTGCACCGTGGGGACGCGTCGCGTCCATGGCGAAGTAGCAGGGATTCCTGACAGCACCTTCCCTGACTTTGCGCAGGTAGAGCGCACGGGCCCTCTGCAAGACCGGAGCTGCGATCTGCCCCTCCCGCTCGCCAACATGGGCCTTCAGCCAAGTCGGGATGCCCGATCGCGTCTCAGCGGCAAAGGGTCGCGCCGAGGCGGTCAAGGCGATGACGGCGATGAAGAGACAAACCATCGTCAAAAGGCCGGATCTGAGTCGCATCGATCAATCCTCGTTCCACAGGGTTTTGCGATTGATTCAGGGCTCGACCCCGGCTTGGTGCCGCTATCTGCCCCTGGCTGTTTCGCGCTTCGGCTCGCGATGGGCGCGCGCGAGCGCGACGAAGGCGCTTAGGTCGTCTGTCTCGGCATCCGCCGCACGAATGCCGAGGAAGATCTGCTTGGCGATGCCCAGCGCCCCGAGCCGAACCGCCATGGGCGGGAGCTTAGCGGCAACTTCATCCACCAGCCAGCGCGGCAGGGCCGCGACACCGCATCCGCTTGCAACCATCCGCAGCATGATGTCGGTCGTCTCGATCGGCTTGTGGCGCTTGGGCCGGATCCCGGCGGGCAAGAGGAGCTGGATGTAGATCCCGAGCCTGTCGATGGCGACCGGATGGGTGATCAGGGTCTCGCGCGCGAGCTGCTCCGGCTGCACCAAGGGGGCCTTGCCCAAGGGGTGCCCTGGGCCGACCACCAGCACCTGCTCACCGTCGAGCACTGGCTCGAGCCTCAGCCCCGTCTCATAGAGTGGATCGGGCGTCACCAGCAGGTCGATCTCATGACCGAAGCGCGCACCGACCCCGCCGAACTGAAACTCTTGCCTGACATCCAGGTCCACCTCCGGCCAGGCCGCGAGATAGGGCGAGACCAGCTTGAG
Source organism: Thiorhodococcus minor (assembly GCF_010820565.1). GTDB lineage: Bacteria > Pseudomonadota > Gammaproteobacteria > Chromatiales > Chromatiaceae > Thiorhodococcus > Thiorhodococcus minor. Next base: position 35,562 of record NZ_JAAIJQ010000029.1, on the reverse strand, counting down.
CAGCCATTGGCAGCAAGGGTGGCATTCGCTGCCCAAGCCGATGAAGGGCATGCGGACCGGCCCGGTCACCATCCTCAACGGGTCCTCCGCGCGCGACCACCAGCCGCGCGCGGCCTTCTGCCGGCAGCTGGCGTTGGCAATCAGCGAGGAAGTGCTGGATCTGGAGCACGCCGGCGTGCGCGCGCCCAGATCGCCGAGGCGGCGCTGCGCGAGGGCCTGCCGCTGCGCCAGTCGCAATGGGGCGATTGTCTCGACTGGGTCGTCGAGTCCTTCCGCATCAGCGCCATTCTCGATGCGGTCGAGCGGTGCCGACCCTGAGGTCAATCAGGCGGCTGTCGGCGCGTTTCCGCCTCCAGTCCGCCCCCTGAAGGTCAAGCCAGATCGAAGCGATCAGCGTTCATGACCTGAGTCCATGCGGCCACGAAGTCCTGGACGAACTTCTCCTGGCTGTCGTCCTGCGCATAGACCTCGGCGTAGGCGCGCAGGATGGCGTTGGAGCCGAAGACCAGGTCGACGCGGGTCGCCGTCCATTTGACCTCACCCGTCTGACGGTCACGGATCTCATAGAGGTTGCTCCCCGTCGGCACCCAGGTGTTGGCCATGTCCGTCAGGTTGACGAAGAAGTCGTTGGTCAGCGCCCCTTCGCGATCCGTGAAGACACCATGCTTGGAGCCACCGTGGTTGGTGCCCAAGACGCGCATGCCGCCGACCAGGACCGTCATCTCCGGGGCAGTCAGTCCCATGAGCTGCGTTCGATCGAGCATCAGCTCCTCGGCGCTGACGACATAGTCCTTCTTCAGCCAATTGCGGTAGCCGTCGTGGATGGGCTCCAGCGGCTCGAAGGACTCGCCATCCGTCATCTCCGCAGTCGCATCCCCACGTCCAGGCGCAAAGGGCACGCTGACGTCGATGCCCGCCGCCTTGGCCGCCTGCTCGATACCGACATTGCCGGCGAGGACGATCACATCGGCCAGGCTCGCACCGCTCTCGGCCGCGATCGGCTCGAGAGTCGCCAGGACCCTGGCCAGGCGCTCGGGCTCGTTGCCCTCCCAGTCCTTCTGGGGCTCCAGGCGGATACGCGCGCCATTGGCGCCACCGCGCATGTCCGAGCCACGGAAGGTCCGCGCGCTGTCCCAAGCGGTCGCGACCATGTCACTGACACTCAGGCCACTGGCCGCGATCTTTGCCTTGACGGCGTTGACGTCATAGTCCGCACGGCCAGTGGGGACCGGGTCCTGCCAGATCAGATCCTCTTGCGGCACCCAGGGCCCGATGTAGCGCGACTTCGGCCCCATGTCGCGGTGCGTCAGCTTGAACCAGGCCCGCGCGAACGCCTCCGAGAGGGCGTCGGGATCCCGGTAGAACCGCTCGGAGATCTTGCGATACTCAGGATCCATCTTCATGGCCATGTCGGCATCGGTCATGATCGGGTTGTAGCGGATCGACGGATCCTCAACGTCGACCGGCTTGTCTTCTTCCTTGATATCGACAGGCTCCCATTGCCAGGCGCCGGCCGGGCTCTTCCGCGATTCCCACTCGTGCTCGAGCAGCATGGCGAAGTAGCCGTTGTCCCACTGGGTGGGATGTGTCGTCCAGGCGCCTTCGATGCCGCTGGTCACGGCGTCACGCCCGATGCCGCGGGCGGTCTTGTTGATCCAGCCCAGGCCTTGATCCTCGACCTCGGCCGCCTCGGGATCCGGGCCGAGCAGGGCCGCATCACCATTGCCGTGGCACTTGCCCACCGTGTGTCCGCCGGCGGTCAGGGCAACGGTCTCCTCGTCGTTCATCGCCATGCGGGCGAAGGTCTCGCGCACGTCCTTCGCCGTGCGCAAAGGGTCCGGCTTGCCGTCGACACCCTCCGGGTTCACGTAGATCAGCCCCATCATCACCGCGGCCAGCGGATTCTCCAGATTCCGATCGCCGGAATAACGGCTGTTCGGGTCGTCGCTGGTCGCCAACCATTCCTTCTCCGAGCCCCAGTAGGTGTCCTTCTCCGGATGCCAGATGTCCTCGCGGCCGAAGGCAAAGCCAAAGGTCTTGAGCCCCATGGACTCATAGGCGACGGTGCCGGCCAGGATGATGAGGTCGGCCCAACTGATCTTGTTGCCGTACTTCTTCTTGATCGGCCACAACAGCCGCCGCGCCTTGTCCAGGTTGACATTGTCGGGCCAGCTGTTGAGCGGTGCGAAACGCTGATTGCCGGTGCCCGCGCCCCCACGGCCGTCGGCAATGCGGTAAGAGCCGGCCGCGTGCCAGGCCATGCGGATCATGAGGCCGCCGTAGTGGCCCCAGTCGGCCGGCCACCAGTCCTGGCTGTCGGTCATCAGGGCGTGCAGGTCCTTCTTGAGCGCCTCGACATCCAACCCCTTGACCGCGTCCCGATAGTCGAAGCTCGCCCCCATCGGATCGGTCTTGGTGTCGTGCTGATGCAGGATGTCGAGGCTCAGGGCGTTCGGCCACCAGTCCATCACCGAGGCCCCAGTGGCCGTGTTCCCACCATGCATTACCGGGCACTTGCCCGCAGTCGTCGTTGTCTTGTCCATTTCTCTCTCCTCGTGCCGCGTCATCGACTGACGCTATCCGGTCTCGAGTGCTCGTCGAGCCTGGTTTGAGAATAGGAATTGATGACGCTGACAGCCAATCGTTTGGGTGGATGCCGGTGATCGTGATAGCCAATCGATATAAAAAAAAAGATCGACATCGACAATCACAAGATTGTCGCGAGTCGGGAGTGCCGCGCAAGGGTGCTCCAGACTGATTGGGCGACCGACATCCTGCTCGACGGCTCAGGCGGGACAGGAGGACGGAGCAGGCAAGGCACTGGATGCCGGTGCCCGCGAAGGCAGCCGATTCTTCGGCATCAGGCGAGCGCCCTCCGTTCGATCGAGGTGCTCGACGAGACGAGGCCGAGCACTGTCGCCGCGCCTCAATCGCCACGCAGGGTCGGGATCCAAACCGTCCGGTCACGCAGACGTCTCACCCAGAGATCACGCCAACAACGCCAGAGGTCAGACAAGAGCCAGCGCAGGGCCTTGAGCTTCAAGTGGCAGATGACACAGGGCGCAGAGCCTTGCGGGTGCGCGCTGGCCGGACGCCCGATTGGCGGACTGGCCGGCAGCGGCCGCGCCCGCTCGGAGCGCTTCCTGGGCTCGGGCGACGCTGGGGAGAGCACCGCTCTCAACGCCTTTGAGATCTGCCTTTCCGAAAGCCCGGATGCACCTGGATGCCTCAAGGTGAGACTGCCGCAAGCGGCATTGACGCGGACGTCATCGACCCCCTCCAGCCCTCGCAGGGTCGCGGCGATCGGTGCCGCCAGCCTGGAATTCCTCATCACGGCAGGGATGCGCAGCCGGGTTCTCCCCGAAACCTGGTGGCAGACAGTAAACAAGCGCCTGTCCGCGAGCTGACCGCTTGAATGCAACATGGTCTCGCCTCTTCGACCGACCTGGATGGAAACAACCCCAGGAAAGATACGTGACTCAGGGAAAAATTGTAAATAGGAATTGTTACGATCTAAGCTGGAGCAGCCCAGACGAAACAAGAGCGCATGATAACGAGTTGCATTTGCAGGCCAGGCAGAAATAGAATGCGAACCAGTCGCATTAACAAGCCAATCCTGTGTCAACAGAGGGACGCCCATGAGCCACTCGATCCATCACCTTCCCGGACGCCTGCGGGTTCGCTCGACCGCCTTTCGCTGTCGGCCCGCGGAGGCACGCGCCGCACAGACGCAGCTGCTCGGGCTTGAGGGCATCCGCCAAGTCCGGCTCAACGGCCACGCCGGGAGTATCACCGTCCATTACGACCCGGAGCAGCTCTCGCATCTGGAGCTGCTGGCCGCGATGAAGGATCTCGGCTGCCCGGAGCCAGCGCGCAATGGCACGAGTCCCGCGATCGCCGGAAAGGCCGGCGCGATGTTCGGTAAAGCGCTCGTCGGGGCCGTCATCAATAAGGCCGTCGAGCGCTCCGCCTTCAAGCTGGTGGGCGCTTTGCTGTAGCAGACCGCGACGTTCTAATCAGACCCAGGCGGCGCTCGGCTGAACGCAGGCTCCGCCGCGACGGTTTGTCGACAAAGGGCCACCTCTTCAGCCGCGCCTTCGTGGGATCTTGTCGAGCGGATCCCGCCGGGGCAGCGGCACAAAAATCTTAAGAAACGTGGAGATATCGACATGAGTGAGCACCCAGGTGGCGCATCCGGCGCAGGGCCGAGCCCTGGCCCCCAGGGACCCGAGCCGTCACGCCATGCCGGAGACGATGCACAGGGGCCACGGGGCGCGGCCGACCGGCCAGGTACGGGCGGCTCGGCGGCGCCTGAGGGCATGATGCACGGCCAATCCTACGGCCACGGCGACCCTTGGAGTGGCCAGCACCCAGGCGCGAGCGCGGCTCATCCGGCCCACCCGGCCCACCCGGCCCACCCGGCGTTCGCTCAAGGTGCTCCCGCGCCTGTCGGCCCCTACGGCTCCGGACCTGGGCAGGCGACGCCTCCCGAGATGGGACCCTGGGCGGGACAGCCGCATTCCGCGCAGCCATACCCCCCGCAGGTCGCGCCGCCGGGCATGCATCCAGGGCAGGCGCCCTACTGGGCACCGCCCTACCCCTATCCGCCGCAGGCCTTTTACAGCGTGCCGCCCGCGCATGACGGAGGCGCTGGCCCGGGTCACAGGGGCGGCCAGGGGCCTGGCATGAGCGACCTCATGGAAGAGGTCTCCAATGGCGGCAACGGTCTCTCCACGCTCTCCAAGATGCTGAATTTCGACGATCCGGATTTCTGGAAGGGCGCGCTCGTCGGTGCCGCGGCCGTGCTGCTCCTATCCAGCGACTCGGTCCAGGGGCTGTTCGGCGGAGGCGGAGCGGGAAACGGTGACGGCAAGACGGAGCAGGCGACATGAGCAGTCCCTACCCAGCCGAAGGCGCCTTGACGCCATACAGCCCCGGCTATCCGGCACAGTCGGTCGGCGGGCTGGATTGTGCAGCCTTGATGCGCATGGCGACCATGGGCGCCATCGTCGGCGGCAGTGCCGCGGCGGCACAGCGGATCCGGCGTGCTCAGGCCGGCGCGCAGACCCCGACGGCCGCGCTCGCGCAGACCGGCAAGGCGGCGGTCACGGCGGGTCTCGCGACCGCGGCGGCTGGGGCCGTGGCCTCGAGCGTCGCCGAGCAGGGCGCGACGCGGCTCGGGCTGATGTTCCTCATCGGTACCGCCGTGGTCTACGGCCTCCAGAGCCGTCTCGGCAGCGAGGTGGACCATGAGTAGCGGGGCGCGCGGACAAGCCCACCGCCATGGTGTGACGAAGAACCTCGTCGAGGGCATTGGCGGCCTCCTGACCGGCGCGGCCCTGGTGCTCTTCTTGCGCGGGCTCATCAAAGGCCGTTCCGCAGCAAGCGCGCAGCCCCTTCCAAACGCATCCAAGACGCAAACAGATACGGGAGACTCAGCATGAGCCAGAACGATAATCAGCAGGGACCCTGGGCTGGCCAGTACACCAGGGGCGCCGCGCCCGGAGGCTATCTCGGCCAGGGTCAAGCTCAGGGCATGGGGCCAGCGCAACCTGGCATGCCCCATCACCTTGCCTATCAGCCTTACCAGCAGCCCAGCGGCTCGCTGCTCAACATGCCCAACGACAGATTCCTGAAAGGCATGCTAATCGGCGTCGCGGCCACCTATTTGCTGACCAACGAGCAGGTCCAGCGCACCGCCATCAAGGGGGTCGTCAAGGCTTGGTCGCTCTTCCAGGGCGGTATCGAAGAGGTGAAGGAGAAGTTCGGCGACGCCGCCGCGGAGCTACACCACAGCAGTCAGGAGAAAGGCGGATAAGCCGCCGCGCACCCTGAGCTCAAGAAGGCCGTTGAACCGCAAAGGGCACGAAGCGCGCAAAGGACCTCAGTGTGCTGCAGAGTCGCTCTTGCTCGCCCAGCAGATGAGCGCCATGCAGCGGACAAGCCCTATTCTTCATGGCCTTCACGCCTTTACGCCTCGAATTGCCGCTCTTGGGCTTACTGGCTTTCCAGGTGCCATGGTCTGGCTAGATCAAGACCCGCGGCTGGCCACTGATTTTGGAACAAGAGATGCCACCGCTGCCGTACCGCATCGTCCATGAGCTTCCCGGGCGGATCCGGGCCCGAATCCCACCACTCGCTCGAAGCGGAGTTGGAGAAATCCTCCACTCCTGGCTCGAGCGGCAGGATGGCGTCGAAGACGTCCGCATCAATCGCCACGCACGCACCCTGGTCATTCACTACGACCCGGGATTGGTCTCGCGCAAGGAGATTCTGGTGCGTCTGGTCGCCTTCCAGCCGCAGAGCCGCACGGAGCTGGATGCCCAGTCCGAGTCGAATGACGCGACAATCACGCCGCTGGTCAGGAATCTGCTCACGCTCCTGCTGCTGCCGCTGCTGCCGCGACCGGCCCAGCATGTGGTCACCTATCTGAACATCGGGACCAAGCTGCTAAGAGGCGCGGACACCCTCATTCATCAAGGCGTCAAGATCGAGGTCTTGGACGCCCTGGCGGTGGGGCTCTCGGCGGGGCGGGGCAAGCTCTACACGGCCAATGCCACCGACTTCCTGCTCACGCTTGGCGAGTACATGGAGGACCGCACACAGCAGCAGTCGGACCGCTCGCTCCGGCGCCTGCTGCGCCCCGTGCCCACGACCGCCTGGGTCGAGCGCGGCGGCGAGCTGATCCAGGTCCCTGGCGATCGGATAGGCACCGACGAGACGGTTGTGGTCGGCGTCGGCGAAACCATCCCGGTCGATGGCGTAGTCGTCGATGGCGTCGCCCTGGTCAATCAAGCCGCCGTCACGGGCGAAGACGTCCCCGTCGCCCGCGAGGCACACAAGCGCGTGGTCGCGGGATCCGTGCTCGTCGAGGGCCGTCTGCGCATCCGGGCCACCCGTGTCGGTGAAGACACCACGGCCGCGCGCGTCGCCCGCTTCATTCGGACTTCGCTCGATCAGCCCTCGGAGACACAGCGCTTGGCCGATACCCTCGCGGATCGGCGCGTCTATCTCACGCTCGGCGCCGCCGCAGCCGTCTACGCCCTGACCCGGGATCTGACGCGCGTGCAATCGGTGTTCTTGGTCGACTATTCCTGCGCGCTCAAGCTGGGCACGCCGGTCGCCTTCAAGTCCGGTCTCTATCAGGCCGCCAAGCACGGCATTCTCATCAAGGGCGGCGAGGCGATGGAGCGTTTGGCCGAGATCGATACCCTGGTCTTCGACAAGACGGGCACCCTGACCGAGACTGTGCTTGAGGTGACCGACGTGGTCGTGCTCGACCGCAAATGCGGACACTCCGAGGAGGGGCTGCTCGCGCTGGTCGCCTCCGTGGAAGAGCACGCGACCCATCCGCTGTCTCAGGCGGTCGTCGAGGCGGCGCGCGAGCGCGACCTGCAGCATATCTCCCACGGCGAGGTGGATTATCTGGTCGCGCACGGCCTCTCGGCCGAGATCCGGGGCGGCCGCATCATCGTCGGGAGCCGCCACTACCTCGAGGAGCACGAGGGCATCCGCTTCAGCGCCCACGCCGCGCGACAGGCTGCGCTCATCAACGACGGCAAGATTCTGCTCTACGTCGCCAGCGAGCGCGGTCCTATGGGACTCATCGCACTGCGCGACACGGTCCGCGCCGATGCGACCGCAACGCTTGGGAGGCTCCGTACGCTCGGCATCGACCGGCTGGTCATGATCTCCGGCGACCGCCGGGAGAAGGCGGAGGCGTTGGGCCGCGCGCTCAGGCTCGATGAGGTCCATGCCGAGGTCCAGCCTGAGGGGAAGGCCGCGCTCATCGAGGCACTGCAGCGGGAGGGCCGCCGGGTCGGCTTCGTCGGCGACGGTATCAACGACGGGCCGGCGCTGGTCGCCGCGGACCTCGGCATCGCCATGTCCGGCGGCGCCGACCTCGCCCGGGCGAGCGCCGATGTGGTGCTCACCGACGACCGCCTGCTCGCCGTCGCGGACGCCCGCGAGATCGCCCTTGGGACGCTCAGCGTCATCCGCACCAACTTCAACGCCACCGTCGGCATCAACACCGCCATCATGGCTGGTGCTCTGATGGGCCGGCTCTCGCCGGTCGCCAGCGCACTCCTGCACAATGGCACCACGCTGGCGGTGCTGGTCAAGGCGCTGCGCGGCGCGCGTCCGACGGGTACCGTGAAACTGGGTTGAGACGCCGGTCGTTGTCGCGCGTCTCGGCGACCGCCAACGCGAGGCTTTCCCTCAGCTTGAGGCCGACGGCTAGAAACCGACTGCTCCATTCAGGCGCATCGACGGATCAGATGGCGCAGCGCCCCCAGGGGCGTGCGCCCCCTCACCCGCTTAGACAACCTTCGCCTTGCGCTTGGGGCACTTCTTGCAGCGCTTCTGCTCGAGGTACTTCTTGCAGCACTTTTCGGATTTCTTGCTCATCGCGAACCCCGCATGGCAGGCGAGCTTGGCCTAGGCGGCCGTGGTGTCCTGTGCTTGCCCAATCTGCTTGGCGACATCCGCCAGCTCGTTGTCGATCAGCATCAAGGATTGGCCCTGATCGCCGAACAGACGCACACGGCCGAGGATGTCGTTGACGGTCGCCTCCTCCTCGATCTGCTCGGTGACGAACCAATGGAGGAAGATATTGGTCGCGTGGTCCTTCTCCGAGAGTGCATGGTCGACCAGGTCATTGATATTGGCCGTGACGCCGCGCTCGTGGCTCAGGGTGCGCTCGAACATCTCGATGACGCTCGGCTCGACCGCCTCGGGCGCGGCGACATCGCCAATCCGCACCACGGCATCCTGGTCGATGAGGTAGCGATACATCTTCATGGCATGCTCCAGCTCCTCGCCGTGCTTGGCGAAGAACCAGGCCGCCACGCCCCTCAGGCTCATGGCCTCCGCCTGTGCCGAGAGCGCGAGGTAGAAATTGGCGGAGTACATCTCGCGGTTGATTTGGGCGTTGATGCGGCTGGCCATCTCTTGGGAAATCATCGAGGCTTGCTCCTAGTCGTCTGGGGGGCTGATTTGCAATTGCTTGTTGAAACGAGATGATGCCATGAGGCCCATCGGGCAAGGGTGCGAGCCCGGAAGCAGGCGATCTCGAGCGCGCGCCCCTGCCCACTGCACCCAGTGGCGTGCGAGGCTCAGAAAACCGCGTGCTCGCCGCGCTCGACCGTCTCGGAGCCATCGACGAGCTGCCGGTAGTAGTCGAACAGGGTGTCCTGGCCGGTCTCGGGCGTGGCGTCGGCATCATAGCGATGGGTCTCGGGGTCGAGGACCAGCATGGATTCCGTTGCGTAATAGTGGCCGATCCGGGCCAGCTCGGCCTTGACGGCCAGACGCGGAATCACCTTCCCCAGCGCTGCCAGGACCGCCGCGATGCCGCTGATGAGCGCAACCGGCACCTGCTTGAAACGCGGCTCGCGGCCAAGCAGCTCGAACAGAAACTGCCCCTGCTCGAGCGGCGTGATGGCCGGGCCAGGTCCGCCGATCGGCAAGATCCTGTCCTGCAGCCCTGGGTCTTCCAGGCAATCCGCGAGATAAGCCGCCAGATCCGCGTCGCTGATCGGCTTGCAGGCGGTCAGGGTGCCGTCGCCGAACACCAGGTAGGGCTTCCCCTGCTGGACCCGCGCCACCTGGCCGGACAGCGATTTGAAGAAGGCGGTCGGACGGACGATCGAGTAGGTCAGTCCGGACGCCATCAATGCCTTCTCGAACGCGAGCTTGGCCTGTTGAAAGGCCAGTCGCGGCCGCTGTACGCAGATGGCCGACAACAGCACCATCTGGGTCGCGCCCGCGGCCTTCGCCTGCGCGAGCAGGCCCATGTGGGCCTGATGGTCGATCGCCCAGGCATCGCGCGGCTCGCCGGTCCGGGATGCGAGGCAGGACACCACCGCATCGAAGTGCTCGTTGCGGAAGCCATGCTCGGCAAGCGAGGCGGCATCGGTCACGTCGGCGAAGCGCACCTCGGCCCCCTGCAGAACGTCCAGCGGCCGCTCCTGCATCGACGCGCCGCGCGCTCCGGCTCTTGGACGGACGACGCAGACGACCTCATGACCGCGCGCCACCAGGGCAGCGACCGTGGCGCGACCAATGGTGCCAGTGCCCCCAACCATGAGGACGCGACGGGGCTGTTGAGTGTGACTCGCATTCATCGGTGAGTGCCCTTTGTGCTCCAAGCTCCAGCCCAACGTCTGGACATCGACAGCTTTGGTGGTCAGTGGTACGCAATCCATCAGGCGATCGGAATCGCCCAACGACCGCGCGGGCGGGCAAGAATACCAGAGTGCGGCGGGCTCAAGCTCGCGCGGAGGACCAGGACGGCCAAGGATCGCGAGCACGGCTCCAATGGGATTGCTCGGGGAGCGACACACCGGCTGCGAGCGGCCCCCTCGGGGAGGGCCGATCCTGGCAAGGTCGGACGCGGACCGAATCTTCTGGCTCGCTGGGCGGAGCCTGCTGACCTGGATCGCGGTCGCGCGCTCAAGCCCTCAGGGTTGCCGCCGGAGCGCCGTCGCGGTGCCGCGCGGCAAGCCAGCGCCAATGGGCGGCGAAGCGTCTCAGCGCGCATTGCTGCGCGGTGTTGCTCGAGACCTCCGGATGGAGATAGAGGGCTTCGAGATGACGGGCGACCGAGTCGGCCAGCTCCGAGGTACAGTGACTGGTGTAGAGCCGAATCAGCTCGCCCAGTCTCAGCTCGAGAACGGGTGGATCGAGGCGCTGGAGGTCGTCTGCCTTGAGCTGGTCGATGAGCTGCTGCATGCCGTGTATCTCCTATCTGGACTGAGGATGGATCTGGGTCACCTGGCTGGCGGTCGGAGCAGGCTCCGCAATGGGCTGACAAGGTCTCGCTGAATCGTCGACGACACTCGGTCATATGATAACGATTCTCATTCAAGATATGTCGAGAGCGGTCCGACGTCAAGGCCGATTCGTGGAGGCGTGCAGGAGGCGCCCCGCCTGACCTGTCCGGCACTAGCCGAGCCGGCTGGACTTGGACGACAAGCGGCTGTGGGTGCCTGAGCCGACACACACCAAGAGCAAGACTGGCCTGGAAGCGCCGTGGATTCGTCGTCGTGCCGTCCCAACTTGCCGAGTCGGAATTCCACTCGCTACCATGCGCGTCCCGCTCATCCGAGCAAGCGCGTACCCTCGCTTCAATGCACACCAAGCCGTCGAGACAGGATCGAACCGCCGCGAGCTGGGCCCTTGCCCTGGCTTGCGCCCTCCTGCTGCTCGCTCAGACGGCGCTCGCGCTTCACCAGATCGACCATTTTTCCCATCCCCACGAGGGCGTCTGCGAGCTGTGCGCCATTACCGCTGGGAGTGCGCCCCTACCGGCGCTCCCGCCGAGCCTGGCTGCAGCGCCCCGCGTCCTTGCGCCCAGATCCGGGCGTCCCGAAGTCCTGCTTCGCGACGACCGCGCGCATCGTCCCCACTTCGCCCGAGCTCCACCCAAACCGCTCCTGATTGTCTGACCAGCGCGCGCTTGCCTGAAACGGCGGCGCGCTCCCAACGCAATGAGGAGCTTCCACCATGCAGAAGACTGCATTGGCGGCCGCGATCGCGTCCGCCTTACTTGCCCCTGCGACCAGCATCGCAGCCACAGACCCCGAGATCGCTGAGCTGAAGGCCATGCTCAGCGCCATGAAGCAAGACTACGAGCAGCGCATCCAGTCGCTGGAGCGTCGCCTGGCCGAGGCCGAGCGCACAGCCTCGGCACCCCAAGAGAGCACCTGGACCGCCGATGAGGCGGCGTCCAAGCCGATGACCGCGCCGAGCGCTTCCCAACCCGTTGCCAGCACGCCGAGCACCACGGGGGGAGGCTTCGGTGCACTGACCTCTGGCAGCGCCTTCAATCCGCAGATCTCGGTCATCCTGGATGGCAACTACTACCACGACGGCATCGATGGGGCTGGCGCAGCCCTGGTCGGCGAGGCGCTGCAGCCCTCGGGCGGACACGCCCATGCGCACGGCGACGAGACGGAGCATGCGCACGGCCACGGCACCACAGAGAACGGCTTCAACTTCCGCGAGGCGGAGATCGCCTTCTCGGCCACCGTCGATCCCTATTTCGACGCCGCCGCCTATCTGGCGGTGACCGATGACGGTGACGTGCACCTGGAGGAGGCCTGGATGCAGACCCGCAATCTGCCCCAGGGGCTGCGGGTCAAGGCGGGCAAGTTCCTGAGCGATTTCGGCTACATCAACAAGCAGCACCCGCATCAGTGGGACTTCGTCGATCAAAACCTCGCGTATCTCAACCTGCTCGGAGACCACGGCCTGCAGGACACGGGCATTCAGCTCACCTGGCTGCCGCCGCTGCCGGTCTACACGCTGCTTGGCGTCGAGGCCTTGCAGGGCGACCAGGAGCTGTTCGGCACCACAGTGGATGACGCGGAGCAGGCCGAGCTGAGTCTGGGTGATACGCGGGACGGCCCGCGCCTCTGGACGGCCTTCGCCAAGGTCGCGCCGGACCTCGGCCAGAACCACGCGCTGCAATTCGGCCTCTCCTATGCCCACAACAGCCAGCACCAAGAGGTCCATAGCCACACGCATGAGGGCGAGGACGAGGTGCATGAGAACGGCTTGGCGGGGGACGCCGATCTCTGGGGTCTGGATGTCGTCTACAAGTACGACGGCGCTGGTCCCGATGGTCAGGGCGATGTGAAGTTTCAAACCGAGTATCTGCGCGCGATCAAGGATCTCGACGTCCACTCGAGCCCGCACGAGGAGATCGTCGGATCCAATCGCACCTTCACCACGGACGGGCTCTATGCCCAGGCCGTCTATGGCTTCGCGCCCAAGTGGACGGTCGGCCTGCGCTATGACGTTCTGGGTCTGACGAACGAGGTCAGCGGAGATGGCGACGCGAGCTACGGCTCCTCCGACCGCTGGACGCTGAACCTGACCTGGAGCCTGTCGGAGTTCTCGCAGCTGCGCGCCCAGTACGCGCGCAACGACATCCTCGTCGCCGAGAACGAGCGCGAGCGCTTCGACGCCTTCTACCTGCAGTTCCTCGTGAGTCTGGGCAGCCATGGCGCCCACAGCTTCTGAGGGGAGATCCAAGATGCTGAAACGACTGTCCTTCGTCCTCATGAGCTTGATCTGCCTCGGCAACGCCTCGGCCGCATCGCTCGACGTGGTCGCCACCAGTCCGAGCATGGGCGCCCTGGTGCGCGCAGTGGCGGGCGACCGCGCCGCCCTCAGGGTCCTCGCCGGACCTGACCGCGACTTGCATCAGTTGCAGGTGAAGCCCAGCATGATCCGTGCGCTGCGCTCGGCCGACCTGGTGGTCGCCATCGGCGCCGAGCTGGAGATCGGCTGGCTGCCGCCGGCCATTGCCAGCGCGGCGAATCCCAGCATCCAGCCAGGTCGCGCGGGCTATTTCGAGGCGGCGGCCCAGGTTCCGCTCTTGGATGCCGGCGGGCCGGCCGACCGCGCGCTCGGCGACGTCCACCCGGTCGGCAATCCGCACGTCGACATGGACCCGGCGCGGATGACAACCATCGCCCGCGCACTCGCCGAGCGCATGGCGCAGCTCGATCCCGGCGGGGCCGCTGCCTATCGCCGGGGAGCCGAGAGCTTCGCCAGCGCGGTTGAGCAACGCCTCCCCGGCTGGCGGGCGCGGCTCGCGAACGCCCATGGTGTCGTGCTCTATCACCGTGACGCCATCTATCTGCTCGAGCGCTTCGGCGTCCCACTGCTCGGCACCATCGAGGCCGTTCCCGGCGTGCCGCCAAGCGGGCGCTACCTGAGCGAGCTGACCGCCAAGCTCAGCGGGAAGGATGGCGTCATCATCTATGCCCCCTACCAAGCGCCCAAGGCCGCGAATAAGCTCGCGCGCGACCTCGGCTGGCAGGCAGTGCGCCTGAGCCTGGAGCCCCCGCTGAAGGCGGATGGCAACGGCTACCTGGCGCACCTGGACGCCTGGGTCGAGACGATCGCGTCCGGACGGTGAGCACAGCGGACGCGGATGTCCTGATCCGTCTCGAGGGTCTGACCGCCGGCTATCGCCGGCCGGTGGTCGGCCCGCTCTCCCTGTCGCTGCGGCGGGGCGAGCGGCTCGGCATCTGGGGTCCGAACGGGACGGGCAAGTCGACCCTGCTCAAGGCCATTGGCCACGCGGCCCAGGTCTTCGCCGGACGCATCGAGCGGGCGCCCGGCCTGCGCATCGCCTACCTGGATCAGCAGCCCCTGCGCCTTCCGGCCATGCCCATCACCGGGCGCGAGCTGTTGCGCGCCGCCGGCGCGACGACTCAGGGTGCGCCAAAGGCGCTCGCAGGCATCCTGCGGCAGCGGATCGACCGGCTCAGCGGCGGTCAGTATCAGCTGCTGTGGATCTGGTTTGCGCTCGCCACCGAGGCCGACCTGGTCTTGCTCGACGAGCCCACCAACAACCTGGATCCGGGCCGGCGCGAGCAGCTGGTCGAGATCCTGCAGACACGCCATTCGAGCCAGGCGCTGGCACTGGTCAGCCATGATCGGGAGCTCCTTCAGCAAACCTGCTCACACCTGCTCGATCTGGAAACGGGCGAGGTAAAGCATGCTTGATGCCTGGCTCGCATCCTTGAGCGACCCGCTGTTTCGCCTGCCGCTGCTGACCGGATTGCTGCTGGCCGCCCTGCTGCCGGTCATCGGCGCCCTGCTGATGCTGCGCGACGAATGGCTCGCGGCACTCGGGCTTTCGCACATCGCGGCCGCAAGCGCACTGCTGGGCAGCGCCTTGGGGCTTCCGACGCTGGTGGGCGGCACGGCGGGCGCGCTGGCCGGCGGCGCACTCAAAACGCGCTTCGAGGCGCGCGGCAACCTCGCCTATGCCTTCATGATCCTCGTGGGCTGGTCCGCGACCCTGCTGATCGGCGCCAATACCGAGCTGGGCGAGCGGCTCGCGCACGCCTTGGTCGAGGGGCAGCTCTATTTCGCGGGCGTCGCCGAGCTGGTCGCGGCCCTGGCCTTGATCGCCGCGGCGATCTGGATCCTGCCGCGCATCCTGCCGCAGCTTCTGCGCAGCCGCTTCTTTCCGCGCTTCGAGCAGGCCAACGCCTTGCCGGCCTGGCGCTGGCACCTCGCCATGGACCTGTTGGCCGCCGCCACGCTGGCGATCGGCACCCTCACCGTCGGCCTCATGGGTGCCTTCGCGCTCGTCCTGGTTCCAGCCTGGGTGATCTTTCGGGTCGCACCGAGCTGGCGCTGGACCCTGATCGGCTCCGGACTCGTCGGCATCAGCGCGCACCTCGTCGCCTTCGCGCTTGCACTCCAGCTCGACCAGCCCTTCGGGCCAATGCTCGTCGCCGTGCTCCTCGGCATCGCGGCAAGCATGCTGTTGCCCAAGGCTTGGCGGGGCTCGCCGCCGGCTTCATGACCCATTGCTGGCAGGCGCCGGCAGGCTCGCCAGCCTTCGCCCTGTCAGCTTCAGCCTCCAGACGCCCGCTCCTCCGAATCAGCCGGTCGGCGAGCGCATCATCGAGATAAGACGTCATCCAGATAAGACGTCGGCGAGCGGCTGACGGCGCTTTCCAGGCTCATCGATCACCCCTCCCGACCGCGCGAAACCATCGAGAACTCTCGATCGGGGCCGCCCTGCCCTAAAGCATCGACGAGAATCGATGCAAATGATCCAAACAATAGATTTTTTAACAGGCTCGCTTGCCCCGATACTCCTCTCGTCACAACGCGAAGGGCCCTGCGGCCCGGGAGGAGTCCATGACCTTGCTACCCGAGACCTTCGCCGCCGGCGCCGCGCTGGCTGCGCCTCTGCTGCTGTGGCTAGCCGCGGCGGTCCCCACAGACTGGGCGGACCGCTCCGGGCGGCGCACGGCGCGCGCCGCCAATCTTCTCGCTTGGCTCGCATTCGGCGCTGCCCTCGTGGCGCTCCTAGGCCAGGGTTTCGGCCCGGGCGAGACCTGGAATCTGCTTGCCATCCCCCTCCCTGGGGGAATCGGCGAATTCGCCATCGGCGTCTATGTGAACGCCGTGACGGTGATCATGCTGACCCTGGTCTCCCTGGTCGGCGCCGTGGTGTCGCGCTATGCGCGCAACTACATGGCGGGCGACCCCCACGAGGGCCGCTTCCACAAGTGGCTCTTGACAACCCTGGCCGCGATTCTGACGCTGATCGTCGCCAGCAACCTGCTGCTCTTCGCGCTGGCTTGGATGGCCACGAGCCTGGCCCTGCACCGCCTGCTGCTGTTCTACCCGGAGCGCCCGGCCGCGGTGATGGTCGCGCACAAGAAGTTCGTCTTCAGCCGGATCGGTGACGCCAGCCTTTTCGGTGCAACCCTCTTGATCGGCCTCTCGCTGCACACGCTCGATTTCGCCACCATCGCCGAGCGCATGGGCGAGCTTCAGGCGCCCCTTCCGGCCGCCCTTCAGCTCGCGGCCTGGCTGGTGGTGGTGAGCGCCATCCTCAAGTGCGCCCAGTTCCCCTTCCACGGCTGGATCCTGCAGGTCATGGAGGCGCCGACGCCTGTGTCCGCCCTGCTGCACGCAGGTATCGTCAACGCGGGCGCCTTCCTGGTGATCCGCATGAGCCCGATCATGTCGGTGTCCGGTCCCGCGCTCGATGCGCTGGCGGTGATCGGCCTGGTCACCCTGACCGTCGCCTCGCTGGTGATGCTGACCCAGACCAGCATCAAGGTTTCGCTGGCTTGGTCCACCTCGGCGCAGATGGGCTTCATGCTCATGGAGGCCGGGCTCGGGCTCTACAGCCTGGCGCTGCTGCACCTGGTGGCGCATTCGCTCTACAAGGCCCACGCCTTTCTCGCCTCCGGCAGCAGCGTCGACGGCTTCCGCGCCGCCGTGCCGCGCTTCGATAACGGCGGGAGCCCGCAGCCCTGGCAGTGGCTGGTGGCCTTCCAAGGGGCGCTCTTGATGGCCTTGGTCGTCGGCTTCGCCTTCGGGATCGACCCCGTCGCCCAGCCGGCGCTAGTCGTTACCGGCGCCATCGTGGCGGTCGCCGTCGCCCAGCTGATTCTGCAGGCACTCGCCTTGCGTAACGATTCGTCCCTGCTGATCCGGGCCACCATGATCGGTGCCGGCGTCTGTGTCGCCTACTTCGCGCTGCACGCGGGCTTCGAGCATGCCATCGCCGGGAGCGTGCGCCCCGTGGAAGACACCCGCGCCGCCCTCGATATGGCGCTCGCCGTCGCGATTCCGGCCGTCTTCGTCGCCCTGCTGCTCCTGCAGCACCTCTTCACCCGGCTCCAAGGTCCGATGCGCGAGGCGCTGCAGGTCCATCTCTACAACGGCCTCTATGTCGACATCCTGGTGACCCGGCTGATCGCCCGGCTGTGGCCCATCCGTCGTCCGACCCCGTCGGCGCTCTGATCCCGAGGAGGACATGCCATGAACATGAGAGACCTTCCCAAGACCGATGCGATGGAGCTCACCTCGGCGCGCGGGCCGCTGCTCGAGACGCCCGACTTCGCCGGCGACACGCAAGACCTGGATCGGCTGATCGAGACGGCCTGCAACCGCATCGCACCTGTGTGGCCGCTGGACCGCTTCGTCGCCGTCAATCCTTTCCACGGGCTGCGCGACAAATCCTTTCGCGAGGCGGCCGACCTGCTGGCATGCGTCGCCGACGCGCGGCTCTACATGCCACGCGCCTACTACCGTGAGCAGGTCGCCGCGGGACGCATCACCGACGCCGATCTGGCGCAGGCCGTCGCGCGCTGCGGCGAGGGGCTGGACGTCGCCACCCTGCGGGCCGCGCTGCGCGACGACTCGGGGCCGGCGAGCGCGGCCGTGCCCCTGCTGACGGCTGTGCTCGACGAGCAGGAGGCCGACGATTGGTCGAGCTTCGTCGTGGAGCGCATCGGCCACCACTGCGCGGCCTATTTCGACATGGGCCAGGCGACCTGGAAGAAGCCCTGGCAGGGGCGCTCGCTCTATGCCGCCTGGCGGAGCTTCGCGGCCCTGGACTACAGCGCCACCATGATGGGCGAGCCGGGCATCCGCGCCCGCGTCAAGGCGCTGCCCGAGTCGCCCTGGGACACCATCCGCGCGGCCATCGGCCGGCTCGGCATCCCCGAGGCCGGCGCGCTCGACTACATGCACGCGGCACTCCTGGACATTGGCGGCTGGGCCGCCTGGACCCGGCTGATCCGCTGGGAGCAGGAGCTGCAGGGCGGCAGCGACGACACCATCGTCGAGCTGCTCGCCATCCGCCTCGCCTGGGATGTCCTGGTCTACGAGCACAAGGTGACGCCACAGCTGCGCGCGCGCTGGCGCGCCGTCTGCGAAGCGCTCGGGCGCGGCGAGCACGCAGCCCCGGCGGCCCGCCACCAGATCGATCACCTGCTGCTCACGGCGCTAGAGCTCGGCTATCAGCGCGAGCTGGCCGCCAAGCTGGTCAAGGGATCGACAACCGGCGGGCGTCCCGCCAAGCGCCCCGTCGTGCAGGCGGCCTTCTGCATCGACGTGCGCTCTGAGGTCATGCGCCGCGCCTTGGAGACGGTCTGCCCAAGGGCGCAGACGCTCGGCTTCGCGGGCTTCTTCGGCGTGCCCATCGAGCATGTGCCCTTCGGCATGACAGAGGCGCGCGCGCACCTGCCCGTACTGCTCACCCCGAGCTATCGGGTCTGCACTGAGGTGCGCGGCGCCGACGCAACGGAGGCCGCCGCGGCCCGCGAGCAGCAGCGCTCGCGCCTCGGCATGGCCAAGGCCTGGAAGGCCTTCAAGATGGGCGCCTCCTCCTGCTTCTCCTTCGTCGAGGCGGCGGGCATCTTTCTCTACGCCCCCAAGCTGCTGGCGGACAGCCTGGGGATGGGCCGCCCCGTGCCGGCGCCGGACGATCTGCACCTGGACCCGACGCTGGAGCGGCGGGCGGCACCAACCCTGGAGCCCTCGGCCCAGGCGCCTTGCGCCGAGCATGCCCATGGCCATCACCACGGCACCCAGACGGCGGGCCGGCCGCTCGGCATCCCGGCCGAGGAGCGGGTCGGACTGGCCGAGGGCATCCTGCGCGCCATGTCCCTGACCGATGGCTTCGCGCGGCTGGTGCTCCTGGTCGGACACGGCAGCACCACGGTCAACAACCCCCACGCCAGCGGGCTCGACTGCGGCGCCTGCGCCGGCCAGACCGGCGAGGCCAGCGCCCGCATCGCCGCCGCGCTGATGAACGACGAGGCGGTGCGCCAGGGACTCGCAGAGCGCGGCATCCGCATCCCGCTCGACACCCACTTCCTGGCCGCCCAGCACGACACCTGCACCGACGACATCAGGCTCTTCGACGCCGACCGGCTTCCTGAGAGCTATGCCGAGGAGCTGGCCGAGCTGCGCAGCTGGCTCAAGCACGCGGGCGAGCTCACCCGTCTGCAGCGGGCCGCCCTGCTCGGCATCGACGCCGGCTCGCACAGCGCGGTGCAAGCGGCCGTGCGCCGGCGCAGCCGGGATTGGTCGCAGGTGCGCCCGGAGTGGGGGCTGACCGGCTGTGCCGCCTTCATCGCCGCGCCGCGTGCGCGCACCCGCGGGCTGGACCTCGGCGGGCGGACCTTCCTGCACGACTACGAGTGGCGCCAGGATGAGGGCTTCGGCGTGCTGGAGCTGATCATGACCGCGCCCATGATCGTCGCCGGCTGGATCAATCTGCAGTACTACGGCTCCACCACCGACAACCGCCGCTTCGGCAGTGGCAACAAGGTGCTGCACAACGTCGTGGGCGGCGCCCTGGGTGTCTTGGAAGGCAACGCCGGCGACCTGCGCGTGGGGCTGCCCATGCAGTCCCTGCACGACGGAAAGCGCTGGATGCATGAGCCCATGCGGCTGTCGGTGGTCCTGGAGGCCCCGCGCGAGCCGATCGACGCCATCATCGAGCGCCACGAGCTGGTGCGCCAGATGCTGGACAACGGCTGGCTGCACCTCTTCCGGCTCGACGACGCCGGCCTCGAGCAACGTCTCCCCGAGCGCGGCTGGGGAACGCCTGCCTACGACGCGGCTTAGCGCCTAGAGCGGCCCGACGCAGGGAGCGCCCGGGCCCTCTCGCTCAGAGTGATTTGCCGCACTGGGCGAGCCATGCCCGTCGACGCTGTTCGACTAATCCCCTGGCGCCCTTTCGCGCCGCAAGCGCCGGCTGCGCCTGAGCCGGAAGAGGGTCCAGACCGGGCCTGAGGCGGCGTAGGTCACCGCCATGGCGAAGAGCACCAGCGGCGGGTAGATGTAGACCACCGCGAAGCCGAGCATGACCGCCACCGCGAGCAGGAAGGGGACCCGCCCCTGCAGGTTGATCTGCTTGAAGCTCAGGTAGCGGAAATTGCTCACCATCAGCAAGCCGGCACTGGCCGTCAGGAAGGCGGCGAGCCAGGAGACGTCCGAGCCGTCGACGCCGAGGTCGTTCGCGGTCCAGATGCCGGTGGCGATGATGGCGGCGGCCGAGGGGCTGGCGAGACCCTGGAAGTAGCGCTTGTCGGCGATCCCGACCTGGGTATTGAAGCGCGCCAGTCGCAGCGCCGCGGCCGCGGTGAAGACGAAGGCCGCGAGCCAGCCGACCTTGCCCAGCTCACCCAGCGCCCAGTGATAGGCCACAAGGGCCGGCGCCACGCCAAAGGCCACCATGTCCGAGAGGCTATCGTACTCGGCACCGAAATCGCTCTGGGTGTGCGTCATGCGCGCGATGCGCCCGTCGAAGCCATCGAGCAGCATGGCGACCAGGATGCCGAGCGCCGCGGCCTCGAAACGATCCTGGGTCGCGGATAGCACGGCGTAGAAGCCCGCGAAGAGGGCCGCGGTCGTGAAGAGGTTCGGAAGCAGATAGATGCCGCGCGGCCTGCGCCGCGGCCGAAGCGTCTCGTCCATTATTTGTGGGCTCACCGGTGGATAGGAGCGAATGGCAGGCGAGAGTATAGCCGGGGAGCATCTGCGGCAGAAAGAAATGCGAGCCAGCACTTGCAACTCGACACGCCCGCCCGCAGTGCTGCGGACATGGACACGCACCTGTCATCGATTTACGTCATAGTGTCTATAGCTTGACTGGCACCCCGACCCTTCTGGTTAACCGAGCCTGCCGCATCACCAGAGCCGAGCGCCGCCGCGCGCCTCCGACCACCACCGCCTGGGAGGTGATATGACACTGCAGCACGCCAGACCGCCGATGCCCACTGACGACAAGCGCTGGAAACTGGTCAACGCCACCATGCGCCGCAACGGATATGCGGATCACGCCCTGATCGAGACCCTGCACAGCGTACAGAACGCCTTCGGCTATCTCGAGGAGACCTCGCTGCGCTTCGTCGCCGCGTCCCTGGATCTGCCGCTCAGCAAGGTCTTCGGCGTCGCGACCTTCTATCACATCTTCATGCTCAAGCCGAAGGGCCGCCACGCCTGCGTGGTCTGCACCGGAACGGCCTGCTACATCAAAGGAGCTGGAGCACTCTTGGAGGGGATCGAAGAGCGCTACGGCGTCAATTCCGGAGAGACCACGGAGGACGACAAGCTCTCGGTGCTCACGGCGCGCTGCGTCGGTGCCTGCGGACTCGCGCCGGCCGTCGTGCTGGACGGCGATGTCGTCGGCAAGCTCGGCTCGGACACCCTGGTCGCCAAGCTCGAGGAGCTGGACTGATATGCATCTGGAAGAATTGGCCGAGAAGGCCGCCGAATTCAAAGCCGAGGATGCCCACGTCGAGCACGAGGTGCGCGTCTGCATGGCCGCCAGCTGTCAGTCCTCCGGCGCGGCCCAGGTGATGGATGCGTTGGACAAGGCCAAGGGCGACGGCCAGCCCGCCTGCAAGGTCAAAGGGGTCGGATGCATGGGGCTCTGCTCAGCTGGGCCCTTGGTCGCCGTGGCCGACAAGGAGGCCGACCTTGCCGGCTCCGTGCTCTACCGCGACGTCGCGCCGGAGGACGCCGCCGACATCCTGGGCAGTGTCGGCGGGTCCCCCGTGGAGCGGCTGCGCTGCCCGACGGACCAGCCCTTCTTCGCGCGTCAGCGCAAGATCGTGCTGGAAAACTCCGGCATCATCGATCCCAACAGCTTCAAGGGCTATGTGGCGGCCGGCGGCTATGCGTCGCTGGTTCAGGCGCTCTCCGAAATGACCCCGGCCGACGTCCTGCGCGAGATCACCGCCAGCGGGCTGCGCGGTCGCGGCGGCGGCGGTTATCCGACGGGGCTCAAGTGGTCGACCGTCGCCAAGATGCCGGGCGAGCAGAAGTACGTCATCTGCAACGCGGACGAGGGCGACCCAGGTGCCTTCATGGACCGCGCCGTGCTGGAGTCGGACCCCCATCGCGTTCTGGAAGGCATGGCCATCGCCGCCTATGCCGTCGGTGCCAGCAAGGCCTACATCTATGTCCGGGCCGAATACCCGCTCGCGGTCGAGCGCCTGCAGAACGCGATCCGCAAGGCCAAGCGCGCCGGCTTTCTGGGCAACAAAATCGCCGACACCCAGTTCAGCTTCGAGGTCGAGATCCGGCTCGGCGCAGGTGCCTTCGTCTGCGGTGAGGAGACCGCCCTCATGGCCTCGATCGAAGGGCTGCGCGGACAACCGAGGCCGCGACCGCCCTACCCGGCCGAGTCCGGCCTCTGGGGCTGCCCGACCCTCATCAACAACGTCGAGAGCTTCGCCAACATCGCGCCCATCGTTCGCGAGGGCGGCGACTGGTTCGCCTCCATCGGCACCGAAAAGTCCAAGGGCACCAAGGTCTTCGCACTCGCGGGCAAGATCGCCAACACGGGTCTGATCGAGGTACCCATGGGCACGACCTTGAGGGACATCATCGAGGTCATCGGCGGCGGTATCCCGGACGGCAAGACCTTCAAGGCGGTCCAGACCGGCGGCCCCTCCGGCGGCTGCATCCCAGAGGCCCACCTGGACATGCCCGTCGACTACGACAGCCTCAAGACGCTCGGCACCATGATGGGCTCCGGCGGCATGATCGTGATGGACGAGACCTCCTCCATGGTCGACGTGGCGCGCTACTTCATGGAGTTCTGCATGACGGAGTCCTGCGGCAAGTGCGTGCCCTGCCGCACCGGGACCTACCAGATGCACGGCATCCTCGACAAGCTCACCAAGTCTCAGGCGAGCCGTGACGACCTGGCACTTTTGGAAGATCTGTGCGAGGTCGTCCAGGCCACCAGTCTCTGCGGTCTCGGACAGACGGCGCCCAATCCCGTGCTCAGCACCCTGCGCTACTTCCGCCAGGAGTATGAGGAAAAGCTGCAGGGGGAGACCGGAGCATGACGTGGCATCGCCCAGACCATCTGTTGACCCGAGATTCGGCAATTGGAACCGCTAAGGCGCGAAGGACACGAAGAAAAACAGAGACTTGCTGTGCGGCGTCGCTTCAGCCTCTGGCTGAGCATCGCTTCGCAGAAAAGCTATTGAAATCCTTTGCGCTCTTTGTGCCCTTTGCGGTTCAACTGATCTTTTTAGGTTGACCGATTCGGCGGGCTTTAAACCCAGCTTCGCCCCTTTCGCCGCCAGGCCCTGACGACTCTCCGGAGGGACCATGCCCCTACCAGTCACGCCGCCAAACATCCGTGTCGTCACCCTCAAGATCGACGACCAAGACCTCTCGGCTCGAGAGGACGAGACCATCATCGAGGTCTGCCGGGAGAACGCCATCCCCATCCCCAGCCTCTGCTACCTCGACGGCCTCTCGGTCTGGGGCGGCTGCCGGCTCTGCATGGTCGAGATCGCCGGCCAAGGCCGGCTCGCCGCGGCCTGCTCGACGCGGGTCACCGAGGGGATGGAGGTCCGGACCAGCACCGAGCGGCTCCAGCGCTACCGCCGCACCATCGTCGAGATGCTCTTCGCCGAGCGCAATCACGTCTGCTCCGTCTGCGTCTCCAACGGGCACTGCGAGCTGCAGACCATGGGGCAGAGCTGCGGGGTCGACCACGTCAGGGTGCCGTACCGGCAGACGCCCTACCCGGTCGACAGCTCGCACGAGATGTTCCGGCTCGACCACAACAGATGCATCCTCTGCACCCGCTGCGTTCGCGTCTGCGACGAGATCGAGGGGGCGCACACCTGGGATGTCATGGGGCGCGGCAGCGACTGCCGCGTGATCACGGACCTGGCGCTCCCCTGGGGCGAGAGCGAGACCTGCACCAGCTGCGGCAAGTGCGTGCAGGTCTGCCCGACCGGCGCCTTGGTCAAGCAGGGCACTTCCGCCGGGGAAATGGTCAAAGACCAGCACTTCCTCCCGATTCTCGCGCGCCGGAGACACGCCCGATGAGCACGCCGATGAAGACCACCGTCGCGACCACCTGGCTGGACGGCTGCTCCGGGTGCCACATGTCCTTCCTGGATATGGACGAGCGTCTGGTCGATCTCGCCCAGCGCGTCGATATCGTCTACAGCCCCCTGGTCGACACCAAGACGCTGCCCGATCAGGTCGACGTCGGCATCCTCGAAGGCTCGATCAGCTCGGACGAGGATCTCGAGAAGGCCAAGGCCTTTCGCAAGCACTGCAAACTGCTGATCAGCCTGGGCGACTGCGCGGTCAACGGCAATGTCCCGGCCATCCGCAACCACTTCAAGCTCGACGACGTCATGGACCGCGCCTATCGCGAGAACGTCAGCCTTCAGCCCCAGATCCCAACCCGCAGCGTGCCGACCTTGCTGGAGACGGTGAGGCCGATCCACGCTGAGGTGAAAGTCGACGTCTTCGTGCCCGGCTGCCCGCCCCACGCGGACGCCATTTGGTACGTGCTGAGCGAGCTGATCGCGGGCCGCACGCCGGACCCAAGCAAGGTGACCCGCTTCGGCGCCTAGGGCCCTCCAATCACCCGATACCGTCAGGAATCCACTATGAGCGAAGTCACTCCCGAGACCGGCGTCATCGTCGCGCTGCTCGACCGCATGCGCACGCAGCGCCTGCCGCGTGCGCTCGATCTCAAGGAAAAGGTGGACCGAGGCGAGCGCCTGGACAGCTTCGATATCCACTTCCTTCAGGAGGTCTTCGAGGACGCCCGGGAGCAGCAGCCGCATTGGGGTGAGCATCCGGAGCTGCAGGAGATCATCGCCAAGCTCATCCACCTCTATCACGAGATCACGGCCAAGGCCTTGGAGAACGAGGAGCAAACCACCTCGACCTGAGCGTTATCGGAAATTCAGACAGTTTGAACCGCAAAGGCGCGAAGGGCGCAAAGGAATTCAATGCGTCACGGAGTGGATCTTACCCACCCAGTGGGTGACAGAGATGCATCGAGAAAACCTTTGTTTTACTTAGCGTCCTTTGCGCCTTTGCGGTTCGATTTGCCGAATCTTGGCTTTTCGTCACTGGCCATTTGCACAAGGGGATCGCCGCCATGAGCCGCACAGTTACCATCGAGCCGGTCACCCGCATCGAAGGGCATGCCCGCATCACCTTGCAGCTTGGGGATAGCGGACAGGTCGAAGATGCCAAGTTCCATCTGACCCAGTTCCGCGGCTTCGAGAAGTTTTGCGAAGGGCGCCCCTACCGCGAGATGCCCGCGCTCACCGCGCGCACCTGCGGCATCTGTCCGGTCAGCCACATCATCGCCTCCAACAAGGCCTGCGACCATCTGCTCTCGGTCAGCATTCCGCCAACGGCCGAGAAGCTGCGGCGGATCATGAATCTGGCGCAGCTCACCCAGTCGCACGCCCTGTCCTTCTTTCACCTGTCCTCGCCGGATCTGCTCATGGGCTGGGACGCCGATCCCGTGTCCCGCAACATCTTCGGCGTCATGCGCCAGCACCCCGACCTGGCGAAGGACGGCATCCGGCTGCGCCAGATCGGCCAGACCATCATCGAGACCCTGGGCGGCAAGAAGATCCACCCGACCTGGGTCGTCCCCGGCGGCGTTAGCGAGCCGCTGACCCAGGAGAAGCGCGACGCCATCCTCAAGCTGCTGCCCGAGGCGCTCGAGATCGCCAAGCGCACCTACGCCTTCTTCAAGACGCTGGTGCCCAAATTCAAGGATGAGGCCGACCACTTCGGGACCATGCCGACGCTCTTCCTGAGTTTGGTCACGCCCAAGGGCAACCTGGAGCACTATGACGGCGTGCTGCGCGTCAAGGACGCCCAAGGCAACATCCTGGAAGACATGGTGCCGCCCTGGGAGTACGAGCGGCTCATCGGCGAGGCGGTCGAAGACTTCAGCTACATGAAGTTTCCCTATTACAAGGCCCAGGGCTATCCCAAGGGCATCTACCGCGTCGGCCCCCTGGCCAGGCTCAACAACGCCAACGCCTGCGGGACGCCCTATGCGGATGTCGCCTTGGCCGAGTTCCACATGCTGCAGGACTCCGCACCCGTCGCCAGCAGCTTCCACTACCACTACGCCCGGCTGGTCGAGATCATCTACGCCATCGAGATGATGGAGCGTCTGCTCAACGACCCGACCATCCTGGACAGCCGCGTCCGGGCACGCGCACGCAGCAACCGCTATGAGGGGATCGGCGTCGCCGAGGCCCCGCGCGGGACTCTGATGCACCACTACCGCATCGACGACGACGGCCTCATCACCTGGGTCGACCTCATCATCGCCACCGGCCACAACAACCTGGCGATGAATCAATCCATCCGCCAGGTCGCCGATACCTATGTCGACGGCAACAATCTTCAGGAAGGCATGCTGAATCGCGTGGAAGCGGTCATCCGCTGCTATGACCCCTGTCTGTCCTGCGCCTCGCACGCCTTCGGTCAGATGCCCCTGAGCATCGAGCTGAAGGACCCTGCCGGACATGTCGTCGACACCCTGAAGCGCGGCTGAGGTGCAGACGTGAAGACGCTGATCGTCGGATACGGCAGCCCCATCCGGGGGGATGATGCCCTGGGCCCGCTCGCGGCCGATCGGCTCGCCGCCTTGGACTTAGGCGACGGCATCGAGGTCGCATCCCGGCACGTGCTCACGGCCGAGATGGTCGCGGACCTGGCGGACAAGGCGCTGGTGATCTTCCTCGACGCGGCCGTGGATATCGCGCCCGGAGAGGTGCGCTGCCAGGCCCTCGAGCCGGACGAGCACGCGGTCTCCACCATGGCGCACTTCCTCGATCCGCGCGAGCTGCTGGCCTGGTGCGAAACGCTCTATCAGCGCG
Source organism: Thiorhodococcus minor (assembly GCF_010820565.1). GTDB lineage: Bacteria > Pseudomonadota > Gammaproteobacteria > Chromatiales > Chromatiaceae > Thiorhodococcus > Thiorhodococcus minor. The sequence continues at coordinate 8,581 of NZ_JAAIJQ010000029.1, read as the reverse complement.
TGCCCGAGACCTATCTGGTCACGGGCGGCGGAGATTCCTTCGATTACGCGAGCTATGAGCTGACGCCGGCCGCCGAGCAGGCGATCGAGAGGATGCTGGCGTGCGTCGGGAGACTCCTCGAGCAAGGCCGGGCCGCATCCCATGGGCAGATAAGCTCGAGTGGCTCGCACCTGCGCGCGTAGCGGCAACGCCAAAGGAAGTGGAACCGTGCTAGCCTTGGCAAGGGTTGCCACACTGCGAAGCACCGACCATGGCCACCATGAACATCTCCCTGCCCGACGACTTGCGCGACTTCGTGAATCGCAAAGTCGCCACACACAGCTACTCCAGCACCAGCGAGTATCTCCGCGAGCTGATTCGGCGTGAGCGCGATATCGAGATGCTGCGCGAAAAGTTGCTGGCGGGGCGCGACTCCGGACCCGCGGCGCCGATCGACGACGCCTGGCTCGCCCGATTGCGGGCAAGCGCCTCTGGCGAGATCGCGGAGTGACCGGCAGGCCCCTGCTCCTTCGACCGCTTGCACAAGCCGACATCGACGACATCCTTGCCTACTGCCGCGCCGAAGGTGGCCCCAGCCTCGCAACAGCCTTCGCCAAGCAGCTCGAGGCTGCGTTACACACCCTCGCGACGCACGCAGCCATCGGCTCCCGCCGCTATGCCGATTTGCTCGGGATCCCCGGCCTGCGCAGTTGGCCGATCAAGAGATCCGCGTACCTGATTTTCTACGTCGACGAGAAGGAAAAGATCGACATTTGGCGCATCTTGCATGGTCGACGCGACCTTGCGGCGCTGTTGGGGAATGACGATCCTGAAGAGGGGGATCTCGAAGAGACCTCAGTGTCCGAGTAGCCAGATCGAACCGTCGGCAATCTTCCTGCTCGCGTAGGCGCCCGCTTGCGGGCGACTCGGGTCGTTTCCGCACCGCCACCGCCAAAATCGGGAACGAATTTGTGGACGGCTTCTTGGTGCAATTCAAGCCCCACGCCGAGCCCGATCAGCCGGCGGAGAAGTGATCGTAGCCGGTCATTCCTGTCTCGAGGAGATCGCCGCTTGGCAATCGGCAGCGCAGGCCGGAGACCTTTGAGAGGGTGCCGATTGCCGTCACCTGGCAGCCCGCGGCCTGGGCGATGGCCTCGACGCGCGCCGCATCGGCCTCGGCCGCACAAAAGCACAGCTCATAGTCGTCACCCGAGGAGAGCGGCAGCGACCAGTCGCCGGCCCTCTGCACGACATCGGCAACCATCGGGCTCAGCGGCAAGCGCGCCAGCTCCAGCTCAGCGCCAACGCCGGATGCCTGGAGGACATGCCCCAGATCGGCCGCCAGCCCGTCCGAGAGATCGATCATGGCTGTCGCGAGCCCGCGCAGACCTCGGCCGAGCCGCACCCTCGGCTCTGGGCATTCGAGCCGACCACGCAGCGCCTCGTCGACGTCGGCGCCGTCCAGAATCTGCCTCAGCGCCAGCCCAGCATCGCCCAGCGTGCCGCTGACAAAGACGCGATCGCCTGGGCGCGCGCCGGAGCGCCGAATCGCCCCGCCAGGCGGAACGAGCCCATGCACCTGGACGCTGACGCTCAGCGGGCCCCGCGTGGTGTCACCCCCGACCAGCCGCACCCCGTGGGCAGCGGAGAGGCGCGCAAAGCCCCGACTGAAGGAGCGGAGCCAGTCTTCGTCGACCGCTGGCAGCGTCAAGGCCAGAGTGGACCAGGCCGGCTCTGCGCCCATGGCCGCAAGATCGCTCAGGCCGACCGCGAGCGACTTGTGTCCAAGACGCTCGGGATCGCAATCGGGAAAGAAGTGGACCCCGGAAACCAGGGTGTCGATGCTGACGGCCAGCGCCTGGCCGGGCGGGATCTCGAGCAAGGCGCAGTCGTCGCCGACGCCCAGCGCGGCATCGGGCCGCACCGGGCCGATGTCCGCGAAATAGCGTCGAATCAGATCGAACTCGGACACGCGCTCAGGCCCGGATCAGCTAGACGCGGCGGCCCATGTCCCCTGAGCGTCGGCGGGCGATCTTGTCGAGCACGCCGTTGACGTACCTGTGGCCCTCGTGCGCGCCCAGCAGCTTGGTCAGCTCCACGGCCTCGTTGATGGCGACGCGATCGGGGATATTGTCGGCGAAGAGGATCTCGTAGGCACCCAGGCGCAGGATCGCCAGCTCGACCGGGTCGACCTGGCTGATCGGCCGGTCCAGGAACTGGTCCAGCTTGGCGTCGATCTCCTCGATGTGCTCGGGGACGCCGGACATGAGCTCGTCGAGCAGCTCGAGATTGAAGTTGAAACGCTCCTTGGCGTCCAGCAGCTCGTCCTCGTCGACGCCGTTGAGCGATGCCGCGACGGCCTGCAGCCAGTCCGGATCGTCGAGCAGGTTGCGCTTGATCTGAGCCGGGTCTTCGCCGGTGAGACGCCACTGGTAGAGTGCCAGCGCCGCATAACGGCGCGATTGACTGCGCGGACTTATCATTTCAGTCGATCTGCCTCAGCAGGTCCACCATTTCCAGCGCGGACATAGCGGCCTCGGCGCCCTTGTTGCCTGCCTTGGTGCCGGAGCGCTCGATGGCTTGCTCGATGGTATCCACGGTCAGCACGCCAAAGGCGACGGGCAGACCGTATTTGAGACTGACCTGGGCCATGCCCTTCACGCACTCGCCGGCCACGTACTCGAAATGCGGCGTGCCGCCACGGATGACCGCGCCCAGGGCGATGATGGCGTCATAGCCGCCCTTCTTGGCGATGCGCTCGATGGCCACGGGCATCTCGAAGGCGCCCGGCACACGCACGACCGTCAGCGCCGAGGCATCCGCGCCGTGGCGCACCAGCGTATCGATGGCACCCTTCTCCAGGGCCTCCACCACGAAGCTATTCCAGCGCGAGACGACCAGGCAGAAACGCGCGTTGTCGGCGCGCATTGCGCCTTCGATGGTCTTGATTGTCATAGGTCTACCAAGGTCAGTGTCGATCAAGCCTCAGGCTTGGATTTGATCTCACGAATGTATCAACAGCTGTCAGGCTCGGGCGCCTTTCGCCCCAGCGCCCGCACCGCCGAAACAGCCCCGCGAGACTTCAGCTTGGCCTGCCGCCAGTGTACTCGACGACTTCCAAATCGAATCCGGAAATGGCGTGCATGGCCTTGGGCGCACTCATGACGCGCATCTTGCGCACCCCCAGGTCGGCGAGGATCTGGGCGCCGATGCCATAGGTGCGGAGCTGATTGCCGTCCTGACGGCGCACCGGCACCTCGTCCTCGCTGTCATGGAGCTGGAAGTCCTTGAGCCGTGCGAGGAGATCCCGCGAGCTATCGCGGTTACGCAGCACCACGATGACCCCCTCGCCCTCCTCCGCGACCTTGCGCATGACGTCCTGCAGCGGCCAGCCGCAAGCATTGTGAGTGGTGCCGAAGAGGTCGCAGAGACTGTTCTGCAGATGCACCCGCACCAGGGTGGGACGCTCCGGGGTGATGTCTCCCAGGGTGAGGGCCAGATGGATCTCGTTGTCGATGCTGTCGCGATAGGCCACGAGATTGAAATCACCATGTACGGTCGGCAGCTCGCAGGTGCATTCGCGCAGCACGGACTTTTCGTTGCGCACGCGGTAGTGAATCAAATCCGCGATGGTCCCGATCTTGATATCGTGCTGGCGTGCGAACTCTTCGAGATCCGGGCGGCGTGCCATGGAGCCATCTTCGTTCATGATCTCGACGATCGCCGACGACGGCGTGAAGCCCGCCATGCGTGCCAGGTCGCAGCCGGCCTCCGTATGCCCGGCGCGCACCAGCACGCCGCCCGGCTGGGCCATGATGGGGAAGATGTGGCCCGGCATGACGATGTCTTTCGGCCCCGCGTCTCCCGCAACCGCAGCCTTGATGGTGGTGGCACGGTCGGCGGCCGAAATGCCTGTGGTAACCCCGCGTGCGGCCTCGATGGAGACCGTGAAGGCGGTGGAGTGCGCGGCCTGGTTGTCGCTGACCATCAAGGGAAGCCGCAGCCGCTCGCAGCGCTCCTTCGTCAGGGTCAGGCAGATGAGGCCGCGACCATACTTGGCCATGAAGTTGATCGCCTCGGGCGTCACGCAATCCGCCGCCATGAGCAGATCGCCTTCGTTCTCGCGATCCTCGTCGTCCATGATGATGACCATCTTGCCTTGGCGCAGGTCTTCGATGATCTCTTCAGTGCTGTTGAGCCCGGGACTGGTCATAGAAAAAGCAACTTTGTCGAACAGAAAGATTGGCCGCGCGACCGACGTGGGCCGGTCTACTTCACGAAGCCGTGCTCGGCGAGAAATTCCAGGGTCACCCCGGACGCCTTTGGATTGGCCGCCTGCTCGCCGAGCAGCAGGCGCTCCAGATAGCGTGCGATCAAGTCCACCTCCAGGTTGACGCGCGTCCCCGGCTGATAGTCGCCGATGATGGTCTCCTGGATGGTGTGCGGCACGATGTTCAGCTCGAAGACCGCACCTTCCACCGCATTGACGGTGAGACTGGTCCCATCGACGCAGATGGAGCCCTTGTGCGCGATATAGCGCGCTAGCTCCTCCGGCGCCTGGATGCGCAGCCGCCAGGAGCGCGCATCCTCATGACGCTCGAGCAGCGTCCCAACCCCATCGACGTGACCACTCACCAGATGGCCGCCGAGCGGCGTCGAGAGCGTCAGCGCCTTTTCCAGGTTGACCCGGCTGCCCGTGCCAAAACCGCCCAAGGTCGTCAGGGAGAGGGTCTCGCGCGAGACATCCGCCGCGAAGCCCTGCCCCGTCAGCTCGACGGCCGTCAGACAGACCCCGTTGACCGCGATGCTGTCGCCGAGCACGACCTCGTCGAGCGCGAGCTTACCGGTGGCGATCGACAGCCGCACGTCGCCGCCGCGCGGCTCGAGCCGCTGAATCTGACCAACGGCCTGGATAATGCCTGTAAACATGGTCTTACGCTTCCTATTCGAGCCCATCAGCCGCAGTAGAGTGGACAACCGCAGCGCAGTCCACCAGCTTGCCTGAAAACGCCCCGCGAGGCCCGCGGCCACAAGGGCATCCGCAGAGGCTCGCGCCGAGCACCAGGCACCTGTCCGCTCACCCCAAGCATGGACGCACCCTGATCCGCAGGTCTGGACCAACACGCCGAACATCCTGGATGTCCAAGGCAACGCGGTCCGCCATGGCCTCGACCCAAGGCAGATCGAACAGCCCTTGCGCCGACTCGCCCATGAGGTGCGGCGCCAGATAGAGGATGATCTCGTCCACCAGACCGGCGCTCACCGCGGCGCCCGCGAGCGTCGGCCCCGTCTCGAGCAAGACCTCGTTGACCGCGCGCTTCGCCAGGGTTTCCATGAGCGCTGTGAGATCCACGCGCCCCAGATGCTGCGGACAGACGACCACCTGAGCCCCGGCGGCCTCGAGCGCGGCGATGCGCTCGGGAAGGTGCTCCACACCGGCGACCAGCGTCTCGCCGGGCAGTCCCAGCATGCGCGCCGTCGTCGGCATGCGCCAGAAGCTATCCGCGACGACGCGCAGCGGCTGACGGATCTCGTCCGCCGATCCCATGCCCTCGAGCTCGCTGGCATCCAGGCGGACATTGAGGCTAGGGTCGTCGGCCAAGACGGTGCCGATTCCGGTCAGGATCGCGGAGCTTCGCGCGCGCAAGCGATGCACGTCGCGCCGCGCCGCCTCCGAGCTGATCCACTGGCTCTCGCCGCTCGCCATGGCGGTACGGCCGTCAAGACTCGCCGCCAGCTTGCAGCGCACATAGGGCCGGCCCTGCGCCATGCGCTTGACGAAACCGGGATTCAGCGCGCGCGCCTCGGCCTCGCGGACGCCGGTCTCCGTCGCGATGCCAGCCGCGCGCAGCTGTGCGATACCTTGACCGGCGACCAGGGGATTGGGGTCGACCATGGCGCAGACGACGCGCGCCACGCCCGCCTCGATCAGTCCGTCCGTGCAAGGCGGTGTGCGGCCGTGATGGCAGCAGGGCTCCAGCGTGACATAGGCCGTCGCCCCGCGCGCCCGGTCACCCGCGGTGACCAGGGCGAATCGCTCGGCATGGGGCTCGCCCGCGCGCCTGTGCCAGCCTTCGCCGACGATCACGCCGTCGCGCACCAGCACGCAGCCCACGCGCGGATTGGGATCCGTGGTCAGACGACCACGCTCCGCCAGCTGAATCGCCCTTGCCATGTAACCCAGGTCCGCTCCCTGCTCGGACCCGGCGCACCGGGCCGCCATCAGGGCTTGGGCTCCAGATCCTCGAGCAGGTCGAGCTGCTGACGGGTCTCCTCGGGCGTGGGCTGGCGCTTGAGCCGCTCGATCTCCTCGCGGAAGGCCTCGACGTCCTCGAAATGCCGGTAGACGGAGGCGAAGCGCACATAGGCGACCTGATCGAGCTGACGCAGCTCGTCCATCACCATCTCGCCGACGCGCAGCGCGGGGACCTCGCTCTCGCCAGAGGACATGAGACGCCGCTGGATGCGCGCCATCGCCGTATCCACCTGCTCCGTGCCGACCGGCCGCTTTTCGAGCGCCCGCATCAGGCCGGAACGGAGCTTGCGGCCATCGAAGGGCACGCGGCTGCCGTCACGCTTGATGATACGCGGCAGATTCAGCTCGGCGGATTCATAGGTGGTGAAGCGCTCGCTGCAGACGACGCACTTGCGCCGCCGCCGCACCTGATCGCCCTCGCCGGAGAGGCGGGAATCGACCACCTTGGTATCCTGAGCACCGCAGAATGGACAGCGCATGGGTTGAGTGGACAGTTGTCAGTGGACAGTCGTCAGCGCGACGCGATGAAACCTGGACGCAAAGCCCAGGATCCCGCGTCTGCCGAAAGCTAGCGCCCGTAAACCGGGAACCGCTTGCAGAGGTCCAGAACCTTGGCCTTGACGTCGGCAATGACCGCGGCGTCGCCACGCCCGTCGATGACATCGCACATCCAGCCCGCCAGGTCGCGGACCTCGTCGATGCCGAAACCGCGCGTGGTGATCGCCGGCGTGCCGACGCGGATGCCGCTGGTCACGAAGGGCGACTGCGGATCATTTGGCACGGCGTTCTTGTTCACCGTGATGTTGGAGACACCCAGCCAGGCGTCCACGTCCTTTCCGGTCAGCCCCTGATCGATGAAGCTCACCAGGAAGAGGTGATCGTCGGTCCCGCCGGAAACGACGTCGTAGCCGCGCGCGATGAAGACCTCGGCCATCGCCTGGGCATTGCGCACCACCTGCTCCTGATAGCTCTTGAACTCCGGCTCCAACGCCTCCTTCAAGGCCACGGCCTTGGCCGCGATCACGTGCATCAGCGGACCGCCCTGGATGCCGGGGAAGACGACGGAGTTGAGCTTCTTCTCGATCTCGGGATTGGCCTTGGCCAGGATCAGACCGCCACGCGGACCGCGCAGGGTCTTGTGGGTGGTCGTGGTGGTGACATCCGCGATCTGGACCGGGCTCGGGTAGACACCGGCCGCAATCAGACCGGCCACGTGGGCCATGTCCACCAATAGATAGGCGCCGACGGCGTCCGCGATGTCGCGGAAGCGCTGCCAGTCGACCACGCGGGAGTAGGCGGAGAAACCGGCAACGATCATGCGCGGCTTGTGCTCCTTGGCCAGACGCTCGACCTCGTCGTAGTCGATCTCGCCGGTCTCAGGATTCAGTCCGTATTGGACCGCGTTGTAGATCTTGCCGGAGAAATTTGGCTTGGCGCCATGGGTCAGGTGGCCGCCGTGGGCCAGGCTCATGCCGAGCACGGTGTCGCCGGGCTGGCACAGGGCCATGTAGACGGCGGCGTTGGCCTGAGATCCGGAATGCGGCTGGACGTTGGCGTAGTCGGCACCGAAGAGCTGCTTGGCGCGGTCGATGGCCAGCTGCTCGGCGACGTCGACGTACTCGCAGCCACCATAGTAGCGCTTGCTCGGGTAGCCCTCGGCGTACTTGTTGGTCAGCACCCCGCCCTGCGCCTGCATCACGCGCGGGCTCGCGTAGTTCTCGGAGGCGATGAGCTCGACATGCTCTTCCTGCCGATGCTCCTCGTCCTGGATAGCCGCCCACAGCTCTGGGTCGTAGTCGCTGATCTGCATGGTTTTGTCGAACATGGTGCTCACCCCCGGCGATGCAAAGCAGGGCAGTATAACGAGTTTTCCCGATTTCGTCGCGGTCTGCGGACGAGACGCGAAGGGCAAGAGTGCGACCTCCCCAGGCCACACCCTCTCCTCGCCTCCGTTCTCCAGTTGTCTCGGCAGAAGCGCCTTGTTGGACTAATCCGATCCTGGCACGACCTCGCCGGCCGCGAGGATAGGGGCATGCCGTATAGAGAGGGGATTGTATCGGTGGGCCATGGATGGCGTGGGAGCGCCGGTGCCACCCGGTCGGTGGCGAGGAACGTCGCGGAGGCAGAAACCGGGCATCAGAAGAACTCCCATCGTGCCGCGAAGACCTGTACTGAGGAGATCTTAGCCCAATTCCCTGGCGTTGAGGGCGAGCTGTCAGGTCTGACACCTTCCCCCGATGGGGGTGGCGTGCTCAGGCCTATTCGCTGACGGAGAGTAAGCCGGGTCCTTGCCGCCGTTTAGGCCGAAGTTGGTGTTCTCTGTTTGCCGCCTGGTTTCCCGGCGGT
>NZ_JAAIJQ010000299.1 GCF_010820565.1 Thiorhodococcus minor | reverse complement strand
CGGTGGTCGGGAGCTGGGGTTGAAGGGGATGGCCAACTCAGGTGAACCGCTGTCGAGCCGTCGTTATTGACAACATGCCAAAGAGGCTGAGAGGCATGAACCAAAAGGTAAGCAGCCAGGTCGGGACGTCCAATGCTCGTCCCGCGCAGATCGCGTGCTGCCGGCGGATAGGCGGGGCCTAAGCCCTTCGGGAATGGTGCGTGTGCGAAACGTGGTAAGCCCCATGGTCTCCACCAGGAGGGTGGTAGAGGCGCCGCAAGGGGCCGTCGAAGGGCCAGGGGGTAAAGGAGGCCGGAGAAAGCGAAGGTCGGTCTGTAATGGATCGGATAGGGGTTCAAGCTTTGCCCCACCCCGAAAGGGGGCAGACTTCCGGCTGGTCTTGATTCACGAGACAGGTGAGGACACGCTCAACGTGCGCAGTTTCTTTGGACAATGAGCGCCATCGGCGCCATTGAAGGCTCGCACGACGTGGCGGCACGCTGGTTATCCATCGACTGGTCCAGGGTACGCCGCCAGGTCAGCCGACTACAAGCCAGGATCGTGAAGGCGGTCAGAGCCGGCAAGTGGCACCGCGTGCGGTCGCTGCAACGCCTGCTCGCCAACTCGCTGGCCGCCAAGCTCTTGGCGGTGCAGCGGGTCAGCTCCAATCGGGGGAGCAAGACGGCGGGGGTCGACGGCATCGTGCTGAAGACGCCCGCGCAGAAGTGGCGACAAGCCCACCAGTTGAATGCGAAGGACTACACGCCAAAACCGCTCAGACGGATCTACATCCCCAAAAAGAACGGAAAACGCCGCCCGCTCGGCATCCCGGTGCAAGCCGACAGAGCTGAGCAGGCGTTGGAGCTGCTGGC
>NZ_JAAIJQ010000298.1 GCF_010820565.1 Thiorhodococcus minor | reverse complement strand
GGCATGCCCGCATCCGCGCGGTTGGCGGCGTCGTGCCAGGATCGGATTAGTCCAACAGACATTTATCCATCGGGCGCGCCAGCGTCGGAGCGAGACCACGCTCACAGCCATGCGCCCGATGGATAAATGCTTAATAGTTAGCTGACAAGGGGAATGAAAATCAGTAAATATCGCAAATCAGAAGACTGGTCCTTAAGTGAAGAACGTCAGTTCTTCGAAAATCTTTATAGCCAGAGATTCAATTTTTTCATCGTTGTCTATTCTGTGGTGGTGGCGGGCGTAATATCCGCAAAGGAATTTGAGGAAAAAGTTTTTGTTTTAACTACAGGCGCTTTTTTGGTGTTTGTTGTTGGCTTGTCCCTTTATAGGGCGTGTCACAAGCTTCTAATAATTCTAACTTTACTTCATCGCACGAAACAGCATCCAGTGCGCAAAGTAGGGCGGATCGCTAGAAGATACAATTGGCCATTATCGATTTCTGTAAATCATCTCACTGGCGTGTATCTTCCCATTGCGTCCTTTTTTTTCCTTCTGGCTTGGCTATTTGCTGTGATTATGAAAGGGGCAAATGGATAACTCAGCTAACAAGGCAAATGCAGCCGACCCCAAAAGCGCGCGCCAAGCTAACGGTGTATTTCATGCTTCGGTGCAGGCGCGCTTTTGGGTCGCCTGATTTGCGACGTTGAACTAATCCGCTCCGCGGGGCTTTGCAGCAGCTCCTCACTCACCCGCGCCTGACAGCGCTTCCACGCCTCGTCGTCCACACTCGCCATGACCCAATCGGGGTCGTTGCCAGAGGACCGGACGATGACAGCGTTGCGTCAACGCATGATCGTGGCCATGCAGATGCAT
>NZ_JAAIJQ010000297.1 GCF_010820565.1 Thiorhodococcus minor | reverse complement strand
CGATGGCAAGGCCATTACGCATCGAGTTTCCCGGAGCGCTCTACCACGTGACATCGCGTGGGGACAGGCGCGAGCCGATCTACGAGGACGATGCTGATCGGGAGCAGTTTCTGGCCACGCTGGCGGAGGTGGTCGAGCGTTACAACTGGTTGTGCCACGCCTACTGCCTCATGACCAACCACTACCACCTCATCTTGGAGACGGTTGAAGGCAATCTGTCCAAGGGCATGCGTCAGCTCAACGGCGTATTCACGCAGTCTTCGAACCGACGTCATGGACGCCAAGGACATCTGTTCCAGGGGCGTTTCAAGGGCATATTGGTTGACAAAGACAGTTACTTGCTGGCACTGAGCCGCTACGTAGTACTGAATCCCGTGCGGGCGGGCATGGTCCAAGATCCGGAGCAATGGTATTGGAGCAGCTATCGGGCGACGGCCGGTGAGAGCACGACTCCACCATGGCTCGAGACGGATTTCGTGTTGAGGCAGTTTGCAAAGGATCGCGATCGCGCGCAGGCGCGCTACAGGCGGTTCGTTCTCGAAGGACTCGGGCGCGATATCTGGCAGAACCTGCGCCAGCAGGTTTACCTTGGCGACGAGACGTTCGTGGAGAAGATGCAGGCGGCGGTGAACATCAAAGGCGACCGGCTGAGTGTGCCCAACATTCAGCGGCGACCGCCGCCGGCCCCGTTGGCGGATATTGCGCAATCCCATCCCGATCGAAACTCAGCGATCTTGGCCGCGTACGCGACAGGCGCCTACAGCTACGCAGCCATCGCCGCGTATTTCGGCATCCATCTCTCAACCGTCGGACGGATTGTCCGAACCGCGATGCAACAAGGCGAGAACTGACCC
>NZ_JAAIJQ010000296.1 GCF_010820565.1 Thiorhodococcus minor | reverse complement strand
GACCACTGGGTGTCGATGGTGAGCGCGCCGTCATAGTCGAAGGCCAGCACCTCGCCCTCGGGCGTGGTGATCGTGGCGAGGCGCTCGGTGGGACCGGCGTAGGTATAGGTGGTCGCGCCCGCCGGGGTGGTGCGCCTGTCCAGCCGCCCGGCGGCGTCGTAGCCGTAGCCGATCTGCGGCCCCAGGGCATGGGTCAGCTGGGTGAGGTCGCGGTCCTTGTCGTAGCCGCGGGCGATGGCCCCGGTACCGTCATCGACGGCAGGCGGCAGATAGTCCTCCTCCAGATCGACCGGGGTGTAGCCGAGGCGGTGCTCGGGGCGTCCCGGCGGGGTGACGCCCTCAAGGTTGCCCTTGGCGTCGTCGTCGAGCCCGGTGATCGCGCCATCCGGGCGCTCGATGGCGGTCACCCGCCCGAGGGCATCCGGGGTATAGCGGGTGACCTGGCCCTCGGCGTCGGTGATCTGCGCGAGGTGGTCGTGGGCGTCGTAGGCGTAGGTGGTGAGGCGGGCGTCATCGCCCTCGCCTTGGCGGGTCTCCACCAGGCGGGCGTCCTCGTAGCGGTACTGGGTCGCGGCCAGTCCGGGAATCGCGGTGCGCAGCGGACGGTCGTGGGCGTCCAGGAGGGTGGTGGTGGTGCGTCCCTCGGGGCTGGTGGTGGTCTGGGTACGGGTGGCGGGATCGTAGTCGGTGACCCAGTCCCGGCCGTTGGTGGTGGTGACTTCGCGGAGGAGGACATACGAGTCCGGATCCTCGGGGTCGGCCAGGCCCCAGGTGTGGGCGCTCTCGCTGGTGTAGGTCAGCCCGCTCGGCAGGCGGATGGTGGTGCGGCTGTCGGCGGCGGCCCCGGAGGGCAC
>NZ_JAAIJQ010000295.1 GCF_010820565.1 Thiorhodococcus minor | reverse complement strand
CATTGGGTGGACACCCGTGGTCTGAGCGACGCGGCGCTGGCCGAGCGCATCCGCGCCGACGCGGTGGACATCCTGATCGATCTGGGTGGTCACACCGCCAACAACCGCCTGGGGGTTTTCGCGCGCAAGCCGGCGCCGGTGTCGGTCTCCTGGATGGGCTATGGGTACACCACGGGTCTGAGCGCGATCGACTACTTTCTCAGCGACGCCATCATGGCGCCGGCGGGCAGCGAGCACCTGTTCGCCGAGCAGGTCTGGCGGCTGTCGGCGCCGGCCGGTGTGTACCGCCCGCGTGCGGGGATGGGTGAGGTGAGCGCGCTGCCGGCGCTGGAGCGCGGCTACGTCACCTTCGGCACGCTCAGCCGCGGGGTGCGGATCAACCACCGCGTTGTGCGCGCCTGGTCGGCGCTGCTGGCGCGCCTGCCGGGCTCGCGCCTGGTGGTCGACAGCAAAGACTTCGTCAGTGAGCCGGCGCAGCGCGGGCTGCGCGAGCGTTTTGCCGCGCATGGGATCGGCGCTGAGCGCTTGGAGATCGGCTACCACAGCCCGCCGTGGGAGGTGCTGCGCGGGCTGGACATCGGGCTGGATTGCTTTCCGCACAACTCGGGCACGACGCTGCTGGAGTCGCTGTATCTTGGGGTGCCCTTCATCACCCTGGCGGGTCGTCCGAGCGTGGGCCGCGCGGGGGCGACGGTGCTGCATGGGGTGGGCCACCCCGAGTGGGTGGCGGACAGCGAGGAGCAGTACGTGGATAAGGCGCTCGACTTGGCGAGCGACCTGGGTCGTCTGGCCTCGATCCGCGCGGGCCTGCGTGACGCGCTGGAGTCAGGCCCCTGGTGCGACGAGGCGGGCTT
>NZ_JAAIJQ010000294.1 GCF_010820565.1 Thiorhodococcus minor | reverse complement strand
GAGCCCTCGGCCTCGAAAAGCTATTTTCTATACCCCCTGCGTACCTCCTCGATCCCGGGCTTGTCCAACAACCGGTTCAGATCGTCGCTCGCTGCGCTCGGACGATCTAACCTTATTCGTTGGGCTCTCGCTATGCGTACTTGAAGACCGGAGTCTCGATGATTCGATCAGGACGCTTCCCACCTTTGATGAGCCTCTGGATATGTTCGACTGTATCTGGCGAGAAGAACTCATCTCCAGTTTCCTGGCAGACACGAGCCGGAACCTGTTCAACCACGTAGAGCTTGCCCTTGTACTCAAGCGTGTAGGTAACTGTCTTATCGACCATAGTTTCTTTCATGGATATCTCCACATTTTTCAGCTTATCCTGATGCGGTCATCAATCCACTGGTTCGGATCTGGCTCGTAAATCGTGATGACCTTTAGTATCGGACGACTCGGATAGCTGCAAAGCACATGAAGCGCACGCCCCGAACTGGTGTACCCTAGAACGAGGCAGCTCGGACCATACTTGTCATCCGGGTAATCCTCAATGATTTCGATGTTACCCACCAACGCCTCTTCCAATTCGCCCACGCTGATGTCGCGGCGAATACTCTGATCCACCGCGTGTCGAGAGAACTCGTAGCTCCGGGAACGGATCTTTTCTTGGATGGCGGTGATAATCATATCCTGAAGCCACAAGGAATGAGCGGTCAGCGCGAATTTTTGTGCCCAACTATTAAGCATTTATCCATCGGGCGCATGGCTGTGAGCGTGGTCTCGCTCCGACGCTGGCGCGCCCGATGGATAAATGTCTGTTGGACTAATCCGATCCTGGCACGACGCCGCCGACCGCGCGGATGCGGGCATGCC
>NZ_JAAIJQ010000293.1 GCF_010820565.1 Thiorhodococcus minor | reverse complement strand
CCTGCCCGACACCCGCTTGACCTACATCGCCGATCGCGAGGGCGATCTCTACGAGCTGTTTGTCGAGGCGCCCTGTCCTGAGCAGGGTGCCGACTGGCTGGTGCGCGCTCAGCATCAGGAGCGTCTGCTCACGGACGGGCGAACCCTGCGCGCTGCGCTCGATGCGCAAAAGGCGCTCACCGAGATCACCTTCGAGCGCCCGCCCGCGAAGGGGCGACGGGCGCGCACCGTCACCCAGCAGATCAGGGTCGCGCGGGTGAGCTTGAAGGCTCCACGCCGTCCCGATCGCACGTTGCCGACGGTCACCGTCACAGCCGTGTTGGCAACCGACGTCGATCCACCCGCCGATGAGGACCCGCTCGACTGGCTGCTGTTGACCAACCTCCCGGTCGAGACCCCAGAGCAAGCGATCGAAATACTCTCTTGGTATCTCTGCAGGTGGCAAGTTGAGCTGTTTTTCAAGATCTTGAAAAGCGGCTGCCAGATTGAGGAGTTGCAGTTGGAGCGGCGCGCGCGCCTGGAGCCGGCGATCGCCTTCTACCTCATCATCGCCTGGCGGGTCCTGTTTCTCACGCAGCTCGGACGCGACTGTCCCGAGCTGCCCTGTGACGTCGTCTTCGACGAGGCGGAGTGGAAGGCCGTCTACCTTGTCACCCAGCGCCAGCCCCCGCCCGAGCAGCCGCCGCCGCTCGACACCATGGTGCGCATGGTGGCCACCCTGGGCGGCTTCCTCAATCGCAAAGGCGATGGCTTCCCCGGCTCCAAGACCTTGTGGATCGGTCTGCAGCGCGCAGCCGACTTTGTGCTCGCCTTGGAGGCGCAACGATCCGTGAGTGGGACTTATGGGTAACGATATG
>NZ_JAAIJQ010000292.1 GCF_010820565.1 Thiorhodococcus minor | reverse complement strand
CAGGGCTCCTGCCACTCTTCAGGGCGCTTGATCGCCTACCGAAATACTCGGTTTTGGACCAACCGATGATCAAGGCCAAAAGCCTGAAAAACGAAATGACTTAGTCCCAAATGAAAAATATGAAAAAGTAGATGAGAATGTAGGTGAGTTGGTTAAGCTCGGTACCAACGGAGTTACCTATGTTTCCGAGGATGCTTTTCCTGCATTGTTCCAGGCAACTAAGCCCAAAGCAGGTTACATCTTTGAAAACCAAATTGACGATAAAGACAAAAGAAATGTTGATGGTACTGACTACGCGCATAGCTCTGCCGTTGTTGGTCTTCTGGACAAAAAATCTCAAGAAGTTAGAGATGCTGAAAAACAAGCTGTTTTGCAATATAGCCGTGATTCGTTAATTAATGTATCTGATTCAGATCAAGCTCAAAACATTCGTCGACAAGTTGATATTTTTACAAACAAGACCTTGCCTAAACTTAGAAGCCAGCGCGGTGTTGAGCATGATGAGGTAACTGGAGAGCCTCCTGAAAAAGGGTTCGCTTTTCATCATAGTAACCCTAAAGAACTTCACACTGACCCAGAGGATGCAATTGATCCATCAAAAGGAATAAATGTCAATCCAAATAATCATTCGGATATTCATCGGAATAATGTAAATGATGAAAAGCAGTTGGAAGAATACATTAAACAAAGAAATAGCAAACCTGAGGGTAGCGCATAACAAGCTGCTCCACTCGGATAAATTATTCGCTACGCTCCTAACCCGGCAAAGCCGGAACCAAAGAGGGGCGGATCGTCTATCGTTTGAGTAAGCCCGCACACGGGAGTCAGACGATGAACCCCTTTGTTGAACAGCATCACGATGAGAT
>NZ_JAAIJQ010000291.1 GCF_010820565.1 Thiorhodococcus minor | reverse complement strand
GCCTTCCTGGCGGCCTTTCTGTATCCCGATCCGCTCTCCTTCCTGACGGCCTTCCAAACGCTCGCGTTCTGCCCAGTGTTGTAAGTTTTCGGCCAACATGGCGTTGTCCTCGATGAGTGAATGAACCTGTGTGAGGTCGATCTTCGCGCCCAAGCGCTGGAGATGGCGCTTGAGCCAACGGGTGATGAGCGCATCCAAGCGGGCCTTGTTGGGGTCGGCTTGGATCAGGCGCACGAGTCGATCAACGGCTGCTTGTAATGAAGCGCGATCTCCAGAGGCGATCTCGACCTCGAAGACACCGCTGAGCGGGCTGTCGATGGCGCTGAGCTGCTCGGGCGTGTAGCGGCCTTCGTCAATCAGGTAGTAGCGCAGGTGCGGCTGGTAGGCGCGCAGGAACTGCGGTGGCTGGGGACGGACCTGGTCGATGATGTCTTCGGCAGCGTGCCAGCGCTCGAGCCCATTGTAGAGCAGGATCGGCAGGATCGGGGGCAGGCCTTGAGCCGGGCTGGTGACCTTGGTCTTGAGCAGGTGCTGATAGAAGCAGGCGACGTAGTGGAGCATGCGCAGCGGCATGGTGGGGTCGACCGTGGATTGGAATTCGATCAGCAGGTACAGAAACAATCGCTCGGTGACGCCTTGCCAGTGCACGTGTACCGACCAGACGACGTCCTCGAAACGCTCCTCGAAGAGCGGCGTGATGTAGTTGCCGCTGTGGTTCTTGAGTGTCGAGAAGTCCATCAAGGCGGCGATCTCGGGCGGGGCGAAGCCTTCGATCAGCTGTTGGACGAACTCGGGGTGGCTGAACAGCTCCTTGTAGCCGGTGTCGTGGTGCTTGGTCATCCCCATCTCCCCTGTCCAGATGGCCGAGAA
>NZ_JAAIJQ010000290.1 GCF_010820565.1 Thiorhodococcus minor | reverse complement strand
TGCCGAGACGGACGCGCGCATTGAGCGCTTGCGCACCGCCGCCCTGGCCCTGATCGAGACCGCGGCCCAGCTCAAGGACACTTTTGTCCTGCTCACCAGCGTCAAAGGCATTGCCGCCGCCAGCGCCATCGAGCTGATGGGCGAGCTCCTGGTGCTCCCGCCCGAGCTCAGCGCCAAGCAGTGGGTCGCCATGGCCGGGCTCGATCCGCGTCAGATCACCTCCGGCAGCAGCGTTCAGAAGCCCGCGCGCTTGAGTAAGGCCGGCAACCGCTACCTGCGCAAGGCGCTCTATATGCCGGCCCTGAGTGCCTCGCGACATGAGCCCCACGTCAAGGCCTACTACCGCCATCTCATCGAGACCCGGGGGCTGAAGAAGATCCAAGCCGTCTGCGCGGTCATGCGCAAGCTCTTACATGCCATCCATGGCATGCTCAAGACCCAGCAGCCCTTTGATGGCACGCGCTTCTCGGCCCGCTTGGCCGAGGCCTGAGCCAAGCGTTGTCGGCGCAGATATGGCGTGGTTGGACAGCGAGAGGCGCCGCGAACCTCGCTGCCAAGACAGCCCCGACGCGCAAATCAGCGTGCTCTCAATCACCGACTGTTGTTGCGCCGCAGGCGTTTTCAGATGACCGCTGTGGCGCGTGCGGCGCAGTGTGGGCAACGGGTGAATGAGTGTGGACAAGGTGGGGGCAACCCGCCTCAAGCGGGTTGTCCCCACCTTGTCCACACGCCCGCTTGCGGCATTCACGCGTTGTCCATACGAAGTCCGCTGGCACCACCGCCCGGGCCGGCCCGCTCGGTTGGGAATGCTCAGCCAGACAGTGGCTCTGATGCGCGAGATTCGGCTCCGCAGCAATGTCGACGCCCATCGAGCTTTCTT
>NZ_JAAIJQ010000028.1 GCF_010820565.1 Thiorhodococcus minor | reverse complement strand
TTATCGTCCCGGCCCCCCCCCCCCCCCCCCCCCCCCGGCCCCCCCCCCCCCCGGGGGGGGGGGGGGCCCCCGGCGCCCGGGTGTTTGCCCCGCGCCGTTTTTTGGGGGGGGCCCCCCCCCCCCCCCCCCCCCCCCGCGGGTTCGTTGTCCGCGGGCCCGGGCGGGCCCGGGGCCTAGCCCATCCCCCCCCCACCCCCCCCCGGCGGCGGAGCCCGCTTTCCCGGATCGCGCCTACCCGGCGGTTGCCGACACCGGATTGCCGATCCAGCGGTTGCGCAGGATCTTGCGCAGCAGATCGATCGGGATGATCAGCACCGCGAGCAGCAGCACCAGCCCCCATTCGCCGAGCGAGAGCCCGACGGTGCGCAGGATCTCCCCGCCGAAGGAGATGAAGAAGACCTGGATCGCCATGATCGCGGGGATGATGATACTGAAGAGCCGGTTGTCGAGCAGGTGCTCGAAGAGGTTCAGGCCCTGGGTGCGGGCGTTGAAGGTGTTGAAGACCTGCACGAAGACGAAGAAGGCGAAGAAGGCCGTCAGGAATGTGGCCTCCGCCTCTGGGGTGCCGACCGCATGGCCGCCGGAGAACCACTCCCTGCTCAGGTCGCTGGTCAGGAAGAGGATGCTGAGCGCGGCGATGATGCCGCCGTTGATGAGGATCGAGGACCACATGTCGCCATTGATCAGCGGCTCGTCGCGCCGCAGGGGCGGCTCGCCCATATAGCGCTGCAGGGCCGCCTCGCCGGCGAAGGCAAGACCCGCCAGGGTATCCATGATGATGTTCAGCCACAGCAGTTGGGTCATGGTCAGCGGCAGGTCGAAGCCGAAGAACTGCCCCAGGAAGACCACCAGGATCGCCGAGACGTTCACTGTCAACTGGAAGATCAGGAACTTGCGGATCGACTTGAAGAGGGTGCGCCCGTAGAGCACCGCCTTGGTGAGCGAGGAGAAGTTGTCGTCGAGGATGACGATCTCGCCGGACTCCTTGGTCATCTCGGTGCCGCTGCCCATGGCGAAGCCGACGTCGGCGTTCTTGACCGCCGGGGCGTCGTTGACGCCGTCGCCGGTCATGCCGATCACCAGCCCCATCTCCTTCGCCAGCTTGACCAGGCGGCTCTTGTCGGTCGGGAAGGCGCGTGCGACCACGTAGAGATGCGGCAGGATCGCCTTGAGCGCGTCGTCGGACGTCTCGGCCAGCTCGGCCGAGGTCATGACGATGGCCTTAGGATCGTCCTCCAGCAGGCCCACGTCCTTGGCGATCGCCTGGGCGGTCTCCTTGGCGTCGCCGGTGATCATGACCACATGGATGCCGGCCTCCTTGGCGGTCTTGACCGACTGATAGGAGGTCGCCCGCAGCTCATCGCGCATCCCGAACACCCCGACCAGGGTCAGGGAATCGGGCAGGGCGTTGGTCTCGGCGTCGATCGGCGTCTCGGCGACGGCGACCGCGAGCAGGCGCATGGCGCGCGCCGACAGCTCGTCCATGGCCGCGCGCAGCGCCGCGGCGTCGCCCAGATCCCGAACCTGGCCCTCGCCGTCCAGCCAGCGTGTGCAGTTTTCGAGGATGACCTCGGGCGCGCCCTTGACCAGCGTCAGGTCGCGCTCGCCCGTGACTTGGGTCGCCGAGAACTTGCGCGTGCTGTTGAAGGGGATGTGGTCGACCATCTCGATCCCGCTGCCGTTCGCCAGATAGGGGCTGACGAAGCGCAGCAGCGCCTGCTCGGTGCGGTCGGCGCCGACCAGCTTGGGGTCGTTCGGGTCGCTGGCGTCGATCACCGCGCTGGTGTTGTTGCGCAGGCTGAAGCCGGCGTCGTCGCGCAGCGCCTGTGGGATGGCGTCGAGCGACTCGTAACGCTCGCCGGACCCGGTCAGGAAGGCGCTCACCGAGAGCTTGCCCTGGGTGAGGGTGCCGGTCTTGTCGGTGAAGAGCAGATTGAGACTGCCGGCGGTCTCGATGCCGAGCAGCTTGCGCACCAGCACTTTCTCGCTCAGCAGTTTCTTCATGTTGATGGCCAGCACCATGGCGATCATCATCGGCAGCCCCTCCGGGACCGCGACCACGATGACGATGATGGCCAGGATGAGGGCGGTGACCACGTCCTTGACGATGAGGCCGCCGTCCTGCGCCCAATAGGTCTCCAAGCCCCCGCCCTGCAGAATGACGGTATTGAACATGAAGGCGAGGAAGATGAAGCTCGCGCCGACATAGCCAAAGGTCGAGATGTGCCCGCCCAGCACGGTCAGCTTGTGCTGGAGCGGCGAGAGCCGGTCCTCGGCGGATAGCAGTTCCGACATGGTCTGGCCATAGCGGGTCTTGTCGCCGACCGCGGTCGCGCGCATCACGCACTCGCCGTCGACCAGCAGGCCGGCACGGGCGAGGCGGTGGTCGTCACCCGCCGTCTCGTCGGCGGCGCCCTCGGGCAGCGCGGTCTTGCGAACCGGCTCGGACTCGCCGGTGAGGGCGGCCTCGTCGACCTCGGCATGGCCCGCGATCAGCAGGCCGTCGGTCGGGACCGTGTCGCCTGGCTGCAGCAGGACATGGTCGCCGACCACCAGGTCGTTGATCGGGATCTCGGTCAGATGTCCGTTGCGGAAGACCTTGACCTCGATCATGGAGGCCTCTTCCAACAGGCGCTGGAAAGACTGCTCGTTGCTGTGCTCGGACCAGGTGGCCACGAAGGTGGCGATGACAACCGCGAAGGCGATGCCGACGCTCTCGTACCACTCGGCGTAGCCGAAGACCGTCAGCAATACCGTGATCCCGAGCGCGACGATCAGGATGATGATGATTGGATCCTTGACGTTGCCGAGCAGTTTGTCCCAGAAGGTCTCGACCTCCTGGCTGGCGACCGCGTTGGATCCGTGTTGGGCTCGGGACAGCTCGGCGTCCCGGTCGGTCAATCCTGGATAGGCGAATTTCATGACGACGCTTGACTCTCAGTGGTTTGATTCTTGGGTGGTGAGCCGATGATCTCGCCACCTGGGGCAAGACCTAAAGGGCATGTATGGATTTTTGGGCGAATCGCCCGTCCGACCTAGTGCCGGGCCATCGAGCATCTAGCCTACAGCAGTACCGAGCGCCGAGCACAGATCCCGGTACTTGACGTGGCAGGCTTCCAGTCCTTTGTGCTTGGGGGGCAGTCGAAGGGGTTCTCGGGGCGCGCGCTGGTGGGTCTCCTCGAGCGGCGCCTCTTGGGAAGCTGGACGAGAGCCCACACTGCTGAGCGCAACGGTAGTGGCGCCAAGACGCCGAAGCGGACCGGTCCGGGCGCGGAGAAGATACCCCGGCTGCGGTGCTTTGCCCTCGCCGCGGTCAAATCCCGTAGCTGGACTGCAGGGGGCTTGCCGTGCGACCGATCCCGATGCCTGTCACGAAGCTCTGCCGGATGGGGCGCGGTGCTAACAGTTCTGGCAGACCTCGTGGGCGAACTGCTCCAGCTTGCGGGTATCCGCGGCGAAGAGTCGGATACCCTCGGCGAGCTTTTCGGTCGCCATGGCCTCCTCGTTGACCTCCCAGCGGAAGCTCGGTTCGTCGAAGCTGACCTTGGGGATGTCCATGCTTCGCGCCTTCTCTGGGTCGAGCTTGCGTGGCACATCGCCATCCGTGGATGCGAGCTCGCCGAGCAAGCTGGGTGAGATGGTCAAGTAGTCGCATCCCGCCAGCTCCAGGATCTCCTCGAGATTGCGGAAGCTCGCGCCCATCACCACGGTGTCATAGCCGTGGCGCTTGTAGTAATTGAAGATCCGGGTGACGGATTGCACGCCGGGGTCTTCGTCCGCCGGATAGCCGGCGACCTTCTCCGCGCTCTTGTACCAGTCCAGGATTCGGCCGACGAAGGGGGAGATCAAGGTGGCGCCGGCGTCCGCCGCCGCGACCGCCTGCGCGAAGCTGAACAACAGGGTCAGGTTGCAGTGGATCCCCTGCCGCTCCAGGGCTTGCGCGGCCTGAATGCCCTCCCAGGTCGAGGCGATCTTGAACAGGACGCGCGTCCTCGGGTCCACGCCGGCTTGCTCATAGAGCTCGACCAGGCCCTCGGCGCGGCGCCGTGTCGCTGCGCTATCGAAGGAGAGCCGGGCGTCCACCTCGGTGGAGACCCGTCCGGGGACGATCTTGAGAATCTCGGCGCCGAAGTTGACGGCCAGCTTGTCCATGGTCCAGCGCGCCTGTGTCTGGCGATCCGCGCTTCCCCGCTCCTGACCGAAGAGCACCGCATCTTCGACCAGCTCCCGGTATTGCGGCATCTGCGCGGCCTTGTAGATGAGCGACGGGTTGGTGGTCGCATCCTGGGGCTGGTATTCGGCGATGGCCTCGAAGTCGCCCGTATCTGCGACCACGGTCGTCATGCTCTTGAGCTGCGTCAGCTTGGTCATGGTGCGGCACCTCCCGGATGTGGCTAGACCGAATCGAATGCTCGATGACTAAATGCTCGGTGACTTTAGCTTTCGAAGATGACGGTTTCGATGGGTTAAACAATGACCCGCCTCCACATTACGAAACGATCACAGAAGATTCGGAGGAGCTATGGACCAAGCTGGGCTCGAGCTGATCGCGGACGCGCTCGCCTTTGCCGCACACAAGCACCGCGATCAGCGGCGGAAAGACCGCGAGGCGTCGCCCTACATCAACCACCCGATCGCGCTGATGCGGGTCTTGTCGCTCGAGGCCGGCATTGCGGACGCAAGGGTCTTGGCAGCGGCATTGCTGCATGACACGGTCGAGGATACCGAGACGCTGCCGGAGGAGCTGGAGGCCCGCTTCGGCGCGGAGATTCGCCGGCTCATCATGGAAGTGACGGACGACAAGTCGCTGCCGAAGGCGGAGCGCAAACGCCTCCAAGTCGTGCATGCGGGCAAGGCGAGCGAGGGCGCGCGCCTGGTCAAGCTGGCCGACAAGATCTGCAATCTGCGCGATGTCGCCGACAGCCCGCCGCTGGGCTGGGATCTCGCACGCCGCAGGGCCTATTTCGATTGGGCCGCCGAGGTCATCGACCAGCTGCGCGGTACGCATGCGGTCTTGGAGGAGCTGTTCGACCGTGCCTACGCGCGCCGGCCGTGATCGTCCGTTCGGTCCTGCTTCACGGGAAGGGTGCCGCCGGGAGGGTTGGCCTCCAGGTCAACGGGTGCCGGCCTAGAGGCCGGCACTCCCGGCATGGGCATTGTCGCTCGGCTCAGGCGCTCGGCACGATGGGGGTGGTGGCGCCCAGCACGGGCTCATCCGGTGGGCGGAACCAGTTGAGCTTCTCTCTGAGCTCGACGACCTCGCCGACGATGACGAGCGTCGGTGGCGCGGGCGGATCCGCGGAGACGATGTCGACGATGGTCGACAAGGTGGCCGTGTAGACGCGCTGGAGGTGCGTCGTTCCTTGCTGAACGAGGGCGATCGGCATGTCGCCCGAGACACCGTGCTCCATCAACTGCTCGACGATCACGGGCAGTCCCACCAAGCCCATGTAGAAGACCACGGTCTGGTTCGGCTGCGCGAGCGCGGGCCAATTCAGGTTGATGGTGCCGTCCTTGAGGTGGCCGGTCACGAAGACGACGGACTGGGCATAGTCGCGATGAGTCAGGGGGATGCCGGCGTAGGCCGCGCACCCGGATGCGGCCGTGATCCCCGGGATGACCTGGAAGGGCACGCCTTCCGCGGCCAGGGTGTCGATCTCCTCGCCGCCGCGCCCGAAGATGAAGGGGTCGCCGCCCTTGAGGCGCAGCACCCGATGTCCGTCCTTGGCGAGATCGGCGAGCAGCCGGTTGATCTCTTCCTGGCGCATGGCGTGGTGATTGCGCTGCTTGCCGACGTAGATGCGCTTGGCGTCGCGCCGCGCCATCTGGAGGATGGCGTCGGCTACCAGGCGGTCGTAAACGACGACGTCCGCTTGCTGAATGAGGCGCAGCGCACGGAACGTCAGCAGGTCCGGATCGCCCGGGCCTGCGCCGACCAGGTAGACCTCGCCCATGTCGCGCTCAAGTGCGTCCGGCGCCAGCTCTTGCTCGATGACGGCCTCCGCCTCCTCGAGCTGTCCGGCGAAGATCCGCTCGGCGACCGCGCCTTCGAGCACACGGTCCCAGAAGCGCCGCCGGTCGCGCTGGTCGGTGAAGCGCTGCTTGACGCGCTCGCGGTATTTGCCGCTGAGCTCGGCGAGTCGCCCATAGCCGGCCGGAATCAAGGACTCCAGCTTGGTGCGCAGAAGGCGCGCGAGCACCGGGGAGGACCTGCCGGTTGATACCGCAACCGTCACCGGCGCGCGGTCGACGATGGAGGGCAGGATGAAGGTGCAGGCGTCCGGATCGTCCACCACATTGACTGGGATCTGTTGCTCGTTGGCGAGTCGCGCGATCTCGCGGTTGACCGCGCGGTCGTCGGTGGCCGCGATGATCAGGGTATTGCCCGCGACGTCGTTCGGCTCGAAGGCGCGTGCGAGGTGATTCAGCTCACCCCTCTTGACCCGCCGATCGAGCGCGTCGCAGATCTCAGGTGAGATGACCCTGACCGCCGCGCCCGTGCGCACCAGGCTGCCGACCTTGCGTGCGGCCGTGGCGCCGCCGCCGACGACGAGGCAGGGCCGGCCCTGCATGTCGAGAAAGATTGGGAGGAGTTGCATGGCGCTCTTAACACCCCTGGGCCAGCGTTGTCATTGAGCTGGCATTCAAAAGTCCTTAATATACTTAAATACTTTGTTTTAGGGTAGGACGAGCGCGTGGTCAACGAGATCGATTCGGAATCCTTGAGCGACAGGCTCAAGGACGGGGAGGGCGTTTTGCTGGTGGACATCCGCACGCCGGCCGAAATGGGGCAGGGCATGATACCGGATGCCCTGCAGCTGCCCATGCACCTCATCCCGATGCGGATGAGCGAGCTGCCGAAGGATCGCGACGTCGTGCTCTATTGCCGCAGCGGTGCCCGCTCCTATCAGGCCTGTGCCTACATGATGCAGCAAGGCTACGACCGCGTCCTCAATCTGCGCGGCGGGATCATCGCCTGGGCGCGGCATGGCTTCCCGATCGAAACGCCCAGCGCCTGATTTTTCAGGCGTTTCGCTTGGCAGGGCGGCCGTTTGAGCCACCTTGCCTTTTTCAGGGGATTCGCCTATAACCGCGAACTCTTGTTCTTACTGATATTCTAAAACGAGCTCAAGCTGGAGGTACTCACAATGGCAGATTTCGATCAAGAGCTGGATGCAAGCGGCCTCAACTGCCCCCTTCCCATCCTGCGTGCCAAAAAGACCCTGAACGCCATGGCCGGCGGCCAGATTCTCCACGTCATCGCGACGGATCCCGGCTCGGTCAAGGACTTCGACGCCTTCGCCAAGCAGACCGGCAACGAGCTGATGGAGTCGAAGGAAGATGGCGGCAAGTTCCACTTCCTCATCAAGAAGTCCTGATCGCTCAGAGTCCTCGGCTGACTGAGCTAGCCATTCAACACAATCGATAATTTGCGGGCCCGCGTGGCGCGCGAGGAGGACTCGATGGAGCAGAAAAAGCTGGCGATCATCGCCACGAAAGGCTCATTGGACTGGGCCTATCCGCCGTTCATTTTGGCATCCACGGCGGCCGCGCTGGGTTACGAGACTCAGATCTTCTTCACCTTCTATGGCCTCCAGCTGCTGAAAAAGAAGCTGTCGCTCGAGGTGACGCCCCTCGGCAATCCGGGCATGCCGATGCCCATGGGGATGGACAAGTGGTTCCCCGTGCTGGGCATGACGCTGCCGGGCATGCAGGGCATGATGACCTCGATGATGAAGAAGAAGATGCAGAGCAAGGGCGTCGCCAGCGTCGAAGAGCTGCGCGAGCTGTGCCAGGAAGCCGAGGTCAAGCTGATCGCCTGTCAGATGACGGTCGATCTCTTCGATATGGAGACCTCGGAGTTCATCGACGGCGTTGACTATGCCGGCGCTGCGGCATTCTTCGAGTTCGCGGGCGAGAGCGACATCTGTCTCTATATCTGAGGACGCGAGCGTCTGTCGTGTCGCAAACGCCGCCCACCGGGCGGCGTTTGCATTTGTGCCGAGCGTCCGCCGGGCGCTCGGGAGAAGCGGTCAGCGAGCAGCGTCCGGACTTCTCGCCATGGCCGCGCTGATGCCTGTGGGCGAGTCCTGGGCCTATTGCGGATATCCAGGCGCTGCGCGCTGGCCTGGGTAAGGCGGGTAGGCCGGATGATAGGGGTAGGGCTGGGGCGGATAGATCTGCTGGTAGGCCGGCCTCGGATACCAATAGCGCGGCCGTTGCTCGGGTGCCGCGGATTGCTCGGTCTTGGCGGGCGCCGCGGATGCTGCGCCGGCTTCCGGCCGAGTGGGCTCTGCGCTCGCTGGCATCTCGGCGGCTTGTGCCCGAGACGGCGCTGCCGCCGGCTCGGCTTGGGGTGCCTCGTCCGCCTTCGGCCGGGATGCCGGCTGGGCCTCGGAGACTTCCGGCTTACTCGCTGTTGTCGCGACCTGCGGCTGAGTCGGTGCGTCCGCTTGCTGCTTCGCGGGTGCCGCGGGTGCCAGGGTGACCTGGCCGATGGGCTTGAGGCGTGCGCTGACCGTAGCGGCGTCTTCTCCCTCTGTGGTGCCTGATCCATGCGAAGACACATAGATCGCTCCCGCCGCTACGGCGAATCCCACCAGCCAAACGGGTGCTCGGCCAAGACCGAGCCGGCTGGGTGAGGTCACATTATCGACTGCATTCATAAGAATCTCCTGTTCGCGTTATGATCCCAGGCTCGATCGTTCGCACGCGTTAAATCAATCACAAATGTCATGACAGATCCGACCCGAACCGGCGCAGCCGTCCTGCTCGATGTCCTGAACGACCTCGGTGTCGAAACCGTTTTCGGTCACACCGGGGGGGCCGTCATCCCCATCCACGTGGAGATCAACCGGCGTCTGCGGCGTGGTGACAAGGTTCCCAAGTTCGTCCTGTGCCGCCAGGAGGGTGGCGCTGGGCATGCCGCGGAGGGCTACGCGCGTGCCAGCGGTCGGATCGGCGTCGCCTTGGCCACCTCGGGGCCGGGTGCCACCAACCTGGCAACGCCCATCGCCGACGCCTACAAGGATTCGCTGCCGACGCTCTTCATCACCGGGCAGGTGCCGAGCGGCGCCATCGGCTCGGATGCCTTCCAAGAGGTCGACACGGTTGGGATGACGCGTCCCATCTCTAAGCACAACTACCTGGTCAAGGATGTGCGCGACCTCGAGTGGGTCATGCGCGAGGCCTATGCCCTGGCGACGCACGGTCGCCCCGGTCCCGTGGTGGTGGATATCTGCAAGGATGTCCAGCTCGCGCCCCTGGACGAGAGTCGTGCCGCGCGCGTGCGTCACCGCGAGCCAGTGCCCTTTGACGCTCCCAAGGCGGATGCCATCCTGGATGCCTTGAGCAGCGCTCAGCGCCCCGTGGTCAAGGCCGGGGGCGGCATCATACATGCCAATGCCTCGCTTGCGCTGCAGCGTTTCGTCGAGCGCTTCCAGGTCCCCGTCACCACGACCTTCAACGCCCTGGGCTCACTGCCCTTCGAGCTGCCGCTCAATCTGGGTATGCCGGGCATGCACGGCACCATTCCGGCGAACTATGCGCTCCGCGATGCCGACTTCATCCTCTCGCTCGGCGGGCGTTTCGACGACCGCGTCGCGGTGCGCGGCTTTGCCGAAGGCAAGCGGATCGCCCATATCGACATCGATCCGTCCGAGATCGACAAGACCATTCAGACCGATCTCTACCTCGTTGCCGGCCTGGACGAGTTCCTGGCCCACGCCTTGGCCTCCGGGCGCTCGGCGCGGCATGCCGACTGGGCCGCGCAGATCCTGGATTGGCGCGCCCAGATGCCCAAGCCCTATGGGGAGTCCGACTACATCAAGCCGCAGGCGGTGGTCGAGATCATCTCCGAGCTGACCAAGGGCGAGGCGACCCTGGTGACCGGCGTCGGACAGCACCAGATGTGGGCCGCGCAATACTATCGCTTCCGCCGACCGCGCCAGTGGGTCAGCTCAGGGGGGCTCGGCACCATGGGATTCGGTCTCCCGGCGGCCATCGGTGCTTGGTACGCGGACCCGGAGTGGCCCGTCGTACTGATCGACGGCGACGGCAGCTTCCAGATGAATATCCAGGAGCTGGGAACCGTCGTCGCCAATCGGGTGCCGCTCAAGATGTTCGTGCTCAACAACAGCTTCCTCGGCATGGTGCGCCAATGGGAAGACATGATGGACGAAGGGCACCACTACGAGACCTGCATGGCCCGCACGGCCGACTGTGATCCCGAGTGCACCCAGCTCGATCAGACCTGTCGGCGCCAGATCCCCAATCTGACCGGGCTCAAGTACGTCTATCCCCGACTCAAGACGATGCGGATCAAGGACCCCGCCGCGCTGCGCGAAGGCGTCGCCGCCGCCTTGGTCGAGCCAGGCCCCGTGCTGGTCGATGTCTGGATCGACAAGGCGGAGAACGTCATTCCCATGGTACGTCCCGGCCACAGCCTGGATCAGATGATCGAGTCCTGATCGTCGGGCCGATCGGTCGACTCTGTGGGCTTCAGGCCCAGGTCGTCGAGTCGAGCAGTGGAGTCGGGTGGACGAGCGAGAGAGACTGTGAAGAAATCCGCCGTAGGTTGGGCTGAGGTACGAAGCCCAACATGGCGGTCGGCCTAAGGCACTGATTGTTTGGCCTCCTGCGTCGGCCCGACCTACGGCAAGATGCGGTCTTCGCGGTGCGCCCGGAATACTTTCACAGTCTCGAGAGCCAAGTCCGCCGAGCTCCGTGCCCGCAGCCTGCGTTGCGCGCGTCTATCCGCAGGACAGCTGGCCGAAGATGCTCATGGGCGGCCGCTAGAGAGCATCGCCCGCTGCCCGCTGGCGGTCATTTTGTCCGATTGCCCTTCTGTTTTTCTCAACGCCGCCGATAATTCAAAGCTGAGGACAGTCGGTGCTTCGTGCCTACCCGGCGACTGTGCCGGGCACCCTTCGGGTGGCTGCGCAAGCGATCCGGCTGTGCCTCGGGTCGGTCAGACCCGGATGTCCTTGACCGCTCTGTCCTGTTTTTGGGGTCTGGCGGTTGGATGCTGGCGACTCCTCTGGTGTCGACGCATCTGCCGTGCTTCCACTGACCGCCATGGGCATCAAGGCCAAGCTCAAGCTGATCGGACTGCTTCCGCTCGTGATGGCGGTCGTCTTCAGCTTGACCTTCTATCGTGGCCAGGACCGGCTCGACATCCTGCGTGAGCGTGCTCAGCTGGCCGAGGAGATGCTCGAGGAGCTGCGGCAGCTCCAGCAGGTCAGCCGCCGCTTCGTCGAGAGCCGCGTCAACTCGGGGCGCCGCAAGGGCTACCGGCTGCTCGAGGACCTCGACCTCCAGATGCTGGCGCTCAAGGCCTCCGCGAGCGCGCCCGGTCTGGTGACTCTACTGAGCGAAATGGAGAGGCGGCTGATCCTGATCCGCATCCATTTCATGAACCTCGACGGGCTTTCGGTGCCCGCGCTCCGGCAGCTCGATGATCCCCAGAGCCGTGAGGTCGCCAGCCGCCTCTTCCGCTCGATCAGCGAGCTGCAGCCCTTCGCGCAGCGCCTTCACCGTCTGAGCTACGCCGCCGCGACGGCCTACAGCGACCAGCTTTGGGTGACCGAGCTGTGGCTGTTCGGCGGCTCCGCCGTCGTGGTGCTTCTCCTGACCCATCCCATGCTCAAGCGCGTCGGGGCCGCGATTCATACCCTCAGCGCCGAGACCAAAAAGGTCGGCCGCGGCGGTGTCCCCGAGGGCTTGGTGCTGGCTGGGGAGGACGAGTTCGCCCAGCTCGGCAAGGACTTCAACCGGATGCTGCACAGGCTGGCGGAGGCCGAGCAGGCGCGCGAGCAGCGTGCGCGCGAGCTCGAGGACGCCGTCAAAGACCTGGAGAACTTCAGCTATTCCGTCTCGCACGATTTGCGCGCACCCCTGCGGGCGATCGACGGCTTCATCGGCATCTTGCAAGAGGACTACGGACCCTCATTCGACGATGAGGGCCGTCGGCTCTTCGCCGTGGTAAGCGACAATGCCAAGCGCATGGAGCAGCTGATCGACGACATCCTGTCCCTGTCGCGCGCCGGTCGGCTCGAGCTCGAGCAGCTCGAGATCGACATGAATGGGCTGGTCGATGAGGTTTGGGCGACGCTCTCCGAGGAGCGGTCCGGTCGATCGGTACGCTTCATCTGCGGGGACCTGGGAAGGGCGGCCTGCGACCCCCGGGCGATCCGCCAAGTCTGGCAGAACCTTCTTGCCAACGCCGTCAAGTTCACCTGGGGGCGCGACCCAGCCGTCATCGAGGTCAGCGCCGAGCGGCTCCCCGGCGCTATTCGCTATTGCGTCACGGACAATGGCGCGGGGTTCGACCCCGCCTATAGCAGCAAGCTCTTCGGGCTCTTCTTGCGTCTGCACAGCGTCGACGAGTTCGAGGGGACCGGGGTCGGTCTCGCCATCGTCAAGCGCTTCGTCGAGAAGCATCACGGGCATGTCGAGGCAACTGGAGCGGTCGGCGAGGGCGCCGCCTTCAGCTTCACCCTGCCGACCGTCCCAACCGATCGCTCACAGGAGCAGCAGTATGGTCAGTCAAGACTTCATGGTTGACATCCTCCTGGTCGAGGACAACGCCAACGACGCGGAGCTGGCGATGCGCGCCCTGCGTAAGAACAACCTGGCTAATCGGCTGGAATGGGTCAAGGATGGTGCCGCCGCGCTCGACTTTCTCTTTCACCGCGGCAGCTACGCGCAGTGGCCGAAGCAGCTGCCCCGCGTGGTGCTGCTCGACCTGCGCTTGCCCAAGGTCGACGGCATCGAGGTGCTGACCGCGATTCGGGGCGATCCGACGACACGCGAGCTGCCCGTCGTGGTCCTGACCTCCTCGCGCGAGGAGCAAGACCTGGTCGCGACCTACCAGCTCGGGGTCAACAGCTTCGTCGCCAAGCCCGTTGCCTTCGACGAGTTCGCGCGTACCGTCGCGAGCCTCGGCATGTACTGGGTGCTCGTCAACCGGGTGCCGCCCGAGATTCGGCAGGAGCGATGAGCGAGCCGCTGCGCATCCTGCTTCTGGAAGACAGCCCGGTCGACGCCGAGCTGACCGAGCGCGCCCTGCGCAAGGCCGGATTGCGCTTCGAATCGCGGCGGGTGCTGGGGCGTGATACCTTCCTCGCCGCCCTGGATGCCTTCGCGCCGGATATCGTCCTTGCGGACTACAGGCTACCCCAGTTCGACGGTCGCCAGGCGCTGGACTTGGCGCATGAGCGTCAGCCCCTGCTGCCGTTCATCTTCGTCACGGGCGCGCTGGGTGAGGAGGCCGCCGTCGAGCTGCTTCGCGCGGGGGCCCACGACTACATCCTGAAGGACCGGCTGACTCGCCTGCCGACGGCCATCGGCCAGGCGCTGGCGGTGCGACGGCAGCAAGCGGAGCTGCAGTCGACTCAAGCCGCGCTGCGCGACAGCGAGGCACGCTACCGCGCCCTGGTCGAGAGCACGCTGGATTGGATCTGGGAAGTGGATGCCGAGACGCGCTACACCTACGCCAGCCCGGTCTGTCAGCAGCTCCTCGGCTACAGCCCGGACGAGCTGGTCGGGCGAACGCCCTTCGACCTCATGGCGCCAGACGAGGCCGAGCGCGTAAGCCAGGCCTTCCGTGCGATTGTCAACGCGCGGCGCGCCTTTTCCATGCTCGAGAATACCTGTCTGCACAAGGACGGGCATGCGGTGGTCTTGGAAACATCTGGTACGCCGCTCTTGGCGAGCGACGGGAGTTTTCAGGGCTACCGAGGGATCGACCGCGATATCACCGCGCGCAAGCGCGATGAGGCGGCGCTGCGCCTACAGACCAGGCGCGCGAGCGCCCTGCTGGAGCTGCCACGGGCGGCGGAGCGCATGACCGAGGCCGAGCTGATGCAGTTCGGCCTGGAGCTGGCCGAGGAGCTGACCGAGAGCGCCATCTCCTTCATCCATTTCGTGCACGAGGATCAGCAGGAGATCGAGCTGGTGACCTGGTCCGGCCGCACACTGGAGGAGTACTGCGAAGTGGCGTTCGACCGTCACTATCCCATCGGCCAGGCCGGAATCT
Source organism: Thiorhodococcus minor (assembly GCF_010820565.1). Lineage (GTDB taxonomy): Bacteria > Pseudomonadota > Gammaproteobacteria > Chromatiales > Chromatiaceae > Thiorhodococcus > Thiorhodococcus minor. Next base: position 55,718 of record NZ_JAAIJQ010000028.1, on the reverse strand, counting down.
GGGCGGATGCCTTGCGCGCCCGCGCTCCAGTGGTGTTCAACGACTATGTCTCCGCGCCCAACAAGAAGGGCCTTCCGGAGGGACATTCCCGCCTGGAGCGGCTGATCAGCCTGCCGGTGATCGAGGGCGATCTGGTGCGCATGATGGCGGGCGTGGGCAACAAGCCGAGTCCCTACAGCGACACGGATGTCGAGACCCTGCAGCTGATCGCCAACGAGATCTGGCGCATCGTGTGGCAGCGCCGCGCGGAACGGGAGCTGCGCGCGAGCGAGGTGCGCTACCACGCCTTGTTCGAGAGCATGCGCAGCGGTGTCTGTATCTTCCAAGCCTCGGATGATGGACAGGATTTCTTGATTCGGGATGCCAATCTCGCCGTCGAGCGCATCGAGGGCATCCGTCGAGCCGACATCAGGGGCCGCAGGCTGACCGAGGCCTTCTCGGGTGTCGAGAAGATGGGATTCCTGGGCGCGCTCAAACGGGTCTGGGAGACGGGGACGCCCGAGCACCTTGCGCCCGGCTACTACCAGGATGCGCAGCGCTCGGGCTGGCGCGAGAGCTTCGTCTATCGCCTCTCGGACGGCGATCTGGTCGCGGTCTACGACGATGTCAGCGAGCGCATCGAGCTCGAGCGGGCGCTCGAGGAGAGCCGCGAGCGACTGTCGCTGGCGTTGGACGCGGCCGAGGTCGGCATGTGGGATTGGCGTATCCCGACCGGCCAGCTCGAGGTCAATGCGCGCTGGGCGCAGATGCTTGGGTATGAGCTGGAGGAGCTGGAGCCAATCACCGTCGACACCTGGAAGCATCTCTGCCATGCGGACGATCTCGTCGAGGCGCTTCATGCGCTGGAGCGCCACTTCGCCGGCGAGCTGGATGTCTATGAGGCCGAGGCCCGCCTCAAGCACAAGGACGGCCACCTTTGCTGGGTGCTCGATCGCGGGCGCGTGGTCGAGTGGGATGCCGACGGGAATCCGCTGCGCATGGCGGGGACCCAGCTCGATATCTCGGCGCGAAAACGCTCCGAGGAGCGTCTGATGCAGCTGTCCCTGGCGGTGGAGCAGACGCCCACCAGCATCGTCATCACTGATGCCGAGGGGCGTATCCAGTACGTCAATCCCGCGTTCTCCCAAGCGTCCGGCTACAGTCCCGAGGAGGCGATCGGCGAGAATCCGCGCATCTTGAGCTCCGGCAATACGCCCCCGGAGGTGCACCGCGAGCTTTGGGATACCCTGGCCCGCGGTGATGTCTGGCGCGGCGAGTTCATCAACAAGCGCAAGGACGGTGTCGAATACGTCGAGCAAGCCGTGATCTCGCCGGTGCGTCAGCCGGGCGGCGAGGTGACGCACTACCTCGCGGTCAAGGAGGACATCACGGAGCAGAAGCGCGTCGAGGAGGAGCTGGAGCACTATCGCCTGAACCTGGAGGAGCTGGTCGAGACCCGCACCGCCGAGCTGCGGCTGGCGGAGGAGCGCAGCCGTCTCATCCTGGAGTCCAGCGCGGATGGGCTCTTTGGCGAAGACACCCAGGGGCGGGCCACCTTCATCAATCCAGCCGCCTGCGCCATGCTGGGCCTCAAGCCCGAGGAGGTTCTGGGGCGCGCGATGCATGAGCTGATTCACCACAGTCGCGCCGACGGCACGGCCTTGGAGAAGTCGCTCTGTCCCCTGCATGGGGCGCTGAGCGAGCACAAGGTCATTCGCCAGGTCGAGGATGTCTTCTGGCGCGCGGACGGGCGCTCCTTCCCGGTGACCTATTCCTCCCACCCCATGTACAAGGATGGAGAGGCCATCGGCTCGGTGGTCAGCTTCATCGATATCTCGGTGCAGAAGCAGACGGAGGCGGCGCGCGAGGCCGCGCTGGCGGAGGCGGAGCGTCTCGCGCGGCTGAAGAGCGAGTTCTTGGCCAACATGAGTCACGAGATTCGCACGCCATTGAACGCAGTCTTGGGCTTCGCGCAGGTCGGGGAGCGGCACAGCGACGCAGGCAAGGCCAGGGACTACTTCAAGCGTATCTTCGACTCCGGTCAGCTGCTGCTGGGGATCGTCAACGACATCCTGGATTTCTCCAAGATCGATGCCGGGAAGCTGGTCGTCGCCGAAGCAACTGTGGATCTGCGTGCCCTGATCGAGCGCATGAGCGACATGATCGCCACGCGCATCGAGGACAAGGGGCTGAGATTCGTTCTGCGGGAGGGGCGCGAGCTGCCCGCGACCTTCCGCGGCGACGATCTCAGGCTGGCGCAGATCCTCGGAAACCTCCTCTCCAACGCCATCAAGTTCACCGAGCGCGGACAGATCTCGCTCGGCATCGAGCGCCAGGCCGATCGGCTTTGCTTCTGCGTCGAAGACACAGGTATCGGCATGACGCCGGAGCAGCTCGACAATCTCTACCACCCCTTCGAGCAGGCGGATGGCTCCATTACCCGCCGCTTCGGCGGCACTGGGCTCGGGCTTGCGATCAGTAAGCGGCTCGTCGAGATGATGGGCGGGGATATTCGTGCCCGAAGCCAGCCAGACAAAGGCACGCGGTTCGATGTGCGTATGCCGCTGAGGGCGCCGCGCGGTCAGCTCGGGGCCCACCGCACCACGCCGCGTGCGCCTGCGCTGGCCGCCGTGGGGCGTGCGCGCCTGCACGGGCTCGTCATCCTCGTTGCCGAGGACAATCCCGCGAATCGGCTGGTCCTCGAGGAGCTGCTCAACGGCGAGGGTTGCTGGCTGGTGCAGGTCGAGAACGGGTTTGAGGCGGTCGAGCGGGTTCGCCAAGACGGCGCGGCTGCCTTCGACCTCGTCTTGATGGATATCCAGATGCCGGTGATGGATGGCTTGGAGGCGACCGGCCGCATCCGTGAGCTGGCTCCCGAGCTGCCCATCGTCGGCCTGACCGCCCATGCACTGCAGTCGGAGCGGGCGCAGTGCCTGAACGCGGGCATGGTCGATCACATCGCCAAGCCGGTCGATCTCGATGCACTCATCCAGACAATCCTGCGCCACGTCGCTCGGGGCAGCCATGAGGTGGGCGCGGCCCCGGGCGCGCAGCCGCGCTTGCCCGAGGTGACTCCTCTGCCGCTGGAAGAGGGGGTGGACTCTTGGATCGATTGGCGGGCGCTGGAGGTGCGCTACGCGCGTAACCCGGCCTTCGTGCCTCGGCTTCTGGGCTCTATTTTGGACTCCAATGCCGACCAGTCCGCCTGCTTGAGGGCGGCCGTCGAGAGTGGTGACATGGATCAGCTGATCTTCGTCGCTCACCGCCTGAAGGGGACGGCGGGGACGCTGTTCGCCGAAGGCTTGGCGCTGCTGGCTGCGCGCGCGGAATCCGACGCACGCGAGCGCGGTGCCGAGGCGTTACGCTCGGGCCGGCATCTGGCCGATGCGCTGGACCTTGCCCTGCGCGAGATTCGCGAGTCCCCTTGGCTGCGCGTGCAGCCGCCCTTGGCGAGCCCGTCGGGCGATGCCCTGTCGAGCGCGGGCTCGCTGCCGGAGTCCGTCGACCAGCTCAGGGTCCTACTTGAGATGGACGACACTCAGGCCAATGCTCTCTATGAGCGCGATCAGGCGCTCTTGATCCAGGCCTTCGGCGAGGAGGCGCGCCGGCTTGGTCTCCAAATCCAACAGTTCGACTATCAGGCCGCGCTGAAGACGCTCAGCGGCATGCTGGCGCAGGTTGATCGGGCATGAGGGCAGCGTGGCTGCGGCCTCGAAGGCGATCGGGGGCAGCTGGTGACCTGCATGGCCTGCTCAATGATCTGCTGATGCAATTTTGAGCTTTAGGCAAATCAATCCATTTGATGTTGCACCTGCGAAAGCACGGCCTGATCCTATCCAGTCTTTGCTAGACCCATCCTACCAATAAGCCTTTGCGGGGCCCTCGTCCATCGGGGGAAACGGAGGTCGAGATGATGACTGAATACCTGGATGTCGGTGGCCTCAAGGTCGCCAAGCCGCTGTACGACCTTGTGAAGCAAGAGATCCTGCCGGGGCTCGGGCTCGATCCGGATGCCGTTTGGGGCGCCTTCGGCGAGATCGTCCGTGAGCTGGGGCCGCGCAATCGGGAGCTTCTGGCCAAGCGCGACGCGCTGCAGCGCCAGCTCGACGACTGGCATCGCGCGCATGCTGGGCAGCCGCTCGATCTCGGCGCCTATCGCGCCTTCCTGACCGAGATCGGCTATCTGGTGCCCGAGGGGCCTTCATTCTCTATCAGTACGGCCAATGTGGACCCGGAGATCGCCGAGATCGCCGGGCCGCAGCTGGTAGTGCCTGTGAGCAATGCCCGCTATGCGCTCAATGCCGCCAACGCACGCTGGGGCAGCCTCTACGACGCCCTTTACGGGACCGACGCCATTCCCGAGGACGGCGGGCTGGAGCGGGGCAGCGAGCTGAGCCCGGCGCGGGCCGCCGCGGTGATCGCGCGGGCGGCGGCTTTCTTGGACGAGGTGGTGCCGCTCAATCGCGGCTCGCACGGGGACGCCTGTGGCTACAAGCTGGAGAGCGGCAAGCTGGTCGTCCTGCTGCCGGACAACAGCGAGACCATGCTCAAGGATACCGGGCAATTCGTCGGTTATCGTGGCAATGCCGATCAGATCACCGCCGTCTTGCTCGACAACAATGGTCTGCACATCGAGCTGGTGATCGACCGTGAGCACCCGGTCGGCAAGCAGAGTGCGGCCGGCATCGCCGACATCCTGATGGAGTCCGCCGTCACCAGCATCCAGGACTGCGAGGATTCCGTCGCCGCGGTGGACACAGAGGACAAGGTCGGCGTCTACCGCAACTGGCTCGGCCTCATGACAGGGGATCTGACCGCGAGCTTCACCAAGGGCGGGCGCATGGTGGAGCGCGCACTTGCCGAGGACCGCAGCTACAGCCGCATCGGCGTTGGCTCGCTCACGCTGCCTGGGCGCTCGCTGATGCTGGTGCGCAATGTCGGTCATCTGATGACGACGGATGCCGTGCTCGACGCGGAGGGCAACGAGGTGCCCGAGGGCATGCTCGACGGCATGGTGACGGTGCTCTGCGCCTTGCACGACGTCCACCCGGAGCATGGCCGCAAGCGCAACTCGCGCTCGGGCAGCGTCTACATCGTCAAGCCGAAGATGCACGGCCCTGAGGAGGTCCAGCTGGCGGTGGATCTCTTTGGGCGGATCGAGGGCGCGCTGGGCCTGGCGCCCAACACGCTCAAGATCGGCATCATGGACGAGGAGCGCCGCACCACGCTCAACCTCAAGGAGTGCATCCGGGTGGCGCGCGAGCGCGTCATCTTCATCAACACAGGCTTCCTGGACCGCACTGGCGATGAGATCCACAGCTGCATGGAAGCTGGGGCCGTGCTGCGCAAAGGGGACATGAAAAAGGCCCCCTGGCTGCTCGCCTACGAGGACTGGAACGTGGATACGGGGCTGGCCTGCGGTCTGCGCGGCTATGCCCAGATCGGCAAGGGGATGTGGACCATGCCGGACGAGATGGCGGCGATGCTCGCGACCAAGGCCGCGCACCCGAAGGCGGGGGCCAACTGCGCCTGGGTGCCGTCGCCCACAGCCGCGACCCTGCACGCGATGCACTATCACCAGGTCAAGGTGGCGGATGTCCAGGCCGAGCTCGCCAAGGGCGAGCCGCGCGCGACCCTGGAAAATTTGCTGCAGATCCCGCTCGACCCGGAGTGCGCCTGGACGCCCGAGGAGATCCAGGAAGAGCTGGACAACAACTGCCAGGGTATCTTGGGCTACGTGGTCCGCTGGATCGACCAGGGCGTCGGCTGCTCCAAGGTGCCGGACATCGCCAACCTGGGGCTCATGGAGGACCGCGCCACACTGCGCATCTCCAGTCAGCACGTTGCCAACTGGCTCCGCCATGGCATTGTCTCGGAAGAGCAGGTGATGGAGGCCCTGCGCCGCATGGCCGAGGTGGTGGACGAGCAGAATGCAGGTGATCCGCTCTACCGCGCCATGGCGCCCGGCTACGACGGCGTGGCCTTCCTGGCGGCCTGCGACCTCGTCTTCAAAGGCTGCGAGGTGCCGAACGGCTATACGGAGCCGACGCTCCACGCCATGCGCAAGCGTTTCAAGTCTGCGCACTAGCCTCTCGCTCCTCCCCTGCCGATTCGGCCGCCATCGAGCGCGGATACGCTCGATGGCGGCTGCCCGGTCTCATCGCTCCTTGCATCCCTGGGATTTCCGGTCATGCTTGAACATGCGTGATTGAGAATTGTCAATCCATCGGGCGCGTGCCTCATGCGCCGCGCTCAATAACAGGACTCGCTGCCAGCGGAAAGGCGCTAACCACCAAGCTGACCTGATCCACCGAAAGGTGGTGGAGGAAGATCATGTCGACCACCCAGATTGCAGGCCGAGACCTGCAGATCAACAAGCAAGGGCTCCTCGCCGACTTCGACGCCTGGGCGCCGGAGATCGCCCAGGCCATGGCGGAAGAGGAGGGGCTCGATCTCTCCGATTGCCACTGGAGGGTGATCCACTTCCTGCGCGACTACTACGCGACCCATGAGATGCCGCCGTCGCCCAAGGTCATCGTCAAGTCGATCGGCGCCGAGCTCTCCGAGCACCTGCCCTGCACGCGCAAGCACTTGGAGTCGCTCTTCCCCGATGGTGGCTGCAAGCAGGCATGCCGGCTGGCGGGCCTGCCAAGGTACTACTGTCACTCCTGCTGAAAACCTCCCATCCGCACATCGAGTGCGAGCCGACCGGCTCGCATCGGTGTGCGCCCTCCAAGAAAGAGCTGGAGGCTCTTCGCAGGTCCAAGGATCGCCTCGGCTCCCAGCGTCGACAGCGACTGGCCCATGAGTGTTTTCTGATTGATCTTCGTCAATTCTCTGGGCAGTTCGCTTCTGGGCTTGGGCGCAAAGACCGGAATTGCGACCTGGGTCTCTGATCCACGCTACGTTGTACGCTTCGCTTGCTACTCCCAAAACAGGAATGGATCTCATGGCAGTGAAGTCAAATACACGAAACGCACAGCATTCGAACTCAGCGCTCGACCGTCGGTCGTTTCTCAAGCTCGCCGGTGCGACGGCCGTCGGCGTGGCCACACTCACCGGGCCAATGGCGGCGATCGCCGGGGGGCAGGGACGCTCGACCCTGAACATCCAGCCGGGCTGGAGCGACGACAAGGTCTTCAAAGAAGTCCGCAAGCTCTTTCTGCTCGATCGGCACGCCACCTACATGAACATCGGCACCACGGGCTCTATGCCCAAGCCGGTGCTCGACAGCTACGATACCTACAATCGCATCGTCGCGACCTCTCCCTGGGACATGCAGGGCGAGTGGGGCGCATGGCCCTATACTGGCGATCTCGTCGCGCGGATCGCCCCCCAGTTCGGCTGCAATGCGTCCGAGCTGGTGATGACCCGCAATACGACCGACGGCATGGTCAGCGTGCTGCACGGCTTGGACCTCCGTGAGGGAGATCACGTCATTGCGACCCACCATGAGCATGTGGCGGCGACCTCACCGCTTTGGGTGCTCGCGGATCGCTTGGGCGTTCAGGTCGAGTACGTCAGCATCCCGGTCTTCCCGGGCTCCGAGGACGACTATCTGGCCGCGATCGAGGCGGCGATTCGCCCCGAGACGCGTCTTATCGTGATGTCGCACGTGACCTACAAGACGGGAGCTGTCCTGCCGGTCGCACGAATCTGCGATGATGTCGCGGTGCCGAATGGGATTCCGACACTGATCGACGGTGCCCATGGCTCCGGCATGCTCAGCTTGGATCTTCATGCCATCGACTGCGATTTCTATGCAGCCTCCGGTCACAAGTGGCAATGCGGTCCGGGCGGGACTGGGCTGTTGTACGTGAGGGACGGCGCCGCGCGCCGCGCCGAATTCTGGCCGGAGCGCAAGCCGATGTGGGCCGTCAACTCGTCGCTAGCGCACTATGTCGATCGCTTCGGATGGCAGACGGCTTTGCAGTACAAGGGCAACGACAACTACCCGGCGCTTCGCGCCCTGGCCGATGTCTGCGATCTCTGGGGCAGCATCGGACGCGATCGGATCGAGAGCTGGGACAAGGACCTCAGCCAGCTGACTCGCGACTTGATCCGCGAGCAGCTTCCGGACGCGGTCCTCTATACGCCGGACATTCGTGAGCTCACCGGGGGCATCACGGCCTTCAATCCCTTCACGGACCAAGCCGACCTGTCGACGCTGACGCAGTTCCGTGACCGGCTGCGCGAGGAGTACGGCTATATCGTCCGAACCACGGATTTCGAGCTGACCTCTGGCGGCGAAGCCGTTCACGCGCTGCGTATCTCGACGCACCTCTTCCATGACCAGGGCGACGTCGAGGGCCTTGTCGACGCGATGCGCGATCTGTTCGAGCGCATGGTCTAGGCGCGGCTGCGCAGGGGAGCCAATTGCCGATCCAAGGTGGCATTTGGCTCCCCTTGTCCGGCCTGCTAAGGAGCTGTCCATGTCTCGTTTCCCGATTTGGGTCTCTGGTGACGCAGCTCCAGCTGCGTCACCCGCGAGACGAAGCTCCGCTTCGCGAGTCTGAGGGTAAGCCCTGCTTTTCGGCCTGGTGCAGGGGCCGGAAGTGCTCGGCGTCGTGAAGCAGAGCTTCGTCGCCGAGGTCACGAAGCAGGAGCTTCGTGACCAGAGCAGCGGGAGGCAGTTGACGGACACTTCCTAGGTGATCGCCCGACGCAGACGCGATGGGTCGCGGAGATCCCGCCGCGTCCTCGCGAGCACTATCGGGCACTGCGCCTCAGGATGAATAACCGCGGGTCTCGGTGGGCTTTGCCTCGGCTTCGCGCTTGCCTATAATCGCGCGCATTAGCGTTTATCGATATTCGACGGAGAGACAAGATGCCAACCTATGATTATCGGTGCGAGGCCAATGGGCAGGTCATCGAGGTGAGTCACCGCATGAGCGAGACGCTCAGCAATTGGGGCGAGCTTTGCGAGCGGGCGCGGCTGGAGCTGGGCGACACCCCGGCCGATGCCCCGGTGCATCGCTTGGCGACTGGCGGCAATGTGGTCACCAGCTCCAGCCTGGGGAGCGGCACCGCGCCGGCATGCCCGACGGGGAGCTGCTGCTCGGGCGGGATGTGCGGTCTCAACTGAGGCGGCTCTCGAATAACGCGGCTCGTGATTCGAGCCGCCCAAGAGCGCCCTGCCGGAGAGCCTTCCGGCAGGGCGTTTTTCCTGCGGAAGGCGCTATTGCCGCCCGATCATGCCGCGCCTGTCGATTCCGTCTGAATGCTTCGTCTTGGCCAGGCGGTCAGGGTCGCCTGGACCAGCGTGGCCAGTGGGATCGCGAAGAAGACGCCCCAGAAGCCCCAGAGACCGCCGAAAACTAGGATGGCGACGATGATGGCCACGGGGTGGAGGTTGACCACTTCCGAGAAGAGCAGCGGGACGAGCACATTGCCGTCGAGGGCCTGGATGATGCCGTAGGCCACGGTCAGCCAGGCGAACTGCGAGGACCAGCCCCATTGGAACCAGGCGACCAGCAGCAGGGGCACGGTGACGACGGCGGCGCCGATGTAGGGGATGATCACCGAGAGCCCGACCAGCAGCGAGAGCAGCATGGAGTATTTGAGCCCGAAGGCATAGAAGGTCACATAGCTCACCGCCCAGACGATGAGGATCTCCCAGGCCTTGCCGCGCACATAGTTCGAGATCTGCCGGTCGACGTCTTTCCATACGTCGCCGGCGATGCCGTGATGCCTGGGCAGGTGCTGGCGGAACCAGCCGAGGATGAGCCCCTTGTCCTTCATGAAGAAGAAGACGAGGATCGGCATTAGGATGAGGTAGACCATGATGGTGATCACGCCGACGACGCTCGCGAGCGACCAGGACAGGACCTGTTGACCGAAATTGACCACCTCGGCCCGCAGCGAGGCGATCACCTCGTCGACCTGGCCCTGGGTGACGATCTCCGGATAGCGCTCGGGCAGGTCCATGAGCACCCGCGTCCCTTCCGACACCATGTTCGGCAGCTGCTGTACCAGGTCGGTGATCTGGCGTGACAGCAGCGGCATGACCACCACCAGCACCGTGACCACGAATGCCAGGAAGAGGGCGTAGACCAGAACGACGCTGGCGAGGCGCGGCAGGTTGCGCTCCTCCAGCTGGCCGACCAGGCCCTCGAGCAGATAGGCGATGACGATGCTCGCCAGCACGGGCGCAAGCATGTCTCCCATGGTGAGGACGACCGCGAAGCCGGCGAGCAGCAGCGCGGCGAGAAAGACGATCTGCGGGTCCGAGAGATTGCGCTGGAACCAGCTTGCGAAGATGTTCATGGGACGGGACTAGCCTTCCGGGCTGTGTTTGCGACGGTATTCCGAATAGTGATGGGCAAAGAGTGCCTCGAGCTCGTCGATGACCTCGGGCGCGCCGCGGCCTTGGAGGACGTGCGCCGACATGAGCGCCGAGGTCTCATTGAGCAGCGCGTCGCGCTCCAGCATGGCGTAGGTCTGCGACAGCCGCTTGATGGCTCCCACGACCGTCTCTTTCTCGGGCCGCGGCATGAGCCTCGGCTCCTCGATGATTTCAGGTGTGCCTAGCGACTCAGGTGCGTCGCGCTGCGCCAGGAAATCGGCCAATGTGAGCAACGTCTGACGGTCGCCCGCGGAGAGCTTGCGAAAGCGTTTGATCAATCGCCGTTCGTCGGCGGATTCGGTTGGTCGGCTCAACACGCTGGAAGACTCGGCTTCGGAGGCAGTACGACTCGGATGCATGGGGGTGGCGCCGACGACCTCGGTCATGGCGGCAGCCCGTGGAAGCGCGATGATACCTGGAGATGTGTCGACAGTCTTCGCGGAAGGTCCACGTCTAGACCACTGAGCACTTCAGACCAGTCGGCACTTCGGACCAGTCGGTATTTCAGACCAGTGCGTAGCGAGGCGCGAGATCCTGGTCGCTGCCCTGGGCTGCGCTGCGCCTAGCGGGGCGTCCAGCCTCGTTCGGGGGCCGGGATGAGTGATTCGACAAGAAAGGCCGTCGGGCGTTTCCTCTCGACCGGTAAGTCGCGCGGGCAGGCTGGCAGCCGTTCGGCGGTCCTCTAGGTGGCGTGCTCGCTCTGGCGATGGCAATACTCGCGCGCGAACTCCAGCAGCTCTTCCATGACGCGGAGCCGAAACTTCTGCTTCTGGTGGACGAAGGAGAAGGGGCGCTCCAGCGGCGGGCTGAGCTGCAGTGCTACGAGCGTGCCCAGTCTGAGCTCCTTCTGGATGGTGGCTCGAGAGACCACGGACACACCCATGCCCGCCTCGACGGCCCCCTTGATGGCCTCTGGGCTGCCTAGCTCCATCGCGACTTTCAGCGCGGTGTTGCAGCTGGGCTGGATCTGGAGGTAGTCGCTGATGACCTCGCGCGTGCCAGAGCCTTCTTCCCGGCAGATGAAGGGGTATTCCAGCAAGCGCTTGACCTCGACCTCCTCGAGTGCGGCGAGGGGATGGTCGGGCGGCACGATGGCCACGAGCTGATCCTGCTTGCAGACCTCGACGACGAGATTCTTGTTCGCGACCGGCGCCTCCACGATCCCGAGGTCGATGGCGTTGCTCTCGACCATGGAGACGATGCCTTCGGAGTTGGCCACCTTGAGGTGAATCGTGACGTCGGGGTAGCGCTCTTTGAAATCCCCAAGCAGGGTCGGGAGCATGTACTCGGCGATGGTGGTGCTGGCGCCGATGGTGAGGGCGCCGCTGATCTCGCCAGTGATCTCCCGAACCGCGTTCTCCATTTCGGCATAGAGCTCGAAAATGCGCTCGGACGACGCATAGACAACGCGTCCCGCCTCGGTCAGGCTGATGCGGTTGTGCGTCCGATCGAAGAGGCGTGTGTTGAAGTGCTCTTCGAGCTGTCGCACCTGAAAGGTCACCGCGGGCTGCGTCATGTGCAGCGTTTCCGCGGCCTTGGTGAAGCTCAGGAGTCGGGCAACGGTATGAAACACCTGAAGTCTGCGATCCGCCATCCAGATGTCACTCTATTAGATGTCTATGGCTACGAAGTGTATGGCTAGATAGAAATTCCTTATATCACAGACCCATCAGCCGTACCTAGCGTGACGGCTAGCGAGCTAGCCCCCGATCGGGCCGCTCAGATACGGGGTCCGTGTCTGTGACTTTTCGCATACATGACAAAATGTCGCAACAAAGTATGGAAACGGAGCGGGCCATGTCATAGAGTTCTCCGCGGCTTATCGAGACCCGAGCGCCTTGAGATGACGGCGATTTCCGAAGTGAAAGGCTCTTTGAGGAATCGACGGGCTAGGCTCCGGCTCGATGTTGCCCCGCAGCCGTTGGAAAGTGGACGCACTGCATGAGTCTAGGCCTTGGTCATCAGTTGGGCCGGCAGGGTGGACGAGCGAGAGCGAAGTCCACCGAATCCCGCGCCGGCGCAGGTGGACCGCGCTGCGCTTGTCCACCCTTCGGGAGACAGCTGGCCGAAACCATGATCGACGCCTGAGTCTAGGTCGCCATCGCAGCATGAAATGCCGTCCGACTGGGTGATTCTCAAGTCAGCGCTCCGGCTCCCGTACGTCGTCCTCCTCTTGAAACGGTTTGCCTTCGAATGAGGCATGGGCGCAATCGAGCTGGATGGCTCGAAGGCCAAGCATGTCCGTTTACAGAGTCGATGTTAAGGAATCACCACATGATGAATCAGAGGGTCGCCCGCTCAATTGCGCTGCTGATCGCAGCCGGCGCCGTCGGGGCTCAAAACGCCGCCTTGGGTGCAGGCTTCATGCTGCCCGAGGCTTCCGTCGCTGGCCTTGGCACCGCGAACGCCTTGGTCGCGAACCCAGAGGAAGTCGGCGCGTTCGCCTACAACCCGGCTGCCATGGGGTTCCACGATGAATCCAGCATCGCGGTTGGCACGGTACTCATCAGTCCGAGCTTCTCCGTCGAGACCGCGTCAGGTAGCCACGATAGCCAGGGGGCGGATTGGGTCGCCTTGCCTGCCCTCCAGGCGGCGCTCAAGCTCAATGATGCTTGGCGCCTGGGCTTTGCCGTCAATACGCCTTTCGGTCTGGAGACCCGCTGGGAGGACGGGGCCTTCCCGGCCGTCAGTGGTACCAGGACCCTGCCGGTTCCGGCTCCGCTCGATCCCGAGGTCCCGCTCGGTCATCCCACGGCGAGCCAGCTCGAGGTGGTGGACTTCAGTCCGACAGGCACCTATCGCGTCAACGACAACCTGAGCCTTTCCGCGGGCCTGGACATCTACTGGACCAAGACCGCGAAGCTCGCCTCGACAGCCGGCTCTCTGAAGGGCGACGGCATGGGACTGGGCTTCAACCTTGGGGCGCTCTATCGCGAGGGGCCTTGGAGCCTGGGCGCCTCCTATCGCTCGAGTGCGACCGTCGATGTCAGCGGCGACTATGTGCCCTTGAGCCAGACGCTGGTCTATCTCGGGCGCTTGGCGCCCGCGCAGAAGGCCGAGGTCGACTTCGATCTGCCTTGGCGGTTGCAGGTCGGTGCGCGCTATGCGGTGAATGGTCAGCTCGCGGTCGAGGTGGATATCACGCGCACCGGCTGGAGCAGCTTCAATGACCTCAAGGTCACCGGCAAGGGCACGGGCGAGGTGATCTTCGCCGATCAGAACGATTGGGACGATTCCAATGCCTATCGGCTCGGCGTCACCTATCAGGTGCAGCCGCAGACCCAGCTGCGCTTCGGCTACACCTACGACGAGACCGCGCAGGGTGACGATCACTTCAGCGCGCGCGTCCCCGACAACGACCGCCATCTCTTCAGCATCGGTCTGGCGCAGTCTCTCGGTCAGGGCTACAGCCTCGAGGCCGCCTACATGTATGTCACGGCCGACGACCGCAATTACCGCAGCAGCACTACCTACACCGGAGCCGATCTGAACGGGACGACGGCGCTCGACGGCGACTACTCCTTCGATGCCCATCTGGTGGGTCTGCAGATCGTCAAGACCTTCTGAGGCCGCGGCCTCTGTCGTGCTCAGTTCCATCCTGGGCTGCAGCAAGGGGTGACGCTGGGAGTGTTGACCTCTCGGTCAGCAGATTCCGGCCCGGAGGCCGACACTCCCAGCACTGATGTCGCCCGAATCCATGATGGGATCCCAGCTTGGAGCACAGAGGTGCTGGTGCAGGGATGCGCTCGCCCCCTCCCTGGCCGAGCATTCGCCTGCGCTGACGCCGAGCGCCTGCCTCGGCCCGTGGCGCTCGATCGCGCCGCTGCGCCATGCGCTTGCGGGTCGTATCCGGCCAATCTCGATTACATTCCAGCTCCCCGTCCCCACGCTCGACGGTCCCTGCTGCGCCGGGGCGCTCGCGCTGGCGCTGCCGGAGGCTCCCGCCCTCAGTGCGCGGAATCTGAGCGCGACGTCACGCATTGCGCCCTCGATCTGGCCGACCATAATGGGGTCTTGACCGCTCGCGCAGAGAGCCCGCGATCCCCGCCTGGCTTGTGACCCTATATGACAGATGCATTTCTCGGCGTTCAGCCCATCTTCGATCGTGAGCGGCAGGTCGTCGCCTACGAGCTCCTGTTCCGAAATGCGGATGGCGGTCTTGCGGGGAGCGGATTGGATGGCGACACGGCGAGCTCGCAAGTCATCGTCAACGCCTTCGCGGATATCGGTGTCGAGCGACTGGGGCGCGACAAGAAGCTCTTCATCAACCTGACCGAGGGCCTGCTGTCCAGCGGGCTGATCGAGATGCTGCCGCCAAAGCGGGTCGTGCTCGAGATCCTCGAGACGGTGAAGGTCACGCCCGAGCTCGTGGCCGCTGTAAAGGAGCTTGTCGGCGCGGGGTTCGAGATGGCCCTGGACGACTTCGTCTACGGCGCCGACTGGGATCCCTTGATCGCCCTCAGCGGCATCATCAAGCTGGACGTGCTCGGTGACGACGAGGAGGTCATTCGGGCCAAGATCGAGGCGATTCCTGGGGTGCGACGCCCCCGCCTGCTCGCCGAGAAGGTCGAGACCAACATCCAGTTCGTGCAATGTCTGAACATGGGCTTCGATCTCTTCCAGGGCTACTATCTGGCGCGGCCGCGCGTCATCTCCGGCAAGCGTCCTCCGGAGAATCGGCTGCAGGCGCTCAAGGTGCTCGCACGCCTGCAGGATGACGACATCAGTCTGCAGGAGGTCGAGCTGCTCATCAGTCAGGACGTCACCCTCAGCTACCGGCTGCTGAGGTTTCTCGGCAGCGCGGCCGTTTCGCAGGGGCGACCGATCCACAATCTGATGCAGGCCATCTCCCTGGTCGGTCTGCGCACCATCCGGCAATGGGCGGCGCTCATTGTGCTGGGCAGCATCGGTTCCGAGAGCCAGTACAGCTTCACCCGCTCGCTGACCTTTGCGCGCTTCTGCCAGATGGTCGGCGAGCGCCATCTACCCAAGCTCAAGGACGCGCTCTTCACCGTTGGCCTCTTCGCCAATCTGGACGAAATCCTCGGCGTTCCGCTTGCCGAGGCGCTGGAGCACCTTCCGCTCGACGCTTCGCTGAAAGAGGCCCTGCTGCGCCATGCGGGTACGCTGGGGCAGGTGCTGGCAGGTGCTGCGCAGATCGAGTCCGTCGATCAGGTCAGCGTCGACTTGCCGGCGGGCCTCGATTCTCGGGACCTGTCCAGCTATTTTCTCGAGGCCTTCGCTTGGGCCCAGGAGATCCAGGCCGAGCTGGCGGGCTCCTCTGGCGTGAGGCTCTGACGGAGCCTCATCCATCCTGCAGTGGGCTGGACGTCTCTGGGTAGATTCCGGGACCCTGAGCCAGCGCAAAGTCTTGCCCGGTATTCTCCTCTAGGAATGGGGTGTATAGTCACGTTCCGTGGTCTTCTTGCCTGGTGCGAGCCGATGAGCCGATGAGGCGCATGCGGCGGCTAAGAAGGGTTGGCGCTGGTTTGCCGTGTTGAGTCGCCTCGTCGCCCGGATCGCTCTGGAGCTCCAGGATCTCATGACGTTTGCGATCATGGTCGAGGCGATGGGGGCAAGCCTGGCCAGCTTTTTCGCAAGAAGGGGGGCACCTAGGCTTTCACACTTTTTGTAAATTTGTGCGCCTGAGTTTCTCGATCGGGTCCTCAGCTTGTTGAGAGAGCGTTTTGCGAGGGATGCGAAATGGATCGAGCGGAGCATGGATGGGTGCGTCGTGGCTGCAAAGGTCCGCGTACTCTCGTTAGGCCATCTGCGACCGGCCAGCCCGGGATGCGTGACGGCGAGCGCTGGGGGACGTGGCGATGAGCGACGCCGATCTACCCGCCGGCGCAGTGCTCGAGGGCGAAGGGCAGCCCGGCCGCGGCCGCTCGATGAGGCGTCGTGATCCCATCGATCGTCTCGGCCGAATGATGCGGCTCACCGGGGCCGCTGGGTGGGCGCTGGATCTCCGCACGGATTGGCTCGAGACCGATGGGCGCTGGCGCGAGCCCATGATCTCGAGGGCTGCGCGCCTCGGCTCCAAGACTGGATCGGCTGCGTGCATGCGCAAGACCGGTCTTTATTGCGTGCTGAAATTGCAGTGGCGCGCGACCGAGCAGGGCCGATCTCGCTGCGCTATCGCGCGGTCGTGGCTCCTGACGGCGAGGCGCGGTCGATCGAGGCGCGCGCCGAGACCTGCCGCGACGACGCGGGGCGCCCGATCGGTCTCGTCGGTGTTGCGATCGACGTCACCGACCAGGCTTCGGCCGAGGCGGCGCTGCGGGAGTCCCGGGCTCAGCTGCGGCTGGCCCTGCGGCTGTCGCAGACGGGCGTCTGGGATTGGGACCCGCACACTGGCAGGGTGCGCTGGCTCGAGGGCGTGGACGCCCTGTGGGGGCTGCCCGAAGGCATGTTTCAAGGCACCTACGAGGACCTGGGCTCGCGGATCCATCCCGACGACCTCATCGCCTGGAAGGAAAATGTAACCGCCTGTGTCGAGCAGGGCACCGAGCATCACTTGGAATTTCGCGTGCGCTGGCCGGACGGCTCGATTCACTGGCTGGGCGCCTATGGTAACGCCGTGCGCGATGCGCATGGCCGGGCGACGCGGGTGGCAGGTGTCGTGCGCGACATCACCAGGCTCAAGCTCGCGGAGGATGAGCAGTCCAGGTTTTTCCGCCTCTCCCCGAACCTCTTCCTGATCGCGGATGGCGATGGCCGTATCCGAAGGGCCAATGCCGCCTGGGGCGACTTGCTCGGTTACGACGGCGAGACGCTCATCGGACGCTCCGTGCTGGATTGCGTCGATAGGGCGGATGTCGGCGCCATGGCTCGTGTGCTACGCAGCCTGGGTCGGGCGTCCGAGCATGTCCGGCTCGAGTGTCGCATGCGCTGCAAGGGCGGCGAGGCTCGGATCCTGGCTTGGTCGATCGCCGCTCAGCCCGAGGCTCGACTCATCTATGCCGTCGGCCAGGATCTGACCGAGCAGCGCGCGAAGGATGCCAAGCTCACGCAGGCCGGGACCCGATATCGCGAGCTGGTGGAGCACATGTCCGACGGCGTCGCCGTCTATCGGGCCATCGACCAAGGCCGCGACTTCGTCGTCGCGCAGCTCAATCCGGCGGGTGAGCAGATCACCGGGGTGTCGGCTCGGGAGGCCTTGGGCCGGCCGCTCTTGGATGCCTTTCCAGGGCTGGCGGCGACTGGCTTGAAGGATGTGCTCCAGCGCGTCTATCGCAGCGGCGAGGCGGAGCAAGTGCCCATGCTGCGCTATGCCGACGAGCGGCGCGATCAATGGATCGAGGGCCGTGTCTACAAGCTGCCGAGCGGCGACGTCGTCGGGGTCTTCTCGGATGTCACGCGGCGCAGGCTGACCGAGCAGACGCTGGAAGATGCGCTCAAGCGCTTGGAGTCGCTCGCCTACTATGATCAGCTCACCGGTCTGCCAAATCGCCGCTTGCTGCTCGATCGGCTGCAGCAGGCGATGCAGGTCGCCGATCGCGAGCACAGCCAAGTCGCGGTCTGCTACCTGGATCTGGACGACTTCAAGCCGATCAACGATGAGCTTGGGCACGAGGCGGGAGACGGCTTGCTGCGCATCGTCGCCGAGCGGCTCAGGGCAAGCGTGCGCCCCGGCGATACGGTGGCGCGCTGGGGCGGCGACGAGTTCGCGCTCGTACTTGCCGATGTCGGCAGGCCAGGAGTCTGCGCCCAGACGCTCGACCGTATCCTGCGCGGCCTCGCCGCCAGCAACCTCATAGAGGGTCAGCCCAGGCGCATCTCGGCGAGCATCGGCGTCACGCTCTATCCCAAGGATGCGGCGGATGCCGACGGCTTGCTGCGCCATGCCGATCATGCCTTGTATCTCGCCAAGCAGGGCGGCCGCAACAACTACCAGTTCTTCGACGCCCGAGAGGACCGGCTCGCGGCGGCGAATCGCGCCATGCTGGAGGCGATCGGCAGGGCCATCTCCAGCGACGAGCTGCGGCTCCTCTACCAGCCCATCGTCAACATGCGGAGCGGGCGGATGGATGGCGTCGAGGTGCTCGTCCGGTGGCAGCATCCCGAGCGCGGGCTCTTGCTGCCCGTCGATTTCATGCCTTCCATCGAAGGGATCGAGCTGTCGCGCCGATTGGACCTCTGGGTTCTGGATCACGCCTTGGCGCAGCAGACCGCATGGCTCGAGGCTGGGCTGCAGCTCAAGCTGCGGGTCAATGTGTCGACGCATTCGCTGCGGACGTCCGGCTTCCTTCAAGAGATCGCTTGTCTGCTCGATCGCTATCCAGAGGCCAGGCCGCGAGGGCTGGCGCTCGAGATCGCGGAGTCGGCGGCGCTGGCGCAGATCGATGACATTGCCTCAGTGATCGGCCAGGCCGAGCTGCTGGGCATCTCATTCGCGCTCGACGATTTCGGAACCGGATTCTGCTCGCTCAATCTATTCCGCCGGCTCCACGCGCCTGTGCTCAAGATCGACCGCAGCTTCGTCGATCAGATGCTGAGCGACGCCGAGGATGCGCACGTGGTCGAGGGCGTCATCGGCCTCGCTAGGGCCTTCCGTCGCGAGGTCATCGCCGAGGGCGTCGAGACCCTGGCGCAGGGGCAGCGCTTGCTGGACATGGGGTGCGAGCTGGCGCAGGGCTACGGCATCGCTCCGCCGATGGCGGCCGCCGAGGTCTCCAGCTGGATCCAAGCCTATCGCGTGCCGGGCGAATGGCACGACTGCGGCGATGCGCGGACGGCATGCTGAGCGGGCCTGAAGCCGCTCCTCAAGGTTGACGCTTGTCGCCTTGGCGCTCTCCACGGCCAGGGCGGCTCACCAATCCTTCGATCCGTTGACGGATGTCGCGAACACTCAAGCGCCGCACGTTGCGACGACTGGCCGCCACAACGGCTTCGGCGGCGTCGAGGCGCTGCTTCACGATCTGCGCAAGATGCTCGGCAAGCTCGGGGCGCGCGCTCACGATGGTGCGCACGCACTCGATGTCCGTGCGGATGAGACTGACGTCGCTCTTGGCGGAGAGCTCCAGGACGGAGGGGTCCTTCGTCAGCATCGCAGTGATGCCGAAGGAATCGCCCGGCGTCAGGGTCTCCGTGACCTTGCGCTCGCCGTTGTGCAGCGTGACCGACGCCTCCACTAGGCCGCCGGCAATGATGTAGAAGGCGTCACTGGCCTCGCCCTCGGCCAGGATGCGGTGGCCGGTGTCGAAGTGGCAGTAGCGGCTGCTGGCGACGACTTGATCCAGCTCTTCCTCGGTCAGCAGGCCGCCGAGATCGAGACTCTTGAGCGCCAGGTGAATGCTAGGGGGCTCTCCACTGGTGACGTGGGCGCGGCGCGTGCGCAGCTCATGGACCTCGGGCGCGGACTCGATCCCCGCATTCTGCAGACTCTTGTGGATTTCCCGAAAGAGCTCCTCGCGGGCCCGGAACATGGTTTGGTAGTTCCTGAGATGGACCCAGACCATGTATGAGTAGGGAATGGTGGTGGCGTCGGCCAACCGGGCAACAGGGTAGGGGAACTTGAGCACACTCTCGCAGCGCAGTGCGGCCTCGAGCAAGAGTGCGCTGGCGAATCTCGGCTCGACTTCGGCGGGGAGCTTGACGAAATACCAGGGTGCGTAGAGGTGCTTGTCGTCGTGGAGGTTCTTGATCGCCTGTCCCGCCATCAGGGAGTTGGGAACGACCAAAGTCGCGTTGTCCCAGCCGCGCAGGTGGGTCGCGCGCCAGTTGATGTCGATCACCTGCCCGACGGTGGCGTCCTCGAGCTCGACCCAGTCGCCGAGCCGGAAGGGGCGCTCTATGCCGAGCGCGATTCCGGAGAAGAGATCGCCGAGGGTCTTCTGCAGCGCGAAGCCGAGCACGCCGGCGGCGACGCCCGTCGAGACCCAGAGGCCGGTGAAGGAGTAGCCGCGCTGCCAGAGAAAGACCACGAGACCTAGGAAGATGGTCGCGACATAGATGAGGCCGACCACGATCTTCGGGATGCGCTCCGACACATCTTCGTTGGCGCGGTCGAGCAGCAGGACTTCGATGACCCGCGCCAAGGCCCAGCCGGCGGCCAAATGCGCGAAGAGGAGCGTGGCCGAGCGCAGTGGCTGCTGCGCCTCGGTCAGCCCGAGGACATCGCCGGCTAGCTGGAGCAGGGCACCCGCCACTAGGACGGCGCCTGGCAGAAGAAGGAGATCGATCAGCGCGACGAGGCCAGGGAGGCGTTTCGCCAGCGGTCTGTCCTTGAGGAGCCAGGCACTGAGAGGCCAGCCGACGAAGACGGCGAGGGCGCCGAGAAAGACGTGCCAGTTGTCCTGAACGAGGCCGTCGAAGAGATCGGTAATGGGCCTGTGCTCCTGGCTTGGGTCGGCGCCGCGGGCGGTCGGGGACCTAGTTCGAGATGCTCATCGCCAGCTTGGGGCTCGGGATGGGCTTCTGCATGCCGATGCGCTTCTCGACGTTGATCAGGATGGGGGCGGCGATGTTGGCATGGAGGCTCGGCTTGCCTTCTTGGTCGGGCTCTTCATCTTTCCAAAGCATGAGCAGGACGACGATCTCCTCCGGTGTCTCGGCCTGGAGCAGGGTCTCTTCCTCGTCCGTCAGCTCCAGCACATAGTTGAGCGAGTAGAACCTCGGATCGACGAGTGTGAAGCGGATCTCGCGATCTTCGCAGGACTCCATCCAGTACACGCGTCCGGACTCTGTGTCCGAATAGAGCACGCGATAGCGGTTCAGATCCTCGAATCCGGGGATGCCGCGCGGAAAGACGACTTCTTTCAAAGGGTCTGAGTCGGAAAGGAGATTGTTCTTTTCTGTCATTATCCTTTGCTCCATCGCCAGGGTGAAAGATGGCGCCGCAGGGTTGCGTCAGCGGGTCAGGGCGCTCGGATGACGGCATGCCGCGGCTCGCGATACACCAGGGGCAGTATAGGAGGCCGCTCGCGCCTCGGCTGTCAAGGCCTCCATTGTGGAGTAAATCGTACTAAAGTCGTAGCCTGTGGTAGAAAAGTCGTGCCGTCCATCTGTCGCGCTTCAAACCAGGCCGAGACTGTGCATAATGAGCGCCAAACAGGGGAGACACATCATGCGCACAGGAACGAAAGAACCCCAGCAGTCGCTCCCGAATGGTGTGATGCTGAACGCCTACCCCGACAGTATCGGCCGCCGTTTGTCCGATACGGTCGCTCTGCTTCGCAGGCCCGAGCTCGAGAAGGCCTTCGCGTTTTTCTACATCCTCCCGACCTTCTTCAACAGCGACCTGGATCGCGGTTTTTCGGTGATCGACTACGATCACAATCCGGAGCTCGTCTCGCCCGAGGACCTCGAGGAGCTGAATCGACTCGAGATCATGTTCAAGTTCGATCTCGTGCTCAACCACCTCTCCGTCCGCTCGCCGCAGTTCCAGGACCTCCTGCAGCACGGCGACGCCTCCGAATACCGCGATTTCTTCATCGACTGGAACGCCTTCTGGGCCGAGCACGGCGAGCCGACCGAGGACGGGCATCTGATGCCCAAGCCGGAATATCTCGAGAAGCTGTTCATGCGCAAGCCGGGCGCACCCATCCTCAAGGTGCGCTTCCCGGACGGCTCGGAACGGCCCTATTGGAACACCTTCTATCAGGAGATCCGCTATGGTGAGATCTCGCCCGCCGACTTGGGTGAGATCGAGGGGCTGACCGAGTCCGATGCCGCGCTGCTCGCCGATATGGTCAACGCGCGGCTTCGCCAGAAGCCGGATCTCAGCGGCATGGATCTCAACGGCTATGCGAGCCTGAAGGACAAGATCGTCTCCATCGTCGAGCAAAAGCGCGACTACCTGGGCCAGATGGACCTCAACGCGCGCTCCGAGAAGGTTTGGCACTTCTATGACGAAACACTGCGCAAGCTGCGCGACTATGGCGCCAAGATCATTCGGCTCGATGCCTTCGCCTATCTGCACAAGGAGCCGGGGGAGGTCAACTTCTTCAACCGCCCCGGGACCTGGGATTACCTCGAGCGCCTGCGGGGGCTTGCCGAGAAGCACGATCTGATCGTCTTCCCCGAGATCCATGCCGAGTATGGCAGCGGCCTGCACGAGGAAGTGGCCAGCAAGGGCTTCCCGATCTACGATTTCTTCTTTCCCGGGCTGGTCATCGACGCGCTCGAGCGGGGCGCGAGCGACCACCTGCTGAGCTGGATCGGTGAGATCCAGGCGAAAGGGATGCAGACCATCAACATGCTTGGCTGTCATGACGGCATCCCGGTGCTGGATCTGAGCGGCAAGCAGACCAAGGGCAAGGCGCGTCCCGGATTGCTCGACGAGGCCGATATCGAGGCGGTCATGAGCCGCATCATCGCGCGCGGCGGCCGCGTCAAGAGTCTTTACGGCCCAGACGGCAAGAAGATCTCCTACTACCAGGTCAACGCCACCTTCTTCAGCGCCCTGGGCGAGGACGAGCGCAAGCTCCTGCTCGCACGCGCCATCCAGCTCTTCATGCCGGGGATTCCCCAGGTGTGGTACCTGGATCTCTTCGCCGGCAAGAACGACTACGTGGCGGCGGATCGCGGCGGCCCCGCGGGGCACAAGGAGATCAACCGGACCAATCTGTCGCTGGAGCAGGTCGAGGAGGGGCTGCAAAAGCCCGTGGTTCAAGACCAGCTCAAGCTGATTCGTTTGCGCAACACCTCTCCGGCCTTCCAAGGTAAGCTCGAGGTCATTCCGAGCGAGCCACATCTGCTGCATCTCAGCTGGAGCCACGGCGATCACTGCGCTGTCCTGCGCGCCGATCTGCGCGCACACAGCTTTAGCGTCGAGCACTTCGGCCCGTCCGGTCTACTAGACCGCTTCGTCTTCGACTGACAGTATTCGGCGCGAGCCCATCTTTCCCCCCGGAGCGTCCCCGCAGCCATCGTCGGTGATGGCTGCGGGGGCATTCTCATCGGAGAACCGCCATGAAGATCCTAGCGACCGATCTGGACCGTACCCTTTTGCCCAATGGCCGTTGGGAGCGCGATCCGGAAGCCATCGAGCGCTTCAACACACTCACCCGCGAGCACGGCGTCACCGTGGTCTATGTCACCGGGCGCAATCTGGCCCTGACGGAGAAGGCCATCGACGAGTTTGGCGTGCGGCGTCCCGACTATCTGATCGGGGATGTCGGGACCTCCATCCGGCGGCTCGAGAACGGCGACTGGACTTTCGACGAGGGCTGGGTCGCGCACGTCAAGCACGCCAGTCCGCGCTGGGATGCCCAGGCCGTTCGCACCGCCGTTGCGGACATTCCTGGCTTGCGCCAGCAGGAGGCCGAGCACCTGAATCCCTTCAAGCAAAGCTACTATGTGGATCACGCGCGCAAGGACGAGATCCTGAAGCGGGTGCACGAGTGTGTCGAAGGCCGCTTCGACGAGGTCATCATCTACAGCTTCGATTCCCAGGACGGCAAGGGGCTGCTGGATTTCCTGCCGCAGAGCGCGACCAAGCAAACCGCGTTGGAGTATGTCGCCGAGGAGCTGGGTACGCCCAAGGCGCAGGTCGTCTTCTGCGGTGACAGCGGCAACGACATCTTTCCGCTCACGGCGGGCTTCTCCGGTGTCCTGGTCCGCAACGCCGACGATCAGCTCGTCGAGAAGGTGCGCGAGGCCATGGCCGAGAATCCCGACCTCAAGGTCTACTTCGCCAAGGGCGATTTCATGGGTCTGAGCGGCTACTACACCAGCGGCGTCATCGAGGGCGCCTATCACTACGGCCTCTTCAACTGAATTCGGCCGGTGCGGCGAGGATCGAGCCGATAGGCGCGCGACCCTCGCTCGCGTCTGAGCGGCAGAGCGCACGCCTGCCGTCGCCAACAATTGCTCGTCGCCTTCCGTCTCCTGGCGGCTGAAATGCCTTCGTCGCCCAAGTCTCTCTTATCCCTCGTGCTCTTTGCGCCTTTGTGCCTTTGCGGTTCAAGTGACGGATTCTAGGTTGAAGGGCAAGAACGGGTTTAAGAACGAGCCAGGCTCGGCCGATGCGCATCCGTCGCTCAGGAGGGGGCTTGGCAGCGCTTCCACAGAAGCTCCGCGATATGCATCGTCTTTAGGGCAACGCCCGCCTTTTCCGCGGTTCCACCGATATTCATGAGGCAGCCGCAGTCTTGACTGACGAGGACGTCTGCCTCGGTCGCGGCTAGAGAAGACGCCTTGTCAGCGGCCATGGCAGCCGAGATCTCCGGCTCCTTGATCGCGAAGGTTCCGCCGAATCCGCAGCATTCCTCGGCATGGTCCGGCTCGACGACCTTGACGTTCGCGAGGCGGCCCAGCAGTGCGGCCGCGGCGCCCGCGACGTCCAGCTCGCGCCGAGCCGAGCAGGAATGGTGCAAGGCCACTCGTAGCGGCTGTCCCTTGTCCGCCAGCTCGATCCGCAGGACCCGTGCGAGGAAGTCGCACAGCTCCACTACGCGATCCGCCATAGCATTTGCGCGCTCCGCATCCGCCGTGCCCTCGAACAGCCGCGGGTAGTGGTTGCGCATCATGCCTGCGCAGGATGCGGAGGGGACGACGACCGGCTCGCTGCCCTGCAGCGCTGCGATCTGTTGTCGGGCGACGCGTCTTGCCTCATCACGATAGCCTGAGTGGTAGGCGGGCTGGCCGCAGCAGGTTTGACCTTGCGGGAAGCGCACCTGAACGCCGGCCTGCTGGATCAGGCGAATGGCCGCGAGTCCAGCTTCAGGGCTGCCGAGATCGACAAGGCAGGTGCCGAAGAAGAGAACATGCTCTGGCTTGCTCATGGCTTGGGCTGGCTCGGTCTGAAAGTGGCTTGCACTCAATTTGACGTGCATTCGATCCGCCGCACAAGCCGAAACGGTATCGACGACCTTCCCTCGGTTGACAATTGCCCTGTCACGTCAGTGCCCGCGGGTGATAGCGTTCTCCCATCAGGGCGCTGCGGTATTCCGTCCGATGACTCGGGCACGCCTGCTGCCGGCCGAATGGCCCCGCGATTGACGGAGTGAGCAGGTCCCCGAATCCCATCCAAACTGAGGTGTAAGCAATGAAGAGAAATGAGGATCTTTACGCGGTCGAGAGCGCCAAGAGCGTTCAGCAGTTCGTCAGCGACTTCAAGGAGATCGTGGAAGCAAGCGCGTTCGTCGTGAACAACGCCGATACCATGGACATGAAGACGACCTTCAGGGCGCATGGCGGGCAGGTGGCCGACGATTTCGATCTGCACATGATGCAGATCTGCAAGCCGACCAAGGCCGACAAGAGTCTGACCTTCAATCCTGAGCGGTCGATCTTGATGCCGAAGTTCGTGATGGTCTTCTCCAAGGATGGCAAGACCCAGGTGCGCTATATGAGCTATGGCGCCGATGACATCGCGGAGATGGTCCCCGACGATGCCGAGTTCCCTGCATCCCTGGCCCAGACGTTCGCCAAGATCCGCTCCATGATCGACGAGGCGCGGTGACCTCCTTGCCCTGAGCTCTCCTTTGGCTCGGGCGTCTGCCCGCCGCGATGCTTGGCGATTGGATGCCTGAGTGGATAGGGAGCGGCGTGGATGACACTGTCGCCGCTGTCGTTAGAATAGGCCTGCGCTGCCCCGGGCCCATCTCCGGTCGCCGCGCGCGCTCAACCGACAACGGCGATCAGGAGTCACCATGAGCCAGGCTTCCCCCGAAGAGGGCGCGGCGCGTCCTCGGCACCCAAACGGCTTGGATCCCTTCTTGCTCGATACCGAGGCGCTCGAGCGCCTCGCCCAGCCGTCGGTGGTTCGCGCCGCGCTCAGGTACAGCAACGAGCACCGCGTGACCGGCCTCGATCCTGAGGGCGCAGGGCTTTGGGCGGAGGTCGAGGACGAGGACTCGGGCGATAAGCTCCAAGTCGAGATCGCGCTCGACGAGACAGGCGCGATCCTAGCGGGCTGCGACTGCCGAGCCCCGGACGATTCTGGCGCCGAGCTGTGCGTTCACGCCCTGGCGGCCCTCTTCGCCTATGCCAAGGGACAGGGCGATGCCCAGCAGCTTGCGGATGCGGCTCAGACGGCCATCGAGGAGCGCATCGCCAAGGCGCGCGCCGAGGTTCGGGTCGAGCCGCTGTCGCCAGAGGCCGAGGAGAGTGGCTTCGGCCTCTGGAGCGCCCGCTCGCTGCAATCCACCACCCACTTTCCCGTCAGCTACCGCGTTCATATCCGCTCCCTGGCGCGGCGGGCGAACTATTGCACCTGTCCGGATTTCGCCACCAACGAGCTTGGCACCTGCAAGCACATCGAGGCCGTGGCGCATCGGATCCGCAAGCGCAAGGACTATGCGAGGATCAAGGGAAGTGGCGCCCCCACGGCCTACGTCTACCTCGATTGGGAATGCGATGATGCCCCCAGGATTCGGCTGCACCTTGGCGCCGAGCCCACGGCCGTTGACCTGAGCCCCCTCCTCCAGCAGCACTTCGACGCCGAGGGCCGGTTTCGGCTCAGGATCCCGGACGACTTCCTACGCTTTGCCGATCAGACCCGGGATCGCGATGACCTCCTGATCGGCGACGACGCGCTGGGCTTTGCGCGGCGGTTGGCGGAGGACGCGGCCCGCGCGATCCGTGCCGAGGAGATCGGCAGCCAGATTCGCGCCGGCGGCGGTCGTCTGCCAGGAATCGCGGCGCGTCTCTATCCCTATCAAGTGGAAGGCGTCGCCTTTCTCGCCGGACGCGGGCGCGCCCTGCTCGCGGACGACATGGGTCTCGGCAAGACCCTCCAGGCCATTGCCGCCGCCTACTGGCTGCACACTCACGATGGCGTCGAGCGCGTGCTCATCGTCTGTCCTGCCTCGCTCAAACAGCAATGGGCGCGTGAGATCGCCAAGTTCACGGCCACCCAGGCCCATGTCATTCAAGGGCCCTTGGATGCCCGCGCGGTTCAGTACCGTCAGGGGCGCGGTTTCTATGTCGTGAACTACGAGCTGCTGATGCGCGACCACAGCGTCATCAATGCGGAGCTCTGTCCGGATCTCTTGATCCTGGACGAGGCGCAGCGCATCAAGAACTGGCGGACCAAGATCGCCAGCGCGGTCAAGCGGATCCAGTCGCGCTACGCCTTCGTGCTGACCGGCACGCCGCTCGAGAACCGATTGGAGGACCTCTACAGTCTGATGCAGGTCGTCGACGCCCGCGTGCTCGGTCCGCTCTGGCGCTACATGGTCGACTTCCACATCACGGACGAGCGCGGCAAGGTCCTGGGCTATCGCAATCTCTCCGAGCTGCGTCGCAGGCTCGCGACCGCCATGCTCAGGCGCGACCGCTCCCTGGTGCGCGATCAGCTGCCGGAGCGCATCGTCCAGCGCGTCGACGTGCCCATGACCGAGGTCCAGCAAGGCATCCATGACGATGCCCTGCAGGCCGCGACCATGCTGGCGCAGATCATGAAGCGCCGTCCCCTGACGCCGAGCGAGCAGAATCGCATGATGGCCGCCCTACAGCGCGCCCGCATGGCGTGCAACGCGGCGGGCCTGGTCGACAAGGAGACCGAGGGCGCACCCAAGCTGGATGAGCTGGAAAGCATCCTCGACGAGCTCTGCCGCATGGCCGGGCTCAAGGCCGTGGTCTTCTCCCAGTGGGAGCGCATGACCGAGCTGGTCGAGCAGCGCGTCCGCCGCATGGGGCTCGGCAGCGTCCGGCTCCACGGCGGCGTGCCCACGCATAAGCGCGGCGCGCTGATGGACCGCTTCCGCGAGGATGATGCCATCCAGGTGTTCATCTCCACGGATGCCGGCGGCACCGGGCTGAACCTGCAGAACGCCGCGGTTCTCATCAATCTGGACATCCCCTGGAATCCGGCCGTGCTGGATCAGCGCATCGCCCGCGTGCATCGTCTCGGGCAGCGCCAGAAGGTCCAGGCAGTGCTGCTGGTCGCCGCGGCCTCTTATGAGGAGCGCGTGCTCGAGCTGGTTCAGGGCAAGCGCCATCTCTTCGACAATGTGGTCGATCCCGACGCGACCGAGGATGTTGTCAGCGTCTCCAAACGCTTGGCCGAGGTCTTGGCAGACGACCTGGCCGAGGCGAAGCCAGCGCCGGAGGGGGCCGGGGCGGAGCCAGCCGGGACGCCGACCGAGACGTCCCATCCCGGCGCGGCGGCCGCGGCCTTGGTATCGGCCAGCCCGGAAATCAGCCCGTCGGCGCAGCGCGGCAGCGCGTCGGATGAGATGGTCCGGAACTGCATCCTCGAGCTGCAGCGGCTCTTCGGGACGCGCATCGCGCGCGTCTTGCTCCAGAAACGCGGCGATGCGGTTGGGCCGAGTCGTGGTCTGCTCGTGGTCCTCGATCGGGTGGACGCGGAGGATGACGCGGCGATCGAGGGGCTGCTCGAGCGAGTGCCCGTTGCTCTGATCGACCGCCGCACTCTCGCCAGTCTGGGTCGTCTCGGCACCGCATCGCCCGTCGCCGAGGCCGAGCCGGTCTTCGAGACCCGGACGGCGCCGAGTGAGCCGCCCGCCGAGCATCCCCTGATGCGCCGCGCCAGAGAGGGGCTGGAGGCGGCGACATTGCTGGCGCGCCAGGCCTGTCCAGGTCCTTCCGCCGAGCTGCTGCTGAGCGCGCTGCTCGCGGCTGCGGCCTTCCGCGCGGGACGTGAAGCGCCGCCAGCGCCCCAACAGCTCGGCGTATGGCTTTATGCGGAGGCGCTGCCGGGCGGCGCCTTGACGCAGGACGACGCGGCCCTGCTGATGCGCGCCGTGGCGCTTGCCCAGGGCGGCGATGCCTTGCCCCAGGAGCTTCTGGACTCGCTGGTCGAGGATGCGTCGTCGTTCCTGGCGATGTCCGCACGGGCCGAGCCAGGCCCTCTGGCGTGACTCGGCTGACCGGCGGCCGGGGCCGCGGTCATGGGAGCTGAATTCGATGGCGGGGAAGCGGCGGCGCGCCGTATCGTCTTGCTGCCGTCCAGATTGGAGCTTGATTGGAATGAGCCAGGTCGCGCAGGCGGCTTTCGCGCATGAACTTCTTGAAAACACTGATACTTCCATGAGACGCAGGCGCGCTCAAGGCTCCACTAGGGTGGCAATCCGCAGCAATTTCGAGCTGATGCGGATACCTGCGGCTGCCACCGCAGAGCGGTTGACGAAGGGTCGCAATCGGCCGCTCTTGCGCACGAGCGCCATTGCGCCACCTTCATACAAGAAGGTTTCGGCGTCGCTGACCGTCAGGACGGGGCGCCCCTTCGCTTGTCTCAGCACGCGCTTCGCCAACGCCTGGTAGCCGTGATCGACGTAGAGGAGATGGCAGCGCGACCAGCGCTGAGGGTTCTCATCGGTCAGCAGCTCGAACGGACGCCCGTCGACCCTTTCCCCGTCCAGCACCTGACGCAGATTGGCCTGCAGCGCACGATTGGCGAGCACGCAGTAGCGCACTGGGCTGGTGGAAGACTCGAAAGCGCGGTCGGGCCAGTCGACAAAGGCGGCGAAGTTGTAGAGGTAGACCGCCCGCACATCAAGCTCCGCGTAGCTCTCCGCGCGCGCAGTGAAAGAGGCTCCCAGTGCGAATCCAACGCCCAGGCCGAGCAGCACGGCGAGCCGGTGCAATGGGCGTAGGGAACAAGATCGGCCTTGCCGATTCACCTGAGCCATTCCCTGGAGGCGGCGCGCAAAGAGCTTCATCGTCGCGGTGCGTCAAGCGCCGCTCAGTACTGCAGCTCGAGCCGCACCATGACCTCGCGAGCGATCTCGTGAGGCGTTCCACTCAGCGTCCCCTGACCGTACTCCACATGTGTCGGATCGAGCAGATTGCGACCGACCAAGGCGAGG
This sequence comes from Thiorhodococcus minor, assembly GCF_010820565.1. Lineage (GTDB taxonomy): Bacteria > Pseudomonadota > Gammaproteobacteria > Chromatiales > Chromatiaceae > Thiorhodococcus > Thiorhodococcus minor. The sequence continues at coordinate 25,673 of NZ_JAAIJQ010000028.1, read as the reverse complement.
GTTACCTGTGGGCGCAGGCGCCAAGCCAGACGGGCGTCCAGCGCCAGGTAGGCATCGAGGTCGAAATCCGGTAGCTGATCGACGAAACGCGCGTAGACATCCAGCGCCAAGCGTTGGGAGAGGTCCACGCCCGCCCTTAGCCCAGCCTGCTGCTGCGGATAGCGCCCGGCAAGCGCCGAGGCATCCACGTCGGTTGAGCGCGCGTCCGGCTGCAGCTGCATGCGCAGAATCGAATACCATGCCTGGAGCTTCCAAGACGCCGTTGGCCGCCAGTCGACCACCACATCCGCGCCGTATGTCTGCCCTTTCAGAAGGTTATCGGGTGTCGCCGAGACGACCCAGCGTGGGTAGGGCGTCGTGGATAGCGCGATCGCCGACAGCTCCAACGTGCGCAGCTCGTCGTAGTCGTTGTAGAACAGCGCCACGTCGAGGCCGAGATGCGCGCTGGGCCGCCAGCGGTAGCCCGCTTCATAGGCGATCAGGGTCTCACTCTCCATGGCACTGGTCCCGGTCGTTCGATAGACGACCGGCAGCCCGTAGGCCGAGCTCTCGCCGCTCAGCTCGGCGCTCTCGCCGACCAAGTCGAGCTCGCCGCGCGATGGTGTCCGGACCGCCCGCGAGATCGCTCCCCACAGAGTCGTGCTTGGTTGTGGTGTCCAGCGCAGCCGGACACTTGGCTGGATCTCCCAGCCGGTAAAGTCGTTGTGCTCGATCTTGGCGCCCAGCGTGAGATACCAACGCGCGTCCAGCAGCGTGATCTCGTCCTGCACGAAGGTGCTGAACAGATCGAAGACCCGGTTGGCCGGGTCCGCGCCGTTGAGCGCACTGCCCTGAATGCGGCTGCGATACCAACGATAGCCAAGGCCCCAGTTGAGATCATGGCGATCCCAGGGCACGAAACGATGCCGGTACTCGGTGTCGATGGTGTCCAGGTCCTCGCTGATGAGCTCGCTGCCGGCACCGGTCTCGAGGCGGCCGCGCTCGTAGGACAGGCGCAGACTATCGGTGGCCCCGGAGGGGCGCACGTGATCCCACTGCAGCATGACATCGCCGCCGTCGAGCGTCGGATCGTCGCTGTCCGTCGACTGCAGATCGCCTTGAGCGCTGAGGCTGTCGACGGGCGTGAGGTCCCAGTCGCCCCGGAAACCGGCGCGGCTGCGCGTGAGGTCATCGTCTCCGTCCTGGCTTCCAATCGCAGGCTCGGGCAGGCTCTCATGGTACTTCGCCCAAATCCGCATCGCGCCACGCTCGCCAGCCGAGGTGCCATAGCGCACGGCGCCGCCGTGCTGGCGATCACCCCAAGTCCCGGAGACCAGTCCGCCCTGAGTCTCCGAGGCGCGCTTGGTGATGATGTTGACGACCCCATTGACAGCATTGGAGCCCCATGACGAGGCGCCAGGTCCACGGATGACCTCGATGCGCTCGATGTCTTCGAGCAGGGTATCGAAGGCCTCCCAAAAGACCCCGGAGAACAATGGCGTGTAGACGCTGCGCCCGTCGATCATGACCAGGAGCTTGTTGGCGAAGCGGCCGTTGAAGCCACGCGTGCCGATGGCCCACTCCGCGGTGTCGATGCGCGCCACGGCGAATCCCGGCACGAGGCGCAACAACTCGGGAATGCTGGTGTAGCCGCTGCGCCGGATGTCTTCTGCCGTCAGCACATAGACCGCGGCAGCGCTGTCGGCCAAGCGCTCGGGGCGGCGTGAAACGATCGAGACTTCCAGATCCGCGAGCTCTTCAAGGCTCAGGCGTTTGAGTGTGGTGAGGCTGTCGGCCGCGACGGTCAGGCTCAAGAGCGCACCGCAGGCAGCAAGGACAGCATGCCTGCCATGATGAAATGAAATTCGCATAGAGTTGGCATCCTGAATGGGCTTAGGCCAGTCCGGCCGACGGCCGGCGGAACAGGCTTGAGCCAAGGCATGCGAGGCGCTGTCACTCATGTCGCGCATTCCCGCCGCAAGGCCTCCGCCACACGCTCATAGTCAGTCTCGAGCTGGCGAACCCGCGCCTCCCCATCCGGGATGCGGCCTTCGGCGGCAAGGCGCTCGAGCTCGGCGCATTGTCGGGAAAAAGACAGTGCACCGAGGTTCGCGGCGCCGGACTTGATGCGATGCGCGGCCTCTCGCAGCTGTTGGAGGTCGCCGTCCTCCCAAGCCGTGCGGACGCGCTTCAGCATCGGTCGCGTATCGCCCAGAAAGGCCTCGCTCAAGCGCTCGAAGAGCCCCGTCTGTCCCGCCGGCTGCATTGCGCGGATCTCCGCGATCACCCGCGAATCGAGGAGCGACTGGCGATCAACGACTTGCCCTGGGGGCACTGGGCGCTGGCCAGTCGTTGGCTTTGGGGCCGCAAGGAACCTGTCCAGAGTCTGCTTGAGCTGCCGCAAGCTGAAGGGCTTGCTCAGATAGGCGTCCATCCCCGCCTGAGCGCACTTTTCCGCGACCTCTTCCTGGACATCGGCGGTGACCGCTACGATCGGCGTCTGGCGGGAGGCGGGCTGGGCAGCGCGAATGCATCGAGCCGCGTCGAAGCCGTCCATCTCCGGCATGTGGCAATCCATCAGGATGAGGTCGAAGGACTCCGCGAGCGCTCGCTCGCAGGCCTCGCGGCCATTGCCGACCAGGGTCGCGCGACAGCCCAGGCAGGCGAGCATCTCTTCGACCAGCTGCCGATTGATCGGGTTGTCCTCGGCGACCAAGAGGTGACCCGCGAATCCCTCCGGCGCCGAGTCGACACCTCTGGTTTCGACCATCTTCGCGGGCGCCGGATCGCGCTGCAGCGAGACATCGAAAGAGAACGTCGACCCGCGCGCCGGTGTGCTCTCGACGCGAATCTCGCCGCCCATCAAACGGACCAGCTTGCGCGCGATGGGTAGCCCAAGGCCGGAGCCGCCAAAGCGCCGCGAGGTCGAGCTATCGGCCTGGCTGAACTGCTCGAAGATGCCGACCAGGGCGTCTTGAGCGATGCCGATCCCAGTATCTTCGACCCTTCCCTGCAAGCAGATCCGATCGTCTTCCTGCGGGTGCGCGCTGAGCCGGATGCTGACCCCTCCCGCTTCGGTGAATTTCACCGCGTTGCCGCCCAAGTTGAGCAGCACTTGGCGCAGACGGTTGGCGTCTCCGATCAGCGCGCAGGGCGTGCTCGGCTCGAGGTGGGCTTCGAGCCGGATGCCCTTGCTGTGCGCCGAAGCCTGCAGGATGACCAGCGCATCGCCGAGGACTTGACGCAGATCGAAGGGCGAATGCTCCAGCTCCAGCCGCCCGGCCTCGATGCGCGAAAAGTCTAGGATGTCATTGATCAGGGCGAGCAGATTCAGCACCGAGCGATGTGCCGAGTCGGCCAGACGCCGCTGGGCGCTGCTCAATGGCGTCTTGAGCAGCAGCTCAGTCATGCCAAGCACGCCGCTGATCGGCGTGCGGATCTCATGGCTCATTACCGCCAGGAAGCTCGACTTGGCGGCACTTGCCGACTCGGCGGCCTCCTTGGCGATCTGCAGGTCCGCCATCACCTGAGTCAGTGATTCATCGTGCTTCTGGATCTGCGCGAGCATGCCATTGAAGCCTTGCGTCAAGGTGCCAAGCTCGTCCTCTCCGAGGACGGGGGCACGCAGCCCGGCATCGCCGGTTCGCGAGACCTCGTCCATGGTGCGCATCAGCGAGACCAGCGGTCGGGAAAGGATTTGCTGGAGCCTCGAGGCGAGCAGGTAGGCCGCCAGCAGTCCGATGGCAAGCACCGCGACGGCAATCACAGCCCGTCGCTGTATGCCGGCTCGCAGCGGTGCCAAGTCGAAGCGCAGATCGATGAAGCCGACCATGCGTTGGCCAACTTGGATCGGCTGGCGAACCACCAAATGGCGCGCGTGGAAGCGCACGTCCGGTTGCTCCATCGCGGCCGTGGATGACCTGCGTGTCGCTTCCTCAAAGGACGCCGGATCGGCACCCGTTTTGGCGTAGGTCGCGCGCACGCCATCGGCAGCTGAGATCGAAGCGGCCAGGACATCTGGATGGGCGCTCAGCGCAGCCAGGATCTCGCGGGCAGTCTCGTTGTCATCGAACAGCACGGCAGCGGAGGCATTGAGCGCCAAGACCCGAGTCAGGGCAAGGGCCGAGGCAGTCATGCCCGCGCGCTGCGCACGATGCTCGGCGGCGCCATAGGCGAGGGTGGCAAGGATCAGCACCAGGCCGCTGACGCCAACGACCATGGCGATCATCTTTAGGCGGATCGGGAGTCTTCGAATGAGTTGGCTCATCGCACGTCATCTCGGTTGGCGCGCCCCGCTGCACGCCCATTCTGGCGCCCTTCTCCGAAGACCAGAGCAGGCGTCGTGGAGCCCTTGCGCTGCAGACGCGTCGGCAATGGAGCATTCAAGCCGGCCAAGGCAGGTTGCGCGCTTGCACGCCCATGGCACACATCATTAGGGCCGCCTCCACGCCTCATCATGCTCGCGGCGATCCCAGGGCCAGCTCGAAGGTCTCTCGCACCCGCGCCAGCACGGCGGGCACATCGCGCGCTGGAACGGCCTTGCTGAACAAGAATCCCTGCGCCTCGTCACAGCAATGCCGACTCAAGAAGCGCAGCTGCGCGGGACTCTCGACCCCCTCGGCGGTCACGTGCAATGACATGGTCATCGCCATTCCCATCACAGCCTGGGCGATGGCCGCATTATCACGGTCATGGTCGATGTTCTCGATGAAACGGCGGTCGATCTTGAGCCGATCGATCGGAAAGCGCTTGAGATACGCTAGGCTCGAATAGCCGGTTCCGAAGTCGTCGATGGCGATCTGCACGCCGATGCCGCGGAGCGCCTCGAGCGCGCGGATGGAGGCCTCGGCCTGACTCATGAGGACGCTCTCGGTCAGCTCCAGCTCCAGCGCGTCCGGCTCGATGCCCGTGTCGTCGAGAACGTTTCGGACTTGGCCCGGGAACCCGGGCTGGACGAACTGTTTGGCCGAGACATTGACCGCGATGCGCGCGACGGGCGTGCCACCGAGCCGCCACGCCGCGAGCTGCTCGCAGGCGTGGCGCAGCACCCAATGGCCGAGCGGCATGATGAGCCCGGTCTCTTCGGCGATCGGAATGACCTCGCCGGGCGGGATTTCCCCGAGCGTTGCATGTCGCCAGCGCAGTAGTGCCTCCAGCCCCTTGACGGCACCGGTCCGCAGGTCGATTTGGGGCTGAAAGTGCACCGCGAGCGTCTCCTCCTCGATTGCTTGGCGCAGGGCCTGCTCGACCTGCATGCGCCGGCGGGCCGCCCGGTCGAGGGCCGTGTCGTAGAAACTGTAGGCGTTCTTGCCCCCGCGCTTGACCTGGTACATCGCCATGTCGCTGTTGCGCAGCAGGTCATCCGCACAGAGACCGTCACGCGGGAAAAGCGTGATGCCAATGCTTGGCGTGACGGCCACTTGATGGCCATCCAAGGAGAAGTGACGGCTCAGCGCCGCCGTGATGCGCTCGGCGACGCGGGCCGCGTCTTCGCCTGCGCGGATCTCCGGCAGCAGCAGCGCGAACTCATCCCCACCGAGCCGGGCGAGCTGATGGCGCGCATCGGCGCCGGGGATCGCGCTCACCAGGTCGCTCGCGCGCAGGCAGCCCAGCAGACGCTCGGCGACCTCGCGCAGCAGGCAATCGCCGTAGTGGTGGCCGAGGGAGTCATTGACCTGCTTGAAGTTGTCGAGGTCGAGAAACAGCAAGGCGCCCAAGCGCCCGTAGCGTTGGGACAGCTCCAGCGTCTGCTCGAGGTGGCTGAGGAAATAGACGCGGTTGGGCAGCTTCGTGAGGCTATCGTAGTAAGCGAGGCGGTGAATATGCGCCTCAGCCTCATGCATCCGCGAAATGTCTTGAACAGCGCCGTAGAGTCGGCTCTTGGATCCCCCCGATGTGCCGTAGGGCGCGACGAACTGGCGCAGGTGCCGCTCTGCGCCGTCCATGCCGACGACGGCGTGGCTCAGCTCCGCGCCCTCACGCTGGGCCTGAACGCGGAGCAGCCAGCTGCTGAGGCGGCCGCGCTCACGCGTGGGGATCCGCTCGAGCAAGGGCGCGGGTGTTCGGCGCGCATCCGCGGGATCCGCGCCGATGATCTCGAGTGCTTGCGCTGACCAGGTCCAGACGTCGTTATCGATGTCCCACTCCCAGTGTCCAATGCGCGCCAGGCCTTGTGCGGTCGCCAGCCGATGTTGGCTCTCCGCCAAGGCCTCGGTGAGCGCGCCCGCGCGGACCATGTAGCGGATGCGGTGAATCAGCAAGGTGAAGGTGATTGGCTTGGCGACGAAATCGGTGGCGCCGACCTCGTAGGCACGCAGGATCGACGCCTCGTCATTGAGTCCCGTCATCATCAGCACCGGCAGATGCGCCCCGCCTGGCAGGGCGCGGATCCGGCGGCAAGCTGAGAAGCCATCGAGCACCGGCATGAGGACGTCGAGCAGCACGAGATCTGGCAGCGGCGCTTCGGCGATGATGTCGAGCGCCGCTTGGCCGTCGTCGGCTTCGCGTACCGCCATGCCCGCCTGTCTCAGTGCGGCAACGAGCAAGAAGCGCGAGGGTCGATCGTCGTCCACCACCAGCACCTGGATGTCCGAGGTTATCTCTCTCTCGCTCATGTCGATGGACTCAGCTCGTTGGCGCGAGCGTGTCGAAGGCGCTGAGGACGGCTTCGAGCTCGCTTTCGGCGCGGTTCAGGAGGTCCGGCACCTGCTCGAGGCGCTGCTCGCGGGCGAGCCCCTCGATCGCGGCGCTGGTCGTGGCCAGTGCATGCGCGCCAAGGCTCGCACTGCTCGATTTGAGCGTGTGCGCGGCCGTGCGCACGGACTCGCCTTGCCGGGTCCGCAGACCCTCGCGCAACTGCGCCAGCAAGGCCGGTGCGCTCTCGCGGTAGAGCGCGATCACGCTCGCCAAGGGGTCAGGCGCCCCCGGCTGGGCAAGATCGCGGATCGCCTTGAGGACCGCCGGGTCGAGCACACTGGCGGGTGGCGACGGTGGGTCTGTTCGAGGTGTCTCCTTGCTGGCGGTATCTGGGGCAGCACGCCTTAGCCAAGGCGTGATCGCCGCCTCGAGCTGGGTCTGCTTGAATGGTTTGCTGAGATAGGCGTCCATGCCCGCCGCGGCGCATTGACTGCGCACCCCTTTCTGGACATTGGCGGTGAGCGCGATGATCGGGATGTGGTGTCGATCTGGACGTTCGGACTCACGCCGACGGATCTCGCGTGCGGCAGCGAAACCGTCCATCACCGGCATATGGCAGTCCATCAGGATGAGCTCGCAGCAAGCGCCGTCGACGACCTGGAGCGCCTCTGCGCCGTTGCTCGCGCTGGTGACCTCCAATCCCATCCCCTCGAGCATGAGCGTGGCTACCTCCTTGTTGACCGGATTGTCCTCGACCAGCAGGACATGTCCCGCCCAAGCCTCCGTGGTAGCAACCTCCTCGCTGCTGTGCGTCTCGTGGTGGTGGATGGCGGTCCTCGAGAGCAAGCCCGTAGTCGCGGGGTCCATGCCGGTCGGGCGCTGGAGCCGCACCTCGACGATGAAACAGGCACCCGCGCCGAGCTCGCTGTGCAGATGGATATCGCCGTTCATCATGCGCGCGAGCCGGCGGCAGATCGCGAGTCCCAGACCCGTACCGCCATGGGCGCGGGTGACCGAGCCATCGGCTTGCGCGAAAGCGTCAAAGATGTGGCGCTGCATCTCCGGCGCAATGCCCGGGCCTGTGTCGCAGACCGAAAGCCACAGGCCCCATTCGGCAGGCGTCTGTGGCTGCACATCCAGCTCGACGACGATCTCCCCATCGGCGGTGAACTTGACCGCATTGCCGATGAGGTTGATCAGGATTTGGCACAGGCGCACCGGATCGCCGTTCACGCGCGGCGGCAGCTGAGCGGGCAGGCGACTGGAGAGCACCAGTCCCTTGCGGCTGGCGCTTTCGGCGAAGAGCTGCACGGCATCGTCGATGAGGGCCCGTAGGTCGAAGTCCTGTGGATCCAGCGTCAGCTTCCCAGCCTCGATCTTGGAGAAGTCGAGGATGTCGTTGATGATCGCGAGCAAGGCGTTCCCGGAGCGCTCGATGGTCGCAGCGAGACGCTGCTGGCTAGGATCGAGCCGGCTCTTGAGCAGCAGCTCGGCCATGCCGAGCACGCCGTTCATGGGCGTGCGGATCTCGTGGCTCATTGTGGCGAGGAAGTCGCTCTTGGCCCTGCTCGCGGCCTCGGCACGATCGCGCTCGCAGGCAAGCGCGGTGATGGTGTGCTCGAGCTCGGCGGTCCGCTCCGCGACCTGGCGCTCGAGATCGTCCTTGGCCGCTTCCAGTGCGCGATCACGCGCTTGAATCTGCTCGAGCATCCCGTTGAAGCCCTGGACCAGCGCCCCGAGCTCATCATCGCGGTTGTCCGCGACGCGGATGTCGTAGTCACGATCGCGCGAGATGGCCTCCATGGCGGCGGTGAGTGTCAGGATCGGCTTGGAGATCAGACGCTGGAGCCAATGGGCCAGGAGGAGTGCAGCAGCAACGGCAGCCGTGAACACGGCGGCGATGATCGCCAGGGAGCGGCTCAGGGTCGCACGGAATTGCTCCATGCCGTCAGTCAGACGAACCTCGCCGATGCGCTCCCCATCGACCAGGACCGGCTTGACCACTGTCATGGTCTCACCATCGCGGGGTGCGCCCGTCCGCTCGCGGAGGCTGGCGAGAACATTGCCTTCCTCGTCATAGACGGCCGCGGCGCGCAGCTGAGCCCGGTTTTCGAGGCCTTCGAGGAGTCGCCGTGCCGTTTCGGCGTCACCGAACACCACAGCGGCACTCACGTTGTAGGCGAGCACCTCGGCGAGCGCGTCGATCTCGCTCATTGCCGTGCGCTCCAGGTTGCTTCGCTGGTTGAGCATCAGCGCGACGCTGGATAGGCTCAGCACCGTCGCAGCAACAAGCATCATCAACAACATGAGCTTGTAGCGGATGGAGAGGCGGTTGAGTGCGCCCATCGCCTGTTACTCCCGAATCACGCGCGTGGCCAGCTGCAGCAGCTGCGAGCTGATATAGAGTCCGCTTGCCTGCGCGCGTGCCAGATTGATCTCGAAGCGCAGTCGCCTCTCCTGAGCGACGAAGCCGATTATCCCGCCGTTCGCGGCGAAGCCTGGGATGCGCGACACGGTCAAGACGCCCTCTCCCGCGAGACTGCGCAGTACGGGCGCGAGGTAGGGTTCCTCCGAAGCGGCGACATAGACGATATGGCAGGCGCGCAACGATTCGCCCCGAGCACGTTCGATGACGCGGAGCCGGTGTCCCCGAGCCCGTTTGCCGTCGATCGACGCGATCGCGGGACCGATCGATGCGCGCCCGTAGACGCAGACCAGGAGCGAGTCGCTTCTCGACCTCAGCCGGTCGGCGGGCCAGTCGACGAACTTGCTGAAATTGTAGAGATACGCGACTTCGACCTCCGACTCGTCCGCCCCGAAGCAGCGCACGTCCGCGATGAGCAAGAGGGCCAGCAGCAAGGACGGGAGAAGCCGCGGGACCGATGGCCCCGCCGTTTGCGTCGGGCTGACCGTGCGCAGAGGGGGCATGTCTAGAAGGCGATCCGCAGCGAGGCATAGACCCCGCGCTCGACCTCCAGCGGCAACGCGCCGAAGGCGTCGGCATAGCCCTCCTGATGCGACGCATGGAGCAGGTTCTGCCCCACCAGGGCCAGCTCCACATGCGGCTGCGGGCGCCAGGCGAGACGCAGGTCGAGCTCCCAATAGCCAGGGATGCGCTCGAGGGCGTAGGGGCCAGTATTCAGGACCGGATAGCTCTGGTCCACGTAGCGCAGCCAGAGGTCGAGGTCGATGTCCGCGCGCGGATTCATGAGTGAGCGCAGCGAGAGGGTCTGGCGCGGATCCGAGACTGAGCCGGTCGCCAGACCGTCGTCCACCTTGGCGATGCCGGCATCCAGCGTCAGCTCGAGATAGCTATAGGCGAGGGCCAGCCGCCACCAGGACAGCGCCTGCAGCTCGGCAGCGAGCTCCAGTCCGTAGCTCTGCCCATTGCCTGCATTGACGAAAGGCAAGTCGAGGAGCAGGTAGCCGTCCGCTGTAGCCTCGATTGCGGATGGATCGATGAGATTGGCACGGAGATCGTCGTAGTCGTTGTAGAAGAGGGCGAGATCCAGACTCAGCCGGCTTGATGCGGCGGTGCGCAAGCCAAGCTCGTAGGCCGTCATGGTCTCGGATTCGAAAGCGCTGTTGCCCGCGGTTTGGTAAAGGAGGACCTGAGGATAGGGCGCGGCGGCGCCCGTGCTCGTGGCCCGTCCCCAGACCTTCGCACTGGTCTCGCCGCGCGAGGGACTGCGTACCGCATGGGAGACCGCCCCCCAGGCCGTGGTCCGCTCGCTGGCCTTCCAGAGCAGACGCAGATTGGGCTGTATCTCCCAGCCGGTGTAGGCGTTGTGCTCGAACTTGGAGCCCAGGGTCAGACCCAGCTGATCGGGAATGAGCGCGATCTCGTCCTGGATGAAGCCGCTCCAGAGGTTGCGGCTGTCTCTGGTCGGCTGCATCTCGATGACGTCTGTCGCACCAATCTTGTCCTCGATACGACGATAGCCGAGTCCCCATACCACATCCTGTCTGGCAGCGAGCTGCGTACGCTGCTGGAAGTCCAGGTCGAGGGTATCGTGGCGTTGCCTGACATAGTATTCCGTGCGCTCGGAATGGTCGTAGTAGAGCCGCAGCGTCATGTCCGATGTCACCGAGAGCGCGCGCTGCCAGCGTCCCAGCAGATTCCAGCCCTCGGCATCGACATGGTCATCGACGGCACGGACTAGGCTCGCCGGCGAGAACGGATCGGCCACCTCGACCTGCTGACGCAGATTGCTTCGGTAGACATCGCCTTGAAGCGTCATCCGGTCGCCGGATGCCAAGGTCGAGTCGACGCGAAAACCGCCCTGGCCGAGATCCCAGGCATCCTTACCATCGTCGCCGTCGATGGTGACCAGGTCGTCGCGATCATTGTACTTGGCATAGACGCGCCCGGAGGTCTTCGGCGCGATCTCGCCGCCATAGCGCAAGCTGACGAGCGCGCGCTCTTCGCTGCCGACACCTGCGATCAGCAAACCGCCCTGGGTCTCGGCCGCCGACTTGGTAATGATGTTGATGACGCCGTTGACCGCGTTGGCACCCCAAAGCGTCGCCCCCGGCCCGCGAATGACTTCGATGCGGTCGAGATCGGCGAGCATGACGTCCTGGTATTCCCAGTAGACGCCGGAGAAGCTTGGCGTGTAGACCGTTCGGCCATCGATCAGGACCAGCAGCTTATTGGAGAAGCGCCCCCCAAAACCGCGTGCCCCGATGGACCACTTGTTGGCGTCGAGGCGCTTGACGCTGATGCCGGGGACCATCCGCAGCGCCTCCGGGATCGAGGTAGCGCCGCTGCGGCGAATGTCCGATTCGCTGAGCACGAAGATCGCCGCGGCCGCCTCACTGAGCGGCTGCGCCTTCTTGCCGACTGAGGTCACTTCAAGGCTCGCGAGCTCCTCGAGGCTCAGATCGGTGAGGTCATTGGCCAGCGCTGCCCAGCTCACTGAAAGCGCGAGCACCAGCCCTGGCAAGATCGGGAGAAAGACGCTGCGCCTCCGCGCCTTCAAGCTGCAACTAACAGTCATTGTTCTTCTTCTCGCTCGTCTTACGCTTTCAAGACAGTGTCGCGGGGCCTATGCGCCAAGACTCTGCACGCGCGGCGGCAATACTGCACATGTCGCCGGCCGTTGGCGTAGAAAGGCATTCCTTGCAGCCCCTGTGCACCCTCCGATGGCGGCGGGCCGAAACCACTCCTGCCGCCGAAGTGATGCGTCAAGTATGCGCATGAATGCGGCTCGGCGCTTGGATCTATGGCAGCTTTGTGACCAGACGCGCAGTCAGCTTTGGGTTGGAATCTGCCAGGAATGGGATTCAGCTGTTGAACGAAGAGGGGTAGCGTCTCGGATACGCTGGCGTAGCGCCTCGACCGAGCCAGACGTTGGCAGCGGAAGCACGAAGTCGCCCAGATTTCGACAGCTCCGGGGCGGAGGCGTCCAGGTTGGGATAGGTGGCTCAGGCAAGGCCAAGCATGACCCAGTCGCTGCTCCGAGCATTTCGAGCCAAGCGCAACAAGGGCGCAAGGTGGTGCTTGTGAGGCTGGAGAGGGTCCGGTTGCTGCCGGCACTGGGGGGATACCGCCAGAGTAAGGCCAACTAGCTGGAGTAGCGACCCATGCGGACTTTCCCGCAGGATACCGGGTCAGATTCCTGGTTTCGTTCCCTCGCTTGTCTTGATCTCTAGGATTTGCAGGGCCGATTCCAGGGCAAAGGCGTCGACACAGCGCATGAAGCGAGCGAAGTCGTCTCCGAGGATGTCCTTCAGCAGTGCGGCGTGCCTATTGCGGGCTGACAGCGCTGCCCTGTCGCAAGCTGCAAGCGGCGCGGTGACCTGGCTTAGGACCCCCTCTCTTGCTTCGACTTCAGGCTGCACGTCGACAGCATTGGCAGACGCCTCTGAGGAGGCGGGTGCCGGCGGCGTTGCCGATCGCTCTGCGGCCGGCTCAGGTGTCGGTTGCATGAGCCAGCGCAGCAGGGTTGCTTCGAGCTCCTGCGGCCTCGCCGGTTTCGGGACATTGTCGTTCATTCCTGCCGCGAGGCAGGCTTGACGATCCTTGGTTAAGACATTGGCTGTCATCGCCTAGATCGGCTGATTACGCGCGTGCGGCATGGTACGGATAACGCGTGCGGCCTCCAGTCCGGCCATTCGGGGCATCCCGATGTCCAGCAGGATGAGCGGATATTCGCCAACGCGCACCTGCTCGACGGCCTCCCCGCCCATCAAGCGGGCCAATCGACGTGTAATGGCGAGCCCCAGGCCTGTGCCGCCGTATTGGCGTGTGGTGGACTGGTCCCCTTGTTCGAACGCAGAGAACAGTCGCGGCAGCACCTGCTCACGGTCAGACCTTCTCCGTCACGCTTCGAATCTGTCTCAGTGTGGCGGACGGAGCTGGTGGCTTGGTGAGAAAGCCTTAAAGCTCTCACGCAATGACTTACTGGCTTGGTGCCCGCTGAACTGCCGGATTCGGGCGCAGCGATCTCTTGTTGGAATTGACGGTGGGTAGCGGGCCGATCCAGGACTGGTGTGCTGCCGCTGGACGCGGACTGCGCACTGGGTCGGACAGGATCTCGTCCGCTTGTGCTTGGGCTGCGATCCAGCCACCCTCCTGCCGAGGGTGGCTGGGCTTCAGTGGAAGCGACCTTCAGTGGAAGCGATTACAGCGCCGCGATCTTCGCCCGCTGGGTCTGAAGATTCTCGATCGCTGCGGCATGCTGGGACAGCTTGTCGCGCTCTTTCTGGACGACCGCCTCGGGTGCCTTGTCGACGAAGCTCGGGTTCGTCAGCTTCTTCTCGGTGCGGGCGATGTCGTCGGTCAGGCGCGTGATCTCTTTGTCCAGGCGCTTGAGCTCGGCGTCCTTGTCGATCAGGCCGGCCATCGGAATCAGCAGCTTCATGGCGCCGACCAGGGCGATGGCCGACTCGGGCGCCTCGGATTCGTCCGCGAGCACCGTGATCGACTCTGTGCGGGCGAGGAAGTCGAGGTAGGGGCGGGCGGTCTCGAGCCAGACCTTGTCCTGATCCGAGGCGTTGGCGACCAGCACGGGCAGCGGCTTGCCGGGCGGGATGTTCATCTCGCCCTTGATGCGGCGGATGCCGAGGATGCACTGCTTGACCCAGTCGATCTCGGCGACGGCCTGCGGATCCTCGGACGCTGCGTCGGCGACCGGGAAGGGCGCCAGCATGATGGTGTCGCCCTCGACGCCCGCGAGCGTCCGGACCTTCTGCCAGATCTCCTCGGTGATGAAGGGCATGATGGGGTGGGCGAGGCGCAGCAGGGCCTCGAGCGTGCGGACCAGGGTCTGACGGGTGCCGCGCTTGGCGGCGTCCGAGGCCTTGTCGCCGGCGAGGACGGGCTTGGACAGCTCCAGGTACCAGTCGCAGAGCTCGTTCCAGGTGAATTCGTAGATGGCCTGGGCGGCGAGGTCGAAGCGGTAGCCCTCGATGGCCTCGGTGACGGTGGCCGTGGTGCTGTCCAACCTCGAGCGGATCCAGCGGTCGGCGGCGCTCGGCTCGACGGGGTCGGAGCCGGTGCCGCAATCCTGGCCCTCGGTGCTCATGAGCACATAGCGCGAGGCATTCCACAGCTTGTTGCAGAAGTTGCGGTAGCCTTCGGTCCGGCTGAGGTCGAACTTGATGTCGCGGCCCGTGGAGGCCAGCGCGGCGAAGGTGAAGCGCAGGGCGTCGGTGCCGAAGCCGGGGATGCCGTCTGGAAAGTCCTTGCGGGTCGCCTTGGCGATCTTCTCCGCGAGGTGCGGCTGCATCATGCCCTTGGTGCGCTTCTCGACCAGGGGCTCCAGCTCGATCCCGTCGATGAGATCGATGGGGTCAAGCACGTTGCCCTTGGACTTGGACATCTTGTCGCCGTGGGCGTCGCGCACCAGGCCGTGGATGTAGACCTCGCGGAAGGGCACGTCGCCCATGAACTTGAGGCCCATCATGATCATGCGGGCGACCCAGAAGAAGATGATGTCGAAGCCGGTGACCAGGACAGAGGTCGGGTAGAAGGTCTTGAGGCGGTCGGTCTCCTCCGGCCAGCCCAGGGTACTGAAGGGCCAGAGTGCAGAGCTGAACCAAGTGTCCAGCACGTCCGGATCCTGGAACAGCAAGACTGCGGGGCCAAAGCCATGCTTGTCGCGCACCTCCTGCTCGGAGCGTCCGACGTAGACGTTGCCCTCGCTGTCGTACCAGGCCGGGATGCGGTGTCCCCACCAGATCTGGCGGCTGATGCACCAGTCCTGGATGTTGCGCATCCACTCGAAGTAGGTGTTCTTCCAGTTGTCCGGGACGAAGCGGATGTCGCCCTTTTCGACCGCCGCGATGGCCGGGTCGGCGAGCGGCTGGACGCGAACGTACCATTGATCGGTCAGATAGGGCTCGATGACGGCGCCGGAACGGTCGCCGCGCGGCTGCTGGAGCCTGTGGTCCTTGATGTTGGCGAGCAGACCGAGCTTTTCGAGGTCGGCGACGATGCGCTTGCGGGCCTCGTAGCGGTCCAGGCCGATGTATGCGGCTGGGATGAGCTGACCCTCTTCCGGCTCGTTGTCGCGAATGGCGGCATCCGGCGTGAAGATGTTGATGAGCCCGCCGTGCGGCTGATCGGCGATGCCTGTCTCGTCGCGGTGACGCTGCCAGACCTGGTTGTCGTTGAAGTCGTGCGCGGGCGTGATCTTGACGCAGCCGGTGCCGAATTCGGGGTCGGCGTGCTCGTCGGCGATGATCGGAACCCGCCGGCCGGTCAGCGGCAGCTCGACGAATTCGCCGATGAGGTGCTTGTAGCGGGCGTCTTCCGGGTTCACGGCGACCGCGCAGTCGCCTAGCATGGTCTCGGGGCGAGTGGTGGAGACCACCATGTAGACCTGCTCCTTGGCGCCCGCCGGCTGGACGACGGGATAGCGCATGTCCCACATGTGGCCGCCCTCTTCCTCGGAGAGCACCTCCAGGTCGGAGACGGCGGTGTGGAGGACCGGATCCCAGTTCACCAGGCGCTTGCCGCGGTAGATCAAGCCTTCCTCAAAGAGTCGGACGAAGACCTCGCGCACCGCGTCCGAGAGCCCCTCGTCCATGGTGAAGCGCTCGTGCTCCCAGTCGAGCGATGAGCCCATGCGCCGGAGCTGGCGGGTGATGGTGTCGCCGGACTCGGCCTTCCATTCCCAGATGCGCTCCAGGAACTTGTCGCGGCCGTAGTCGTGACGCGTCTTGCCCTCGGCGTCGATCAGACGCTCCACGACCATCTGGGTCGCGATGCCGGCATGGTCGGAGCCTGCCTGCCAGAGTGTGCGCTCGCCCTTCATCCGGTGATAGCGGATGAGCGCGTCCATGATGGTGTCCTGGAAGGCATGACCCATGTGTAGGCTGCCCGTCACGTTGGGCGGCGGGATCATGATGCAGTAGGCACCCGCCTCACCCTGCTCCGAGGGGACGAAGTAGCCGCGCTCTTCCCAAGTTTGGTACCAGGTCTTCTCCAGGGTCTGAGGATCGTAGTTCTTGTCCAGCATGGTGCTCAGGCTCGTGGTCGGGGCGGATGCCAAACCCGGCAGTATAACGCATGCGTTGGGGCGCGAGCCTGGCAAACGTCAAGGCAGGTTTGGCACCGCCGCGCGCGAGCGATGCTGGGATCCGGGCCGTTTTTAGTGGGATGGAATTGGCTTGCACCGGACACGGAATCGGGTTTCGATCCCGGCTGGCGGTCAATGTCGCGCTGGGCGCCCTCATGACCCTGGTGCTGTGGCCCATGACCGCGCCTTACTGGCAGCTGCTTCTGTGGTATCCGGGCCTGCTACTGGTGACCGGGCTGCGAGCGGCTCCTCCATTGGCGGGCTGATCTGGGGCGGCTTCGGATGGCTGCTCGCGCCGGGCGGCCTCGGTCGTCCTTTGGTCCAACCGCGCAGTCGGTGGGAGCGGCGCCCCGCCGCGACTGGCGCCTGATCGCGCCGGGGGCGGCGCTCTCAAGCAAGGCCTGCCTGACGACGCGTCTCGAAGCACCTTTGGTACGAAGATTCTCGGAAATCGCCCAAAACCTTGGTGATAGCGATGCTGGCTCGTCTGGGCTGCGCGGTGGACGTCGCGGCCAATGGTATCTAGGCCGTGGAGGCATTCGATCGGGGGCGTTTCGACCTGGTGCCAATGGATGGCGAGATGCCTCTGATGGACGGTATTGCTGCGACCCGACGCATTCGCGAGCACGAGTGCGCGCGCGGTCTCGTCAAGACGCCCATCGTCGTCGCGACTGCGCACGCCTTGCCGCAAGACAGGGCAAGCTCTCTGCGCGCTGGCCTCGACGGTGACTTGGTCTCGCCCTATTCCTTGGGGGAGCTAGAGGGTGTCCTCATGCGCTGGCTCTCCCCGGAGGCCGCCGAGGAGACTGGCAGGCGCTGAGGTCCGGGTCGGTCACTGCGTTCGCCAGCGGGCGGGCGGTCTGCCGTGGCGGTCTCTCGGCGCGCGAGGTCCATCTCGATCGCCTTCCAGTCCTGGTCGATGCTGT
This sequence comes from Thiorhodococcus minor, assembly GCF_010820565.1. Lineage (GTDB taxonomy): Bacteria > Pseudomonadota > Gammaproteobacteria > Chromatiales > Chromatiaceae > Thiorhodococcus > Thiorhodococcus minor. Next base: position 8,605 of record NZ_JAAIJQ010000028.1, on the reverse strand, counting down.
CCTGAATCCGCGTCTGGATTGCTTGATATGCCTTTGACCCGCGGAGCGGCTCGAGGACCGGGTCGGCTGCGAGCATCCTGACGTTCCGGAAGCCGCGATCGACCGCGGCGCGAAGTTGCGCCAATGCCTGCGCCGAGTCGCCGCGGAGGAGGGCGAGCCGCGCCTGGACGTAGCTCAAGGCGAGGCTGTCCCAGCCGCGTCGGCGCGCTGTCGCGAAGTCCGTCTCGCAGCGCGTCAGCCATGGTCGCGCGGCCTCTGTGGCGCCGAGCTGGGTCTGGACGTCTACGAGCGAGGTGCAGACGAAGAGGTCGTAGTCCGTGCGCTCGATCGGATGGACGCGGCCTTCGAGGCTCTTCGTGAGGCGTGCCCGCGCCTCTTCGAGCTTTCCCGCGAAGGCGTCCGCCAAGCCAAGGCGGGCGTTGGCGAGGCGCCACTCGATCTCCTGCACGCGCGGAGATGCGGTGAGTCTGGACTCGTAGCGCTCGGCTAGAGCATCGCTCGGAAGGCTGCCGATCATGAGGCTCATGCGATCCAGGTAGAGCTGGAGTGCGCGGCCGGGCGTGGCCTGGTCCGGACTGGCCGGCAGCAGCTCGCGCACCGCCTGATCCTGCCCCAGGTAGGCGAGCGCCAGTGCCATGCTGCCCTTCGAGAGGTCGTCCCCGGGGTCGATCGACAGGGCGGCCTCGGCCCAGTGGTAGGCCGCGACCAAGTCGCCGGACTCGAGTGCAATGCCAGAGAGCACCCGGTAGGCCTGGGGCGCGTTGCGAATGGTTTGGACCAGCTCCTCCAACAGCTTGCGCCCGTCTTGAGGGCGGCCGGACCAGCTCAGGGCATTGGCGAGGTTCACCCTTGTCGAGACCATGAGCGGCTCGAGCGCTTGGGCCTGACGAAAGGCGTGGAGGGCGTCGCGCAAGCGTCCCTGTTGACGCTCTGCCAGGCCTAGCCACATCCAGCCTTCGCTGTAGCTGGGATCCTCGGCGATCGCGCGTCCGAGGTATTCCTCCGCCAGTCCGTAGCTGCCCTTGAGGTAGTGGGAGAGGCCGATGGCTCCCAGCAGCTCCGGGTCCTCTGGCGCGGCGCGCAAGGCCTGCTCGAGCAGCGGCTCGGACTGCTCGAGCGCCTCGCGAAAATCCAAGTCGCCGTAGAAGGACAGCAGGAGCAGGGTGGCGGCCAGCTCGCGCTTCGCGCCGACTAAGCCGGGATCGAGCTGCATGGCGTGCTCGAAGGCATCGCGCGCCAGCCGCAGCGCTGGCGCAGACCGCGTTCGCCGATGCGCTTGGCCGAGGAGGAAATAGCCGTAGGCGGCCTTTGCGCCGCCGGCTCTGGCCTGCTCCTCGGGCCGCGGTCCGCCTTTCAGGCTGGCCTGCAAGGCATCGGCGATCCGCTGCGCGACCTCGGTCTGGAGCCCGAAGATATCGCCGTCGCGGCGCTCGAAGACTTGGCTCCATCGCTGGCTTTCGGTGGACAGGTCCGTGATCGTCGCTGAGATCCGCAAGAGATCCCCAGCGCGTCTGAGGCTGCCCGTGACCGCTACGTCCGCGCTCAGCCGCCGACCGACCTCGGTGAGGCCCAGCCTGCTGTCGGCCGCCAGCCGTGCCGAGACGGGGCCTAGAACCTGCAGCCGATGGCCCCCGCCGAGCAGGTGGGCGAGCTCGATGGAAAAGCCCTCGGCGATGAAGTGGTCCGATGTCTTGTCGGAAAGGCTGGTGAAGGGCAGCACGACCAGCCGGGGGTGAGCCGTCTGCGCCGCGTCTTCCGGTGCCTGCGTCAGGAGGCGCCAGAGGCCGAGCGCGAGCATCACGGCTAGGAGGGCCACGGCAAGCGGCCAGCGGTGCTTCAGGTCGAGGCGGCTCCCCGTCCATGGCGGGGAGCGGCTGGGTGGTGCCGAAGGCTGGGGATCCCTGGACTCTTGGCTGTCTCCTCCGGGCCGGACGACGTCCACGAGCAGCCGATAGCCACGCTTGGGCAGGGTCTCGATATAGCGCTTTTGCGCGCTGTCGTCTCCTAGTGCCTTGCGGAGCTTGGCGATGGCCTGATAGAGCGAATGATCGCCAACCACTGTCCCGCTCCAGACGCGGGACAGGATCTCCTCCGTGCTCACGACCTCGCCGGGCCGCTCTGCCAGGAAGACCAGCAGGTCGGCATGGCGCGGCTCGAGGCGCCTTTCCTCACCGTCCCGGCGCAGCAAGCTTCTGGCCGGGACCAGCTCCCAGTCGCCGATGCGCAGTGTCTGATCGCCTGGGCTGGGTGTCATGCGTGCAGAGGCGCTTGGCCCGCGCCGCGATGCTGTCTGACGTCGCTCAAAGCGTGCACGTCGCTCAGTGTGACTGCGGCTCGTCGAACCACCATCGGACACTCCTCCAGCGGCCTTCAGCAAAGCATTAGAAAACCCTCAGGCTCCCCTCAGGCGATCGGCTGGCTGGCTTGGTACTCCTCATGAGGAGATTTCAGGGAGCCAGGATACACAGCGATGAGCATACAGAAGAAGAACGGCGGCGCCAGCCCTCCATTGGCCCTGGTTGGGGATATTGCGGCCAGGGCGCGGATCCAGCGGCTTTCGTCACTGCCACCCTTGCCGAGGCGATCGCAAGAGCTGCTGCGATTGCTGACCGACCCGGAGCTCAACATCCTCGAGCTGGTTGCGCTGATCGAGCAGACCCCGGCACTGGCGGGGCGCATCCTGGGCGTTGCGACCTCGCCTTTCTTCAGGAGCCCGGTGCCGGTCCGCGGCATCTCGGACGCCATCATACGGCTGCTCGGCCTGAATCTGGTGCGCGACCTCTCCTTGTCGCTGATCCTGAGTCAGCCCTTCGATGCTCGGCGCTGCCCGGGCTTCGACCCAATGCGCTATTGGAAGCATGCCATGATGACGGCGACCTTCGCGCACGCCCTTGCGCCGAGCGTGCAGGCCGCGGATGCGCCAAGCCCATCGGAGGCCTATCTCGGCGGACTCCTTCATAGCCTCGGGCTCTTGGCGCTGGTGCATGTCGCGCCAGACGCCATGGGTCTGGTCTTCCGCGAGCTGGCCGCAGGGTCCAAGCGACGCCTCTCCGAGGTCGAGCGGACGCTGGCTGGAATGGATCACGTCGAGGCCGGGGTCGAGCTCGCGCGGGTCTGGCGTTTGCCTGCCGCTGTCGGCGCCGTCATGGCGCACCATCGAGACGCAAGCTATCGAGGCGACCACTGGCTGGTGGTGGCGACGATCACGCTCGCAGACAGGGTGAGCAAGGACTGTCTCGACGATGCGCCTCCCGTGGACTGGGGGCGCGAGCATTGGCCTCTGCGAGAGGCCCTGGGCATTCGCCCTGTCGTCTGGGGCCAGATCCTCGAGCGTTGGCGGGCGCGATCCCAGGACATCGCCGACTTGGCTGCCATTCTCGCGGGGACGCCGTCATGATGGGGTCGGGAGGGAGCACCGAGCGCGTCGAGCCGGGCGCCCTCTTCCTCGTCGATGCGCTCGCCACGATGCGGACGCTGGTCACGCTACTCGGGCAAGACCAGGAGGCCGTTGTGCTCTTGGGCGTCGTCCACACACTGATGGAGCACCAGGAGATCGACGGCTGCGCCATTCATCTCGACCGCTCCGTCTTCGACGGCAGGGGGGCGGTTCACCCAGACCTGCATGCCGCCGAGGGAATGCCGTCGCTGCTCGTCGAGCTCGCCGGCAGGCTTTCCGAGGACGTCATCCGCACGGAAATCAGCCGGCATGAGCCGGACCTCTCTCGTCGGACCGACGCGCTGGCCGGAAGCCTGATGATCCTGCCGATCCGAGCGCGGTCGGTCGTCGTCGGAACCGTCTCCGCATGGGGGCGCGAGCCCCTTTGTTTCGAGGTTTGGCACCAGAACCTCCTCAAGCTCGCCTGCGACCTGCTCGGGCTGCGTTTTCTCCCGCGGCTCGATCATGATCGCCCTCGGCTTGCCGAGGGGGCGGGAGGCCGGCAGGGCCCCTTCCCTCGGTCCGGGCAGGCCGGACTTCAGCCCAGTGTCGATCTTCAGGATGACCTGGGTAGTCGGGCCGAGCTTGTGGATCCGGTCGATTTCGGATTCAGAGTGGATCGAGCGATTCGTGGCGCAAAGCGGCGTGAGAGCCTGCTCTGTCTGTTCTACATCCATATCGATAGGGAGCGAATCATTCGGCAGCTCCCTTCCGATTGGATGTCCGAGCGGGTGGTCGAGATCCTCATAGATCGCCTGCGACGATTCTTTGCCCCCGAGCTGGGGCTTGCGCGCCTGACCGATGAGGATTTCGCCGTCCTCGCCGATGTCGCTGCTGCGGACCGAGCCTCGACACTTGGCGAGTCCCTGCTCAAGAGCATCGAAGCTCTGAAGATTTCGCTCGCGGGGCAACGCTTGGAGATCGGACTCAGTGTTGGGGTCGCCGTGTCTGCGTCTGGCTGGCTGTCTAGCGAAGTCGCCTTGGAAGAGGCTCGGGCAGCATGCGCGGTGGCGCGGCGCCAGGGTGGTGGGGTGATCGCTCCTTAGGGGCGCGGCCTGCGCGGAAGCGCCCTGGATCGCATAGACCCAAGGGACACCCTGGTCTGGGGCTGTGTGTCTGACAGCGAGCGAATGGTGCGCGTCCCTTGTCAGCGGCTTCCTCTCGTCCACCAAGCCCCTGACGCCTGGCTCGCCCCGCCCATCCTCGATCCGGCTTGTGCCTGAGTGGAGCGACATCTGGAGGCCGCCGATGTCAGTCTGACCGTCCGGGCCGGCTGATCGTCCGGGTTGGCAAGGCTTGCGAGTCCATCGGATTGCCAATCGTGACAGACGCGATTGCTATTTCCTCGGCGCATCCTTCACTCGCCGGCTTGGGCCACATGGCCATTACGCGGACCCCCCGTGATCCAAAGCCGCGCATTTTTCAGGGTTGACCAAAACAGTCTGACCCGTTGCCCCTCCCGCTCGCTCCCTGAGATCCCCAGTCTCCCTGCTCGCCTTGCCTCGGTGCGTGTCTGTGTCTCTCGAATCCGAGGGGCCTGGAAGAAAGTGATTATTGGTCAGTGGTTTGCGGTCAGTGCTCGTGTCTGGGACAGGGCTCCCGCAGAGTTGGGTATGCGGGCGGATGGCTCGCTCCCGATCGTTCAGCTGCGCATCGGACTGGCGGGCGAAGGGCGAATTTTTGGGCTCTGGCCCGATCGGAAGCTAATCTCGATCATGAAAAGACGAATATTCACTATTTGAAGGCTAGCTCTTGTCCCGAGGTCTGCCACAATAAGCGCCGTGAACCGCTCCTCTGCCAGGGCTTCGCACAGCCTGGATCTCAATCAACCCAACCTGCGAGAGAGGCCGATCCAACCGATGGACACCACAACCAAGTATGTTTTCGCTTTCGAGGAAGGAGATGGAAAGAACAAAAAACTGCTCGGGGGGAAGGGTGCCAATCTCTGTGAGATGACCCAGATCGGGCTGAATGTCCCGCCCGGCTTCGTGATCTCGACCGAGGCCTGCTTGCAGTATCTCGCGGACGCCAAGCGGACCCTTCCGCCTGGCTTGATCGATGACGTGCATGCCCAGATGCGGGCGCTGGAGGAAAAGACCGGCAAGGGATTTGGCGATGCCACGAATCCTCTACTGGTATCGGTGCGCTCCGGCTCGGCCATGTCCATGCCCGGCATGATGGACACCATTCTCAACCTCGGCTTGAACGCGGATACCCTGCAAGGCGTCATCGATGCCACCGACGATCCGCGCTTTGGCTATGACGCCTATCGCCGTTTCATTCAGCTCTTCGGCAAGGTTGCCTTGGGTGTCCCGGACGAGGCCTTCGACAAGGAGTTCGAGGAGATCAAGGAGGCGGCACACGCGAAGCAGGACGTCGACCTGTCCGCCAATGACCTGCGCGAGACCAGCGAGCGCTTCCTCAAGGTCGTCGAGGAGGCCACCGGCAGCCCCTTCCCGTCGGACCCCTATCAGCAGCTCGAGATCGCCATCAAGGCGGTCTTCAACAGTTGGATGGGACGGCGCGCGGTCGATTACCGCAAGCAGTTCCACATCACGCCCGAGATGGCCGATGGTACGGCGGTCAATGTTTGCACCATGGTCTTCGGCAACCGCGGCGACGATTCCGCCACAGGTGTCGCCTTCACCCGCAATCCGGCCTCGGGCGAGAACAAGCTCTATGGCGAGTACCTGATCAATGCCCAGGGCGAAGATGTCGTCGCCGGCATTCGCACGCCCAAGCCGATCGACCGGCTCAAGACCGAGATGCCCGATCTGGCCAGTCAGCTCGACGAGCTGCGCGACAAGCTGGAGAGCCACTACCGCGAGGTGCAGGACTTCGAGTTCACCATCGAGCGCGGCCAGCTCTACTGCCTGCAGACGCGCAACGGCAAGATGAACACCATCGCCATGGTGCGCTCCTCGGTCGAGATGGAGAAGGAAGCGCTCATCAGCAAGGAAGAGGCGCTGCTGCGTATCCAGCCCGAATCCCTCGAGCAGATGCTCTTCCCGCGGCTCGACCCGACCGTCAAGGCGGAAGGCGTGGCGCAGGGGCTTCCGGCCTCGCCGGGCGCGGCCTCGGGCATCGCGGTCTTCGACGCCGACCGCGCCGAGCAGCTCGGCAGGGAGCAGGGGCACAAGGTCATCCTCGTCCGCGAGGAGACCAAGCCCGAGGACATCCACGGCTTCTTCGCCTCCGAGGGCATTCTGACCTCACGTGGCGGCAAGACCTCCCACGCCGCAGTGGTCGCGCGCGGCATGGGTAAGCCCTGTGTCGCCGGCGCCGAGGGGATCAGCGTCGACGTGAACCGCCGCGAGGCCCGGGTCGGCATCACCAGCTTCAAGGAGGGCGATGTCATCACCCTTGATGGCACCTCGGGCAAGGTCTATCTGGGGGCGATCCCGACGGTCGAGCCGGATTTCACGCCCGAGCTGAATACCCTGCTGACCTGGTCCGACGAGATGGCGCGGCTCAAGGTCATGGCAAACGCCGATACCCCGGACGATGCGCGTCGCGCGCGCCGCTACGGTGCTGTGGGCATCGGTCTGGCGCGCACGGAGCGCATGTTCAATGACGTCGAGCGGCTGCCCATCGTCATCGAGATGATCGTGGCCGAGACGCCCGAGCAGCGCCAGGCGGCGCTCGACAAGCTACTGCCGCTGCAGCGGACCGACTTCCGCGACCTCTTCGAGGTGATGTCGCCCAATCCGGTGACCATTCGTCTCCTCGATCCGCCGATTCACGAGTTCCTGCCCGACGAGCACGTGCTCGAGCGCGAGCTCTCGGAGCTGCGTGTCCTGGCCCAGAGCGCGCGCGGCGTGACTGTCCTCGCCGGGGCCATGGGGCTTCTGCATGCGTCCGAGAGCCTGAGGCATGAGGTCGACACCGCGCGGCGCATGGTCGATCCGGCGGTCGTCGAGGAGGCCATCTCCAAGAAGGAGGCGATGCTCCGCAAGGTGCGGGCGCTCTACGAGACCAACCCCATGCTCGGCCACCGCGGCGTGCGGCTGGGCATGACCTTCCCAGAGATCTATCAGATGCAGGTCCGGGCGATCCTGGAGGCGGCGGCCGAATGCGCCAAGGCGGGGATCGAGGTGCATCCTCAGATCAAGGTGCCTCAGGTCTGCACGGCGCAGGAGCTGCGCAAGGTCAAGCAATTCGTCGACAGCATCCACGCCGAGGTCGTCGAGCGCTACGGCAAGCCGGTCTCGTTCAAGTTCGGCACCATGATCGAGGTCGTCCGCGCCTGTATGCGAGCGGAATCCCTGGCGGAGGAGGCCGAGTTCTTCTCCTTCGGCACCAATGACCTCACGCAGGCGACCTTCTCCTTCTCGCGTGAGGACGCCGAGAACAAGTTCCTGCCGCTCTACAACCAGGCGAACATCCTGCAAGACAACCCCTTCGAGGTCTTGGACGTCAAGGGTGTCGGCAAGCTCATGGGCCTCGCCGTGGATTGGGGGCGCTCGGTGAAGCCAGATCTCCACGTGGGCATCTGCGGCGAGCACGGTGGACATCCCGCGTCCATCGAGTTCTGCCACCAAGCCGGCTTGGACTATGTGAGCTGCTCCGGACCACGCGTGCCCATCGCGCGCCTGGCTGCCGCGCATGCGGCGCTGAAGGCGGCGCGCTAAGCCTGCCTGCCCTCGGCGCGCCGCGCTTCGCGGCGCGCCGAGGCTTTCGTCGTTTGGGGGCTGAGCGGCTGTCTTTGCTCGACGTCGACGAGGCCAGCCGCATCTTCGGCGAGCTAGACCGCGTCCAGCTCGAGAAACGTATTTAGTAGGTGCGGCTTCAGCCGCATCACATCAGCGTATTTGCTGTTGCGGCTGAAGCCGCACCTACAGCGAAAACAACGCACCCCGGTCTAGACGGGGCTTACAGGCGTGTCTCGACATACTCGCGGACGATCTCGCTGATACGGGTCTGCCAACCTGGCCCCGTTGCCTTCATCCCAAAAAGAGCAGTTGAACCGGAAAGGGCACAAAGAGCGCAAAGGATTTCGGCACCTTGTCTGCGAAGCGATGCTTACCCAGAGGGTGAAGCGACGCAGCAATGCAAGCCTCTGTTTTTCTTCGTGTCCTTCGCGCCTTTGGTGTGCCAGGAGAAACCTGGCCAGTCTAGCAGCCTGCGAGGTGGCTGCCATGTGAACTGCTGATGAGACATGTAGCTGCG
>NZ_JAAIJQ010000289.1 GCF_010820565.1 Thiorhodococcus minor | reverse complement strand
AGGAGGCGGGGCCGGACCCGCCAGGGTGGGCGGCGTAGCGTCGCGGGCGCAGGCAATGGGCCTGCGTCATCCGGAGCTTCCCGCCCATGAGCGACCCGCAGACCGACCGACACCAAGAAATCGCCCTGTTTCGCTATGGGGTGATTGCCGAGCTTGTGCAGTGGCCCAAGACGACCAAGGGGCTCTATGCGGCCATCGCGGCCAAGGCCGAACGCGCGTACGCCATTCCCGGCAGCACCCGCACCCGCATCGCCGCCGAGACCATCCGCGATTGGCTCAAGGCCTATCGGCGCGGTGGCTTCGAGGCGTTGCTGCCGAAGCCGCGCGCCGATCGCGGCCAGGCGCGCCGCCTGCCGCCGAGCGTGGTGGAGGCGCTGCTCGCCACCAAGGAGGGCCACCCGCAGCTGTCGGTGCAGTTGGTGATCCGCGCGGTGCGTCAGCGCCCCGAGGTCCCGCCCGACCTGCCGCTGCCGCCCGCGACGGTGCATCGCCTGCTCGCCCGTCATGGCTTGATGGAGCGCGCCAAGACGGCGGGCGAGACCCAGGATCGGCGCCGCTTCGCCTTTGAGCACGCCGGTGAGCTGTGGATGAGCGATGTCATGCATGGCCCGAGCGTGGTGGTCGGCGAGCGGGTCAAGCGCAAGACCTCTCTGATCGCCTTCATCGACGATGCCACGCGGGTGATTCCCCACGCCGCCTTTGCCCTGTCGGAGAGCACCGCCAGCTTTCTGCCGGTGCTCGAGCAGGCGATCCTGCGTCGCGGGCTGCCACAGAAGCTGTTCGTCGACAACGGGGCCAACTATCGCTCCAAGCACCTCGCGCTCGTTTGCGCCAAGCTCGGCATCGCCCTCATTCATGCCCGGCCCTATCAGCCCCAGGG
>NZ_JAAIJQ010000288.1 GCF_010820565.1 Thiorhodococcus minor | reverse complement strand
GGTGCGCCAAAGCGGCGCTCGTAATCACGATACGCCGCGAAGATCTCCTCGGCCGATTTGTCCGGGTGGTAGTTCAGCGCGAACAAGCGGTTGGAATGGGCGCGGGCGAGACCTGGCTCGAGTGCGATCGCCCGCTCAAAATGTTCCAGCGCCTCGTCCAGGCGGCACAGGTCCTTCAGCGTATTGCCGCGATTGTTGAGCGTCTTGACATCCTTGGAATCGAGCTTCAACGCCGTGTCGAAGCTCGCGAGCGACTCTTCGAAACGACCAAGCTCCTGAAAGGCAACGCCCAGATTGTTGCTCGCGGTGACAAGCCCCGGATCGAGCGCCAAGGCGCGTCGATAGCATCGGATCGCCTCCTCGAATCGGCCCAGATCCTTGAGCACGACGCCCCGGCTGTTGTGGAGCACCGCCTCTTGCGGATTGATCTCCAGCCCACGCGCCAGACAGGCGAGCGCATCGTCCGACGACCCGCGGTCATGGAGCACATTGGCCAGCGTGTTGAGGCATTGGGTGTCCGTCGGCGCAAGCCCAACCGCCCGCTGGAGTGCCGGCAACGCCGCCGACAGCTCGCCGCGCTTCATGAGTGCGGTGCCCAGCGCCTTCCAGCCGAATGCATCCTCGGGATGGCGTGCCGTGAATGCTTGGCTGACCGAGCACAGCTCCGAGAAGCGCCCCTTCTCAAAGAGCGCGACGAGCTCCGCGCGTTGCGATGCACGCCCATTCTCGGAAGGTTCCGCCGGTGCTCGGTCTTGACACCATTTCCGCCACATCTCCCGATAGGCCTGCTCGACGCGCCGCGCAAAGCCCGCCTCGTCGCACCAGGGGCCTGACTCCAGCGCGTCACGCAGGCCCGCGCGGATCGAGGCCAGACGACCCAG
>NZ_JAAIJQ010000287.1 GCF_010820565.1 Thiorhodococcus minor | reverse complement strand
GGCCAAGCGCGTGCGAGCCAAATCGCAACAGCGCGGTCTTGCTCGGCTCGACTTCCAGGTCGAATTGCGCCAGACGCGTCGGCATCACCTCCATGAAGGCGCGCGCGTCCGCTTCGTGCTCAAAGCAGGCCACATAGTCATCGGCATAGCGGATCAGGAAGGCTTTGCCCGCGCAGCTCCTGGCGAAACGCTGCTCGAACCAGAGGTCGAGCACATAGTGCAGGTAGAGATTGCTGAGCACGGGCGAGACCAATCCGCCTTGTGGCGTTCCCTCCACGCTGGCTGTGCATACGCCGTCTTCCATGATGCCGGCCTTCAGGAACCGCCGGATGATCCGCAACAGCATGGGATCGCCAATACGGTGCTCCAGAAAGCGCAGCAAGTGGGCATGGGAAACGTGATCGAAGAAGCCTTTGATGTCGGCCTCGACGACCCATTGTGTTCGCTCATTGGTGATGACCTCCGCCACGCGGCGCAGCGCATCGTGCGCGCTACGACCGGGACGAAAGCCATACGAGCAGTCACAAAACTCCGGCTCCCAGATGGCTTGCAGGATCGCGCTGAGGCGATCCTGCACCAGCCGGTCTTCGAAGGCGGGCACACCCAGCGGCCGGTAGCGGCCGTCCCCTTTCGGGATGTAGGTGCGCCGCACCGGCTGTGGCCGGTAGCCCAGTCGGCGCAGCCGTGCCGACAGGTCTTCCAGGCGCGTGTCCAAACCGACGCCATAGTCGTCTTTCCTCACCCCATCAACTCCGGGCGCCTTGCGTCCATCCTGGCGCTCGAAGCTTTCGCGCAGCCCCTCGGGCTCACTCAACAGTCCCATCAGGGCATTGAACCGCTTGCGCGGCTCTTCGCGCGCCATCCGTGTGAAACGCTCAAGTTTGGT
>NZ_JAAIJQ010000286.1 GCF_010820565.1 Thiorhodococcus minor | reverse complement strand
GCGCTCTCGCTGGTGTAGGTCAGCCCGCTCGGCAGGCGGATGGTGGTGCGGCTGTCGGCGGCGGCCCCGGAGGGCACGGCGCTTGGCAGGACCTCGGTGATCGTCCGGGTGCCGTCGGGGGCGGTGGTGGTCGTGGTGCGCGCGAGCGGGTCGCTGAGGCTACGGGTCTCGCCGCCCGTGGGGCTGGTGTCGATCGACGTGCGCACGCCGGTCTCGGTGTCGGTGCGGGCGGTGTAGCCATGCACCCGATCCTCGGCCGAGGTATAGCGTACCTGCTGGGCCTCGGGATCGAGGTCGTATTCGATCGACTTCCAGCCGCCGCCGGCGGCATCGGTGTCGCGGATCAGGCGATTGAGGCTGTCGTAGGCGAAGGTGGTGGTGTGGTCGTTGGGATCGGTGTAGTCGGTCAGGAGGCCGGCCGCGTCGTATTCCAGGCCCCAGACCGCGCCGTCGGGATGGGTGATGGTCTCGGGCTGGCCGAAGGCGTTGTAGGCGATGCGGGTGCGCTGGCCGGTCGGGCTGACGACGGCAGCGATGCGCCCGGCGCCGTCGCGCTCATAGGTGGTGGTGCGGTCGTACTCATCGGTGACGCTCGCCAGCTGTCCGGCGGCGTCATAGTCCACCGTCTTCAGGGTGAGGCCGGTCTCGGCGTCGCGCTCCTCGCGCAGGCGACCCTGGGCATCGAAGATCCGCAGGCTCTCGCCGCCGTCGCCCGGGACCTCCAGGCGGTCCTGCCAGGGCAGGCCGGCATAGGCGGAGGCGATGCGGCGCACCCCGGCGGGGCTGGCCTGGCCGAAGTAGAGGCGCCCGTCGCTGTCCTCGACCAGCCCGGCGATGGGGCCGATGGCTGCGCCCGCGGCGCTCAGGCCGTCGGGCGTGAAGCCGGTGGTGC
>NZ_JAAIJQ010000285.1 GCF_010820565.1 Thiorhodococcus minor | reverse complement strand
GCGAGGGAGCTCGATGCCGCCGAAGAGACGCTGCTCGCCCTCGTCGCCGATTACGAAGCGCTGTTGTTGGAGCGTCTGGCCTGGCTTCGCACGGAGGCGCCAATCGACTTGGACAAGCTGCTGACGCTACCCGATCAGCTCAACAGGATGCTGGCAGGGGACCGCAAGACCGAGCTCGGGCGGATCGTTTTTCGCCAGCTCGCGGCGAATCCCCTGTTTTGGGTGGCGTTCGTGCTCGTGGGCACGCTGCTTTGGAGCCGGCGTCGCATCCGGGTTGCCATCGAGGGTTTGGCCGGTCGCGTCGGCAAGCCCACCACGGACAGCTTCGGTCTCACGCTGCGCGCGCTCGGCTTGACATTGCTCCTAGCCTTGCCGCTGCCGCTCCTTCTGGCCGCATCAGGCTGGCTGCTGCACGCATCCTCGGGGACCGATCTGACGCTGGCCCTAGGCGATAAGGTTTTGCAAATCGCCGGGCTCCTCCTGTCACTGCACCTGCTGTCCGCTATCTGCCGGCCGCATGGGCTCGCGGCGGTACACTTTCGCTGGCCGGAGCCAAACCTGACGCTGGTGCGGACGGCGACGCGGCGTTTGACATGGACCCTGATCCCGGCAGTGGTGCTCATGCACCTTGCGGTTGTGCTCGATCCGCTCGAGGGCGGCGGCGCCATGGCGCGGCTCGCCGCCATCCTTGCCTTCGGCGCGACCGCCTGGTTCATGGTCCGGGTCTTCCATCCGCGCCGCGGCGTCATGGCTCAGCTACGTCAGCCGGATGCCTATCCGTTGCTGATGGGCAGCTACTGGCTTTGGTATCCGGCGCTCGTGCTCTACCCGATCGTGATGATCATACTGGCATGGTCCGGCTATCTGTACACCGCCACAGTGGAATCCAACAACTACCTGG
>NZ_JAAIJQ010000284.1 GCF_010820565.1 Thiorhodococcus minor | reverse complement strand
ACGATGTCGATCTCGCCGCAGTTGGGCCAGTACCAGCCCTCCTTCTTGTTAAGGCCGTAGACAGAGGGATCTTCCGGCATCAGCCAGAAGGCAGACCAAGTCCCCCGCGCGCTCGGGAACCGAATCCGCGCCTCGAACCTCCCGTAGGTCGAGAAACCCTTTCCCTTCGAGCTGATACGCCCCGATGAGAAGCGCGGCTGTGCGTCTGGGTCGAAGTGGGTCTCGATGACCAGCTTGCCGTCCTCGACGCGCAGGTTCCTCGGTCGCTGGGTGTAGGCCTGCAGCTCGTCATTGACTCGGCCAGGCGGCCACTTCGCCACATTCCACTTATCCGGGTCCGGAGGACCCGTATAGCCGAACTCGTCGCGCCAAAGGACACGCCATTCGGCGTCTACTGTGGTTGCGGAGGCAAGGAGGAGGGTCGCGAGGAGGGGTATCGAGAATCTTGAGAACGGCATCAAACCAGGAGACTTGGGAACTGGGGGGAGCGCGATGCTTGGGGTTGCCGTCCGAGCCCGTGCTGGACGAGGTTTCGGGTGCCGGCAGTTTACCAAAGCGAGAAGGCGGGGCTGGGGTCCCCGCTCATCGGCGAGGCGGCAGCGAAGGGTTTGGCCCTCGATGCCCTGCCGGCCGTCCGTGGACGGGGCTGGCCGAGGCCATGCCCGCAAGCAACAAGCTCAGCACGCCAAGCGTGCTCAGCCGAAGCGCATGCCGCAAGGGGGCGCTGCGACTCTCTGGCGTCGAAACCTGTCTCCAGCCATGGATCTCGAATTGCCCCACGCGAGCCCCAGGCTTAAGATCGAACCGTGTGCGCTGGCCCGGACCGACCGCCATTGGCAAGCGTCTGTCTGCCGAGGTCGTTTCCGCCTAGCACAGCGGGACTTGTGCTTCGAGGCTTCGCGGT
>NZ_JAAIJQ010000283.1 GCF_010820565.1 Thiorhodococcus minor | reverse complement strand
GCTCACGACCACCTCTCTTAAAGGCAGCCGCAGTGGGCGGTTTGAAGCCTCCGCCTGCACGGCGGCTTCGGGGGGCCGACCCCCATCTCTTGTGCAGCATGGCTGCACGCAGGGCTTGCGCCCTGCAGCGCGCCTTCGTGGCGCACAGTCGTCGCAGTCGCGCACCAGCCGGGCGCCGGCGAACTGCGCCGGTCCGTCGCTGGCGTGGAAGCGCCGGTCCATCCAATGCAAGTAGAGGTTGGCCAGCAGCGGGGAGATGACACCGCCTTGCGGGGTGCCGGCGCTGCGGTCGACCTTCCTCGCAGGCCGATGCCGGTCGCCGTCGCCCTCCATGAGCGGGGCGCGCAGCCACTGACGGATCAGCTTGAGCACGCTCCCATCGGCGATGCGCCGCTCGACACAGGCGAGCAGCTTGGCATGCGGGATACTGTCGAAGTACCCCGCGAGATCGGCGTCGTAAACGGCTGTCAGACCATCCTGCAGGGCCCCCTGCACGGCCTCGAGCGCTCCATGCGCCGAGCGCCCTGGGCGAAACCCGTAGGAGACAGGGAGGAAGTCCGCCTCGAAGATCGGCTCCAGAATCAGCTTGGCCGCTGTCTGGACGACGCGATCGCGTACGGTGGGAATGCCCAGCGGGCGCTCCCCTCCATTCGCCTTGGGGATCGGCTTCAGCCGCACCGCTTGCGGGCGGTAACGCTTGGCGCGAAGGCGCTCGCCGATTTCGGCGAGGAAGGCCTCCACACCGCCGGGGGCGGCGCGCACATCGTCGATGCGCACCCCATCCACCCCAGGTGCACCGCCGTTCTCGGCGACCTGGGCCCAGGCGCTCGCAAGCACGTCAGGCCGACAGAGTCGGTCATACAGGGTGTAGAACCGATACCGCGGCTCCTGCTTCGCTTTGATATAG
>NZ_JAAIJQ010000282.1 GCF_010820565.1 Thiorhodococcus minor | reverse complement strand
CGCCGCGCGCGAGGCGCTGCAGGCGCAGTACCGCGACCATCCCGGTTGGACCGCCCAGCTGCACCACGACAACCTCGCGGCGACGCTCGCCGGCAGCGCCACCCCGGTGCCATCCTATCCAAGCGTGCGGCGCTATTTAAAGGCGCAGGGAATGGTGCGCCGCGCCACCCCCAAGCGCGACACCGTCGGTGCCCTGGCGGCGCGTGATCATCTGGAGCAACGCGAGGTGCGCAGCTTCGAGGTCGAGCACGTCGCAGCCCTGTGGCATCTGGATTTCCACCACGGCTCGCGCAAGGTCTTGACCGCCGCCGGAGCCTGGATCACGCCGCTGCTGCTCGGCGTCATCGACGATCGCTCGCGCCTGGTCTGTCACCTGCAGTGGTATGCCAACGAAACCGCCGAGGTACTGGTGCACGGGCTCTCGCAGGCGTTCATGAAGCGCGGCCTGCCGCGCGCCCTCATGACCGATAACGGGGCGGCAATGCTGGCCGAAGAGACGGTGGCCGGACTCGCCAGCCTGGGCGTGCTGCACCAGACGACCTTGCCCTATTCACCGTATCAGAACGCCAAACAGGAGGCCTTTTGGGGCCGCGTGGAAGGGCGCCTGATGGCGATGCTCGAAGGCGAGCCGGGGCTGACCCTCGACACCCTCAACCGCGCCACGCAAGCCTGGGTCGAGCAGGAGTATCACCGCAGCCGCCATGCGGAGTTGCCCAGCACGCCGCTGGCGCGTTATCTGGAGGGGTCGAGCGTGGCGCGCCCCTGCCCGGATGCCGCCGCCCTGCGCGCGGCTTTCCGCATCGAGGTCGCGCGCCGCCAGCGCCGTGCCGATGGCACCGTCAGCCTGGCGGGCATCCGCCTGGAGATCCCGGCACGCTACCGTGCCCTGGAGACGGTGCATCTGCGCTATGC
>NZ_JAAIJQ010000281.1 GCF_010820565.1 Thiorhodococcus minor | reverse complement strand
TCGTATTTATTTATCGATTCAAGCCAGGATTATAGCACCATTTCAGCGAGTTAATGGGCGTATGTCAGGAGTTCTGCGTTGGGATTCCCGAGCACGCAAGTGCCAAACGCTATGGCGGCGGATGGGAGTGTGATCGCGGCTATCGCGAGACCGAAGGTGCCTGCATCGCTGTGGTGGTACCCGCTCACGCCTTTGCCACCAAGGGGGGATACGGAACCGGTTGGCAGTGCAAGTGGGGATATCAAGAGATCGACAAGGCGTGCGTCGCCATCGCGGTTCCGCCGAACGCCTATCTCAGCTCCTCCAGGAGTCCGACCTGGACATGCGCTCGAGGATATCGAGCGGACAGGGGCGCCTGCGTGGCGATCAAGGTCCCTTCGCACGGCTACCTGACGGATGCGACATACGCAGCAGTTCCCGCCGGAAAAATATTTGCTTTAGAAACAATGTGCTGGCTTGATGTTGAAAAAAGTCTTTCGTAAACTTTTGAAGCCGAATCAGTATACTGCCACAGACTTCTCAGGCTGCGAGGCAGGTATTCCGGAGTGTCGCGTCTGCGCTCGTGATACCCGTCGGGTCGATCCCTCGCCGACGGGACTCGCGCAGGGCGACAACCTTCTCAGCCCGGGCCGTCCCGCTCCGGGTCGCTGCTCCGCCTCGAGTAGCGCCGTTGGCGCACTCGGGCTGCGCACGACCCTACGACGAATGACTCTACGGCGTGTGTGACTGCGCTTTGCATATTGCCTTCACGACGAAGGACTCACGTCCTTCGTCATTACGGCAATACGCACGCGCACACGCCTACCCGGGACTACCGGCCTCGCGCTTTGCGCTTCCCTGGCCGGCAGCGGATGAGTGCTCCGTTCTCACGCCAGCACCTCAGCATCGCGGGACTGCTGCGCGAGGTGCGGCGCGTCGCCGCGAAGA
>NZ_JAAIJQ010000280.1 GCF_010820565.1 Thiorhodococcus minor | reverse complement strand
CCGCCAGTCCCAGCTCCCAGGCGATGCTCTTGTACATGTCCATGACGTTGCCGGTCGAGAGCGGGATATAGAACACCCGATAGAGCCCGGGATGCAGATCGGCGGCGACCTTGCGGCAGACCGTCGTCTTGCCCGAGCCGGCCTCGCCGGTCACCAGGCCGATGGCGCGCAGCTCCAGCAGATGCGTCAGGCGCGCCGCGGCCTCGGTGAGGCTGGCGGCGGCGAACAGCGCATCCGGCGGCGGGACCAGATCGAAGGGAAAGGCCGTGAGGGCGAAGTGCTTGCGATACATCAGCGTCCCTCCGGCGTGTCGTCGGCGCCCGAGGGCAGCTCGCGCAGGCGCAGCGCCGAGGGCTTGGGCTCAGGGGCGCTACCCGCGATCGCCAAGTTGCGCGAGGGGCGATCGCGCTTGATGAAGCAATTGGCATCGGTATCGACCGGACGCGCCAGCGCCAGGCGCTGCCCCTGAAAGCACACCTGGACCGGGCGCTCGGGCGGTGCGCTCGGATCAAAACGCAGCGTCACGGTCTCCCCGACCAGGGCGGCATCGACCTCGTAGACCACCCCGTTGAGGCTGACGGTGCGATCCTTCTGCACCTTGCGCACCGCCTCCTGCAAGAACAGATCGGCCAGGTCCACGTCCGGCTCCGGGAAGCGCACCCCGGCGCCGGTGCGCGCCCATTGCTCGAGCGGCGTGGCGCCCTCCAGGCCGCGATGGGGGCTGTGGTGGTACTCGCCCTCGACCCAGCCAGCGAGGCGGCGATTGAGCGCCGTGAGGCTCGCCACGTCGGCCTCGGTCAGGCGGGTGAGCAGCTGCGCGCGCACGGTCTTGAACCAGCGCTCGATCTTGCCTTTGCCCTGGGGCTGATAGGGCCGGGCATGAATGAGGGCGATGCCGAGCTTGGCGCAAACGAGCGCGAGGTGCTTGGAGCG